>NZ_JACJRF010000048.1 GCF_014697105.1 Anabaena subtropica FACHB-260 | reverse complement strand
TCTTAGGTAGACTACTCATATTTTCTACAACTACTCAACCTGATCTAGATTAAAATCTAGTCCAGATTACTCAAAAGCTCTTTAGATTTTCTTTACGAATCACCTCTAAGAGCGGCTTTGCAGGCCAACACTGGATTAAAAGTAATTGGTGAAGCTGCTAATGCCACTCAAGGACTCAAACTCTTAGAAACGGCAAAGCCTGATGTAGCGGTGGTAGATATTGGCTTGCCTGATATGGATGGAATTGAACTCACTCGCAAGTTTAGACGTTATCAAACAGAGAGTGGGCAAACCCACACCAAGATTCTCATTCTGACAATGGATCATACCGAAGATGCCGTACTGGCTGCCTTTGCCGCCGGAGCAGACTCTTACTACATGAAAGAAACCAGTATTAGTAGGCTCACAGAAGCAATTCAAGCAACTTTCGGTGGTAACTCATGGATTGATCCAGCGATCGCCAACGTAGTATTACAGAAGATGCGCCAAGGCATCCCCGGAGAGAATCAAACATCAGATAAGCCAAAAACTGTCAAAATTGAGGCTCTACCTTCAGAATACGAACAAGTTTTAGAAACCTACCCACTCACACAACGGGAATTAGAAATTTTAGAGTTGATTGTGGCTGGTTGTAGTAACGGGCAAATTGCCGAAAAACTCTATATTACTGTTGGTACAGTCAAAACCCACGTTCGTAACATCCTGAATAAACTCTGTGCCGATGACCGTACCCAAGCGGCTGTTAGGGCTTTGCGTTCTGGCTTAGTAGCGTAAGCATAGAGAACAGTGAAGAACCCCGATTTCCTCAAGAAACCGGGGGTTTGGGAGTTTAGTGATTTTAGCAACAAGCAGCCAATGCCATAGCTAATTCCTGAGCAGACTGGAAGCGATCGCGTGGCAAAGGTTCGGTAGTACGCTCAATGACATCTCTTAATTTAGGGGTAACAGTCGGGATTTTACTCACATCAAAGCGGAAAGCACGCCCTTTTTGGCGGTAAAACTTGAAAGGATTTTCACCGGTGAGGAGAAAAATTAGCGTGGGGCCGATTGCATATAAATCAGATTGGGTTAAAGGCTGTCCCCGTTCTTGTTCTGGAGCGCAATAACCCTCTGCACCAATGCGTGTCCCTGGTGTAGTACCAATTTCCTTAACCGCGCCAAAATCTAGCACCGCTACTTGATTATTCGCCGTCCGCACCATCAAATTAGCCGGTTTAATATCACGGTGAATGAGTGGCGGTTCTTGATTGTGGAGATAATCTAGAATATCGCAAGTTTGAATCATCCAGGCGATCGCTTGGCTGGGTATAACTGGGCCTGTGGCATAGATACGTTTCTCCAAATCTTGCCCATGCACTAATTCCATCGCCAAATATTTTTTCCCACCTTCTACAAAAAAATCGTAATACTTAGGAATACCTGGATGGTCAAGGCCTTTGAGAGTATAGGCTTCCCGTTCAAATAATTCTTGGGCCTTAGCAATTCTCGCCATATCAGCATTCATTTGCTTCAACACCAACAACTTTGGATGCCCAGCAATCACCCCACTCGCATCCCAAGCCAGATAGGTAGTCCCCATTCCCCCCTGTCCCAAAGTCCGCAACACTTGGTAATAGCGAATTGTTTGAATCACCGAAAGCGGTTGCCCGCAATGGATGCAAAATAGATTCTGGGGAGAATTACCTTCATGGGTGCAAGTGAAAGTCAAACTACTAGAATTGTGAGAAAATTCTGGATTATTGTTTTCTGCCAAACTGCCAACCCCAGGCAATAGACTATCTCCCCCCGAAACTGACTGCCATTCCGGTGGTATAACATCCTGAACTTGGAATTGCAAAATTGGCCCCCCCTGTGCCAGTTGTAGGAGGGCATTATTTGGCAGCGAATCCTGAATCACCAAAACCCCATTCAGAAAAGTCCCATTTGTCCCCTTACTAATCACCTGCCAAGAACCATTTCCAGCCGAACTGACCTGTCGAATTTCCAGATGATGACGGGAAACCAAACTATCAGTCAAAACAACATGATTATCCGCCGCGCGACCAATCCGAATCACGGAGGAATTTTCAAAGCACCACTGCTTCAGTGGTGTTTTTTGTTGCGGTTCTAGCAGCGTCAGAGTAACCACAATACAACCTGTGTAAGAGTTAGGGACTGGAAAATTTTAGATTTTAGATTTTAGATTTTAGATTCTGAATAGAACAATCTAAAATTTAAAATACTTGCTGCGCTGCGTCTGCTACGCTAACGCAAATCCAAAATTCAAGGGGAGTAGGTAGGGGAGATAAAAAGGACATCTATTTTGTCCATCCTCTTCATCCTCAGTTTTAATTAAGAATTACTATCCCCCATATTCGGGCGCACTTTTGCCCGCACAAGTATAGCAGTAATGTTGTCATGACCATTGTGTTGGTTGCCCAAATCAATTAATTCTGTTACTCCCTGTTCTAAATTAACGCCAGAACTCAATAAAGGCAGTAGGTGAGTTTGCCAATTAGTTTCTAGTAAATCGTTATCTGATAGCCCATCGGAAACGAGAACCAGCAGGCTATCTTCGTTGATATCAAAAAACTCCACATCGGGATTAATTGCTGTTTCATCACGAGGGCCCAAAGCTTGGGTTAATTGATAAGCATCTGGACGGGCATAAGCGATACTTGCTTCCACACCTCTATCTATTTCTCGTTGACCAACTTCATGATCTATTGTCACTTGTTCCAGTCCCCGCTTGCGAGTCACACGGTAGAGGCGGCTATCACCCACATGGGCGACGGCTGCTTCATTACCTTGAATCAATAACATGACCAAGGTAGTACCCATGCGTCCTACTCCAGAACGGGCATCTTGTTGATTTTTCTCGTAAATCGCCTGATTAGCGAGATACACGGCTTCACGAATACTATCTTCCGTTGGCAATTGATTATTAGTCCAGTATTGCTGAAAGTATTGGCGCAAAGTAACAACTGCTAACTCACTAGCCACCTCACCGCCGGCGTGTCCGCCCATACCATCACAAAGAATATACAATCCACGAGCTTGTAGAGTGCGGTTTCTCGGAAATTCTACTTTTTCAGTTTTAGTTTCAATCCCAAAGTAGTCCTCATTGTGATGGCGTTGACGACCAACATCAGTGCGACCAGCATCTTCTAAACTGCTTAACTGCACTGACAACACCACCGTTGGCATATCATCACCCTTGCCAGAGGTATCTTCTAACTCATCTACTTGTAAGACTGTTGGTGTATTCGTTTGTTCTTTTTCCATTGGCTCAATAATTGGGGTTGTAGTTGCTTCTAGTTCCGTGGCGACTTCTTGTAAACACGATCGCAACTGAGCGATCGTTTGAATCTTACCTTGCTCCAAATCTCCTAAAATTTGGATGACTGAACCAAATTGAGTCCGTTGAGATTCTCTAAATAGCGCTTGCCAAACTTCTCCCAAAGCTCGAACATCTGAAGGTTGGACTAAGAGAGGTAATGTTACATCGTCTTCCTGTGCTGTTGTAGCATTAACCTCTAATGGTGAGTAGTCAATCGCCAATTCACTTTTGGGTGGTATTACATACAACCTTTGTAAGCTAATTGTCTGGTCTTCGTCTAAGCATAAATTCCCCAAATCCCACAAACTATAGTGACATTTCAATGGTTCTAGCAATACCCACAGTTGGGTCATTTGATAAAACCAATGTAAAATTTGTAAGGAATCAGTAGTTTCCTTTTGCCACAAATTAAGTAAAGACTGCCAATGAGAACGGTCTTCAATAAGTAATACCTGAATATCACCGTCCTGCCAAGCATCATGAATCTGGGGAATTTCTGGGTGATTTTGGGATTGTAAGACCATGTAAGCCTTAGCTAAACTGGGAATACCTTTGGCTTCCACGGAGGGAGTCGCCAGCCCTTGTTGCTGATTAGCTAATATCGCTTCAATTGGTGATACTTGATATGGTTGACAGTCCAAAACCCTGACTATAACTTGATCATTTCCGGTTGATAGCACTTCCAATACCTGATAGCGCTGTTCCTTGTCTACATAAGAACCAATCAAGACAAATGATGTAGATAGCTCCTTCTTCTCCTCTCCATCCTCACCAATTCCTATAATTGCTAGCCACACTGTGCCGATTTCCGCACCACAGTTATGACAATGTTGAGCATTTACAGGTACTTCAGTACTGCATTGAGGACAAAACTTGTGGGACAAAGAAGCACCACATTTTTGACAAAACTTGTTAGCATGAGGGTTTTCAAATTCACACTGAGGGCAAATCAGCATAGTGGAAGTTCCTTAATTCCCGTTCTGAGGTGCTTCTAGCCACTAATATCCAAAGTGCCACAATTGGCCGCCCATGCCTACAGTAGACATACAAAAAATTGTGGTTTCATCAGTGAATTTTCGTGGCAGTATTAATTGTGACGCATATTAGCTAAAGATTGCAGATATCGGCAAGGTAGTTTTGGGAATATATATATTAATCAAACTTGATTCCTGTATCCTTCACGGGAGGCTTAGTGTTCAATTCAAAATCTAAAATCTAAAATCCAAAATTCCCTACTCCTCACTCCCACCTTCACCCAATTATTTTGGGTTGGTGAAGTACTAGTTGGATACTAAAACAGGTACGATTTGACCCGCTTTCTACTTTTATTGTTCCTCCTAATTGTTGGATTAGTTTTTGTACCAGTGCCAATCCTAAACCTGTACCGCCTTGTTTCCAAGGATCATTGCTGGGAATGCGATAAAATTTATCAAAAATACGCGGTAATTCAGATTTAGGGATTTCTACACCAGAATTAATCACTTGGAATACAATCTTTTGAGATTCTAGTTGGGCTGCAATGGTAATTTCTCCATCTGGAGGGCTAAATTTACAAGCGTTAGTTAGCAGTTCTATTAAAATACGTTCTAAGCTGCTGGGATTGCACACTAATGGTGGAAGAGAAGGAGTGACGCTGATGTGTAATTTTTGCTTACAGATATAGAAATTGCGGCTTTTAAATTGCTCTACTACACGCCACAACCATGACGGTAATTGAATTGTTTCTAACACCCAAGGTTTAGCATTGGTATTGAGGCGCTGTAATTCTAGAAAGTTATTAATAAGATTTATTTCGCGATCGCACTCATTTTCTAAAATATTAAAATAGCAAGCTACTTTTGAAGGTTCGGCTATTGGCTGTGTTGTTTCCCAGAGCAAGTTCTGCTCCCGATGCAAAGCAATTCCCAACATCTGAATTGCCATTTTCATATTAGTTAGCGGTGTTCGCAGTTCGTGGGAAACCGTGCTAAGAAATTCGTCTTTTAAGTGACTGAGGCTTTCTCGTTCTGCTAGCTGGGTTTTTGCTGCTTCCTCGCTGACTTCTAAGTCTGCTAGGTTATTGACTAGGTGATGAAAATCTTCCTCGCTTTTTTCAACTTGGTCTAATGCAGTTATTCCCTCACACATCATAATAATCATCGGTTTTTTGACAGGATACTGTTCCCCATCAGGTATTAGTCGCAGTATAACTTTGACCGATTTCATCCCATTTGCCGGATAATTTAACTGAAAATGGCCATAGTTAACAGCATTTGGCGATGTAGTTTTTAACAAACTCCTCAAAGTATCAGACAGCCTTTCTTGGTCTGATTGAGCAAATAATTGCGAAATGGGTTGTTGTCGCAATTGTTCTGGCGTGTACCCAAGAAATGCGGCTCCGAACCGATTGACAGATAAAATTAACCCCGTGGTATCCAAACTAAAATATATACTTGGTGTATTTTCGTACAACATTCGATACCACCGCAGTTCTTCTTCAGCACGATGGAGAGTTTCTGCTGTACTAAGTTCTAGGTGAGGGGTTGATTCGGGCGTAAGTTCTAAGTACACAGGGGTTTTGAGTACAATATTTTGTGGTGTGTGAGTTTGATGCCAGAGCGATGGCGTTCCGCCCATCGTAGATGATCGCTGATTCAGGCTCATAAGACTTAAACTTACGCTCAAGGGCTGAAGTTAAAAGGGAACAACAAAAAACAGTACTATACTGCTTTTCAATTATTTTTTTGTCAAATACAGGCCAATAAAAAGTGTTGTTCTTTTTGTTCAACTTCAGATTATTTGTAGCTCATTCCCGTAACTGTTTACAAAGTTTAATGAGAGAATTTGCGTATTCCCCGACGCCGAGACGAATCAAGCAACAATATAAGTTCCGAGGAAGTTAGGTCACGCCACTCACCTAAAGACAAACCATCCAACCGTAAAAGACCTATACTCACCCTAACCAACCGCAAAGTCGGAAACCCCACAGCCGCAGTCATCCGGCGGACTTGACGATTTTTCCCCTCAGTCAAAGTCATTTCTAACCAAGCAGTGGGAACATTTTTGCGAAATCTGATAGGCGGATGGCGATCGCTCACAGGCGGATATTCTGGTAATAAGCTGACCTTTGCTGGTCGCGTGCGATAATCTTGAATCTCCACCCCCGTTTGTAGCTTGTTGATAGCCTCTTGATCGGGTATGCGTTCTACCTGTACCCAGTAAGTCCGCTCATGACCAAAACGCGGATCAGAAAGCCGATGCTGCAACCCACCATTGTTGGTTAATAAAAGTAACCCTTCACTATCCCAATCCAACCTCCCCACAGGATAAACATCAGGTACATCAATATAATCTTTGAGAGTTATATGCTTCGGTGATTCCTGAGTAAACTGACTCAGGACACCATAGGGTTTATGAAAAATAATATAGCGATCGTCATTAGTCATTGGTCATTAGTTAACGATTCTGGTTCTTATCCTTATCTTCCCACTCCCCCATTCTCAGCCTAAAATATAGTTGAGTCTTTAACAGCGCCAAAGTTCTATGACCCTAGCCAAACTCTCTGAACTAGGCATTACTCATCTTCCCGACCATACTGAGTTACCAGAGTCAGACGGTACTTTCGTGAAAAATTTTCAAGAACATCCTCAAAGTATCCTTCTGACAGACTCCATTACCAGTGTGTTGCAGCAACTACATCCTGATGGTCAATATTCCATTGGGCAAGATTGCGGTATCTATTGGCGTTTAACTGAACCCCCAGAAAAAGGTGCTGAAGCACCAGATTGGTTTTATGTGCCGAACGTACCACCAATGTTAAATGGGAAATTTCGGCGTTCCTATGTGTTATGGCAAGAGTACGTTGCACCATTAATTGTTTTAGAATTTGTCTCCGGTGATGGCTCAGAAGAACGAGACAAAACGCCTCTGACTGGTAAATTTTGGGTGTATGAGCAAGCGATTCGAGTACCGTTTTATGGGATTTACGAAGCAAATAAAGCCAGTTTAGAAGTGTATCACTTAGTAGACGGTCACTATGAACTATTACCAGCCAATGAACGGAGACATTATTATATTGCCTCGATGGGCGTTGAATTAGGCATTTGGCAAGGACAATATAATAATATGACAGCCCCTTGGTTACGCTGGTGGGATGCACAGGGGAATCTGTTACTGAGTAATGAAGAGCGATCGCAAATGCTAGCACTACAATTAGAACAAGAACAGCAAAAAGCCGATCGCTTGGCAGAACGGTTACGTCAGTTAGGCATTGATCCTGATCAATTGTAGAAAGAAAGAAGGTGATCGCTTTCAGCATGAATATAAATTTGGTTTCCCAAGGCTATAAGTCATTGGGAAATTTCATGTTTCAGTATAAATCTAAAAATCTTAGCCAAGGCTATTGGAAATTTTGGAAATTAGAGTTACACTATTTCCATAAATATTAGCCAAGATTTTTAGGATTTTGCCTATGTCAAAAATAATATACGATGTCATCCAAAGATTTGAAGTAGAAGACGGCGTTCCCCGCTTACTCTCAACTAATATCCAAGTGATTCAAGGCGGCGAAGATTTGATGTCTTTAGCAACCACCACACTTAAGAAACTAGGTTTTTACGACCAATTTGATGAGAATCGAACATCTCAATATATAGGATATAAACTTAAGAATCCTCAAATAGGTACTAAACGCTATCAACTTGTTTTAGCCCAACGTAAGGAAGGTTTATGTATTTCTCTTCCTCAAAATATATTCCTGCCAGATGTTTTGGTGCTTACTTGTATAACCGAAAATGGCTTGACATATACTGAAGATGATTACCATGAAGACTATATAACAAATATTTTAGGTAAATATTGGATTTTACCAAGTAAAGAAGATTTATTTTTACAATCAATGCAATCTATTTATCCAAATGTTTTAGAAGGTGAAGTTAGAGGCAGTTTTGTATTGAATTCATATTATATATATACCGACTCTGAGGATGAAGAAGCTAGAGAAATGGTATCAATGTCACCTGAAGAATTTAAAATTGAGCATTTGGGTGATAGCTGTAGTTATTTAGCTATTCATGAAGATAAACTATTTCCTTACACATGGCAGGTATGTATTAATTCAATAGAAAAACTACAAGAGTTTCTTGATTATTTTGTCAAAAAAATAATGGAGCAATGGTAATGTCTGTAAAAGTTAAAAGACTTGTTAATCATTACGAAGAAAGAATGTTAGAGTTTTTGCAAACTTGCATAGAGGATAATTATAAAATTCATACGCAAGTTAGCTTATCTCAATTCTGCGAGCTGAATGGCTATCTTGATTCAGAACTGAAAAGGTTTTTCTTTAGCTCTAACGTAGATGCACTCATCACCACGAATAGCTATAAACCTTGCTTAGTTGTGGAATTTCAGTCTTCATATCATGATTTTGCCGACGCAAAAGAGCGTGATCATAAAAAAGCAACTTTGTTATCGCTTGCGGGCGTACCATTTCTTTACTCACGAATTCAAGATTTTGGATTATTAAGTCTTTACTCTCCACATGAAGAAGTAGTATTTAATCTATTCACAGGTGAAAAACGCGACAACGCCAAAAACTTAATCAGAAAGTATTGCGAACTATCTACTTTTGCCCAAATTCAGCTTACACATTAGTAAAGCTCAGATTTTTTTGCTTACTCCTTTGCGTCTCTGCGCCTACTCTACGAGTTTCGCTTGCGGTATGCGTGACCTAAAAAAAGATTTATATGCAAAGTGTAATGCCGAAATTGCAACCCACCAATCCTAAACCACTTCACATTCTCAGGAATTGTTAACCCCTCTGCCTCAAACATAAACAAGGTGGTAAACTACATCCATGCTAGGGGTGCTTGCACTAACAGGCTGAGATTACACCCTTAACACCTGAGACTGGGTAATACCAGCGAAGGGAAGCTGTTTATTGAGGGAATTTCATATGCGGACAGAATGGGTTGCTAAACGACGTGGGCAAGGTAATGTAACTCAAATGCACTATGCACGTCAGGGTGTCATTACCGAAGAAATGCAGTATGTCGCCCAACGGGAAAATCTGCCGGCTGACCTCATTCGTGAGGAAGTAGCACGGGGAAGAATGATTATCCCAGCTAATATTAATCACACTAATTTAGAGCCAATGGCTATTGGCATTGCCTCTAAATGTAAAGTAAATGCTAATATCGGTGCTTCACCTAACTCTTCTAATCTTCAGGAAGAAGTTGATAAGCTGAACTTGGCCGTGAAGTACGGTGCGGATACTGTCATGGACTTATCCACAGGTGGCGGGAACTTAGATGAAATTCGTACCGCCATCATCAATGCTTCTCCCGTTCCCATCGGTACAGTACCAGTCTACCAAGCCTTGGAAAGCGTCCACGGCACAATAGAAAACCTGACCCCAGAGGATTTTCTGCACATCATCGAAAAACACGCCCAGCAAGGGGTCGATTATCAAACCATCCACGCCGGGATTTTAATAGAACATTTACCTTTAGTTAGAAGCCGCATCACTGGTATTGTTTCCCGTGGTGGTGGTATTTTAGCGCGGTGGATGCTGCATCACCACAAACAAAACCCACTTTATACCCACTTCCGCGACATCATTGAAATTTTCAAGAGATATGATGTTTCTTTCAGTTTAGGGGATTCCCTCCGTCCTGGCTGTACTCATGATGCTTCTGATGATGCCCAGTTAGCCGAACTCAAAACCCTCGGACAACTCACCCGCAAAGCTTGGGAACATGATGTACAGGTGATGGTAGAAGGCCCTGGACACGTCCCAATGGATCAAATTGAGTTCAATGTCAAAAAACAGATGGAAGAGTGTTCTGAAGCACCCTTCTATGTTTTGGGGCCATTGGTAACAGACATCGCCCCTGGTTATGACCACATCACTTCCGCCATCGGCGCTGCAATGGCTGGTTGGTACGGTACAGCTATGCTGTGCTACGTCACACCAAAAGAACACTTGGGATTACCCAACGCTGAAGATGTCCGCAATGGGTTGATTGCTTATAAGATAGCAGCCCATGCAGCCGATATTGCCAGACATCGTCCAGGCGCAAGAGATAGAGACGATGAACTTTCTAAAGCTCGTTATAACTTCGACTGGAACCGTCAGTTTGAATTATCACTAGACCCAGAAAGAGCTAAGGAATACCACGACGAAACTTTACCAGCCGATATTTACAAAACTGCTGAGTTCTGTTCTATGTGTGGGCCTAAGTTCTGTCCTATGCAAACCAAAGTTGATGCTGATGCACTTACTGAACTAGAGAAATTCTTGGCTAAGGAAAAGGTAACACAAGGTTAATTAATAACGAGTAGTTCTCAGACTGGAAGTCCAGAGCTATACTAACAAAGCCCACAAATGTGGGCTATTTTTTTGATTTATGGAACTATCTAAATAATTAATATGACAGCTTCTTTTTTATCTACTTGGCGGCGTTTATATTTAGTAATTGTTCTGAGTTTATGCCTGATATTTTTATCTGGTTGTCAAGACATAGCCAAGCAAAATGACGGAGTAATTCATCTGAGTTTATGGCAAACAATCAACCCTCCTGCTAATCGGGATGTATTTGAAAAACTAGTAGACAAATTTAATCAAGCTCATCCTGATATCCAAGTGGAATCTATCTTCATCGGTCAACCCCAGTTGCCGAAAATCTTAACAGCAGTTGTGGGCAATGCGTCACCAGATATTCTGTCATTCGACCCACAAACAACAGGTCAGTTCGCAGAATTAGGAGCAATTCGACCTTTAGAAGAATGGTTGGAAAAATTACCGTTGAAGTCAGAAGTCATTCCCAACTTATTTGAAGAATTAAGCTTAAACGGTCATCTTTGGTCAGTTCCTCTATACACTGCAAATCTTGGTATTTTTTACCGACCAAAACTTTTTCAAGCTGCGGGAATTACAGAAACGCCTAAGACTTGGGAAGAGTTAAGACAAGTTGCTCAAAAGTTGACTATTGACCGTAATGGTGATAATCGACCAGAACAGTATGGAATGTTATTACCTTTAGGAAAACAGGAATGGACTGTCTTTAGTTGGTTTCCTTTTTTATTAAGTTCTGGGGGCGAGATAATAACAAATAATAAACCAAATTTAACGAATCAGGGGGCTATTAACGCTTTGCAATTCTGGCAAGACTTGATCAAAGATGGTTCAGTAATCCTGTCTCCACCAGAACGTGGTTATGAAGAGGACGCTTTTATTGCGGGTCGAGTTGCTATGCAAATTACAGGACCTTGGACTTATATCATGAAGTCCAACGTTGATTATCAGGTGTTCCCCATACCTGCAAATGTTGGGCCAGCGACGGTAACAGCTACGGGAGTTCTTTATGTGATGAAGACCACACCCGCCAGAGAGCAAGCCGCACTCAAGTTTTTGGAGTATGTTTTGAGTGAAGAATTCCAAAAAGAATGGAGTATAGGCACGGGTTTTTTGCCAGTTAATCTTAAGGCTGCTCAAAGTGAAGCTTTTCAGGAATTTATCCGCGAAAAACCTGCCTTAAAACTATTTGTAGAGCAGATGTCTGTGGCAGGAACTCGGCCGATTATTGCTGGATATAGTCGTCTATCTGACAGTCTTGGTCGAGCGATTGAAGCCACATTGTTGGGTGAGTCTCCCCAAAAAGCTCTCAAAACCGCACAAGAGCGTTTAGAACTAATTTGGAATAATTAGATTTAGAGACTATTTATTAAGTAAATCTTAAGTAGGGGAGGCAAAAAGCGGTGTAGATGTTCTTCCCGCTTTATTGCCGTTGTGTTAAGGCGTTAGCCTAACGCACCGTATTATTTAGCGGTGCGTTAGGCGCTTAAGTTATTCTTGGAGTGAGACATCATCTCCAAATGTGCGCCTAACACACCCTACTGTAATTTTATTTTTACTTTATAAATAACCTCTTAAGCGTTAATGCGGCTGGTTCAAATAATCTCTCAATCGTTACCAATTAGAAAAATGATGGTGACAGATGGACACGGAAAACCCATAGACACCAAGCGGTTTTCAATCCAAAATCTAAAATCCAAAATCCAAAATGTTACGGGTTCCTGTATAGTTGGGAACCCAGCCATCTGCTGCTGTAAAATATCGTACTGCTTTGAAATTTAACGATGCAGTGAGACTGCACCAATGTTCTACCCCGGCTGGAATATGCAGATAATCTTGGGATTGGACTAAAAGCTGTACTTGGCTACCATCAGGTTTGACAAAACCAAAAATCATTTCACCTGCTAAAACATACAGGGGTTCGGGAGCATTATGAGTATGATACTGGCTGTAGGTAGCAATTAAAGTTTGGATGTTAGGCGAACCTGGATGCACATTCAGCAAATCACACCAAAGATAGCCATTTTCCTGTTGGATAAATTCAAAAACACTGTTGTGCAAATCCACAACGTGGCGCTTTTCACTATCTGTTAAAACATCCTGACCTAAGAGATGAGGAAACAGTAATGATGTACCTGGGTCATAGTGCTTTAAATAAATTCCAAGCGGGGTAATTTCACGGGCTATCTCATCTAAATTGCTTTCAATTGTGCCGTCGTCAAGTAACAAGGTCGCCATGACAGAATAATTAATTAAGTATGAAGAAGAGTATACTTAACTTTAACTCATCTTAATTCAACAAGCCACTATTTCCGATAGATATACTGGAGTTTGTGAAGTTAAAAATTCCAGAATCACTCGTTACTTAGTGAAAACACTACATTTGTCAAAGTTTTTCATCCTTATTTTTCATGAAATTTGTCAGCAGAATGATGTTCAATAGTACTACTAGAGTCTAATCTAGTACAAGAGAACTATGATAAATATCAAATGTCTGACTTAATTTTATTTTGGCATCGCCGCGATTTACGTATTGCTGATAATCTGGGACTGGCTGCGGCCAGACAGCAAAGCCCTAAAGTTGTGGGTGTATTTTGCCTTGATACTAATATTCTGCGACGAGATGATGTTGCCCCTGTTAGAGTCACTTACATGATTGGCAGTTTGCAAGCTTTGCAAGAGCGATATATGCAAGCAGGAAGCCAACTATTAATACTGCATGGAGATCCAGTACAAGCCATACCTAATTTAGCAGAGGCGTTGAATGCTCAAGCTGTGTTTTGGAATTGGGATGTAGAACCATATTCTCAGACACGCGATCGCGCCATTATTGATACCCTTAAAGATAAAGGCATCCAATTTCTAACTCATAACTGGGATCAAATACTCCATTCCCCAGAGGAAATTCGTACAGGTAATAACACCCCTTACACTGTGTACAGCCCTTTTTGGAAAAATTGGAGTAGCAAACCCAAAGCTAAACCAGTAGAAACCTTGCAAAACGTCCAAGGGCTGACAGAATCCGAACAAGAAATTGCTCAAAAAACTGGTGTAAAAGCCTTACCCAGTGCGAAAGATTTAGGATTTGTCTGGGATACAGACTTGATAATTGCACCAGGGGAAGCCTTCGCCCAAGCAAAGCTAGAAGAGTTTACAGCTAAGGCCATCACCGAATACCAAGAGTCCCGTAATTTCCCCGCCATTGATGGTACATCACAACTGAGTGCAGCATTAAAATTTGGCGTTATTGGCATTCGCACTGTTTGGCAAGCCACTTTAGAAGCGTCAGAAAATAGCCGCAGCGAAGAAGCATCCGCAGGTATTCGCACATGGCAACAAGAATTAGCCTGGCGGGAATTTTATCAACACGCTATGTATAATTTCCCCGAATTAGCCGATGGTGCTTACCGCGAAGCTTTTAAGAATTTCCCTTGGGAAACTAACGAAGAACATTTTCAGGCTTGGTGTGCAGGAAAAACTGGTTATCCCATCGTTGACGCCGCCATGCGTCAGATGAATGAAAGCGGCTGGATGCACAACCGTTGTCGGATGATTGTTGCCAGTTTCCTCACCAAAGATTTGTTAATTAATCCTCAATTGGGAGAAAAATACTTTATGCAGAAGCTAATTGATGGGGATTTATCCGCCAACAATGGCGGCTGGCAATGGAGTGCTTCTAGCGGTATGGATCCTAAACCAGTGAGGATTTTTAACCCGGCCAGCCAATCTCAAAAATTTGACCCAGACGCAGAATATATTCGTCAATGGGTACCTGAATTAAGGTCAATAGATACAGAATATTTAGTAACTGGTAAGATTACGCCATTAGAACGCCGTGCTGTTGGTTATCCTGATCCAATTGTGGATCATCAAAAGCAGCAACAGCAATTTAAACAACGCTATCAGCAACAAAAAGCTACAAATAAATAGGTCGGCGTAAATAATTATTGTTAACTTTTTTGCTGTAATTCTGGTTCAGTTTGAGGGTGAGATTTTTCTATGTGCTGGATTAAGCTTTCCGCCATCTCTACAGAGATTAAAATTAGTTGCTGTTCCATGTGTCCATAGCCACCCTCTTGACTAATTTGGGGGTAAATGTGGGGGTTGGATAGCATAGCAGCTAACAGTTGGGATGCAGTTTGTTTTAATTCACTATTCATAGTGGTTTTCCCAAACAAATGTGTCTATTTCCCGAACAATAATGGTTGATGGTGATTATTAGCTTTGTTCAATAACTCGCGGACTTCATCATCCGTAGTTTGTGGAAACTTCTCATACCACAAACCAACGCTATAAAATGGGGTAGGTGTATTTGCACAGATAATTTTTTCAACCTTACTTTGCATCTCTTCGCAGGTTTCAGGTGCAGCAACTGGCACAGCGATGACAACTTCTTTAGGTTGCTGTTGCTTTACAGACATAACGGCAGCCCACATGGTTGCACCAGTTGCTAAACCATCATCAACCAAAATCACAGTCTGTCCTTTTAAATCGGGAAAAGGGCGATCGCCTCGATACATATTTTCCCGTCTTTTCAATTCCCTCTCTTGTTGGACTGCAACTCTGGCAATTACTTCATCAGGGATTTGAAATTGATTGACAATACTTTGATTAAGTATACGTACACCACCAGAAGCGATCGCCCCCATTGCCAATTCTTCATTGTCGGGTACTCCCAGTTTACGCACTACCAATACATCCAAGGGGGCATTTAAGGCTTTAGCCACTTCAAAACCTACAGGAACACCACCTCTAGGTAAGGCTAACACCAAAATATTGGGGCGATTAGCGTAATCTGCTAACTTTTTAGCCAAAACCTGGCCTGCTGCTGTCCGATCTTTGAATAACATGGTTTTACACTCCTGGTAGTTTCCTCAAACTCAATTTTTGGCGTTGCTGAATTATGGGATGATTTTTGTTTCGCGTATACCGCAAGGGGAACCCACAGGGTAAGCGCGAAAAATCAATAGTTTGCTTTGCTTAAAAATCTCAATTCATCCCGCATTTATGCCATGTCCAATTTTTAAGTATTCGCTCCCATCTTTCCTTGGCTGTCTGCATCAAACAACGGATCAAATATCGTGTTGTATATTACCTCCAGTTAGGTTTCTACTACTGTGATTGCCAGCTAGACTGAGCTGATTGTAAAAACTCTAAACTTAAATATCCTCTGACTAACGAAGCGACTCTGGGTTCTCTTTATCTGCCTAATGGGTGAGTTATAACAATTAAAAATTAAAAATTCAGATTTATTGGACAAAGCACGTAAACGAAAAAAGCGAGAGAGCGTAATAAAAAAATGAAGTAGAAAAATTACATTAGCTTTATTTTTTGCTGAATTCAAAATAGATAAAAACATCCAAATATTCCGAAAATAAATCCTGATTTTTTCCCATAAAAAAGGCTATTACTTTTAATATTGTTACTGAACCAAGGAATAATGCTTTGATGAAATCGGCATTTTTACTATGGAATTTTATTATTTTATTTTGGTTGTTTAGTCTGAATCCGATAAAAGCGGAAATTATTCCAGATGATACACTTCCTACTAACTCCACTGTTAGACCTGTTGGAAACATTAGAGTAATTGAGGGAGGTACTCAAAGGGGAGCGAATTTATTTCATAGTTTTCGAGAATTTTCTTTTTCTGTCTTAACTAGCAACTCTACAGGAAACACCGCCGTTTTTAACCATAATTTGGCAGTTCAGAACATTATTACCAGAATAACAGGCGGCTCACCCTCTTATATTGATGGCATGATTGCAGCTATAACGGGAAGCAGAGCTAATCTGTTTTTTATCAATCCCCAAGGCATAATTTTAGGGGCCAACGCTAGTTTAAATATTGGGGGTTCATTTGTAGCAACTACAGCAAATAGTCTCAGATTTGCTGATGGCACAGAATTTAGTGCAACAGCCCATAATAATATTCCCTCATTAACAGTCAGTGTTCCTGTAGGGCTGCAATTTGGCAATACTCCAGGGAATATTGAGCAACCAATTTCTGATTATTTACCTGTTGGGTTACAAGTCGAAAATGGTCAAACATTAGCACTGATTGGCGGCAATTTATTGCTAGAAAGTAGTATTTTAGAAGCACCAGGGGGCAGGATTGAGTTAGGTAGTGTAGCTGGAGATGGTTTTGTCAACCTCAGTGAAATTGACCAAGGGTATAGTTTAGGGTATTCAGGTGTAGAAAATTTTGGAGATATCAAACTTGCTGCTGGTACTTTAGTGAATCCTGGTAGTTTACCCATACAAGATAGTGGTGGTGCTATTCAGATCCAAGGCAGAAATATAATTATTGACGATTCGTTAGTTTTTGCGGTTAATTTCGGTTCAAACACAGGCGATCGCTTGATTATTAATGCTACTGAATCTTTGAAATTAGATGGTTTTTCTAATATCTTAACTGTTGCTCAAGATGAAGGTAATGCTGGAGATATTTGGATCAGAGCCAAAGATTTTATAGAACTAGGAGAAGAATCATTTATTGGCTCACAAGTCTGTTCATTAGGGGGAAATTGTGAAAATGTTACAGGTAATGGTGGGCATATAACCATTGAGACTAGACGACTTTTGCTGAGAGATGGTGGAGGTATCGAAGCTTCTACATTTGGTGCAGGAAATACGGGAAATATCTTAGTGAAAGCTACAGATTCTATAGACTTGATAGGAGAAAGTTCCGATGGCGATATCCCCAGTGGAATTTTCGCTCAAGTTGCTAGGGATGCTACAGAAAATGCAGGTAACACTGGCACAATTACCTTGGAAACCAAACGTTTAAATATTCAAGGTGGCGCACAGATATCTAATACTGCTAGGTATGGAGGTCATGGTGGTAATGTGATTATTAATGCTTCAGAAAGTATTCAGGTGAGTGGTGCTTCTCAATTTGCTACAACCTCACCCTTGGATATTTTTCGTAGTGGCATTTTTGTTTCTACTCAACTAGAAACTACCACCAGCGACAGCACCTTAAACATCAATACCGGACTGCTGACTGTAGAAAATGGGGCGAGAATTACAGGAGATAACTTAAATATTGTAGCCGATCGCCTAATTGTCCAAGATGGTGCAAAGGTTACTCTCAATAGAGCATCGGGGAATTTGTCCATAACCGAGCGATCGCTCACATTAGATAATCAAGAGCAAGCACCACTAGAACAAATTTTAGATCCAACTAACCCCAATCAGCTTGACTCAGAGCGTTTGCCAACCAATGACATCATTACTTTCTCACAAACCAACCCATCTTTTAACACGCCTGAGGTAGACTCTAGTCGGAGATTTGCCCAGCTTCCCACCAATCCACTTGATACATCCAGGCAAATTACCCCAATTTGTAGTTCAGATAGTAAAAAGCAACCTGTTCTGAAGGCAAGTTTAAGAGAAGAACTGCAAACCAAAAACTCTGCTAATCTCAGTCATTTGTTAACAATCAGTAATTTTACCCCCATTAATGTTGTAGAAGATCCTGATTCCCATAAAATTGTGGAAGCACAGGGATGGGTTATCGATACCAATGGCAATATTACCTTAGTTGCTCAAACTCCTACTGTTAATGATCGGCATCCCTGGTTGTCGTCCACCATCTGCCACATTCATGAATAAAATTACTAGGGTCTGTTGTCCTGACTTTGTTATAAACGGAATGCGGAAGATCAAAGGTAAGCTAGTCAAGTTCTTACGTTTGTCTTTGTGCTTCTTGTTGGCTTTGCTTTGCACAGTTAATTCCCCTGTTCTAGCTAGAGTAGCAACCCCAACCAACACCTCACAAGTCACTTCCACAATCTCTTTAGTAGAACAAGGTAAAGCCTTATACGATGCAGGCAGGTTTGCCGAAGCAGTGCAGATATTACAACAGGCAGCGCAAGAATACAGACAAAAGGGTGACAATCTGAAACTCGCGGCCACTTTGAGCAACTTGTCTTTAGCTTATCAACAACTAGGGGAGTGGAATCAAGCACAGCAGGCAATTACAGACAGCTTAAATTTACTTGCAGGAAAAGAGCAGAACCTACAAGTATTAGCTCAATCATTGGATATTCAAGGTCGTCTGCAACTAGCAATGGGTAAACCAGAGGCGGCCTTAAATACTTGGCAGCGCACAGCCGAGATTTATCAACAAACCAAAAATTTTAGTGGCGAAGTGCGATCGCAGATTAATCAAGCCCAAGCATGGCGCACACAAGGCTTTTATCGTCGGGCTGTGAAAATTTTGGCAGAAATTGGGAAAAAATTACAATCACAACCAGACTCCTTAGAAAAAGCGGTAGGATTGCGATCGCTTGGTGATGCTTTGATGGTAGCCGGAAATTTAACCGAGTCCCACACTACCTTAGAGCAAAGTCTCGCCGTCGCCCAGCGCTTACAAATACCGACGGAAATCGCCGCTAGTTTTTTTAGTTTGGGAAATAATGCCCGTGCCAAACTGCAAACATCAGCAGCAATTAATTACTATCAACAAACAGTAGCAACATCCCCATCACCCTTAACAAAAATTCAAGCCCAAATCAACCACCTCAGTTTGCTGCTAGATAACCAACAATTAACCGAAGCTCAAACTCTAATCCCAGCAATTCAAGCCCAAATCAACCAACTCCCCCCTAGTCGTGCGGCTATCTACGCCCAGATTAACTTTGCTCAAAGTCTGATGAAAGTGCTGAGTCACAATTTCCCATCAACACTAAGCACTCAGGACTTAGCAAAGTTACTGGCAAAAACCATTCAACAAGCCCGCAGTCTAGATGACACAAGGGTAGAAGCCTATGCAATATTGAGTTTGGGGAATTTGTATGAACAAAACCACCAATGGACAGAAGCAAAAAATCTCACCCAACAAGCATTAATTTTAGCCCAGGCTAGTAATGCACCAGACATTATCTATCGCTTGGAGTGGCAATTGGGGAGATTGTTATGGGCAGAAAAAGATATTTCTGGTGCGATCGCCGCTTATGATGCAGCAGTAGAAACCTTAAAATCTCTGCGAAGTGACTTAGTAGCCGTCAATCAAGACGTGCAGTTTAACTTCCGCGACACTGTAGAACCCATCTATCGGCAATCAGTAGAGTTGCTGTTAGCATCCCAACCAGAAAAAGTTAGTGAAAAAACTCTCGATAAAGCCCGCCAACGGATTGAAGCATTACAACTGGCAGAATTAGATAATTTCTTTCAGGAAGCTTGTCTGCAAGGTCAAACTGTGTTGCTTGATCAAGTGGTAGACCAAGATAACCCCACGGCGGCGATTCTTTACCCGATTATTTTGCCACAACAAATCCAAGTAATCGTGAAGATTCCCAACAAACCTTTGCAGCGTTATAGCACCAATGTTGAGCAAACAGAAGTCAACAAAGTTCTTAGTGAACTACGAAACAATTTAGTCAGTCCCACAGCTAGTAAAGCCATCAAATCTCAGTCACAACAAATTTATAACTGGCTAATCAAACCTATCGAATCAGAACTGGCAGCCAGTGGAGTAAAAACTTTAGTGTTTGTCCCAGATGGGATGTTAAGGAACTTACCACTAGGTACACTATATGATGGACAGCAATACTTAATAGAAAAATATGCGATCGCCCTCAGCGTCGGTCTGCAACTCCTTGACCCCAAACCACTACAAAGAGGTCAATTAAAAGCATTAACGGCTGGATTAAGTGAACCTCCGCCAAATTACCCCAACTTTTCACCATTGCCTGGTATTAAGTCGGAAGTGAATTTGATTGCTAGCGCTGGAGTTTCCATAACTAGTTTGCTAGACCAGCAATTTACCCGCGAAGCACTAGAAAAAGAAGTGAACAGCGTCTCATTTAACGTAGTGCATTTAGCAACGCATGGTCAGTTTAGTTCTCGTGCCGAAAACACCTTTATTCTGGCCGCCGACGGGCCGATAAACGTTACCCAATTCGATACCTTGCTTCGTGGTCGAGAGCAAATTCGACCGAGTGTAGTAGAACTCCTAGTTTTAAGTGCTTGCCAAACAGCAGCCGGAGACAACCGCGCCGCCCTGGGTCTAGCAGGAGCCGCCATCCGTGCTGGCGCACGCAGTACGATAGCCTCCCTATGGCAAATTGATGATGAATCAACAGCTTTATTGGTCGGTGACTTCTATCGAGAACTCAAAAGCAGCAACATTACCAAAGCAGAAGCCCTCCGCCGCGCCCAACTAAAATTATTACAACATCCCAATTACAACGCACCAAGCTATTGGTCTGCTTATGTGTTGATTGGGAATTGGTTGTGATTTGGTCAACAAGAGGAAAAGAGACAGGGTGCGGGGAGACAAGGGGAGGTTCTTTCCCCCTGCCCCCTGCTCCCTGCTCCCTGCTCCCCTTCCCAGAACTGCTACGCGCAGCGTCTGTCTCCGACACGCTCTGCGAACGTAGAGAACCACTTGGCTATAAGCATATAGATACCAAGCTTGTGATCCCCGGTTCCGAAAATTTTGCTGATTTTTAATAATTTTGTGGCATAAATTTAGTGAATGCGGGCGATAAGTACATAGCAGCATTGATGACTGGGGATTAAACCATGACTAACATTACCAACCAGCTAGACGATTTCGCCATCACACTACCGATTTCTCAAGCAGCTCGTACTACTGCTCAGCAGTTCGCCAACCAACAGCCTAATTCTCAAAAAGCCGAGCAAGTTAAGCTCAATACTTTGGCTGTATCGGTGGTGAATGATTATTTGCAGATGATGGAAGTTCCAACTAATTTGACAGCAAGTGACAGTTGGAATCCGATCATGCAGCTTTGTGCTGATGTCGCTGATCTAGAAGTCTCCTCAGTTGGTCGTTTAGAGTGTCGCCCTCTCAAGTTACATGAGCAAGTATGCTCTGTTCCTCCAGAAACTTGGGAGGAAAGAGTAGGTTATGTAATTGTGGAAGTTGATGAAACTTATACAGAAGCAAAGTTACTGGGTTTTGTAAAAAAAGTTGCTACTGAAACATTACCTTTAAATCAACTACAACCTATAGAAGCATTGATTGATCGCCTAGAACAACTGAAAACTTCACCCGTTGATGCTTTGGCGAATTTGAGTCAGTGGTTTGTTGGTCAATTTGAGACTGGTTGGCAAACTGTAGACGCTTTGTGGAACTCACTGGAAGCTAGACCTGCTTATGCTTTCCGCAGTCCAGTAACTAGTCCAGATACAAGTTTTAATCAACAAGAAACAGTAACTAGACGAGCAAAATTGATTGATTTGGGGATAAAAATAGTCGATCAACCAGTGATGTTGATTGTGGAAATTGCTCCTGAAGCTAATGGACAAACTAGTATCCGCTTGCAATTACACTCTACAGGTAATCAAATATATCTACCAACTGGAGTACAACTTAAGGTACTAGACACTTCCAAAGCAGTATTTCTAGAAGCTCAAGCTAGAAGTGCTGACAACTACCTGCAATTACAGTTTCGTGGGGAACTTCAGGAAGAATTTAGCGTTCAGGTAGCATTCGATGATATGAGTATTACAGAGAACTTTGTTATTTAAAGTATCCAAATTTTACTATGTAGTTGGTAATTAGATGATGAGATGTACAAAATTCCAGCAACTTTGGCTGTAATTGTGCATTTGTAGAGAAGTCTGAGTGATTCAGAACTCCAGTGATTGGGAATCGGAGCAGAGCGACGGTCATGGCAAAATTGGTGGTACTGAAATTTGGAGATGGTGGTTTTAACCAGGGGTTTACCGTGACTCTTCAGATCGGGGAAGAAAGCGATCGCCCTTCAACAGAAATCACAGGTAAACTTCCACCATGTCCAGATATACTGTTGTACTACTCCCGTTGGCAGTCTACCTATCTACAGCTTGGTAATGGTTATCGCCTAGATGCTGACAAAATCCAAGTTACAAATGTTTCAATTACTCAAGATTGTCACGAATTAGCTCTAATTGTCCGCGCCCGCTTTAATACTTGGTTGCAAGCACAAGAATTTCGCCCCTTACGGGAAAAATGGCTGGAGAAATTACAGCCGACAGATGAAATCCGGGTGATTTTACAATCGGAAAATAGCCAATTACAAAGATTACCTTGGCATATCTGGGATTTATTAGAACGCTATCCCAAGGCAGAAATTGCTCTCTCCTCACCAAGCTATGAGCTAATTCATAAAAGACGTACTCCTAACCCAACTGTTAATATTTTGGCAATTGTCGGTAATAGTCAGGGAATTAATACTCAAGCTGACCAAGCAATGCTGCAAAATTGTCCTAATGCCGATGTCAGCTTTTTAGTAGAACCACAACGCAAAGAATTAACCGATTATCTTTGGGGAAAAAGCTGGGATATCTTATTTTTTGCTGGACACAGTTCCAGTCAAGGCCATGATGGCACTGGTAAAATATACCTAAATAAAACTGATAGCCTCAGCATTGGTGAGTTAAAATACGCCCTCAAACAAGCCATAGAAAGGGGTTTACAATTAGCAATTTTCAACTCCTGTGATGGATTGGGACTAGCGAAAGAACTAGCTGATTTAAACATTCCCCAGATAATTGTCATGCGCGAACCTGTTCCCGATCAGGTAGCTCAAGAATTTTTGAAATATTTTCTCCTCAGCTTTGCCAATGGTGAACCTTTATACCAAGCAGTACGACACGCACGAGAAAGATTGCAAGGCTTAGAAGATAGATTTCCCTGTGCAACCTGGCTACCAGTGATTTGTCAAAATCCTGCCCAGATCCCACTTAGTTGGGAGGAACTAACAGAACCTCTCACACAACCGATATTTAATGATGTCCCACCAGTCTACAAAAAACGTGGGTTAAAGAAGGTGGCATTATCAAGTTTGGTAGTGACGGCTGTGGTTTGTGGGTTAAGGTTTTTGGGAGCATTACAAACCGTCGAACTGCAAGCCTTTGATCAGATGATGCGATCGCGTCCCGACGAAGGCCCCGATCCCCGGATATTAATTGTCACAATTGACGATGAGGACTTAGCAAACCAACGCCGTAATGGCGAGTCCTTGAAAGGAACTTCTATATCGGAAATATCTCTCAACCAACTGCTGGCAAAACTAGCAAAGTATCAACCTAAAGCTATTGGTTTAGATATTTATCGTGACTTCCCCGCCGAAAAACCAGATTTAATATCTCGTCTACAACAAACCAATAATTTAATTGGCGTTTGTAAGGGAAGTGATACAAGCTCGAATACCAAAGGTATTGAACCACCACCAGAAATCTCGAAAGAACGCCTGGGATTTAGTGACTTTGTTCACGATGCTGATGGTGTGGTGCGGCGACATCTCCTATTTATGAATCAGGAAACTGCATCGTTATGTTCTACCCCCTATGCCTTCAGTACCCAATTGGCATTCCGTTATCTATCATCCTCAGGCATTCAACCAAAGTTTACCACTGGGCAATCCATCAACAATTTGCAGTTAGGTAATACTGTTCTTCATCGTCTTTCATCTCGTGTGGGAGCCTATCAAGGTATTGATGCCAACGGCGGTCAAATATTACTAAATTATCGTGCTTCCAAGAAAATCGCTGAACAGGTGACACTCACCCAGCTTTTATCCAGTCCCATCAATCCCAACGCCATCAAAGGCCGGATTGTGTTGATTGGTGTGGTATCTAAAGGAGATTTTCCCGACTATTGGGGTACACCCTACGGAGGTCGTTTAGACGAACAAATGCCAGGAGTGATGGTACAAGCCCACATGGTTAGCCAAATTATTAGTGCTGTTTTAGATGGACGCACATTGTTACAAGTTTGGATACCTGGATTGGAAGTTGTCTGGATTGGAGTTTGGTCTGGTTTGGGTGGTTTCCTGGTTTGGAAGTGGCCTTTGTTCCCTAACTTGGCGTTAGCAGTTGGTATCAGTTCTAGTGTGTTGTATTTACTCTGTCTAGGTCTGTTAGTTTGGGGTTTCTGGGTTCCTTTTGTACCATCAGCCTTATCGTTGGTGTCAACTGTTACGGTAATATCAATTCAAAATTCCCAGTCTTTGAGGAAACACAGGGAGCAGGGGATAGGGGACAGGGAAGAGGGAGTGAGGGTGTAAGGATATGGGGGAATGTAAGCAGGGGAGGAGGGGGAAAAGATAACTACTGACTACTGACTACTGACTACTGACTACTGACTATTAAATTCGGTTTTACGGAAAATGCCTAATTTAAAACCTATAAAACTATTACTCGCTTTAACTATTGGCTACACCAGTTTCTTGGCTGGACAGCCTTGGGTACTAGCAAAAACACCTGCTGCAAGTTCGGCTAATCCCAGCAACGTTAATAAGACTCCGGTAAATACTGTGAGCAAGAAAACCAGCTTCGCTCAACCACCTCTACCAAGCTCAGAACGTCGCCCAGGGGGTCGTGTTCGTGGTGGTGCTAGACGGGGTTCGTGTCCATCGGTTGAACCTCAACTCACGGCTTTAGTTCCATTCACTCAGGATGCTCCCACTGTAACCAATGTTTGGGGATTGACGACGCAGGCACATCCTACATTTTTGTTCTATGTGCCATATTCTCAAGATTCTGCCTATCCTGCGGAATTTGTGTTGCAAGATCAGGATGCGAATATTATTTACCAAAAAGCGATCGCTCTACCTGAAAAGCCGGGAATTATTAGTGTCTCTCTGCCTCCTGATACCGCTTCTTTAGTAGTAGATCAACAATATCGTTGGTTTTTTACTGTAGATTGTGATCAACAAAAGCCGTCACCTCCAATTTATGTTGAAGGGGTGGTTCAACGAGTCAAGCTTAAGCCAACAACTACCCAGCAACTAGCAACAGCGTCATCATTACAACAATTTGCCATTTATGCCGAAAATGGTATTTGGTTCGAGGCAGCTAACATAATGTTTCAAATGCTTCAAAAAAATCCTCAAGATACAGAAATTCAAGCACAGTGGCGAGATTTACTCACCAGCATCAGTTTGAATGACATTGTAGCCAAGCCTCTGGTGTCTACTAAACCTTAGTTGATGAGGACTAGGGAGCAATTTCAAAAAACAAAAAATTACCCCCTGCTCCCTGCTCCCTGCTCCCTTGCTCCCTGCTCCCTATCCCCCTGCCTCTTACTCCCTCACTCCTTCAACCTGGGATGTTGAGGACGGCAAGGGCTACCCCAGCAAACTTGCCCAGCAGGCATATTAGTAAAAACGCTGCTGCGAGCGCCAATCACCGCATTAGCTCCTATTTGCACCCCTGGGGCAATAAAACAATCTGTGGCTACCCAAGCACCGTTGCCAATAGTAATACCTGCTACCTTCAATTTAAAAGCAGGGTCTTGGATATCATGGCTACCAGTACACAAATAGCTTTTCTGTGAAATTACGCAATGCTGACCGACATGAATTTCATCTAAACTGTAGAAAACAACATCATCACCAATCCAACTGTAGTCTCCGATGGTGACTTTCCAGGGGAAGGTAAAACGGGCAGTAGGTCGAACAACTACGCCTTTCCCAATCCGCGCACCAAACAGACGTAATATCCAACAACGAATGTTACTCAAAGGATGGGGAGTTAGAGGAAACGCGATCGCCTGAACCAACCACCATAACAAAATATACCAACCTGAACGCCCACGATTAAACCAAGATTGGTCATACTGGCGTAAATCTACAAAGGGTTTGTCATTAGTCATTGGTCATTGGTCAATAATCATTAATCATTAGTAATTAGTTCTCTCCTCCCCCTACCCCTGTCACTGAGCGTAGTCTTTCTTATCCCTTCAGGAAGCAAGATACGCGCAGTGTATGTCTCCGACAGGCTCCGGGTAGTCCTACGGTGAAGCAAGCTACGCGCAGCGTCCCGCAGGGAACGTAGAGAAGTGCTGCTCCCCACTCCCCATATTTTCTATGTTGTGGACTTCTCTATTTCTTGAGTTAGAGATGGGGGGATAGAGTTAGGCGTATTTGCAGTGTTTAATGAACCGCCACAATTGCGTAATTCGTAAAGTTTAACGCCAATTTGATATTCGTATTGACTCAGAAGTCTGCCATAAATATATCCGGCTTGACCATCGAGAAAACCTAGACGAATAACATAGAACAAAATAAATCTTAAAAGTGGCTTAAATGGTAGACGTACCCAGACTTTTTTGAGAAAACGCTTGCGTTGTACGGCTTCACCAAATAAATTGGCTCCAATCGTATCACTCTCATCTTGACCTGTAATCAGATTGTAATAAACACGGGCTTCCCAGTTTGAATAACGATTGTGTCTTTCTAGCCAGTGGTAAATGTCACGAAAATCTTCATGGAGCATATCTTGTTTGAGATATCCGACTTTACCCTGTAAGACAACGTGTTCGTGGACTTCGTTATCGCCTGTGTTAGGCACATCTTCGGTATGCAAATTTTCGTAACGACCTAATTTATGCTTGAATAACCGTAGATTCCAATCGGGATATTTGCCACCGTAGCGAATCCATTTACCTAAGAAGAACACGCGACGATTAAGATAGTAACCGGTATATTCTTCTGTTTGAATTACTTGATCAATTTCATCCCATAATTCATTGGGAATACGTTCATCGCAATCTACAATCAGTACCCATTCGTTGCGAAAGGGAATGTTATCTAAAGACCAGTTTTTCTTTTTCGGCCAGCGTCCATTAAAGTAGAATTGTACTAGATTTACACCGTAATCTTTGGCAATTTCAATGCTTTTATCGGTACTTTGAGAATCTACAATAAATATCTCATCTGCCCTTTGGAGACTATCGAGACAGGCTGGTAGATTTGACTCTTCGTTTTTGGCGGGAATGAGTACAGAAACGGGAACTTTTGATGACATATATAATTTAGTTTAAAGGACTATTGACTACTTTTATTTTTAGCTGTAAACAGCAAACCTTGAACGGCAGCGTTTAAGTAACCTACTTGACCGTAAGCATATACAAGGTTATCAAAACGTTCTGCTGGATTGGAGAAATATCGGAATGCTTTATATAAGCCACGCGCTAACCGTTCGCCACCCCTGGATAATTGACCAACACCAGCTCTACCTGCCAGTTGCTCTCGATAGCATTCACTGATCCCTTGCCACCAACCCCGGTTTAAGAACCAGGAGCGATTGAGGCGTTCTGGAGCTACGTTGTGAGCAACTAAGGCTTCGGGAAGATAAGCTACTTGCCAACCACCTTTGAGCGCCAGTTCTGTCATTTGTAGTTCCTCATTGGATAGGAGGTTTTTCCCTATTCGACCAAGATGAGGGTCAAAACCACCAATTTCTTTCAGAAAAGTGCGGCGTATGGAATAATTTAATCCTCTTGGTGTTAGGCCTGGTTGCTTGATGTAAATCACATCGTCACCTAAGTCATAGGCTCCCAAGTTTCCTGCTAGCCCAAGAGATAACCACTGTGGTGGTTGGATGTCTGGAGGCCATAAAAGAGTAACTTTACCACCAGCGATCGCTAGTTGAGGATAGTTTTGATAAGCAGCATACAATACTTGTAACCATTGAGTACTCGCAACTGCATCATCGTCTAAATAAGCCAGAATTTCGGCACTGGCGAATTTAGCACCAGTATTTCGGGCTACAGATAAACCAATGGTGGGTTCAAAAATATATTTTAAACGAGGATCGCTAGACCTTTGCTCGACAACTTCACGGGTGCGATCGCTAGATCCGTTATCTACCACCACAACTTCAAACTCACCCGCGAAATCTTGTACTAAGAGACTATCAATCGCCGCACCTAGATAGGTATCTCGATTGTGAGTACAGATAATGGCAGAGATTTGAGTATCTGGCATGGATATTTATTGTGGATTTTACGTTTAGTGCGTAAGTCGTAATTAATCTAACCCGAAGTGAGTATGTTTATTATTCTTTACAAACTGATTAACCTGGAATTTGGCATTTAACTGCTGAGAGTTAATCTATACTTAGCCTTTCCTGCTTACCAACCGCGTTTTTGCGGAAATAATGTTAAAGTTTCACGTTTGCTGAATATGACTGTGTAAAACTACGAGGGTTTCGGCTAGTTGGCTGAGGCGAGTTTCTAGATATTGCTTGCGTCCCAACAATTGACGTAATTTTTGGTAACGCGCGATCGCCATACTCACACTAGCTAACTGATCTGGTGGACATGGGCGTGACCAAACCTTACCGGAGTTGTCTAACCCACAGAGGTGATAACCTGTACGGTGGGATTGATGAAATACTTTTCCATCAGTAGAACAAATTTCTTCTACGTAATTCATCAAGCGGTCAACTTCTGCATGGCGTAATGTGGCAGTACCTCCGGCTTCTGGTTCGCTGGGATTTGATTCTAACCAACCATTAACAATTGGCCCTTCTAAATAAATATCTTGAATTTGTTGTAATATTTTTTGCAGTTCTTGTTGCCAACCAGCCACTTGTTCTTGAATTTCTTGCAGTATATTCATTGCCAATGCTGGATTTGCACCGTGGCGATGACTACTGAAGGTAGGTGTTTTCAGTTTTGGCAGGCTTGGTGTTTTACCTATTCCCTCCTGTGCGGGAAAAGTTTGCACAGAACTATGGTGAGGAAATAAATTCTGTTCGACAAAATGCTCATCTTTAGTGTCTATACCCAGTTCTTGTGTTTGTTCTGGGTCTTTGCTCTCGCTTTCTGCTGTGTCTTTAGCTGCAACACTAATCCTGAAAGACAATGGACGTTTTGTAGAATCACCTACTTCTGTGGGAGTAGCGTCTTTTGACCCCAAATCATGTAAAGTTGCTTCAATGCGTTTTATGCCTGCTTTCATATATTTATCCTGAAATCTAATGTTCCCTAAAGCTATTTAATAATTCAAAATAGGGTGTTAAGATTTTTTAGCTTGTGCCAATTTTGGCATAAATAATGCTGGTGATAATTTTATCTCTTAAAAGTTATTTATTTTCACTAAATTTCTTACTTTAGTTAGAAATTAATTGAGGAAAGGGCTTTGGGAAAAGTGATCTTAATTACTGGGCCTGCCAGGTCTGGTAAAAGTGAATGGGCAGAAACTTTGGCAAGACAGTCAGGGAAAACAGTTATTTATGTGGCTACAGCAACTAATAACCCAGATGATGCCGAATGGCAACAACGCATTCAACAACATCAAACCCGTCGTCCTCAAGATTGGGTAACGCTGGAAGTACCGACTACTTTATCTACAACGTTGGCAGATACCAAGGCAAACAGTTGTGTTTTGGTAGATTCTTTGGGAACTTGGGTAGCTAATCTTTTAGAACAGGATGAAGTGAGTTGGGCAAATAGCGTCGCAGAATTTTTAGTAACAGTACAGTTAGTTGCTGCTGATATGCTGTTTGTTGCGGAAGAAACTGGTTGGGGTGTAGTGCCAGCATACCCTTTAGGTAGGACATTCCGCGATCGCCTGGGTTCTTTAGTCCGTCAATTAGGTACGATTTGCGAAACTGTTTATTTAGTCACTGGTGGTCATGCTTTAAATCTCACCACTCTGGGGACACGATTACCAGATGCAATAGATTACGAATGATTAAGCATTAATTGAGAAATATTAAGAGAGCTTGATTATTATTTTGATGTGCAAAGTTAGACCCTTTCTTAATAGAAAATTAAGTAGTTAGTATGTAAACTTCCTAATACCGATTGTAAGATCGTGGTATGGCAACCAAAGAAGAAGTTAAAAGATATCTGACCCACTGGTTTCAGTTGGGTAAAAAAGTAGTGATCGGTAATGAGGGAACACACTTGTTGCCTCAGCCTATATTCCAAGGCGATCGCTACAGTCAAGAATTTGAAGACTGTTGGCAAAAAATTTTATTGTCATCATCAGGTGATTGTTATCTAGAAGGGACTGAAGAAACTATTGCCGAACTGTTAACACCAGCCTGGGAAATGATATCTTGTGGTCGTTGCTCCATGCCAGTACCAATGAGGAATCTTGGTATGCCTCCCCTATCGTGTCCTTGTAGTAATTTAGGGGGTTGGCCTAACACTGAATTACCGACACCACGATCGCCAATTAGCAACCAAGAGCAATTAATGGCGATTCGTAATCGGCTAGTGGAAAAGGTGGCTACCAATCAGTAATTGGTGGATTGGCATTATTGGGCATTTCCATAAGGTGATTGATAAGTACAAGAACGCTTACCAAACAGAGTGTAGCGGTGATCTCGGACTTGGGCATAAACGCGATCGCCTGCCCATTTTACCCCCGGTAAAGCTCGATAAGCGTCTACAAAAATATTACCAAGCGGCAACAGGCGACCGATCTCTTCAGCTGCATCACTGCCTTGCCAACGTCTTTGCGGTGCATTAGCATCAATTAAAATCACCCCTAGCTCACAACCTTGGGGTGTAATTTCCCATTGAGCTATTGCCTGCTCATCCTGCATGGGGATGTAATGAAAAATCTTGCCTTGGTCTAGAGTTTCCAGCAATCTGACTAGAGTAACGCAGAGATTACAATTACCGTCATAGATAAGGTAGTAGCTTCTTGAACTCATAAATATTTCCGTATTTATTTAAGTATTAAGTACACAAAGTATTTTAATATAGTATTTATTCGGAAAAATTCAGTTAAATTATAAATTGCTTTTATTAACTCGGTTTTTCTGGCATTTAGTTGGTCAAAAGATGAGCTAGGTTGTTGGTAATACTGAGGTATTTTGTCACACAGAAGCCCAAGATATTTGGGGTGAAAAGAATGTCGGAAGAGAAAATCTTAGCCGTTGATTTTACTCAAGAAGAGGCCTGTTTAGAAATTCTACCGCGATCGCCCCTAGTGTCTAGTTACCATGCCCAATGGCAAGGTCTGCGGTTGGATGTTCACCAACAGCCTGCTCATGAAACACCCGAACACAGCCCACAGCAACACGTTATCACCGTTAGCTTAGAACAGAAAGTAGTTCGCTCAGAGCGAATAATTGATGGACGTTTTCAGCATGAGAATATAGCTAAGGGAGACGTGGCAATTATTCCTGCCCATACTCATCACATATCACGCTGGCAATCGGAAGCAAAGTTTCTAGTCCTGAGTATGGAACCGGCTTTTTTTACACGCATGGCAATAGAAGCCGGAGATTTACAGAAAATAGAAGTAAAGCCGCGCTTTGCCGCACCAGATCCCTTGATTCAACAGATTGGGCTAGCATTGCAAACCGAACTAGAATCTGATGATAGGCGCAGTGGTATTTACATCGAATCGCTGACGACAACGCTTTGCATTCACCTACTCAAACACTATTGCGTGGCAGGTGAAACAATCCTCAAAGACCATAATAATAAAGGGTTGTCACACTGGAAACTCAGACAAGCAATTTCCTACATTCATGAAAATCTCGACCAAGATTTGACTTTGGCAGATATTTCTAGAGTAGTTGGCATAAGTATGTATTATTTTTCACGCCAATTTAAACACTCAACTGGTTTCGCACCGCATCAGTATGTCATGAATTGTCGAATTGAGCGAGCGAAAAAGTTATTGAGCAGCACCAACAAAACCATAGAGCAAATATGCGCTCAAGTTGGCTTCCAAAGCCAGAGTCATTTTACGAGTGTATTTCGTAAACTAATAGGTATTACACCCAGAGCATACAGAGAACAAGTCAAGATTTGATTGGTCATTAGTCCAGAGCAGAGTCAATAGTCAATAGTTATTAGTCCAGACTTTTAGTAATTAACCAAATAGAGGCTCAATATTTATGAGATATAAACTTTTGGGGAAAAGTGGATTACGGGTTTCGGAAATTTGCTTGGGAACCATGACTTTTGGTGAAGACTGGGGTTGGGGTGCTTCCAAGGACGAAAGCCAGAAAATATTTGATACTTTTGTCGAAGCTGGCGGCAATTTTATTGATACTGCCAATGGTTACACTGATGGTAGTAGTGAAAAAATTGTCGGAGAATTAATTGCACCTGACAGGGAACGCTTTGTAGTCGCTACAAAATATTCATTTCCTTTGAGGATGAATGACCATAAAAGCGACCCTAACGCTAGTGGAAATCATCGCAAGAATTTGATCCAATCTTTAGAAGGTAGTCTCAAAAGATTAAATACCGACTATATTGACCTATTTTGGGTACACGCTTGGGATTTTACTACACCTGTAGAAGAAGTCATGCGATCGCTTGATGATGTAGTACGTCAAGGTAAAGTATTGTACATCGGTATTTCTGATACCCCAGCTTGGATTATTGCCCAGGCTAATACTATCGCCCAATATCAAGGATGGACGCAGTTTGTAGCTTTGCAAGTTGAGTATAGTTTAATTCAGCGCACACCAGAGCGAGAGTTGTTACCTCTAGCTAAAGCCTTCGACTTGGCGGTAACACCTTGGTCGCCTTTGGGTGGTGGTGTGTTGACAGGGAAATATAACAAGCCACTGCAACCAGGTGAAGAACCAGGAAGACTGGCAAATTCAGGATTAGGAAGTATCTCTGAAAGAAATTTAGCGATCGCAGAGGTTGTTAGTCAAGTAGCCGCAGAAATTGACTGTACACCTTCCCAAGTAGCCTTAGCCTGGTTACACGCTCAAAGTGGCGTAATTATCCCCATTATCGGTGCGCGAAAGCTCAGTCAGTTTCAAGATAACTTAGCAGCTATTGATGTCACTTTATCGCCAGAATATCTGCAACGGCTGAATGAAGTGAGTCAAATTGAACTGGGTTTCCCCCATGACTTTTTGCAAAATGATACAATCCGCGATCGCCTATTTGGTGGTACATTTAGTGTCATAGATAACCACCACAGCTAATATAAAGCGAAAAACAGCTTTAATATAGCGTATTCAACCGTTTTCGGCATCCATCGCTGGCATTCATCTGTCAAAGGGATGCTATCTACCGTTAGGAAGTTTCAGACAAGAGTAACTTAATACTACTATCTAGAGAGTTAAGTCGCACAAGCCATTAAGTAGAATTTATGAGTGATAATACTCTGTCATCACGTCTCTATCCCACTCGCATTGATATTCCTGCGGAAAGACGGGTACAAATCGTTGGTATCCTCAATCAAACTTTAGCAGCCACATTGGACTTAAAAACCCAAACAAAACAAGCCCATTGGAATGTTAAAGGCACTGATTTTTATCAGTTGCACGAATTATTTGATGAACTGGCTGGCGAATTAGAAGAGTTTGTTGACATGGTTGCTGAAAGAGTAACCGCTTTAGGTGGATACGCTGTAGGAACAGCTCGCGCCGCCGCGAAAAATTCCATTTTGCCAGAATTTCCCTTCGATATTTTGGATGGCAAAGAATATGTAGCAGCTCTTGCAGACCGCTTTGCACCTTATGCCAAGCATATCCGAGAAGCGATCGCTAAAACTGATGACTTAGGTGATGCTGACACAGCAGACCTTTATACCGAAATCTCCCGCACAATTGACAAGCGCCTCTGGTTCCTAGATGCACATCTACAAGCAGCAGCCATCAAAGGAGAAAATGGCACATTTAGTAATAAAGTTCAACAGCCAGCTGCTGTTAGATAAGCTTTTTTGGGGAATCTCTATTATAAAAAATCCATAGTATCTTTTTAGTAAGTACGCCACTTTTTAGTGCGTACTTTTCATTTTATATTGCTATACTTTACTATTTAAATAAGTAAAACGGTGCAACGAAAAATTCAAAAATCAAGATTAAAAATCAAATTTTCAGATTTATTTTTTGTTCAAATATTCAAATAAAAAAATCTGAAATTTATAAATTAACAAAGAGGTAGAGCTATGTCTCAAAATACAATCAACCATCTAATTCATGATAGAAACGCACGCGGTCGTAGTCAAACTGGCTGGCTTGACAGTTACCACACATTTTCCTTCAGCAGTTTTTACGATCCCAACCGCATGGGATTTCGCTCCCTCAGAGTAATTAACGACGACCGCATCGCTCCCGGCGCGGGATTCCCTACCCACGGTCATCGTGACATGGAAATTCTCACTTATGTACTCTCAGGAGCAGTAGAACATAAAGACAGTTTGGGTACAGGTTCAGTCATTCGTCCTGGTGATGTACAGATTATGAGTGCTGGTACAGGGATTCAACATAGTGAATTTAACCACTCACAAAAGGAAGCACTGCATTTACTACAAATCTGGATTTTACCTGACGAAAAAGGATTAGCACCAAGGTATGAACAGAAAGCCTTCACTCAAGAAGAAAAACGTGGTCAACTTCGTTTAGTTGCGGCTAAAGATGGACGTGATGGTGCGGTCACTATTCACCAAAATGTTGATATATACGCCTCAGTTTTAGAACCAGGTGATGTAGTCAATTATCATCTGAAACGCGATCGCTATGCTTGGTTGCAAATCGCTCAAGGTGTCGCAAATTTGAATGGTGAAGAACTCAGAGCAGGTGATGGTGTACAAATCAACAGTGAAGAGCAACTAGAAATTAGCACGGAAATCGGTGCAGAATTTTTACTCTTCGACTTAACGTAACGTGAGTTTCCCAGGAAGGCACAAGTCAATTTAACAGTAAAAAGTGGACAGTTATAGTGATAACTGTTCACCTTTTTGCATTTTGAATTCCTATAAGGGACTTCCAGAAAATAAAATATTCAATGGGTAAGAGCAAATATTATCGTTGGATTTTTCCTCCCCTGCTTCCCCTGCTTCCCCTGCCTCCCCTGCCTCCCCTGCTCACCAAAGCAGTGGTATATTTTTTTAGTTGGAAGTCCCTAAGTACGTCTTATGATAGAGCTACAAGTGCCACATCTAAGTATTTGGGAATGTGAGGAATGTCAAATCTGGTTAAACGCAAATCCCGTACTCGCCCACTCAAACGCCGACCCCTGGGTTTAATTTTCATCATTCTGACATGGAGTCTGGCTATGGGTTGGTTGTTAGCCTTGGCAACTAACGCCCACAGTGCTACACCTAAAGTAGAAATTGGCACTGTTGACGTCATCCCCCCACAACACCAGCTAGGACAAGAATTATATCTAGAAAATTGCGCTACTTGTCACATTGGTTTGCCACCGGCTGTTTTACCCAGCCAAACTTGGAGAAACCTACTGCAAGACTCACAGCATTATGGCGTACAAATCAAGACTTTAATCGATCCACCACGTACCCTAGTCTGGAGGTATCTTTCCACCTTTTCCCGTTCCCAGCTACCAGATGAAGCAACACCATATCGCGTCAACAATTCTCGTTATTTTAAAGCCTTACATCCTAAAGTTGATTTACCTCGTCCTGTGAAAATAAATAGTTGTGTCAGTTGTCATCCTAGTGCGAGTGAGTATAATTTCCGTCGCCTGAGTGGAGAGTGGGAGAAATCAATTAAAAATTAAAAAACTTTGGGGACTTGGGGCTGGGGAGCAGGGGAGAAAAATAACTAACCACTTACTCAAGACTCAGCACTCCCCACTACCCATCGGATATTGCTACTTAGCAAGGATCGGCGTTCTCTGCCTCATCGGGGGGTGAAATGATACTATTAAAAGAGTCTCAATTTTAAACTGCGATATAAAAGCGCTCGTTTAGTAAACTGACTAGACCAACATTTTTGTTGTTGAGTTAATTTTCATTTCATACCCATCCATGACCAAAATGGTTAGATAGGGTTAAATTCTTATAATCAATAGCCAAATTCCTCTAATTCCCATCCCCTCGATTTAGTTCTATAACTTGCCATGCTAAAACTCTTGTTGGGCGACCCCAACGCTCGTAAGCTCAAAAAATATCAACCCTCTATTACGGAAATTAATCTCTTAGAAGAGGAGATTAAAGTCCTTTCGGATGAAGATTTAAAAGGTAAAACAGTAGAGTTTAAACAGCGACTTGCCAAAGGCGAAACCCTGGATGATATTCTGCCAGAAGCCTTTGCTGTGGTAAGAGAGGCAGGACGGCGAGTCTTAGGATTGCGGCATTTTGATGTCCAGATGCTAGGTGGTATCATTCTACACACTGGGCAAATTGCAGAAATGAAAACCGGTGAAGGTAAAACCTTAGTGGCTACCTTACCGAGTTATTTAAATGCACTGACTGGCAAGGGTGTACACGTAATCACCGTCAACGATTATCTAGCTCGTCGGGACGCAGAATGGATGGGACAGGTGCATCGCTTTCTGGGTTTGAGTGTGGGGCTAATTCAATCCAGCATGACTCCCAGCGAACGCCAGAAAAACTACGAGTGTGATATTACTTACGTTACCAATAGTGAAGTGGGTTTTGACTACCTACGGGATAACATGGCTACATCAATGGCTGATGTGGTACAGCGTCCCTTTAACTATTGCGTAATTGACGAAGTAGATTCGATTTTAGTTGATGAGGCGCGGACACCTCTAATTATCTCAGGTCAGGTAGAAAGACCTACAGAAAAATATATCCAAGCGGCGGAAATTGCACTGACGCTGCAAAAAGATGAACATTACGACGTAGATGAAAAAGCTCGTAACGTACTGCTGACAGATGAAGGTTTTGCACAAGCAGAAGAACTTTTAGGAGTAACAGATTTATTTGACCCAGAAGACCCCTGGGCGCACTTTGTTTTCAATGCGATTAAAGCCAAAGAACTGTTCCTCAAGGACGTAAACTATATCGTCCGTAACGGGGAAGTGGTAATTGTAGATGAATTTACCGGACGGGTGTTACCAGGAAGACGTTGGAGTGATGGTTTACACCAAGCCATTGAAGCTAAAGAAAGAGTAGATATTCAACCAGAAACCCAAACTCTAGCGACAATTACTTACCAAAACTTATTCTTGTTGTATCCCAAATTAGGTGGGATGACAGGAACAGCAAAGACCGAAGAAGCCGAGTTTGAAAAAATTTACAAATTAGAAGTAGCGATCATTCCCACCAATAGAGTCAGAAAGCGGGAAGACTTGTCTGACTTGGTATTTAAGAAAGAGGTAGGTAAGTGGCAAGCGATCGCGCGAGAATGTGCAGAGATGCACGAACTTGGTAGACCTGTGTTAGTAGGGACTACCAGCGTAGAAAAATCAGAATATCTCAGCCAATTACTCAGAGAACAAGGTATTCCCCACGAATTACTCAACGCCCGCCCAGAGAACGTGGAACGGGAAGCAGAAATTGTTGCCCAAGCCGGACGTAGAGGCGCTGTCACCATCGCCACCAACATGGCGGGACGGGGTACAGATATCATCCTTGGTGGTAACTCCGAATACATGGCGCGGTTGAAATTGCGGGAATACTTTATGCCCCGCATTGTCAGACCAGACGATGAAGATGTGTTTGGTGTGCAGAGGGCAGCGGGATTACCCGCAGGACACGGTGCTGGTCAAGGCTTTGTTCCTGGAAAAAAAGTCAAAACTTGGAAAGCTTCACCAGAAATATTCCCCACTCAACTTTCTAAAGAAGCAGAACAACAGTTAAAAGAAGCAGTCGATTTTGCTGTACGGGAATATGGCGATCGCTCTTTACCAGAACTGGAAGCAGAAGATAAAGTAGCAGTAGCAGCCGAAAAAGCACCCACAGAAGACCCAGTAATTCAAAAATTGCGCGATGCTTACAACAGAATTAAGCAAGAGTATGAAGAATTTACCAGCAGCGAACACGATGAGGTAGTAGGACGGGGTGGTTTACACGTAATTGGTACAGAACGCCACGAATCACGGCGGATTGATAACCAGTTGCGGGGACGCGCCGGACGACAAGGCGACCCCGGTTCCACAAGATTCTTCCTCAGTTTAGAAGATAACTTACTGCGGATTTTTGGCGGCGATCGCGTTGCTGGCTTAATGGAAGCCTTCAATGTCGAAGATGATATGCCCATCGAATCTGGTATGCTTACCCGCAGTTTAGAAGGCGCACAAAAGAAAGTCGAAACCTATTACTACGACATCCGTAAGCAAGTATTTGAGTACGACGAGGTAATGAATAACCAACGTCGCGCCATCTACGCGGAACGTCGTCGGGTTCTGGAAGGTCAAGACTTGAAAGAACAGGTGATCAAGTACGCCGAAAAAACAATGGATGAAATCGTTGACTATTACATCAACGTTGATTTGCCCTCGGAAGAGTGGGAATTAGATAAGTTGGTGGATAAGGTCAAAGAGTTTGTTTATCTTTTGTCTGATATGCAGGCGAATCAATTGGAAGATATGGGCGTGAGTGAGATTAAGGCGTTCCTCCATGAACAGGTACGCATTGCTTACGACCTCAAGGAAGCCCAAATCGACCAAATTCAACCAGGTTTGATGCGTCAAGCTGAACGTTTCTTCATCTTGCAGCGTATTGATACTCTGTGGCGGGAACACTTACAACAAATGGATGCTTTGCGCGAGTCTGTCGGTTTGCGTGGTTATGGGCAGAAAGACCCGCTAATTGAGTATAAGAGCGAGGGTTATGAGTTGTTCTTGGATATGATGGTGAATATCCGCCGGGATGTGGTTTATTCGTTGTTCATGTTCCAGCCTCAGCCTCAGCCGGTTGTGCAAACGTCTTCGGAGATGGTTTAAGGAAGTGAGTTTACACAGAGGTATGTGATTACCTCTGTGTTTTTAAACGCTGAGGGGCGCTGAGGTTCACGCAGAGGGACGCGGAGAGTTAAAAATAGTTTTGTGTGGTTAGCAGAAGGGTAAATTTATGACTCAAGCCTTAACCAAACAAGTAACCTTTGATGAATTTATTGATTGGTTGCCAGAAAATTCAGAGGTACGCTACGAACTGCATGATGGTGTGATTGTCGAGATGCCAAAGCCAACGGGGAAGCATTCCAAGGTTACGGGTTTTCTGATAGAAGAATTAGTTCTGAACATCATCCAAATTGGAAAACGTGGGATTTGGACTATTCCCAGAGAGTCGATTGTTAAGCCTAAGGGTGAGTCTGGTTATGAACCCGACATTATTGTTTTGAATCAAGAGGCGTTAAGCAAGGAACCCCGGTGGGAGCGTGAGTCCATCATTGAAAATTCAGCCAGCGTCAAGTTAATTGTTGAAGTTGTCAGCACTAATTGGCGTGATGATTATTACAAAAAGCGTGCTGATTATGAGGAAATGGGTATTCCTGAATACTGGATTGTAGATTATGCAGGGTTGGGTGGACGAGCTTTTATTGGTAACCCTAAGCAACCAACTATCTCAGTCAATTACCTAATTGAAGGTGAGTACCAAGTAAGTCAGTTTCGCCAAGGGGAACGCATTCAATCGCCAACATTCCCTAATTTAGATTTAACTGCTGACCAAATTTTTCAGGTGGGACAATAAGTTGATTTGGGGAAAGTCCAAGGTGAGGGGACAGGGAGTAGGGAATCTGGGCTATTCTTAAATAGGTACGAGATTTGCCGAAGTAAGTAAGAATGAAACTGGCAGCAAGAGTAAGTCAGGTAACGCCTTCGATAACCTTAGCGATCGCAGCGAAAGCTAAGGCCATGAAGGCAGAGGGTATAGACGTTTGTAGTTTTAGCGCTGGTGAACCGGATTTTGATACCCCAGCGCATATCAAAGCAGCAGCAGCTAAAGCTTTGGATGAAGGCAAAACCAAGTATGGCCCCGCCGCCGGAGAACCAAAGTTAAGGGAAGCGATCGCCCGCAAGTTGCAAAAGGATAATCATCTGGATTACAAGTCAGATAATGTCATTGTCACTAACGGCGGTAAACATTCGCTGTATAACTTGATGGTGGCGCTGATTGATCCAGGCGATGAGGTGATTATCCCTTCTCCCTACTGGCTGAGTTATCCCGAAATGGTGACTCTGGTAGGTGGGAAATCGGTGATTGTCCCCACAGATGCTTCCACGGGTTATAAAATCACCCCCGAACAACTGCGGAAAGCCATTACCCCTAAAACCAAGCTATTTATCCTCAACTCCCCATCTAATCCTACAGGGATGGTGTACACACCAGAGGAAATCAAAGCTTTAGCACAGGTAATAGTTGATGCAGATATCTATGTTGTGTCTGATGAGATTTACGAAAAAATTCTCTACGATGGCGCACAGCATATCAGTATCGGTTCTCTAGGGAAGGAAATTTTTGACCGCACCTTGATTAGTAATGGCTTTGCGAAAGCTTATTCTATGACAGGGTGGCGACTGGGGTATTTAGCCGGGCCTGTGGACATTATCAAAGCCGCTAGTTCCATTCAAGGGCATAGTACATCGAATGTCTGTACCTTTGCTCAATATGGAGCGATCGCTGCTTTGGAAGAATCCCAGGATTGTGTCGAAGAAATGCGTCAAGCTTTCGCTAAACGTCGTCAGGTAATGTTAGATCGACTCAACGCCATTCCCGGCTTGAGTACTGCAAAACCAGACGGTGCATTTTATCTGTTTCCAGATATCAGCAAAACTGGCTTGAAATCCCTTGAATTTTGCGATGCTTTGATTGAAGAACACAAGGTTGCAGTGATTCCAGGGATAGCCTTTGGTGCTGATAAGAACATCCGCCTTTCCTACGCCACTGATTTGGCAACAATTGAGAAAGGTTTAGATAGGTTGGAGAAATTTGTGCGTTCTCGCATTTAATGAATCATCGGGTGTCAGCTACTGCCAAGTAAAAAATATCATACATTTGCTTATAGGGTGGGCATCTTGCCTACCCTAAATTGTGGTCTGGAACAGAATAAATATAGGTCTGTAATCTAGTCAGCGAATAAAAACGAAAAATATTCCGATGACAGCACTTACATTAAATCTCAATTCTGTCATTAAACTAACAAGAGAACAGTTTTATTTTGCAACGAATTTGGGAATAAATTTAGCTTTGGACAACGTTAAAATTCCTATAATAACCCTACGTTCTAAACTAACCCCATTTCTCGTAAGCCTTGACGTAGCCGCATGGCTTCTTCGGGGTTGCCTTGTTCATGGAGAAGAATGGCATTTTTAAAAGCTGTAATACTGGCTTGGACGTTGCCTACTTTTAACTGTACTACCCCTAAATTTTGATAAGCTTCTGCATAGTTAGGTTTTAGTTTAATAGCTTTTTGATAACAGGCGATCGCTTCTGTAAATAAATTTAGTGTTTTGCATATCATCCCCAAATTATAATGTCCTGTGGCAAATTTTGGGTCGATTTTTAAAGCGGTTTCATAGGCTTTTTTAGCCCCGTTTAAATCTCCAGATGCTTTTAGTAAGCTACCTAAATTATTGTACGCTCCTAACTTGAGTATGGGATAAATTGGTAATTTGATAGCAGTTTCATAGTGAGTAATCGCCTGTTGATAATTTTTTAATCGGCTGTAAGCAATGCCTAAATGATAGTGGAGTTCGTATAAAATTTCGTACTCTTCTTCACAAGCAGAAATACCGCGCTTTAATAACTCCATTCCTTGATCGATTTTTCCTGTCTCCACATACAACGCCCCCAATTTACTGCAAACATAAGGATCATGAGGATGGGTAGCGAGGAACCCTTCCATTGTCGCTTGGGCTTTGGCGTATTTGTTATTTTGAGCGATCGCACTTTTTTGATAACCTGCATGGAGAATCGCCACCCCTTGTAAATAGCCAATTTGCCACTGGGGTTCTTTCTGGAGAATGGCCGAGACACTATCATCAACTAAAGCATGATAGGGACGCTCAAAACGAATATCTGGATGATGACGAAATAGGCGAGAAACCAGAGAGTAGGGAGATTGTTCTGCACCGACTTCTTGACGAACTAAATTAACAAGTAAGTATTCTTCACTAGCGGCCGCATTTTTTAGGTGCGGGACAATTCCTGGTGTGAGAGTTTCATCAGCATCTAGAACTAAAACCCAATCACCAGTAACATATTTTAAAGCTGTATTGCGGGCTATACTGAAATCGTTACACCAAACAAAATCATAAACCTTAGCACCAAACTCTCTGGCAATGTGGGGAGTGCGATCGCTAGAGCCTGTATCTAATACTACCATTTCATCTACTACATTCACAACACTGCTCAAGCATTTCGGCAATGTTGCAGCTTCATTTTTCACAATCATGCACAGACTGAGATTCATATTAGTTAATGAGTAATGAGTAATGAGTAATGAGTAATGAGTAAGAAATATTTACTTATTATTCATTTTGAATTTTAAATTAGGAACCTCCAGAAAATAAATTATCTAATCTCCGAGAGAAGACATCGTTATTTTTCCCCCTGCTCCCTGCCCCCTGCACCTCTGCCTACACAGTGATAGTATATTTTTTAAGTTGGAAGTCCCTTGATTCATTTTCTGGAAGTGCCAAATTTGCCCATCAAACACTCAGCAATACGCCTTGCTGCACCTGGTTTACCCATGCGACGTACTCCATTTTCCCTGATGATATGTAAACTGTCAGGATTTGTGAAAAGCGATCGCACGACTTGAGCAACTTGTGCAGGTTCTTCAACTAAAATCAGCGATAAGCCTAAAAGTCGGCTTTGGGCTTCCGCAAAACCAGGGTTATATTGTGGCCCTTCCCCAGGAATAGCGATCGCTGGTTTACCTAAACCAATAAACTGTTCTGTAGCTGTACCAGCCATAGCGATCGCCACGTCGCCCCAATGCAAACATTCATTATATGATTGTTGAGTTAAGACTAGATAAGCATTGCGTTGTTTAAATATCAAAGCGTTGGCATCTTGTAGAGGTAAGGGTGAATCTGCGTGAGGTCGCCAACCTTGAGATTGTACAGTTTGGGCAAGTATACTCAAGTCTAAACCAGGAGCGATCGCCCCCACAAATGCCACACTGCCAGAATGGGGCAAAAATGTATCTCGCTCTTGAAAACTCCCCATCAATGCAGAGACAGCAATCATAATGACTTCCCAATTTTTATACGCTTCTGGTGGACGGGAACCAGGAAGGAGAGTAATTACCAATGCTCTGTCCATTTCTTGATATCGCGCATTGGCCATGTAAAATAGTTGTGGTGAAACTCTTGGTTCTAGACCATCCATCATCGGATTGCCTACATCAAAAGCGGGAATCGGCCAATTTTGTAACATTTGCGTAGTCAACCCATCTCTAGGAAACACCGCGCGACAACGGCGACGACTCATTAACCACCGTTCCCACGGATGATAAATTGAACCAGAAAAGTTTTCCCAACGAGCTGCTTTTGATTTCCTTGCTAGTAACCCCACTTCATCCCGCACGTAGTATTCTGACTTCGCCGTTCCCACAAAAGCGTAGTTAGCCCCACTGATATAAGCAAACAACAAAGGGACAATATCGCCTACCGCTAAAACGGCGTTTTTGTTACCTAATTTCTTTTGTGAACTCACCCAACGACGCATCGCTTGAATTTGACTCCAGGTAAGCTGCACTAAACCCCCACGTACATCTCTTACCAATTGTCTCCCATCCATATATACAAATCCCCCAGAAGGCATGGTACGCACTGCACCAATCAGAGGGATATTTAAACTTTGGTAAGCACGTCCTTCACCCACCAGAGGTAAAGCATAAATGTCTGGTGGATTTGCTTGTTGACATAATTCCTGCAAAACACGGACAGCAATTACATCTTCCCCATGACCATTACTTAATACCAGTAACTGCAAACGAGACGTTGCAGTTGGTGAGTTAGAAATTGGAGATAACCGGGATACATCACTCATAAGAAACAAAATATCAATATTAACGGTCAAGCTTAGTAATTCGTAATTCCGTTAGACGGAAGTAAGTTATATATCCCAATACCTTTGCCAAATTACGAGGGTTCAACGCCCGTAGAAACGGGATGAATACGTCCTAAAGAAGTAAGCTTGGCAAAAATCTGGTTTAATAAAATAGGCTCAGGA
>NZ_JACJRF010000047.1 GCF_014697105.1 Anabaena subtropica FACHB-260 | reverse complement strand
TAGTTTTGTTTACCTCTTTGCTTGCCATTCTTCCGGATATGATGGGAATTACAACGCGGACATTCCATGAAGATTCACCCTAATTCATATTCTCATTATGCAACGCCCTAACCCCTAGTCCCTTGAACCGCAGAGACACAAAGAAAAATCTGTTTTTTATGGCAAAACCGATTATGGAGTTTGTTCTAAATCTGATGTTTCTTCATTATTAAACAACAACAGACGTGCAGCCAAAATAGCAAATCCTACAGCAGCGATCGCTTTTAATATTCGTGTAGGTAATAATTCTGATACGGCTCCTCCTGCTAATGCACCCAATAAGCTAGTTAATAGGAGTGCGCCCGCAGTGCCAAAAAATACCGCTTTTACTGACTGACCACGACCAGAAAGGGCGATCGCTGCTAATTGACTTTTGTCGCCTAATTCTGACAAGAAAACTGTAATAAAACTCAGACCTAAAAGATGCCAATCCATAATATTTGGGAGTGAGGGATATTATTAACTAACCGTGAAATACATCCCAAAACAGAGTTAGGGAAATGAACAGCAGCATTACTCCTGCTGATTTGTCTAAAATTTTGGGACTGAAGCGCGTAGAGACCCAACTACCTAAAAGTACCCCTAATAAACTAGTAGTAATTAATGCTGCTCCGGAACCTAGAAAAACTACCCAAGGTAAATGAGACTCTGCACTCATTAGTAAGGTTGATAACTGGGTTTTATCGCCAATTTCTGCCAGAAAGATAGTCACAAAGGTAGTGGCGAAGACAGCAACAACTGATTCCTGTTTTTTAGGAATCTCGGTAACTACAGGCTGGACTGGCTCAAGAATTGCAGTAGTTATATGGGATTGGTGGCTTTGTTGTAGTTCTGGCTGGTTTACAGTCTCAGTTACGCCAGAAAGGGTGACAGGTGCAGAGTCAAGTTTCACAGGCAGTAGTTCTGTTACTAAATGGTTTTCATATTTTTCTCATTTTCTCAGATTATTGTAATAAATTGCAACTGTGTAACACAAAATGCAACGATTAAATTCCGACGGCTTTGTCAAAACGCAGCATTTCTAGACTTCTATCACCATAAACCCCTTCAATTTGCTGGCGACAGCAATCAATAGCAAAATCATTCAATTCTTCTGTCTCGATACCATACATATCTTGAAATATCTCTGGTTCTACACGGCAGAACCGGGGACGATTTGAGTAGATACGACATTCTCTTGTTGTATGGTCAAAGTTAATGCACCATCCACCTTCACCCACCATACTGAAGTAGAGTTCTAGTTCTTCTGGTGTAAGATAATCTTCTATCTCTGGACGCTCTGCTGGATCAAGATTACAGCAAGCTCCGCATTGTTTGACGCATTGCCAATTTGCCATTTTATGTTGTTTCCTATACTTTTGTTAAGTAAATTAAATATCACTGGCGATCGCCAGATATGATCTAATACGGGTTTTGCAAATGCAACTGAGTAATTCTAAGACAATTGGGAGGAATAGAGACAAATGTTTGAAGCTTTAGCCAACGTCAATTGGGAAGTTATTTTCCAGCTAACTTTTGTTGCATTAATCATCCTTGCTGGGCCTGCTGTGATTTTTGTTCTGGCTTTCCGCAACGGCAACCTTTAATACTGCTGAGTACTGAGTGCTGAGTGGTTAGGAAATTCAGGACTCAGGACTCAGAACTTAGGGCTAATAATGCTTGCATCGCAGCTTGAATAATGGAATCATACACAGGTAAAGAAAGGTCAATTTCTAGGGCATCTTCACGACTAGTACCTAGTAAACCGATTGTACGTCCTGGCTGCATTACTAAAACTTTGCCATCTGGATTTTTAATTCTCAATTCCTTTCCAGAATTATTTGGATAAACCCCACAAGTATATTGACGCTGATTGTACTTAAAGGTGGTTCTCAAGGGTTTGGGTGAAGTTATATGGAACAGTTGTAGATTGGATGGCTCCGAAAATTGTTCCTGTGCTAGTCTTGCACCCAACAATTCCAACTCCAGACTAGGATTGCCATTAAAGTGATTTTCGCGCAATTTATAAGCAATATCTAATCTTGGTGGTAGAGGAAAATAATCACGCCAACGCCAAGCGATCGCCTTAAATTGATATTGTTGACCATCAATAGTTTGACTGAGTGTGGTTTTGATATGACCTTTACCAATGGTTTGCTGTTCCACAACTTGTACATTAGATGTCCAAAAAATCGGATCGGGATTATCGATACCGCAAGGATGGAGAGAGTTTAGTTGTTGATACAGTTCTTGATTGATTTGATGAAAATTAGCTTGAGCATCAATTTTTAGTAATGGTTTGAGATGCTGTAGTTCTAAACATTGGTTAGCAAACTCACACAGACGCGATCGCAACCCTGGCAAGTTTGCAGATGGAAAGGAAAATCCACCGGCTGCTTTGTGACCGCCATATTTACCCAGTAAATCATGACAATATTCTAAAGCTGCAAAAATGTTAAATTCAGGGATTCCCCTGGCTGAACCACGTATGAGTTCTTCATCTTCATAAGTGCCGATAAATACCGGTACACCGTAACGTTCTACCAAACGAGAAGCGACAATACCAATTACACCATGATGCCAATCTGATTGAATCACAACCAATACCCGGTCTTGTTGTAAAGTTGAGACAAATTGTGATTCTACATAGGCGATCGCTTCTTGTTCGATTTGTTCGCACATTTGCTGACGACTGGTGTTAGCCTGTTCGCATTGCATCGCTCTCTCCAACGCCATCCCCTCATCATCCGTTGTCAGTAATTCGATTACCGTTAGGGGGTCACCAATTCGTCCAACTGCATTGATCCTCGGCCCCAAGCGAAAGCCAATATCTTCTGGCTTCAGGGATTTAGGATGAACCCTTAGTTTTCCCTCCCCTGCTCCCCCTGCTCCCCCTGCTCCCTTCTTCCCCTGCTCTCTCGCTTCCGTGGCTTGCACTCCCGCAACTTGAATTAACGCTTGCACTCCAGGTAATTGGGACTTTGGTAGTAGCTTCAAACCGCGCTTTACCCAACGACGGTTGACACCAGTTAAGGGAGCTAAATCTGCGATCGTTCCCAAGGTGAACAGTGCTAACATCGGCTGAATTAAGCCTTTGGTTTTCTCTAGTTTTTGCGCCAGAGATACTGCCAAAATATAAGCAACACCCACACCAGCCACACCCCGATATGGCGAAGATTCTGCGATGAGTTTCGGGTTGAGGATTGCGTCAGCTGGCGGTAGTTTTTGGGGGATGTCATGATGGTCGGTGATAATGACACTCAAACCCAGTTCTTTGGCTCTAGCAATTGGTTCATAGGCAGAAATACCATTATCAACAGTGAGAATTAATCTGACACCTTCACTGTGAAATTCTTCCACAATTCGCTTGTTGATACCATAACCCTCGTGCATCCGACTGGGAATAGCATAATCCACCTGAGCGCCTAAACTGCGGAGACTACGCAAAAGTAGAGCCGTGCTAGTCATTCCATCCGCATCATAATCACCACAGATGGCTATTTTACTTTGGGAGGCGATCGCCTCTTGTAATAACTCCACACTCATCGCCAAATCTGGAAATTCGGCTAACGGCGAAGGTAAGTTTAAGGATTCTGGCTCTAAAAATGCTTGTGCTTGTTCTGGTGTTTCGATACCGCGATTAATCAACAACTGAGCCACAATAGGCGAGAGATTTGTTGTAATTGCCAGTTTTTGAGCTAATTCTGCTTTTTGTAAGTGAATTTGCCAACGCTGATTAGGTAAGCGCTGACGAGGTTTTGATAGTTCTGGAGCAATTCGGTCTAGCATTGAGCTATTAAATCAGGTATCAACACACAAAAGGGTGAAGCATCATATTATCTCCACCCCTTTGTTTGCTGAAAAAATCTTACTAAACGTTTACTTTAAACAATTGGTGAAAAATGTTCAACTATGGGAAATGGTTCGTAAAAATGATGGAGGAGTCGTTTCCATTCTTGATATTCAGCAGAACTCCTAAATCCGACTGTATGCGCCTCTAAAGTTTCCCATTGCACCAGCAATAAATATTTCCCTTTTACCTCTAGACAGCGATGCAGTTCATGGCAAATATAACCATTCATTGAGGTAATGATATTTGAGGCTTGCTGGAAAGCAATTTCAAAATCTGGCTCTGTACCACTTTTGACACTGAGCATTGCTGCTTCCAAAATCATAACTTCAGTTTTAAAATATGTTTATTCGTCCATCATTGAGTATATAGAGAGAGCGATCGCCTGGATAGCGCCAAGTAGGACGAAACTCTACACGTAGCGTAGCAAAATTAGGTTTAGAAACAACAGCTTGTAGTGGCGCTCCAGTATTATCCCAAAAAACCAGAGATAGATTAGGTTGTGAACCTTCTTGTTGTGTAAATTGTAGTTTTTGTTGGGGTTGCAGACGAATAGGACGAGTACCTTGGATTCTTTCCAATTCTACTAAGTTTTTCGTATTATTTATGACTTCCAATTTTATACCTTGTCCTGGCGTAAACTGGAGTGGTCGTGATCCGCAATTAGAAGCACAAGTTCCTGCTAATGCGGTACTTTGATGATTTATGGATGTAACTAAAATAGTAGCTGAAATTAAAGCAAAAGGAAATTTTTTAAACATACTATTCAGGATATATACGTATGGAAATAGTAGCCTATTGCAGCACTATTTAACCTCAGCAAATATCCAGAATTTAGCTAAACCATCTCAAACTCTAATTGATGACTTTTGAGAAAATCATGAGTGAAATGATCCACCACATTAGTATCAGCAAGTTCTAAATTGTAAAAATCTACAACTTCATGTTCAAAATATGGACCAGCGTGCCAAGTTCCCTGATTTAATTTAATAAAACAGTTCCCTGGAATGCGGAAAGCAGCAATTTCCTCTAAGACTGGTGTATCTAAATCATTGTGAGGAGGACAAACTGCAATTAACCAATCCTTACCTTCTAGGGAACCTAAACATTGAGTACATTGCAAATGGCGAGTAATTTTATGAAACTTATGCCCACGCTTTTGCAGTTGCATAATATAAAAGCGGGGTATGCCATTTTGCAGATATAATTGAGCATCTTCCGCATCAAAAGCTTTACCATCTGAACTAGGAAAAATTACCTGTCCATAAAGCCGGAAGTTTTCTGGTGTGATCCACTCTGCTGCCAATTCTTGAACGATTTGTGATGTACTCATAAGAAATTACAAATAGAAAAATATTTATTATCTGGGTTTCCAGGTTTTTATCTGTGACGTTATTTTTGCAAATTAGTATAACAAAGCAGCCCGTCCACTCCATCAAATAAGGAGTGAACGGGCAACAAAAATCAACTTTTAAAGAAAGATGGGTATTTTACCCGCCCTTAATTTAAAGCAATATTAAACACCTGCACCGGTAGCTTGGCTACCTAATCTTTGTTGAATTTTGTTTTTAGCGGCTTTGAATTGTGTAGCTAATTGCTCGGTTTGATCACTGCTGAGGTTGTTACGAATAGCCGCAAACATTGTGCTTTCTTCTTGGCGGACGTGATCCATGACGATATCAGCCAACTGTCTGACTCTATCTTTAAATTCAGGGGTAGAGGGGTTAAGAGCCTTAATTTGCTCCAACATCCGCTTCATTTCAGCTTGTTCGTCGTACAGTTCTTGAGTATCACCTTCACCGTAGAAAGAACGAATCCTGGGGTAAAGTACTTCTTCTTCAGCTTCAGCGTGAGCAGTTAAATCCTTGTAGATTTGACCAAAGTACTCTTGGATTTTTTGAGGATTGTTGCTTTGTTGTAGTTCGGTGAACAAGATATTTACTTTGTTGTGATCCATGCGAAGCACATCTTGGATATTCATATCCTGCTTGTCAGAACCTTGGGTAACAGCACTACCTACTGCACCACTAAAGGCGGCGATCGCATCTTGAACTCTTGACCAAATACCTTGGTCTGCATCTTGTCCAGTAAGTTCACGCACACCCAAAATTTCCAAAATACCTTTGAGTTGTTCTTGATGAGCGCGGTTCTCGAAGTTAACGGTATTTAAAGGCCCGATAGCAGCCATCACATCCGCGCCTACCTTTTGTGCTGCTTTATGAACCAACAAACCACTCATTACTTGTTGGTGTTTTAGCAACTCATGCTGAGATACTTTTTCGTAGAAACTTAGTTCGGAACCTTGCATCAATTGGCGAATTGTATCAACCATTTCGCGGACTGTTTGTCTTGGTTCTTTCTGTACACCATATTGAACCATGACAGTTTCTAAGATGCCCAAATTTTTCCGGTCATCTTCCAGGAAATCGCGGATGCGATTAGAAATTTCCCCATCAGTTGATTCTCTTAAAAACCTTTCTTCATTTTCAATAAGCAACTGTTGAATTATTTTTGCATCTGCTAACTTTACAGCAATAGCATTACGTTTTGCATCATCTAAAGTTGATACCATCTTGAAGTTCTCCTCTAAAAAGTAATCGGATTCTGAACTAATATCAGGTTGACATAATTCTTTGTGGTCTTTCCTCCTTCTTTTGAGCGATTATCCGGGTAACTCAGGATAGAACATAAATATTTTTTCTTCAGAAGAATATACTTCTACTTTTAGGCAGAGAATCATTCAGTATTTACTCAATCTCTAGATAGATAAAATTTTTATTTTAGTTGTTTAAATTGACTCAAAGATATTTAATTTTAGGAGATTACATAATAATGCCGGACTCCACCGGATTAGGAGAAGAAGCGCTGAATAAAGCGGCAGAAATTGGTTTATCTAGCCAGTTAGATGAAGTGGAAAATTTAAATGTAGATATCAAAACTGATCCACTGAAACTAGTCCAAGGACAGGTGGATACAGTAAAAATTTATGGCGAAGGTTTGGTAATGCAGGAAGACCTCCGCGTAGAAAAAATGAAAATGCAAGTTAATAGGGTTGCAATTAATCCCTTAAGTGCAGCTTTTGGCAACATTGAACTAACCAAACCTACAAGTGGTAGTGCGTGGGTTATTTTAACTGAATCAGATATTAACCGCGCTTTCAATTCGGAATTTATCATATCTAAAATTCAAAGCCAAAAAATACATATTAATGGGCAATTAAAAACAGTTAAACCTCAACAAATAGACTTTCGCTTACTTAGTGAAGATAAAATTTCACTGAATGCCAAAATATTGTTAGTAGAAAATAGCGAAACTTACCAAATTTCTTTCACTGCCATACCGCGTGTTAGCACTAATGGTACAACTATAATTCTGGAAAATGTCAACTATAGCGAAGGAAAAGAAATTTCACCAGAATTAACAAAAGCATTAGTAGAACAAACTAGCGAAATTTTGAATTTAAGTAACTTCGATTTAGAAGGAATGAGTTTGCGAGTTAAGCAATTGCAAGTAGAAACAGGCAAACTCACACTACAAGCAGAAGCTTATGTAGAACAAATACCCTCAGCAAAAAACTAGGATACTTAACTATGGAAACAACAGAAACAACTTCCTCTGCTTCTTCCGCATCTTCACCATTTCCTAATATTCCACCAGTTATTGAAACAGACGATCGCGAATATCGTGATACAGGTGTGCCAAGTACAGTAGCGATCGCCGGACACCCCTTACACCCCCTGAGTGTTATTTTTCCTATAGCTTTCTTAGCAGCCGCTTTAGGTAGCGACTTCGGCTACTGGTTAACACGCGATTTTTTCTGGGCTAGGGCTTCTATTTGGTTAATTGGACTAGGTTTAGGAGGAGGTGTCATCGCCGCAGCCATAGGCTTAAGCGATTTCTTAAAAATTGAACGTGTCCGCAAGCGTAACGCTGGTTGGGTGCATCTGATCCTCAATGTGTCGATTCTAGTTTTGACACTAGTAAACTTCCTTCTCCGCTTAGGCGACGCTGAAGCCAGAATAGTACCTTGGGGACTGTTAATTTCTTTAGTTGTCGGTACTTTAACTAGCATTTCTGGCTGGTTTGGTGCAGAACTTTCCTATCGCCACAAAATAGGTGTGGTAGGCGCTGGTAGCAGAAGATATCCATAAATAAGCAGTAAAGAAAAATACAACCTCCACTCTTTTAATTTAGAGAGGCTAAAATCTTGCTTGTATAGTCTTTAGCTTGAAAAATAAATCCTCAACGCACCTAAAGAAGAACCATCATCCTGCCTCTGCTCATCGTCATAGCGATGGGCTTTTTGTGTAATTATTACAATAGTCCTGCTTATCAGTGGTTCAATAACTATTGAGAAGCTACATTTTACGAAATATTTTGGTGTTTATTTGCATTTTTATTTTTGAGAAGATCCGCATTTATCAAACAAATTCCCATTTGGGTTTTTGTAATAACCTGCTTCATAGAATTCCTTCAACTTTGGCATCCGCCACTATTAAATGAAATTCGCGCTACATTGATAGGTAAACTACTACTTGGTACTACCTTTGCTTGGTGGGATTTTCCTCATTATTTTTTGGGTTTTATTCTCGTCTGGTTGTGGCTTAAACAACTAAAAAAGTTAAGTTATGCAAAAAAAGGTGAAAGTTAAACCTAATTCAAAACAACAAAAAATTGCAGAACAAGATGATGGTAGCTTAACTGTACACTTAAAATCTCCACCAGTAGATGGTAAAGCTAATGAAGAGTTAATCAAACTTCTAGCTGAAAAATTTGATGTGCCAAAATCTCATATCAGAATTAAGTCTGGTTTATCTTCCAGACAGAAGTTAATTGAGATTAACACGGAGATTTAGTGAAAAAAGGAGTTAAAGACTAGAGGCTAGTTGTATTCTCTGAGTTAACTTGAGTGAATCATAAGTCATAGCATAATTGTGGTTCATGGGTGATACTGATGTATCCGGGTTGCGCTTGAACTCGTTCTATCCAAGCTTGAATGGCAGGAAATTTTCTTAAATCAAACCCACCTTCATCAGCAACATGGGTATAAGCAAATAAAGCAATATCAGCAATTGTGTAACGCTCACCCACAAAAAAACTATGGTATCTCAAATGACTTTCCATCACTTTTAGGGCTGCGTACCCAGGTTCACGTTTTTGTTCTAAGGCTGCATGATATTCTTCAACTTTACCTAAAATAGAAATCCAAAATCGAGATGTGGCAATATAAGGCTCATGGCTATATTGTTCAAAAAATAACCATTGCATTACCTGAGCTTTTAGATAGCGATCGTATGGTAAAAATTCTGTATATTCACTCAGGTAAAGTAATATAGCATTTGATTCGGCTAAATACTTCCCGCGTTCAATTTCTAAAACTGGTATTCTACCGTTAAGATTTTTACTTAAAAATTCTGGAGTACGGCTCTCTCCCTTTAAAATATTCACTTCTGTTCGTTCAAATGGTACACCCATTTGTGTTAATAAAAGTCGGACTTTATAACCATTCCCTGAAGGTAAAAAATCATACAAATGTAAGTTTTCCATGTACAAATTATGATGCAGAATATGTTGTCAATTTAAGGTCTAAAATACAATATCTTACAAAAAAAATTTTAAAGAACAGGATAATTCTTTTATTTACTATCTTTATATATTTAGTTATTAATTATCCGAAAAAATAAAAATAATAGGATTAATTAATTCTGAATTAAAATGTTTTCTTTGATGCAATAGTATAAAATAAAAATATGTGTGGAAGATTTACTTTAACCCAGTCAGCAGAAGCACTAGCCGAGTTTTTTCATGTCCAGCAGCTTCTGGATTTAGAAGCGCAATATAACATTGCACCTACGCAAACTGTAGTGACATTGTTACATAATCCCGAAAACAACAAACGTGAATTGCGAAAATTACATTGGGGTTTGATACCTTCGTGGGCTAAAGATCGGGCGATCGCCTCGAAGTTAATCAACGCCAGAGCCGAGACTGTTGCGGAAAAACCCTCTTTTCGTTCAGCGTTTAAGCAGCGTCGCTGTTTAGTAGTGGCTGATGGTTTTTATGAATGGCAAAAACAGAAAAGTAAAAAACAACCGTTTTATTTTCGCCTCCAAGACGGGCAACCCTTTGGCTTTGCTGGGTTATGGGAGAAATGGAAAGCACCTGGTAGTGAAGAAATCACCTCTTGTACAATTGTAACAACAGTAGCCAACGAACTACTCCAACCAATTCATGACCGAATGCCAGTAATTCTTGCTCCCCAAGATTACGATTTGTGGCTAGATCCCCAAGAGCAAAAGCTTCAAGCCTTACAACACTTATTATCTCCCTATCCAGCCGCAGCAATGACCTCTTACCCAGTGAGCATCCTAGTCAATAGCCCAAAACACAACAGCCCAGAATGTATTATCCCCGTTAACGAACAGAATAGCCCCCCAAATCAGTTAAATTAGCTATTGAGTCTAATAGGTAGGGGACTAGGGAAAAATTATTACTTAGCACTCCCCAAATAGCTACACAACCATAGAAAAAATATGCCAAGAACACAAAAGAACGATAACTTTATTGACAAATCCTTTACCGTGATGGCAGATATCATTCTTAAAATACTGCCAACTAATAAAAAAGCTAAAGAAGCATTTGTTTATTACCGAGATGGGATGTCAGCGCAAGCAGAAGGCGAATATGCCGAAGCCCTAGAATATTACGAAGAAGCCCTGACACTAGAAGAGGACACCAACGATCGCGGTTATATTCTCTACAACATGGGGCTAATTTATGCCAGCAATGGCGACCACGAAAAAGCCCTAGAACTCTACCACCAAGCCATTGAACTTAATCCCCGACTACCTCAAGCTTTAAACAACATCGCTGTGATTTACCACTACCAAGGTGAAAAAGCCAAAGAAACTGGAGATCACGACGGTGGTGAAGCACTGTTTGACCAAGCCGCAGACTACTGGGTTCGTGCCATTCGCATGGCTCCCAATAACTACATTGAAGCTCAAAACTGGCTAAAAACCACCGGAAGGATGCAAATTGACGTATTCTTTTAGTCAATAGTCCACAGTCCATAGTCCATAGTTAGTAGGCAGAGTTTCTCGCCTGCTAGTACTGCCATGAATTGGAAATTCAAAATAAATACAGTCTCAGCATTTCGTTGATTTGGAATTGATGTTTTATTTGCGTCGTGTTGTACTAGTTATTTAACTAATGACTATTGACTATTAACAACTAACAAATAACAAAATATGATTGACCGCGAACAAGTCCGTAAAGTAGCCCTGCTTGCCCGTTTAGAACTGACTCCAGAAGAAGAAGAACAATTTACCACCCAGCTAGGAAGTATTTTGGATTATGTCGAGCAACTGAATGAATTGGATGTTAATGATGTAATTCCCACAACACGGGCAATTGATGTCAGCAACGTCACCAGAGAAGATAACCTACAACCCTGTGCTGATAGGGAAGCTATCCTAAGCAGTGCGCCTGATCAAGAAGGCGAATTTTTCAAAGTACCAAAAATTCTCAATGCTGAATAGTCAACAGCATAAACTAATGATAACTGACTAAGGAGCAAACTATGGGTTTGGGAATTCTCAAAGATGGTCGGTGGGTATCTGAACGGGATCAGGAAGATTCTCAGGGCAAATTTATTCGTCCTTCTACTACATTTCGTAACCAGATTACAGCCGATGGTTCCAGTGGATTTCAAGCTGAATCTGGTCGTTATCATTTGTATATTTCCTGGGCTTGTCCTTGGGCGTGCCGCACGGCAATTCTCCGCCAATTGAAGGGACTAGAAAATGTGATTGGACTATCAGTATTAGCCCCAGAGATTGATCAAAATAGTTGGGAATTTAGTGATGAGCCAGGGTGTATTCCTGATACCGTTAATGGCGCTCAGTACCTTTGGCAAATTTATCTTAAAGCTGATGCTAATTACAATGGACGGGTAACAGTCCCAGTTTTATGGGATAAACAAACCCAAACTATTGTTAATAATGAGTCTCGAGAAATCATCCGAATGTTGGATACAGAATTTGAGTCTTTAGCTACAAAAGATATCAATTTTTATCCTCAACATTTACAAAAGAAAATTAACGAGACCATAGACGCAATTTATCAACCTATAAATAACGGTGTTTATCGCGCCGGCTTTGCAACATCTCAGTCAGCCTACAATGAAGCAGTAACAGAATTATTTGCTACCCTTGATTATTGGGAAAATATATTAGGCAAGCAACGCTATCTTTGTGGAGAGCAAATTACTGAAGCTGATTGGTGTATGTTTACTACGCTATTTCGCTTCGATGCAGTTTATTACGTACATTTCAAATGTAACTTACGCCGAATTGTCGAATATCCCAATCTCTGGAATTACCTCAAAGAACTTTATCAATTTCCAGGAGTAAGAGAAACCTGTAATCTTGACCACATTAAACGACATTATTACAGAAGCCATCCCAAAGTTAACCCCACCCGCATTGTGCCGAAAGGCCCTGTGATTGATTTTGATGCACCACACAACCGCGATAGAATATTTACATAGAGGATTGCCACGAGAAACACAACAACTCTCTTTAATTAACCACTAAAAGAGTTGAAATTATGCCTTATCAGCACATTGATGACTTACCAGATTCAGTAAGGGAACATTTACCCAAGCACGCCCAAGAAATTTTTCGGGCAGCATTTAATAATTCTGAAAAAGAATATAGCGAAGAAGAAAGCGCTTTTCGCGTTGCGTGGAGTGCTGTTAAGCGGGATTATGAAAAGGACGATAGTGGACATTGGCAAAAAAAGCTAGAATAACCGTGCTTTTGTAGAGAAGAGTTTTCACCTGTGAGCAAAATTTGGGATTTTCTTGATGAAGTTATTACTTTAGTTAGAAGCCAGGGTACTTAGTAAACGTTATTTTGCTTACTAGCAGTAGTAGTAATTCACTTTGTTGGGGACTCTCAAACCACGAGGTAATAATCTGGAAATTTCAGACTTATTCGCTGAACGTTCGGGAGATTCCCAATTTACTTAGTTCTGCAAAAGAAATTATTCAGTATTCCTCATCATTCTTGCTGCGAACGATGATGAGGATTACATATCTGACTAAAAAGTTTAATAATAAACATTGATTTAAAAGCTACTTCATGCAGTAGAAGATTATTCCCAGTACCTAGTTCGCAGTTACCCGTCTCTTTTTCTTCCAGCAGCAGAGTCTTCAATGGTTAGTACAACTGACTACTGACAACCAACTATAGAAAGTGATAAGGATAAATCATATTGACTTATATCCACCTAATTGCTGATGTTAAGAGTTTCAAAAGTTAAAAAGGGGGGTTGTCATAAGTTGGGTATTGTATTGCTGGAAGCAGGTAATGTGATCATGAAGCCATGAAAAGAACGGTTGAAGTCTTACCGGATCAAACAGCGTTAATCGCGCGATCGCTCGATTTGATCCTCACCAAGTTAGATACTGCCATTAAACAGCAAGGGCGATTTACCATTGCTTTGTCCGGCGGTAGCACACCAAAGCCGTTGTATGAAGCGATCGCCAATCAAAAATTACCTTGGGATAAAATTCATGTTTTCTGGGGAGATGAACGTTATGTCCCAGCAGATCATCCCGATAGTAATGAACTAATGGCGCGTCGTGCGTGGCTAGATCGCGTTGATATCCCAAGAGCGAACATTCACGCCGTCCCCACCTTAGATAATAATCCGGCTTTGTCAGCCGCTAACTACGAACAGCACCTGCAAGCATTTTTCAACTCTGCACCCGGAGAGTTTCCCGCCTTGGATGTAGTATTGCTAGGAATGGGTGATGATGCCCATACCGCATCTTTGTTTCCCCACACAGAAGCTTTACAAGTCCGCGATCGCTTAATTACCGTGGGTAACAAAGACGGTAACCCCCGTATAACCTTCACATACCCATTCATTAACGCTGCTCGCAGTGTGATTTTTGTGGTTGCAGGTGCTAACAAACGCCCAGCCCTTGCTCAAGTCTTCGCGCCAAGTGCAGATGACTTAGCTTATCCATCCCGCTTAATCCAGCCCCAAGGTGAACTTTTGTGGCTACTGGATGCAGCCGCAGGTGCGGAACTCACGGTTTGATTTTCCCATCACGAGTAATTGTTAAAATCGGAAGCTAGAGTCACCCCCTTGCCGCATTTCTCATGAAGACAAGCCTAACCTTTGGGTATCTCACCCAAGCAAGACTTACCGATGAAAATGAAAAATCTAGGTTTTGGGTAGGAAATATTGGGGTGTGGGGGTGTAGGTATTTAATACCCTCATACTCTTACACCCTCAAAAAGCCAAGACTCTCGTCACGTAAGTCCGGCCAAGGTTAGTTTGCTTGTTAGCACTATATTTAGGATGCTCTTGAACAAAGGCTTAAATCAATGATCGTCTGCCCAAATTGCAATCACCCCAATCCAGACGGCGCTGTCCAATGTGAAGCTTGCTACACGCCGTTACCCGCTACTAGCAATTGTCCCAATTGTGGCGCAACTGTACAGTCTGATGCCGCTTTCTGTGGTCAGTGTGGCTTTAACCTACATTCAGTTGCTGCACCTGCTGCTACTGTCGCCCCTGATGTTCCAGTAGAAGTACCACCTCTAGTTAATCCCGATCCCCTTTTAGAATTGTTACAACCTAATGCCTTAGGCATTGACCCTGTGGCTGAGAATCCAGCTACTCCTTCACCCTTACCGCCAACAGCTGTAGCCGCACCTCCAGTAGTCGTGGAAGTTACACCTGCTGCACCACCACCAACAGTTGCAGCCGAACCTGTAGCGGCTGAAGCAAGTATTCCCACTCCCCCACCCGAACCCATAGCACCACCAGAACCAGTTCCAGCAGTAGAACCCCTACCACCAGCACCTGTCGCCGCACCCTCATCTCCCGCTAGAACACAATTACAGCAGATTACGGCGCGGTTAGTTCATGTTCAAAGTGATCAGGAAATAGAATTACCTCCCAGCTTGTCTGTGGTTCATATTGGGAAACCTAACGATCGCATTCCTCCAGATGTCGATGTTTCGGGCTTTAGCAACTCCGAGATTGTTTCAAGGGTACACGCCGATATTCGCATTGAGGGCGACGCGCACTATATAGAAGATGTGGGCAGTTCCAACGGTACTTACATTAACAATTTACCCCTACCACCAGGCAACAGACACCGCCTCAGACCAGGCGATCGCATCAGTCTAGGTAAAGGCGATTTAGTCACATTTCTCTTTAAATTGGCTTAATTAAAGAGTAGGGGTGTAAGGGTTTAGGTGTTTAAAGCCCTACACCCTTACATTTAAATAACAGTACAAAATAGTAATAATTACGAATTAACATGAGCCAGCCAGGGAAAGAATTTGAAACCTTACTTCACCAAGAAGCACCAGCAGAAGTGGAACGTATGGGGCTAACTTGGTTAGTAGGAGCCGCGATCGCTACAGCAGTACTGTGGCAATTCCCAGGAGGAGATTATATTTTATACCCTTTTACTATCCTAGCTACTTGGTTCCATGAAATGGGTCATGGCTTGATGGCCTTACTTTTGGGTGGTCAGTTTCTCAAATTACAAATTTTTGGTAATGGTTCCGGTGTAGCAACCTATGCCATTAGTACATCATTAGGCCCTATAGGGCCGGGTTTAGTAGCCGCAGCAGGGCCGATGGGACCACCTCTTGCTGGTGCAGCTTTGATTTTAGCTTCTCGTAGTTTTATCGCCGCCTCCCTTAGTCTGAAAATACTAGGGAGTTTTTTATTAATTTCTACATTAATTTGGGTGCGTTCTGCGTTTGGATTGGTGGCAATTCCCTTGTTAGGTCTAATTATCTTGGGGATTTCCCTGAAAGCTCCCCGATGGATGCAGGGATTCGCCATTCAATTTTTAGGTGTACAAGCCTGTATCAGTACCTACCATCAATTAAATTATCTATTTAGTTATTCTGCCGGTCCTTTAGGATTATCAGATACAGCCCAGATGCAAAGATATTTATTATTACCCTATTGGTTTTGGGGTGGATTGATGGCGATCGCATCTTTAATTATTCTCATCCAAAGCCTCCGCGTTGCCTATCGTTCAGTTTAGTCAGTAGTTATTCTCACCAATTCATCCTGATCTCACACCCCACAAAATACATTGCATAATTGTGAGGAAGTGGCAACCTCTTACTTGAGAAAATTGTCTTATCTTAAGTTGTGGGCGATATAGTCCAGAACTGCTAACAGATACTAATGTGACTAGATGATCAGTATGAAATTTCAACTGTTGTTAGGCTCTTTATTTTCCCAGATTAAAGTCCGTCATTGGTGGCTAGGTATCGTATTGTGGATAGTTATGGTCGCTCCTGCTCAAGCCTCAGTTATCCTACGTGTGGCAATTGAGAGAGGAGTCAATCAAGCTAAAGTTGGCAGTTCCACAACGGCAATTGTCAAAGATAGCACAGGGCGTACTTTGGGACAATTGCCAGCGATGAGTTCCTTCTATGCTCAAGCCGTTCCTGGAGGAGTAGCTTTAGATAAATGGCAATCTGGTTTATTTTGGATTGAACCCTCAGATAAAGGATTCGTTTATATAGGCGATCGCTGGTTTCGTGGCAGAACTCTAGTTGTACCCACAGAAAAAGGTATAGATGTCGTTAACTGGATAGATTTAGAAGAATATCTCTACAGTGTCGTAGGTGGAGAAATGAGTTCTAGCTGGCCTGAGGAAGCCCTAAAAGCGCAAGCGATCGCCGCCCGTACCTATGCCCTATACAAGCGAGAACAACAGCGTAGTAACCCTGTTTACGATTTAGGTGATAGCCCAGATCGCTGGCAAATTTATAAAGGAGTCAGTAGTGAATCTTCTGCAACTTACTCCGCCGTTGATGGTACAGCCGGGCAAGTCTTAACTTATAAAAATAATCTCATTCTTTCGGTCTTCCACGCTTGTTCTGGAGGACACACAGAAAACGTAGAAGATGTTTGGAGTAATCCCCTTCCTTACCTACGTGCTGTTCAAGACTACGACCAAAACATTAAAGAATGTAATTGGCAAAGAACCTTTACCCCGGCAGAAATCAGCGCCAGAATTTCTGGTATCGGTAATATCAGAGAAATAGTTCCCGAATCTTTCTCTCCATTCCGCAGTGTGAAAGCTTTAAGAGTCGTTGGAGATAAAGGTACAAAAGTCCTGCGGGGCGAAGAAGTGCGTACTGCTCTCAAACTCAGAAGTACTCGCTTTAACGTCACCAGAGGAGCAAATGGTACCTTTACCCTCCAAGGCTTGGGCTTTGGTCATGGTTTAGGTATGAGTCAATGGGGAGCCTATAATTTAGCTCTACGTGGCGCTAACCATCTACAAATACTAGGACATTACTATCGCGGTGTCGCCCTTACACCCATTAAGGCGAAGTAATTAAGGAGTGAGGGAGTGCTGAATCAGAATTTCTCCCTCATCTCTCCCTACTTTTTGAGAGTTAGTTAATTTTGAATTTTGAATTTTGAATTGATATTACTCCCCACTCTCCAACCTTCTTCGCCATTCAGCCTCAATTTGATCAGATCGCTCAACTTCTTGGTCAAGTAGGTCAGTTTCCGTGGAGTAAACTAAATCTTCAGTACCAATAACTTTCTCTTGGGCAAACTGACTAGCGTAATCGATTTTTTGTTGTAAAGCTGCGTCGGGACTTGCTAATAGTCTGGCACGAGCTAGGCGATCGCGGTTACGTGCAGCAATTTTCTGATTACGCCACTTAATCCATAAATAACGGACTAAAGGAACGCCCAAAAAACCTATTCCATAAGCCAACAACACCCAATAAATTCCCTGAACAAAAGCGACTAAGCCACCTAACTCAGCAGCAACTGTACCATCTGCCAATAAACCACCTAATACCAAAGCCGCTACTAAATTGACTATACCCAAACCTGCACTGAGCATAACTTGCCCAGAACTAGCCGCACTAAAATGCCAGAGAAATTCTTCTAAATAAACCGCCAGTGGTTGCTGACGTTTTTTACTTGCTCTTACCTGCAACTCTGGGAAGTAATAAACAATTTGTCCTTCAGAACTTACGCTTGGTTGTCCGTTGAACCGCAACAGCACAGGCAACATATAATCTTCGTACTCTTGCTGATACACTTCACCTATATCATCCAAGTATGGGGCAATTTGTTCTGCTGCCACTGCACCACGGTTACTACGAATTACACTAGCAATTTCTTGCCAACGGCGTTCTTCTAAATTGGCATTAGGATTACCATCGCCAAACAAAAAAGAAAACACAGCCTCAAAGAAATTTAGATCACTACTTTCCTGCCTACTACGTCGTCGTTCTTGTGAAGAATAGCCATAGTTGGGGCTGAAATACCAAAATAAATCAGGGAAGTAGAAAAAGCCCCAACTACCACTAGAACCACTATTGCGATTGTCATTATCACTATTTGAGTTCATCGCTGTGATAATCATGATGATGGCAATAGTAATCAGAGCAATGGAAGCGACTAGAAAAATTCCAAATGAGATGCGAATCAGGTAAAACAGAATTCCCCATATTTTCTGCCACCATTCTTGCAATCGTAATTTTAGGTATTTATTCCGTAAAATATCTCGAAAATTCCGAGGAAACAGGTAAACAATATCACCCGTTTCTGCTACCTGCAAATGTCCACCTGCATCGCTAGCTAGGGCTAACAAGCCTTGTCCAGCCTCCGCTAAATTTAATCCAGCCTGAGTTGCCACATCACCAATGGTGACACGATAGCCCAGTTTTTCCACAGCCTGCATAATAATGGGATTGGGAGCCATTGCTCTCCCCTCCTATTGAAACTTTTCTCCTTTACTTAAGTATAAAGTTGGATTCTCAAGTACTTGTCAACGAAGTGCTGAGTTCTTGATCTTAAGCAGAAAGTAAATAAATCATTACCTCTTAGATAACTCCAAAAAATAATTTATCCAATTTCTAGAATCAAAACGAATTTTCCTCTCCCTGATTTCCTGCTATAAAAGCGGTTGGGTATTTTTTTCACTTAAAAGTCTTTTATTACCTCTCAGTTTCCAATCACCAGTCCCCATTCCCTTTAATGTTAAAATATGCAGATTAGGCCTGGTTAATCACAATATGGTTCAGTACACATTAGCTCAAAGCCCAGAAATTATTCTCACCGTTCCTGGGAAAGATTCAGCCAAAGCCCGCGACAAAGCGATGGATCAGTTGGTGGAACTGATTGATGCTGGTAAGCTACCTACAGAACTTGAAGAAGGATTTGGGCCTCAACAGTTAATTGAAGTAAAAGAGCCACCTGCTGATGGTGTTAGTGCTGAAGATTCGATTACACAAGCTGTTCAAGTCTTGAGTAATTTAGCCACACTCAAATTAAAAGTACAGGAATCACGAACCGAAGCCTGGGAAATTCGTAAAGCTGTTGATGTTCTGTTTTCCGATGATTCAGTAACAGAAGAAGAAATTACTCGCCTCAAAGAAGGTTTTAAAGTCCTCAAAAATTTCGCTCAAGCAAATCTACGTTACCAAGAAGCAAGATCTAAAGCTGAACAAGCTAGACACGTTTTAGATCAGGCTTTAAAATCATCAGAGAAATAATTTAGTTACTACGCTACTCTTGTCTCTTACCACAGAATAAGCGACCCGAATTAGTTTTAATCACTGTCAGCTTTTTCTTAAAAATAAAGTTAGTATTGCTTTACCCAAGATTTGTTTAAGATAAAATAATACTAACTTATTAGCATAATGTGAATTATTTTTGGTAGAAACTGGGGCGCTAGGATTCGAACCTAGGGATGGCGGGACCAAAACCCGCTGCCTTACCACTTGGCTACGCCCCAACGTTTTTGACTTTATTAATATAGCAGTTTGTGTATGGGTGATGTCAAGTACTTTGAGAAAAAATTCTGGGATACTCACGTGACTGGATTTTTAGTGCAGTGGCCAGAACTGAATTAGCGTAAATGCTATAGCTGCACTACCTATAGGCACAGTCAAATTGTCAACACCCAAAAAAGAAAAAGCTTCCAAGCTAGTGGCGACAAAAGCAACTACCAGTGAGACAGCCCAAGTTTGCCAAACATTGCCGATGACACCCAGTAAAATTAAGCTACACACTAAATAACTAGCTAAAGCCATAGTTAAGGAGCCTTCCCAGCTTTTTTGCGCTCCTAAAAGTTTATACTTATGCTTACCAAATCGCTGTCCAATTAAAGCGGCTAATCCGTCACCCCAGGCCATTACCATCATACCGATCGCCGCATATTGTGGCTGTTGGATGTGCCAAAACCAAGCAACTAGAACGCCGACACTGACAGCATAAAAAAACGTCCCTAAGCTTTGTCGTCCCACACTATTGATACCAGGGAGAAGTGGGAAGATGTAAGACAACAGAGTAACGATACTTGCCACAATAGAAGCACCAATGCCCACACTAGCAGGAATATCTAACCACCAAGCTAGTAAAATGACATGGCCAGCGCCAATATGAACTATTTTTCGGACTATTTCTGAGTCACTAGTGGCAAAGCGATTTACCAATCCGGCGATCGCCAGAATGAAGAATACCCAAGCTGCAACAATAGTAATTTGCAGCCACAAAGGCGGAGTTGAGATTAATTCAGAAAATAGATTTAACAAAGATAATACAAGATAGAAATTTTTTACCTTTCTTACCAATTTATAAGATTTGGGTGACGCTCATGAAGCAAATATTGATTTGGTTGATTCAGGGATATAGGATGTTTATCTCACCACTATATCCCCCGACTTGTCGCTTTCAGCCCACTTGCTCAATGTATGCCATCCAAGCCATTGAAAGATTTGGCGTTTTACATGGTGGCTGGATGGCTATACGTCGCATCTTACGCTGTCATCCCTTTCATCCTGGTGGTTATGATCCTGTACCGGAGATAGGCGTTGTCGCAGCCTCTCGTAGAGATGGACTACGCCCGCCCGGAGGTCATCATTGTTGTGATCATGATGAAAGTAGGGAGTAGGAGAACAGTCAATAGTCAACAGTTAACCCTCAGCACGACGTAGAAAGGGGAGAAGGTCTTCTAAAATTGTTTTGTGGTAGTGTTCTTGTGGGTAGTGACCGACGTTGTTAAGTTTGACTAATTCGGCATTAGGTACGGTATCAGCAAACTGTTGTGCTACTTCTACGGGCAACCAAGGGTCTATCATTCCCCATTGTAGTAAAATTGGTTGTTGCCATTGTTTAAAGCCAGATTCAATTTCTGTCATGGCTTCAGGGAGTTGCAAATTGCGGATGGTAGTTAAAAGCGCCCTTCCTACGGCAGAGGTTTTCAAAAAAGGTTTGCGATAAACGTCTAAATCTTGGTCTTCAATGCGGTAACGACTACCACCTTCTAAAGTCCTGTCAATTAATAAGGGGTCTTGAGTCATCATGTCACCGATAAAAGGTAGACCCATTTGTTTAATTTTCCAAGGTAATTTGGCAGCAGTAGAAACTGGGGTATTTAAGATGGCTATGTTAGCAATTTGTTGGGGGTATTTTAAGGCATATTGTAGACCGACAGACCCTAAAAAACCTTGCACAACTAGAGAAAAACGTTCAATTTCTAATGCTTGAATAAATCCGGCTAATGCTGTGATGTATGCTTCTGTAGTGTAAGCAAACTCTTGTTTTTCAGGCTTGGACGAAAAGCCCGAACCAATCCAATCTGGAGCGATCGCTCGTGTTCCTTGACTAGCTAATGCTGGTAAGATATTTCGCCAACTATAACTTTGTGACGGTATACCGTGCAGTAACAACACAGGCAGTAAGTCACTCCTACCAATTGGTAGAGATTCCCGATAAAACCACTCTAAAGAATTTACTGTTATTTTATTTTCTGTTATCGACACGCTCTTTTCCTAAAAAGTTTTTCAAAATATTTGGTCATTAGTCAAAAATCAACAGTTCTCCTAATTCACATTAGGCGTGAATTAGGAATAATGACTTACCACTTATTACTCATTACTCATTACTCATTACTCCTAACTCATTACTCCCTATCTGAGAATCTTCTCACGAATTGCCTGAGCAGTTGCGGGTGCGAGTAAAACACCATTGCGATAGTGTCCAGTCGCCAACAGTAGATTACTAAACCCTGGTATTTCATCAATTACTGGTGCTGGGCGACCTTCAGGACGGGGGCGTAATCCTGACCAAGTGCGAATAATTTGGGCTGTTGCTAATTCTGGACAGAAAGCGATCGCTTGTTGTCTAACAGTTTCCAGTAGTTCGTGATTAGGTGGTATTTCATCGCCATTTGTGGGAAATTCCACTGTTGCACCTATCCAATAGTCGCCACCACCTACAGGGACTATATGCACGTCATTACCTGTAATCGCTGGCTGAAAGTCGGGATTTCCTAGCAAATGCCCTAAGCGTACTTGCAAAGCTTGTCCCAACACAGGACGAATATCTACTTTTTGGTTGAGTTGTGTTGTGATAGCTGTGGAACCCAACCCAGCCGAGATAATTATCCAGTCTGTGGTAATTTGACCTTCTGTTGTCTCGACTGATGTGCATTGAGTTGTTTGTGTGGTATTTACTCCCAACACTGTTACACCAAATCTGAAAGTTACTCCATTATGCTGGGCAGCTTCAACTAAAGCTAAAGTTAAGGCAGTCGGATCTAGTTGGCGGTCTTGTGGAGAGTAGACAGCGCCTGTAATTTGAGGATTTACAACTTGAGGACAGATATGTTTAAGTTTAGCTGTGTCCCAGATTTCTAATTGCCAACCTTGGGAGTGGCGAATGGCTGCTAACTTTTCCCAACCTTCTAACTTTTCTGCGTCTAAGCAAAGACTAAGAATACCTTGACGGTTAAAAGGAATTTTGCGCCCTGTGATAGCTTCGAGTTCAGGAATCAAAGTTTCATAGCGTTGAATGCTAGTTTGCCGCATCTGCCAAGCTTTACCCTTGATTTTTTGACTGATGATGCCTACTAAAACACCGAGTGCTGCACCTGTAGAAGCTTGTGCGGGTGGTTGTTTGTCAAAAACTGTGATTTTGATTCCGGGGACTTGGCTGAGTTCATAGGCGATCGCCGCCCCAACGACACCGCAACCAATAATCGCTACATTCATAAGTTTTGTTTACACAATGGGAGAGGTGAGGGAAGAATGAGGAATCAGGTTAGCGGAAAAAGAGGAAATTTCTCCCCCTACTTCCTAATCCCCTGCTTCTTTTCCTCCCTCATCTCTTATTTTCCCCTGTCTTAACCTGCCTCTGACTGACTGCTAGTGTCAGGTAGCAGTTGGATGAACTTATCAATATCTGCAACAGCAGCTTGATAATTACTTAAAGCAAGTGCAGAATTACCAGCACTAGCAGCCTGATCGATTTTCACTAGGTGACTGAGAAAATCTTTGTTGATTTGCCGTGCTGTGACTTGGTCTTTAGGTAGCAGGTTGGGTGTGATATAGGTCATAGTTAACCTGGCTTCCGTAATGGGGCCATGAATAAAATTACCTACATCAATCCATTCTTTTTTCAGGATCAAGTTTTTCAGTTCGTCCGCGCGATCGCGCACAACCTGAATATCTGGTGCGTATCCTTGAATTTTTTCCAGTTGTGCAGTTGTGTAGGTTGGTGGTGCAACTGCGGTAGTAGGACTGCTGCAACTAATGAGGAAAGTTGCTAATAATACCAGAAGTAATGAAATAATTGAGCGTTGACGCGCCATACACTGAAATTGGTTGGTTTCTTTTTGCCGATTCACAGTGTAATTTTAGATCGCAAAGGTAAGTTATCGTTCTTACTAATAAATGATTTTGCCGAAAATTTTTAATATGCTCACGTCATATTTTCTACAAAAGGTGCAGTATCAGCTTTTTTTGAGTATAATTACTCAATAGAATCTTATATAATCCCTGAACTAAGAATAAGCGGTTGCTGCTCAATTTACCTCACCACCATTATGAGGAAAGCCTGATAAAAAGTTGCTAAATTTCCAGGGTCTTGATAAGCTAAAAAACCAAGTATGATAAGCCTTCTGGCGGTTTTATTTTGTCACATTCCCCTAGACTGACAAAACAAAGGAGTGTTTTTTAGTGAACGCATCTGAACAGGCAACTAACCTTGAACTCGCCAGCAAGATTGCTACGGTAGTGAATTTATTCAAATTTGAGTTTCCTGATGCTAAATCAGATTTAAAACCTTGGAAGAATGATCCAGAAACTAGAGAGTTAGTTGATCCAGATTCTATTGACATTGGCTTTCATTTTCCTGGTGTCAGCAAATCTTGGCGTAGTCGTAGTGTTTTAATTCAAATCCGATTTTACCAAGACCCGATGACAAAGTTACGCCGGGCGATTGGTTTAGAAGTAGCGGGATTTGATCATCGGGGTGAGGTGTGGCGACTGTCTACAGTGGAAAATTGGAGTTTTGTGGGTGAATCTGCACCCTCTGTTGAGGTTGGTAATCAACTCAAACAAGTCTGCCGACATATTTTAGATGTGTTCAATCAAACTAGTAGTTAGGTAGGCATTAAGAAAAAAGGTAAGGGTGATTGTTTTTTGCTAATTCCCAACCGTAAAAAGCATTAATACATCTAGGTTAATCTTTTAAGCAGTTCCACTACGTATTAATAGACGTAATATAACTAATAAAATAGTGGAATAATGCGGAATTTTTCTAATTAATTTTAAGAGAGTGTTCTGATTTGAAATATTGATTTTTTCATTTTCTGAAATATGCAGCAAGCAAATGTCTAATTCTTCAAACAACTGTAACTCCTCAAGATCGATAACTACAGGTAAATCTTTTCTGATAGAGTTGTTGACCTTTCTTATTGTAGACACGTAGTATTCACGAGCATCTAGCCCAAGCAATGCAAGGAGTTTATAATTACTTTTATGCTTGAAGTATGTCATACTAAAAATCAGCAGCAAAAAGAACTTGCAGACTAATCTTGCCTTCAATCCATTAGAAAGTTGTAGTTGAGATTTAATAACTGCACCAAAAAAATCTCCATGTCGATTCTCATCTTCACTCCATGATTTATAGAAGCTAAAAAGAGGATAGATGGAGTATTCAGGATGAGATTCTAAATGCTCGAAAATGGTTATGTAATAACAGCTAGAAATTCTCTCAGACAGATAGGTAGAGTAGATAAACCATGAAAAAGGTAGAAAAATATATTTTCTATGTTCTTTCTTTAGAAAACCTAATCCAGGTTTAAGATGAAAATCTAATAGGGCTTTATTTAGAAAACTAGCGTGACGGGCTTCATCACGAGACATCAGGGAGAATCCATCTGAAAGGACGCTGTTTGTTTCCTTAAGTTCATGTGATAATTCTTTGTATAGAAGAAATCCTGAGTACTCAGCAGCACAGTACATTTCCAGAAGTTTAACTATGAGTTCTCGCGCCTCACCTTGAATGTGATCCCAAGACTGATCAAATCTCTCGTCACGTATATACTTATCTTTAGTGTAGTCGTTCTTTAGATTGGTGATAGCAGTAGTAAAGACTCCTTGAAAACTTGAGGTATCAGTACTAGAAAGTTTCCCGATGTTAGTTGTATAAAATCCTGGGAAAATGAGAGTTTCTTTCGCTAAAACCTCAGTGTTGGACTGTGTGTTTTCAACATATTCCATATTCTAAATCTTCTATTAAATGTCAGTTTCGATACTACTTCAAGAGAAACGAAAATCTTGAAACAGACCCACATCCAGAAACCCTTGTCAAGCCAGTATTTTTCAATTGCGAATTGCGTCGGCGTTAGCCTTTCCTACGGAACGCTACCGTGTTCACCGCTTGCGGTATTGCGAATTGTAAATTGGTATTACGCACTTCTTAAAGCCACGATGGGATCGAGTTTAGCCGCACGACGGGCGGGAACTACGCCAAAAAATAAGCCGATCGCACCGGAAACACTAACAGCCGTAGCAATGGCTACTGGAGAAATGGCTGCTTCTAAGGGTGTGAAAGCTGCAACTAACATGATGCCACTGACACCAACGCCAGTCCCAACTAAGCCACCAATGGCAGATACAATCACGGATTCAATCATAAATTGCAACAAAATATCCTGTTCTGTTGCGCCGATAGCTTTACGCAGCCCGATTTCTTGGGTACGTTCGGTGACGGAGACGAGCATAATATTCATGATACCGATGCCACCAACAAATAAGGATATGCCAGCGATCGCTGCTAACATAATTGTCAATGCACCTGTGATCTGTCCGACTGTTTGCAAGGCATCTTTTTGAGTCCTGATGGTAAAGTCGTCTTCACCTGTGATTTTGTGTCGTTGTCGCAGCAAGTTAGTAATTTGAAAGACTGCTGCATCTACACTTTCGGCATTCTTCGCTGAGGCGACGATAAAAGTCAACTCCAAGCCGTAGGGAGAAGTGCGTCCAATAATGCGGTTTGCTGCTGTGATTACGGGTATCATTGCCGCATCATCATAATCAACACCAAGGTTTGAACCTTTGCCTTCCAATACACCAATGACTTGAAAGCTGGTATCTTTTATGCGTAACTGCTGGCCTACAGGATTAGTATTACCAAAGAGTCTTCCAGCTAATTTTGCACCAACTACCGCAACCTGATTGCTGCGCTTCATATCTACATCAGTAAAAAATCGTCCTTGATCCACAGTAAAATCACGTACAACTAAAAAGTTGGGATTTGTACCAATAATATTAACGTTAGTATTTCTGTTACTGTAGGTCACTACTTGCCTACTATTTAACTCTACAGTCACGGCTGAGATAGTTGGTACTTGGGTGGCGATCGCTTCTGCATCTGCTAACACCAGAGTTTTTGGTAAGCTGTTAGAGATGCGTTGAGTGGCTTGGTTCCCTGGAATCACAAACAGCACGTTTGGCCCTAGAGATTCTAACTCTCTCTTCACATAACTCTGTCCCCCCTCACCAATGCCAATCATCGCAATCACTGAGGCGTTACCAATGACAATCCCCAACATAGTCAGGGCGCTACGCAGTTTATTCGACAGCAGAGTTTTCCCTGCCATTTGCACGCTTTCTAAGAAGTTCATTGATTTGCTTTCTCTTTGGCCTGTTGGATTTTGTAGTCTTGGGGTAAGTCAACAAACACGCGATCGCCTTGATTTACGCCTGATAAAACTTGAGTTTGGTCTTCGATTTGTGCGCCTACTGTGACTTCTCGAAACTGGGGTTTATTGTTGGTATCTGGCACTAAAACACCTGTTTTACCATTTTCGGTGACAATAGACACAGTTGGTAATACTAAAGCATCACTGACGCGATCGCCCAAAAAGGTCAAATCTACATTCAAGCCAGATCGCAGTTTATCTATTCCCGTATCAATAGCCACCCGTACTTGAAAGGATGTCACACCTTGTTCAATTACCGCTTCCGGCGCAATTAAACGGACACGACCTTGAAAAACTTGATCAGGATAGGCATCTGCGACAATTTCCACTTGCTGTCCTTGTTTGATGCGGCCAATATCAGTTTCTGGGACTTGCGCCAGTATTTCTACGCCTCGTGCTACAGCCACAATGGAACTAGAAGTAGCTGATGCACTGCTTGAGGCTGAGGTTGTAGGCGTAACAAAAGCACCGATATTCGAGTATTTCTGAGTGACTATACCAGAGAAGGGAGCGCGAATTACTGTTTCGGATAGCCTAACATTAGCTGCTGCTAACTGTGCTTGGGCAGCTCTCAGTGCGGCTTGACGTTGGGCGATTTCTTCAGGACGACTACCTTCTTGTAAAAGCACTAGTGCTGCCCTTGCTTCAGTTACAGCTGCTTCTTTCGCTGAGATAACTTCGCTACGAGTACCACTTTGCAGCAACGACAATTGTTTTTGCGCCTCTGCTAAATTAGCTCTAGCACTTTTATCTTCACTGATGGCTTGATCGAGTAATTGTTTTCTCTCTGCACCTTGATCGTAAAGGTATTGATAACGTTTTACCTGTTCAGCCGTGTAATTCACCCTGGCTTGAGCTGCATCAACTTGGGCTTCGACTTTGGCAATTTCTTGGGGGCGATTACCAGCTACAGATTCGGCTAACTGGGCTTGTACTTGTGCTAGACGTGCCTTGGATTGAGCAATTTCTTGGGGACGATTCCCCGCCTTAGCTTGATCCAACTGGGCTTGAGATTGAGCTACATTGGCACGATATTGAGCAATTTGGGCTTCGATATCACCCACATCCATCCGGGCAATAATTTGTCCTTGCTCCACGCGATCGCCTTGTTCGACATATAATTGCGCCAGGACACCAGGATTTTTCGGACTAATATTCACACTCTGAATCGGCACAACCTTACCACTAGCAGTAATTCTGATGGTGACGTTCTTGGTTTCCACCGGAACTGTTAGTTGTGTCACATCTTGTTTATTGTTTCCCGGCTGAAAAATCTTATAAGTTGTTACACTTACTACCAATACACCAGCTGTTATCAATCCCATTAGCCAACGTGTGGGGTATTTAATTTTACCAATAATCGGAACTTCTATATATGCAATCATAAGTAGCAACCTATTAACTTTGGTTCGGGGAGTGGTCTGGTTATGAGAAACAAAAGTCAGAAAATAAATATTTATTCAAATCCCATGAATAGACGAGTAAGAGGTGATATGGTTGCCGATTTATCTTAATTCTAGCCTTTAGTATATTTATATGCCTGAAACTTAATGGGTGAAATCGTCAGATGACAAACCAACTGCACAAGCTACCCCATAGTTGCAGTTCCCTAATTGAGGTAAAAACTCAAGGGGAAATATTGTTACTAGCACACAGAAGAAATCTCGGTCTATAATAGAAATAGAAAACCAGCGAAAACGCTACACATAGTGAGGCAGCCGATATGGATGCCAATGAAGCTTTAAGGCGATATGCAGCCGGGAAAAAAATTTTAGGCAAGCAAACCTCAAAGAAATCAGCCTCATTCAAGCCAATTTGAGGGAATAAAGTTTTACTAGAGCCAATGTTGGCTAATCAGATACATAAGTGACTCACAAATAGGTAATGCGCCTCTGGGTTTACCCAATCTAGGGGAGCAAACATAAATTCATTAATTCATTTTTTTTGCAGGAGTATTCTATTAATGAGTCTGATCATAAAGTCGATTCTCAATGCGGACGCTGAAGCACGCTATCTTAGCCCTGGTGAGATTGAGCAGATCAAGAGGTTCGCCACAACTGCTGGGAGTCGTCTCCGCCTAGTTCAAGTTTTAACAGAGAACAGAGAGCGCATTGTTAAGCAATCTGGAAACCAACTATTTCAGAAACGCCCAGATATTGTTTCACCTGGTGGTAACGCCTATGGTCAAGAAATGACTGCAACTTGCTTGCGGGACATGGATTACTACCTACGTTTAATCACATACAGTATTGTAGCCGGTGATTCTACGCCAATTCAAGAAATTGGGGTCATTGGTGTCCGCGAAATGTATAGATCCCTCGGTACTCCGATTGAGGCTGTTGCAGAAAGTATCCGTGCAATGAAGAATGTTGCCATGTCAATGATTTCTGTTGAAGACAGTAGTGAAGTTAATAATTACTTCGACTACCTAATCGCTGCTATGCAGTAAGGGATTAACAATTCAAAATTCAAAAATAACATGGAAAATTTTGGAGCATTAATTATGTCAGACACGACAAAAGCTACAAAAACAATTTCTAATAAACGCAATCTTGGGTTTTGGGGCTTTACTCATCAGTCCGAAAATTGGAATGATCGCCTAGCAATGATAGGCTTTTTAGCAGATGCTTTGATGGAAGTATTCTCCGGTCAAGGCTTTCTCCACTTTTGGAACATTTTGTAGAGGAATTATCTCTTGTAAAAGAAATTATTGGCATTGTAGTTATTTCACTTAACTTTACATTGGAGAGTAATTATGTCGAAGAAAAATGGCAATAGAGAAACCAAAAAAGCTAAGAAAGATCCTCAGAAAAAAAAGGAGAAAAAAGACCCAAATAGATATGATGGGTGATGTCTAGTAGAGATTAAGTAGGTAGACACAATTAAATATAAAATAAAGTTGTGTTCGTAGTGAGCAATTTATCGCTCTCTTGCCAGGTTGTGAAGGGCTAAAGCCCTTACTACGAACTTTTATTATTTCAGCCTTTCGTACTTATAAAAATCCTATTTGATGATTGAAAAAATCTAAGTATTTGTAGGTTGGGCAATGCCCTTTACTTTATAAATCGTCTCTTAATGTAGAAAAGCGTCTGCCTTGAAAAGTCTTACGCTCCTCTTACCTAGACGCGTAAAAGTTTTGTTAAGTCTTTCTTTTTTATTTTATACATTATATCTAATTATGATGATACTATTAAACCATCTTGAACTCGAATAACTCTCTTGGTTTGAGCAGCGATATCTGGTTCGTGAGTAACAATAACAATTGTGATTCCTTGCTGATTTAATTCTGTCAATAAACTCATCACTTCATGAGATGTTTCAGTGTCTAAAGCTCCCGTTGGCTCGTCTGCTAAAACTAAAGCTGGTCGATTTACTAAGGCGCGAGCAATAGCTACCCGTTGTTGTTGTCCACCAGAAAGTTGACTAGGGCGGTTTAAAATACGTTCTCCCAGTCCCACTTTTTTTAATGCTTCTAATGCTCTTTGACGACGTTTGTGTTTGGGTAAGTTAGCATAAACCATTGGTAGCATGACATTTTCTAAGGCTGTTGCCCGTGTTAACAAATTAAACTGCTGAAAGACAAAACCTATTCTTTGATTGCGAATATAAGCTAATTCATCATCATCATAAGTAGTCAAATTTCTACCTTCAAAAATATAGTGTCCAGCGCTAGGACGATCCAGGCATCCTAGAATATTCATGAGTGTGGATTTACCAGAACCTGATGCACCCATGATGGAAACATATTCTCCTTCCTCAATAGAAAGTTCAATTCCTTTGAGTATGGGAACGCAAACTTCTCCTAACTGGTAAGTTTTAGTAATGGATTCCATCCAAATCATTGTTGTCATAAGCAGTACTATTTTTTAACGCAGAGTAACGCGGGGATTAACATTAAGGTACACAGAGTGTTTCTCATATCAATCCACTACAAATTAATGAAGTGGTGTACTTAATTTAATCACTGCGTAAGGCGGTGATGGGATCTAGTTTGGAGGCATTTCTGGCGGGAATTACCCCGGCGATTAAACCGACGGTTAGGGAAAGAGCAAAACCGACGATGACTGATAAAATAGAAATTACAAAGGGAAATTTAAAAATAGTAGCGGCAGCAAAAGCAATGAGAATGCCAGTTCCTATACCTATACCACCGCCAACAATAGAAATGACGATCGCCTCAGCTAAAAATTGATTGAGAATGGCTGAATTAGTGGCTCCTACTGCTTTGCGAATACCAATTTCTCTGGTGCGTTCGACAACAGACACTAGCATGATATTAGCAATCCCAATACCGCCAACGACTAGGGAAATGCCAGCGATCGCTACTACCATGATTGTAAATAAACCTACCACATTAGTAAAGGTACTCACAATATCAGCTTGGTTAGTTAAACGAAAGTCGTCGGCTTGTGGTGGGTATATATTATGACGCAAGCGTAAGATATTCGTGACTTGAAATTGTGCCGCCTCTAACTGCTCTGTATTGCTAGATTTAACTAAAATTCCACTCACAGCAACGCCAGTTAGCGCATTATTCCCAACCAGACGCTTCGACATACTTGTGAGCGGGATAAATATCTGGTCATCTCTATCTGTTGGGCCTTGAGAACCTTTTGGTTCCGTAATGCCAATCACGTCATAAGCTTCTCCTTGAATGCGAATTTTCTCACCTATGGGTGTGATACCTTGCCCAAAGAGGGTTCTTTGCACTGTCGGCCCAATCACCGCAACTTGTGCAGCCGTGTTTAATTCTTCTTGGGTAAAGAATCTCCCATATTGGGGGTAAGTATTTCTTGCATCTGGGTAGTTTAAGTCTGTGCCGTAAATTGTGGTTGAGGTGTTTTCACCACCATAAACAACTTGGGCATTTCGCTGGAGGAAAGCAGAGACAATTTCGGCAGAGGGTGCTTGTTGGGCGATCGCTTTTGCATCTTCCCAAGTTAAGGTGCTAGTAGAACCTAAACCCTGGCGGACATTTCCACCTCTAGGCGCACCCGCCAAAATTTGGATGACATCTGTTCCCAATGCTTGGATTTGTTGCTCCACACTCTTCTGCACCCCTTGACCTACAGAGGTGATAGCAATGACTGAAGCAATCCCAATAATTACACCCAGCATAGTCAATCCTGTGCGTAATTTATTACTCCACAGAGTTTCAGCCGCCATCGTCAAGATTTCTAGAAACGGGACTGTACGGCTATTATCTTTTTTATAAAAAATTTTTAGCATAGTGTTGGAAAATTCAGCTTAAGGAGCAGCATTGCCCGAACGACCGCCACCACGACCGCCACCCATACCGGGGAAAATTCCGCCTCTTGGTGTAGATTGTGGTCGCATTCCTGGTGGGAAACTGAGCAAAACTCTCTCATCACCTTTTAAGCCAGATTTTACCTCAGTAAAATTATTTACCGTCGCTCCAGTTTCAATGGGAGTAAACACGGCTTGATTATTTGCACCTGAAACAAATACACCTGTGGCATTTTCTCGGCGCACAACTGCGGCTGTGGGAACTACTAAGGCATTTTCCAATTGACCAGCTTGGAAGTCTGCTGCTACATTCATCCCCGATCGCAGTAATCTTTGCGGATCAGTCAACGATACTTTGACTTGAAAACTAGTGACATTCTGCTCTACTGTGGCTTGAGCCGCAATCTGACTGACTTTACCTTCAAAAGTTTTACCAGGATAGGCATCTGCTGTAATCGTAACTCTTTGACCTAAACTGATTTTGGCAATATTTGATTCAGATAAATTAGCCACAACTTCATTTTGTGAAGCCAGAGCCAAAATAGAGGAAGAAGTTGCTGAAGAAACGGCACTTCCTGAGGTGGTTGGGGTGACAAAAGCACCGGGGTCAGCAAATTTTTGGGTAACAACCCCATCAAAAGGCGCACGCAGTATGGTGTCATTGATTTGAGCTTGGGTATTTTGCAACGAACCACGGGCAGATGTTACCTGGGCCCGCGCTACATCAATATCTTCTCTGCGGTTCCCTGCCTTCAGTAGTGCTAAAGCTTCCTGTCTTTGTCGTACCGTAGCTCTTGCTTGCTCAATATCTTCTTGGCGTGAACCCGCTTGTTGTAAAGCTAGTGCTTGTTGCGCTTCATTTACCTGGGCTTGAGCGCTATCTCGTTCTGTACGTTTTTGATTGACAGCTTGTAGAGCGATCGCTCCATCATTATAAAGTTGTTGATTACGACGTAAATCGTCTTCTACTTGATTTAAGTTTGCTTGAGCGCTGTTTAAACGTGCTTGGGCTTGAGCGATATCTTGTGGACGATTACCTGTTTCTAGCTTCCGTAAATTGGCTAACGCTTCATCTAACTGAGCCTGAGATTGACCGATATCTTGTGGACGATTGCCTGCTTGTGCCTTTTGCAAGTTGGCTTCAGCCTGTGCTAATTGCCCCTGTGCTGAGATCAATTGCCCTCGCAAGTTGGAATCATCCATGTAGGCTAATATTTGCCCTTGTTTGACAACATCGCCTTCCTTTACTAGCAGTTGTTTGAGAATGCCGGAATTTTTGGGGCTTAAATTGACTGACCGTTCAGGCTTAACCATTCCGTTGGCTGAAACTGTAATCGATAGAGTCTGCCTTTGTACAGACCGTGTCGGTACCCTGCTTCTGGCTTCTTGACGAGGACGGACTGTTACTTGGTAATAAGTAGTATAACCAATACCACCTAAAATCCCCAAGACCATCAGCCAAGACAGCCAATTAATTTTGGCTTTTTTCTTCGTCTGTGGAAGCAATACTGGTGAATCTACAGGGTGTGTTGTCTCAATTGTCATTTGCACTCCATTGTCGAAAAATATGATACAGAACCAGTTATGAATAACTAGCTCTGTATATTGGTAGCCCTGTATGTATTATGTCTAGTTATTCAAAGAAGATGTAAAAACACTGTTTTTTGTATCTTCTTCAATTCATCATGATGCAATTTATTAATTACTAGTAATTCGTCAAGGTAGCTTTGAGGGTTGCAGCCAGCACTCCAGCGCTAGAGTCAAATCTGGACTAAAATCCCCACTACAAACTTTTTTGATGCAGTATATATTAGAGTCTGACTAGAATTCCATTAGGCAGCCTAATGCTACCATCTCTTAGTCGGACTATGCTTCTAACAGGAACAATTTCTTGGCTAGGAAGAACAATATCCCCACTAGGTAATCTCCAATAACCAGGATTGCGTAGTCTGACCAATCTGTTAGCAGGAATAACTCGCCCATTAGGTAGCCTATAAGCACCGTTACCAAGTCTGACTACTCGTTGATAAACTTGTCGCTGGGGAACTCGTCGCTGATAAACTGGTTGACTATAAACTGGTCTTCTTTGGTTTACTTGCCTATTGTTATATCTACTTCCAGCATTGGCAGGGGTAGCCAAAAGCATGGGTGCAAACAGGGCGGCAGCAGCTAAAAAGATAGTTGCGCTATTTTTTTTCAACATAAAACTGATTCCTTATTTGTGCTGATGTTGCTTGCTGTTGAGGTTAAGGCGTTGGGAATTTGCCTACCTATGTCACCAATTATCAGCCAAGTAGTGAGGATTTTGTAAGTGACAAAAGTCACTAATATTTACCTAGTGATGTATGACTATAGTCATAATAATTCGTAATTATTAGTCAATTCCTAAAAATAAAAGAAAACATTTCTACTATTGCTCTCACAACCAAACATATCCGTTCTGGCGGGAGTAATCCACAGTTTAGATGTGATGAGTAGACAAATTCTCTTCCCTTGAAAATTACCTAAAAATCTCTGATAGAAAGGAGAATTATCTCTATCAGGGATGATATGACTCCAAAATCATTTATGAGAAACTATAACAGGCACAAGATTTTTATGTTCATAAATTATGAAAAGTTTATTACCCATTGAAACATCTAATACCCTACACTCACGTTCTCCACAAAAAACTAGAGATTACGAAAATATTCTAGTTGTCGGTCAGCCACTGCAAATATCCTTAAAAAATCTTGTGCCTTCTGAGGAGGCAATTGTTAGCTTCAAAACACGGGGAGAAATCGAAATTTATTCCAGCACCAAGCAACCGATTGCTATACAAACCCCCCTTCCTCTCAAGCAAGTTTCAGAGATTACCCTGCTGGCAAGAACCTTTAGTGATCAGCTAAAAGACCGTTCTTTAGAAATAACCTTTCAAGATGATACAGGTCGTCAGCTAAGTCAAGTTCGATTCAAGCTAACCTGTCTGCGAATTTGTCTAGATGTGGATGCAGATAGAGACGGAGTAATTGAAGAAAATAATTCTCATAAAGGGGATTGGCAATGGGGAATTAATGGACATGGTGCAATCCTATTAGTAAATAGCGATCGCGACCTCGTTCATTCTGATGGTAAATATGATGGCGAAGATAACTATATTCAAGGGCTGCTGGATCTGAAAGATTTTAGCTTGATGATTGTTCGCAAGGTTGGCTTAAGAGATTTACCTGCTGGATGCGAGCTTTACTTGTCAGTTGACCAAGACACAGCCAAACGTATTCGGATTTATGACGAATTAGATAGAAGTGGTTATGAGTTAATTGGGGGGAAGAGAACAAAAGCAAAAATCAGGAATACTGACAGAGACATTATTCTGGCTATTGAAGGATTAAGTTATCCCGATGTTGATTTCGATGGCATGGTGGAGATTAATTTAAATCTCGTCAAAGATGGCAAAATCATCTACAGCGATCGCGTGATTTTTCGAGTGGCTCCTTGGATGATGACTCCTAATACCTTATCTCCAATCACTGTCTTTGTTTCGCGTTTATCTAAGGGAGCTAACTAAGAATTTATTGAGGAACTGAGAAAAGTTGTTGGTAAAGCCGACGCACAACTAGATCCTGTTCCTTTTGAGTTTCATCAAGACGATCCTTGGATGCGAGACGAAATTGAAATTGGTTACACTCAAGCACCGGGACACTGCATACACGTAGTATTTGATTCGCCACGCGATCGCGGATTAGTTCACTTCGCCCAACGCAAACTATTAGGAATTGATTTTGGTTATGTAGCCCGCAAAAGCTGCTATGAACCCACAAAGTTAGACTCTTTTGGTAATCTAGAAGTTTCTCCACCAGTAACCGCAAAAGGCGTTCATTATCCCTTTGGTCGTCTGATATTTGGGGGAACACGTAAAGAAATTATGCAAAAGCCCCGGCGGATGTTAAAAGTCTTGCGAAACTTTCTTTATGCCCAAAAGATTCAAGCTCCCTTGGAAATTTTTTCTGACTGGCTCAGTGTAGGTCACATTGACGAGTTTATGACCTTTGTTCCTGCTTCTAACCCTAAAGGATTTAAACTACTTTTAGCTAGCCCTGGCAAGTGTTATGATCTGCTCAAACACTTACTAGCTCAAGGACATTCTCAGGTCTTATTACGGCAAGGAAAAAAACTTTATAACAAACCTGCTGATATTAGTGTGGCAGATGTTCTCAAGAATGAAGACTTAGCTCGTGATAACCAGCGTTTTCAAGAATATATTAACTGGAACCGAGAAGTTCTCAAAGAGGAATTAGGTTTAGCAGAAGAAGACATTATCGACATACCTGGGTTGTTTGCAGATGATGGCGATGGACGAGCCGAAACATTTTTCCCAAACATGGTCAATATGATCGTTCTCAAGCAACATCTTGCTATTCCCAAACCATTTGGACCCAAAGTAAATGATCAATGTCAATTTGAAGCTTACGTTAAAGAAATTTTAGAACCTTTGGGTTTAGTTTGTCACTTTCTTGATGATTGGGATCCTTATTTTCGGGGTGGCGGGGAAATTCATTGTGGTACTAACACAAGCCGACAACCTTTTGCCCAAAAATGGTGGGAGATCGAACCAATTAACACTTAACTGCTCACTCTCCACTGGTGCAAGAGTATCTCCATCCCCTTGGCCGCGCAAACGACTGTAACATTTACCTGCCACCTTGGGCGGAGATCGTTTAAGCTAGCTGAAAGATTATTTGATTTGTGGCTCAAAAGGCGGTAGTGTGCCTAAACACGTTAGTTTAATTTCTCTTCTGGTTGTCTGCGGTTTGTGGAGTATGCCCCAAGCAGCTCATGCACAGGCGCTGATACCTCATACATTGCAGCTAGATACAGCAAAATTGGAGAAGCAAGGGTTGAGTTTAGCCCAAGAAGCGGCTCAACTAGGACAGTTTCAACAGTATGAATTGGCTTTAGCAAGAGCAAGACTGGCTAGCCAGCTAGCTCCTGGGAATGATAAAGTTTGGTTTCTCTTGGGTGGTTTGCAATTGCAGACTAAAAACTATGATGCAGCGATCGCGTCCTTAAATAGAGCCAAAACAATCAATCCCAAGAATGGAGATGTTCTGTTTGCTTTGGGTTCGGCTAGTTTTCAGCAGAAACAATATCAAGCAGCTATTGAGCATTACCAAGCGGGTTTGAAGTTAAAACCTAACGAAGCAGACGGTTGGTTTGATTTGGGTAATGCTTACTACATGGTAGGACGATTACCAGAGGCGATCGCTCAATACAACAAAGCTGTAGCTCAAGATAAAAAGTTTTGGCCGGCAATTAATAACATCGGCTTAATCAATTACGAACAAGGTAAAGTCGATGAAGCCATTAAACAATGGCAAAATGCTGTGTCCCTTGATAAACAAGCCGCAGAACCATTACTCGCTCTAGCAGTTGCCTTGTACACCAAAGGCGATCGCCAACAAGGTTTATCTTTAGGAGAAGCCGCACTTCGCATTGATCAGCGTTATGCCGATTTAGATTTTCTCAAAGAAAATCTTTGGGGCGATCGTTTACTATCTGATACCAAACAATTCTTGGAGTTACCACGTATTCAGGCTGCTTTAGGTCAGGCAGAAAACACTCCTGCTACTAGACAGTGAAATTAGGGGTTTAGGGGTTTAGGGGTTTAGAGATGTAGGGGGTGGGTGAAATCAATAATTCATCTCATTTAAAGATACTGAGTTTGGCAAATAGTTCTTTCCCTTACACCCCTATCCGCTTATTTCCCCTTACCACTTGCTTATTAATAATATTTCATAGTACTTTTATACTATAAAATTGGGAACCATCGCCCAATCTTTTTTTGGGCGAAGAATCCTAAAAATGTCTGGAGTGTTCAGTGGTTGTCATTAGGGAGAAGAGCTATGATTTGGTCAACAAACTGCTGATGGTCTACAACAGGCTTAGAAATATAGCCATCAGCACCACTCAGTCGGAGAAAGTTCTCGCGATCGCCTTCCATAGCGTGTGCTGTTACTAAAATTACAGGTAAGTTAGCCGTTTGTGGGTCAGACTTTAACATTTGTGTAATTTTGATCCCATCAACAGATTTACCTTGGTAAACGCTTCTAGATAAAGAAACATCCATTAAAATCAGGTCTGCTTCTCCTGACTGAGCAATTTTCATGACTTCTTCTACATTTTCAGTATGTTTCACACCCAAGCCACCGCGTTTGGTCAAAATTTTAGAAAAAACACGAGCATTAATTAGATCGTCTTCGACAATCAGAACAGTTTTCATGAGAATTTTATTTATAGAGGTGATGGGGATGACAACCAGAAAAAACGTAGTTGTCTAGCTTATTTTTAGTATCAATATGCTTTCCTGTCATCAAGGATAATACTACGGCTTGTTATCTGGTGATAATCAAGATTGTGTTAGGAATTCCATTTCATCCGTTATGCTGTGTTTGCTGCCGTGTTTAGTGCCAGCGACTTTTATGTAATTCAATTTCAGGGAAAAAACTCATGGCAAAACAGTTAAACCTTCTCTCAACGGGACAGGTAATCACAACAGCCCTGCACACAGAGATGCAACGGTCTTATCTTGAATATGCCATGAGTGTGATTGTTGGCCGAGCATTACCAGATGTTCGTGATGGCTTAAAGCCAGTGCATCGGCGGATCTTGTATGCCATGCACGAACTCGGTTTGACCCCCGATAGACCATACCGTAAATGCGCTCGTGTGGTGGGGGATGTGCTGGGTAAATACCACCCTCATGGCGATCAAGCTGTTTATGATGCTTTGGTGAGGCTGGTGCAGGATTTTTCCAGTCGTTACCCTTTACTCGGTGGACATGGCAATTTTGGCAGCGTCGATAATGATCCGCCGGCGGCGATGCGTTATACAGAAACGCGTCTGGCTCCCATTAGTCATGAGGGAATGCTGACAGAAATTGGTGAAGAAACTGTAGAGTTTGTTGGTAACTTTGATAACTCCCAACAAGAGCCGACAGTATTACCTGCTCAGTTGCCGTTTTTGTTGCTCAATGGTTGTTCAGGAATTGCTGTCGGAATGGCAACAAATATTCCCCCTCATAATTTAGGGGAAATTGTTGATGGTTTGATTGCTCTCATTGACCAACCAGATTTAGCCGATGAAAAATTATTAGAGTTAATTCCAGGGCCAGACTTTCCCACGGGAGGGGAAATAGTTGGTGATGCTGGGATTCGAGAAGCATACATCACAGGTAAAGGTAGTGTTGTTTTACGGGGTGTTGCTACAGTCGAAGAAGTTCCTGGTGGCAGGGGAAGCAAACGCCGGATGGCAATTATCGTTACTGAATTGCCTTATCAGGTGAATAAGGCAGGCTGGATTGAAAAAGTGGCGGAATTAGTCAATCAAGGTCGCTTGCAAGGAATTTCCGATCTGCGGGATGAAAGCGATCGCGAAGGGATGCGCGTAGTCATTGAACTCAAACGCGATACCAACCCCCAAGAAATTCTCCAACATTTGTATCATCAAACAGCTTTGCAAACTAACTTTGGGGCAATTCTTTTAGCCATAGTTGAGGGACAACCCCGCCAGTTAAGTTTGCGGCAATTGTTGCAGGAGTTTCTCAATTTCCGAGAACACACACTCAATCGTCGCTACGGTTATGAGTTGAGTAAGGCAGCCAGTAGATTAAATACAGTCGAAGGGTTGCTCAAAGCCTTATCTAGTTTAGATGAAGTCATCGAAATTTTGCGCCGATCTGCTGATGGTAGTACGGCAAAAATTAGCTTGTGTAGCCGACTAGAGTTGAGTGAAGATCAGGCAGATGCAATTCTAGCGATGCCCTTACGTCGCCTCACCAACTTAGAACAGGAGAACTTACAACGCGAGTTTGGCGAACTGAGCGAACAGATAACTTTGTTAGAGAGGTTATTAAGCGATCGCAAGGAATTACTCAAGGCGCTGAAAAAAGAGTTGCGATCGCTCAAACGTAAATACGGCGATCCTCGACGCACTAAATTAGGTGCTAGTACTGTTGAAGAACTACCGAAAAATAAAAAGGCAAACAAACAAAACAGTTCTGTTACAGCAGATGAGGAACAAGAAAATTCTCAATCTTTAGAACCTGCGGAAGAAGCAATTTTAGAGATTACCCACCGAGGATATTTACGCCGGATTCAGCCAGGAAAAAAATCTAAGGTGGAAAATGGGTTGCTAGAACATGACTTCATTATTCAAACTAACTTAACTGACACCCACAAAGAGTTACTAGTACTTACCAATGGTGGCAAACTCTACCCTGTGAAAGTGGGAGATATTCCCCCAACCACTGGACGTTCTCCACGGGGAACACCATTGATTACCATGCTGACAAGTACAGCTCAAGGTAATCAAGAACCTGTAGTCAGTCGCTTTTTACTCCCAGAAAATTTGAATGCTCAACAATTAATTCTCTTGACTAAGCAAGGAAGAATTAAGCGCCTGTCTTTGGGAGAATTAACTAACCTGACCCGTCGTGGCATTACGATTTTAAAACTCAAAGATGATGATGAATTGCTATTTACTCAATTCAGCAAACCAGGAGAGCAGCTAATTTTAGCTAGTTCTGGGGGAAGATTGTTGAGGTTCCCAGCCAATGATGAACAACTGCCAATTATGGGTAGGACTGCTATGGGTTTACAAGCATTCCGACTGCTAAGAAATCAGCAAATGGTGGGCTGTGTTAGTTCGGCACAAGCAGAACATTTATTGTTAGTCACCCAAGAGGGATATGCTAAACGCTTGCCTGTAAATCAGATCAAGTCAGCAAATCGTGGTGATTTAGGCACACAATCCATGAAATTTGTCAATAAAACCGATACTCTCGCGGCTATGGTTGGGACAAAAGCTTCTGTGGAAGTGGCACTACTTACCAATAAAGACCGCGTAGTGCGGATACCCACAGACACAGTACCTATCTTGGGTAGAGATGGTAAAGGTGAAAGCATCCTTCAACTCAACCGCGATGAAAAAGTAATTGCGATCATCGAAGTGCGGTAGTCAGAAATTTTTCTCTGTGTTTTTGTGTTTAATTACCACAGAAACACAAAGACACAGAGAAGATATTAAAGTTGGGTATTTGCTCTACAGGCTCGTTCATCACGCCACAATTTATATAACTGGTTTGCTGGCATAGTTAAATATAAAACATCGCCTTCATTGAGGTGGGTTGCTAATAAATCCCAGCCGTGAATCCTTTGACCACTTGTTTCTACATATAAAGGCACAAAATCAGCAGACATGGCTATATCTTTCACCAAATGATCACAAAAAGGATGTGATGGTGTAATTAAAGTGGCAAAAGCTACCCAAAGTTTATCTGCTGTAATGCCGTTACCCAGGATGCGTCCCCCCAAAGCCGCCGCCGCAAATGCTGGCGCTGCCAATTCTGCTGAACTTAACACCGCCTCAAAGTCAAATACCTGTTGTGCCATCCCGGCAAAATCAGGATCGGCATAGTGGACAATTACGGGAATTTTGGGAACTAAACCTTTAGCTTTCAGGGCAATTTCTAGGTTAGTCGCATCATTATTGGTTACAGCCAACACAGCAGCAGCATGATCTATATTGCTAGTTTTAAGTATGGTGCGGAAACTTGCATCACCTTGAATTACGGGAATACCTAGCCCCCGTACAGAGTTGATATATTTATTGTTGGAGTCAGTTTCAATAACTACTATTTCATAACCACTGGTATGGAGTTGCTGGACAATTTTGCTACCAACGCCGCTTAAGCCACAGACAATATAGTGATGGCGTTGGGGAATCCGAGCAGCATCCCAAAATTGCTTGAAGCGTGTACCCAAGACAAAATCGGTGAGCATGGCATACCAAATACCAATCACAGCTGCACCAACCAGCATCATGACAACAGTGAATAATTTGATACTGTTGGAGGCATTTTCTGCTACTTTGTCATTACCACCTGCACCAGTAATCATACCTACAGAAAAATAGAGTGCATCAACCATTGATAAACTCAATTCAGTAGACATATAAGTGATTGTGGCAATTATCACTATTACTAGTAAGACGATCGCACCCACAATGACTGATTGCCCATGTTGTTGAAAATGCCGCAAACTAGTAATAACTTTGAGGCATTTTCTGATTAAGGATCTGCGAGAAGAACGGATACGGGGTTGGATACCTACAATTAAGCGATCGCCTATTCTTAACTCTTGTCCAGCCAGTACCGCAGATACCAAATTCATCTCCCCTTCTACAGGTAAATAATAAATCGGCATCCGGGCTGGATTTTCCCAGAAGTCACTTAACTTACAACCACACCACGGGTGATCTTCATCAATATATTCTTCTTGGACAGGCCAAGTCTGCTCATATAACTTGATCTGCCCGATCGCTTGATTTCCCAAAGCGGCAAAAGTAAACAATGGTGCGGCTAATCCCACCACACTCATACTTAGGTGTTCTGGCAGAGTTTGATCTAGGCGATCGCCTAAATTAGTATTGTAAAAACGGTTAATAATCCGAATATGCGGATTTAGTACCCTTGCCTGCATCATAATTGACAAATTCACCGCATCATCCGAGCCAGCAATCACTAAAGTGTGTGCTTGATGAATTCCAGCTGCTGTTAGGGTAGCAGCAGTGTGCAAATTGCCAACAATTACATCTCCTCCAGCTTCGCCAGGGATTGGTTTGTGATGAATACCGACTACAAACGCACCCTGTTGTCTCAGCAAACGGAAGATTTTATATCCAGTTCGTCCTAAGCCACATACAATAATTCGAGGTTTCATGTAACAGCAGCATGATTTACAGGTTAGGCTGCACTTTGTGTTGATTAATCAACATTGTGGCTTAATCATGCGATGCAGAACTGTAACTGAAAACACGTTAGACAAGAGGTTTTGTTGAAGTGAGAGTTGAGAGGCTGGAGGTGAGGGTAATGTAACTCATCCAGAAGAAAAGTGCTGGATGTAGATGTAGTGTTTAGAATTGGTAATAACCGATAATTGGTAATTAAAAAAAGATTTTCACCCATTACCAGTTCTTAATTGATAACTAGCAACTTAGGTTAATAACTAAATTATTATGGCAAACACTATTTCTATTACTGATTCCCTAATTCCTCATCCTGTACCTAAATCGGCAATTATTCGCCTAGAAAACATTTTTAAAATTTACGGTAGTGGAGAAACCGAAGTCAAAGCTTTGAATAATGTAAATTTGGTCATCAATGAGGGTGAGTATTGTTCAATTATGGGGCCTTCGGGTTCTGGTAAATCTACAGCGATGAATATTATTGGCTGTTTGGATCGTCCAACTGGAGGACATTATTATTTAGATAATGTGAATGTGGCACAAATGAATGATGCAGACTTGGCAAATATCCGCAACAGAAAATTGGGGTTTGTGTTTCAACAATTCCATCTTTTACCCCAATTGTCTGCCTTAGAAAATGTCATGTTACCGATGGTATATGCTGAAGTCAACCCTAATGAAAGACGCGATCGCGCTACAGAAGCTTTGATTCGTGTAGGCTTAGAAAAACGTCTTAGCAACAAACCAACTCAACTATCAGGTGGACAACAACAAAGAGTAGCGATCGCCCGTGCCATTGTTAATCGTCCCGTAGTACTCTTAGCAGATGAGCCAACAGGCGCACTTGATTCGCGTACAACCCAAGAGGTATTAGATATCTTTAGTGAATTAAATAGTAGTGGTATTACTGTAGTTATGGTGACACATGAACCAGAAGTTGCCCGTCAAACCCAACGCATTGTTTGGTTTAAAGATGGTGAAGTGGTTCACTCTAACCTGACTCCAGAAGATTTAACAGAATAATCCAGTGGCTACTCTTTCTACCTGTGGTTCCTTTACAGGTGTAGGGTTTTAATAAAGTGATGAGTTATGACTATAACACCAACCAAAAAATTATAGTTTCATCAACGCTTACACCTCTACACCCTAAACCGGGAGCAACTCAATTTTGTGAGATGCTGAAACAGCAAAAGGAGCAGGGGATGCAGGGGATGCAGGGGGGGATTAGTGATTTCTCAACCAAGGTGATGGATTATTAATCATATTTACCAAACCTGATAAAACTTGGTTGTAATTTGCATAAACTTCTCGTCCTATTTCTACATTCATGTAGTTGCATTTGACAGCAAATTCAATCCAAGTTTGGGTTTCTGCTGCTTCAGCCTCACAATCATTTAATTTAGCGATAAAAGCTGCTTCATAACGCCGTTTTCTCCATGCTTCAGCTAAATTAGCACAAACAGAACGAGAGGATCTACGAATTTGATCAGTTAACGAATATCTTTCCTCCACAGGGAATTTTTTTGATAACTCAAAAATTTTCATTGCCGCTTCAAAGGCAATTTACGCCTAATGTGAATTAAGAAAAAAGGCGGGAGAAGTAAGAAGATGAAAGTTACCAGCTTCTCAAATCAAACTTCCCCCATGACTAGCATAAACTTTGGAACGCTAT
>NZ_JACJRF010000046.1 GCF_014697105.1 Anabaena subtropica FACHB-260 | reverse complement strand
ATAGCGTTCCAAAGTTTATGCTAGTCATGGGGGAAGTTTGATTTGAGAAGCTGGTAACTTTCATCTTCTTACTTCTCCCGCCTTTTTTCTTAATTCACATTAGGCGTAATTATGCAAATTCTTTATTGGTTACTAGTTGCGTTAATGATTGTAGGTGTTATTGGTTCTGTAGTTCCCGCCATCCCCGGAACCAGTTTAATTTTAATTGCCGTGATCATTTGGGGAATTGTTAGTAGTTCCTTCGCAGCCATTAAAATTCCCCTCATTGTGACAGTGATTGTTTTGATTTTGAGTATTGGAGTTGATTTCTTGGCTGGGTACTTGGGAGCAAAACAAGCAGGTGCTAGCAAGTGGGGACAAATTGGCGCATTTGTTGGTTTGGTGTTGGGATTTTTGGGATTATTGCCAGCTTTGCCTTTCGGTGGGCCATTGTTAGGAATTTTATTTGGGCCGTTGTTGGGAGCGATTATTGGTGAGTATATTTACCAACGTAAATTTTGGTTAGCAGTTAAGGCCGGTATGGGAATTATTGTCGGTACTTTGGTAGGAAATTTGATTCAAGGAATTTTAGCGATCGCTACTGTTGCAGTATTCTTATTTACAACCTGGCCACAAGTATTTGGTAATTAAAATTATCATCAATGTCATTTGATAATCTCTGCAAGCTGTTATCGGAAAAATATCCCGTCACCTTTGCTAGTTGGGTTTTAGGAACGCCACAAACAACAGTCAAAGTCCTCAAAACGGAATTGAGTATTGAACCCATACGTGCTGATTACGTCACATTCCTACAACTACAAGGACGTATCCTCCATCTGGAATTTCAAACTAAACTCGAATCCACACCACCATTACCTCTACGAATGCTGGATTATTGGGTGAGGTTGTATCGGTTATACCGTCTACCAGTCACCCAAGTTGTTGTCTTATTACTTCCTCCCACACCAGAAACATTCATTGAAACTGCTTTTACAGTAGAAACTACACGTCATGAGTATCGGGTAATTCGGATGTGGGAGGAAAACCCAGAATTATTTCTCAATGATTCAGCTTTGTTACCATTAGCACCACTAACAGCAACAACTCAGCCGCAAATATTACTACAACAAGTTGTCCAGCAAGTTAATCAAGTTGAAGAAACAAAACGACCGGAAATATCTGCTTATACTCAAATATTGGCGGGGTTAAAATATAAAAAGGACTTGATTAGACAACTATTTCGGGAGGGTATGATGCGCGAATCAGTTATTTATCAAGAAATTCTGGCTGAGGGCGAACAAATAGGTGAACGACGTGGTGAACAAATAGGTGAACAACGAGAGCGATCGCTAGTTCTCCGACTACTAACACGACGGGTGGGAGAATTACCTCAGGATGCGAGCGATCGCATTGCAACTCTCTCTCTAGAACAATTAGAAAATCTGGGCGAAGCACTGTTAGATTTTACTAGTCTGGCTGATTTACTCTTGTGGTTAGACGGGCATTTAGGGAAGGTATGATGCGCGAGTCTATCATGTAGATTTGTAATAGATGCGATTAGGTGAGTATATTTATAAATAAATGTAAATTTTAACTAGCAGTGAAGATTAGTATCAGTATTGTTTTTGATACTTTGGTAGGAAATTTGATTCAAGGAATTTTAGCGATCGCTACTGTTGCAGTATTCTTATTTACAACCTGGCCACAAGTATTTGGTTCATAAAAATTGCAGAAACGAGGAAACACTAAAAATAAATAATCCAAATCTGCTGTGTTGGAAATCAGGCGATCGCTAGTATTTTTAAACTCTGCTGATGAGTAGTATTTCTGTGTAACCAGGAATTTTATTGGCTAGTTACAATATAGGACATATTATTAATATTCTACTTTTCGCTTTTTCTTCGCAAAACTACTTTTTGTGAAAAAGCTAAAGCTCCCAATCCTAAAATTGCAAGTGCGCCTGTAGATGTAGGTTCAGGTATTGGGGTACAACAAATACCAGTCAGGGTCAAAAAGAAGCTACCTCTTTCTAGATCAGGGTTGTTGATTTCATTTGCAGTAAGAATTCCTGATCTGATGAATGAGCCAGACGCATTGAAAACGTTACCTGCCATATCAAATGAATATCCTACATTGTTACCACCAAGAGCCGCAGAGTTAAATGTTCTTAGAGCAGCAAAAGGATTTTCAACAACGAAACTTGAACCATCATTAAAAGTAATAAATTGTGAGTCAGAAGCTTTAGCTGTATAGGTTGTGAGTGTTCCAATACCAGGAATTGTGCCTAATACGGTTGGCGAATCTACATTGATTTTAGAGATGGAACTAATTGACAGACCATTAAATATACCACTTGCCGAATTAGTAGTAAAAGGAGCAGTAAATGAAATTACATCTGTTAGAGGTGAGGCAACAGTGAGATTGCTGATCAGAGCAGTACCACTGCTGTTAAATATACCTATTACTGCTGCTGGGGCAGATGGGATGTTTGATGATACAGCTAAGGCAAAGCCTAAAACCAAAGTGCTGGTAGCTAATTCTAAGCCTCGGCCTATGTTCTGGAAATCTTTCATTTTATTTACCATTTAAATCTGAGGACGATTCTGATACTGTCGATACTAGTAAATATCAGGAATACTAAATGTAATATAAAATGTAACGTCCTCAGAAAATGTATAAAAAGTTTACCGAAGCTTGAATATCAGATTGGCTTTGCTTGTACTTCTTAGTAGAGCAATCTAAAACTACCAGAAATGAATAAACCCCTATGATTATGAAAAATCTTAGGGGTTTTATAATTTTAAGCAACTTTCTCACACTGTCAGTGTGTCTTGCAAAAGTGAATAATGGGTACCATAATCACTGAAAGTTAAAAGACTATGGTTTCAATAAACAGCTTCTATTAAGCGTTTACTTTTGCTTTCTTCTTTTTAGCCAAGTTGTTGGTGAAGAACGCGCCCAATCCTAAAGCAGCCAATCCAACTGTGGTTGTAGGTTCGGGTACTCTTTCTGCTTCGATAGCGGTCAATGATAAGGAGAAGCTACCTCTTTCGGGATCAGGATTATTGATTTCATTGGCAGTTAAAAGTCCTGATGTTACGAATTCACCAGCCCCATTAAACAATTGACCCACCAAATCAAATGAGTAACCCACGTTAGTACCACCGGGAGCTGCGGGGTTAAATGTTCTCAAAGCAGCGAAAGGTTCAGTAGCTACGAAGCTGTAACCACCGGTGAAATTAATCAGTGGAGTGCCAACACCATTAGCTACATAGCTGGTGAGGCTTCCTATGCCAGGAACGTTGGCTATGAAAGTTGGAGTGTCTACGTTAATGGTATTGATGCTGACAATACCCAGACCAGCAAATATACCACTATTTGTTGGGTCAAGAGAGAAAGGTCCGGTAAATGAAATTGTATCTGTAACGGGTGAAGCCTCAGTGAGATTGCCAATCAGAGCTGTACCAGTACCGTTGAAGGTACCAATTACTGCTGCTTGAGCAGATGAAATGTTAGATGATACAGCTAAGGCAGAACCTAAAGCCAAAGTGCTGGTAGCTAAAGCTATTCCGCGACCTACGTTATTGAAAGTTTTCATTTTGTTCACCATGTAAGTATTTTGTGGATGTCTTATGCAAAGGACGATTTCAAACTGAGTAGTACATACTCTGTTGATGAATCGCAGGCACTTGTAGACATCAAAATTTTATGTACATACCGTACAACACCTAATTAGATGACAAGAGCCAGTACTAGGTTGATGTCTATAGATTTATTAATGTAATCTACCTCCTCAGTATCATTACACAAAAACCCCATGTTGTTATTAAGTTTTCTATGAAGAACCTACTAAGTTTGCGTGAATTCCTGTGGTATAGTTTTTTCCACAGAAAAAATATTAATTATAGTTATCTATCCTACTCTTTAGACCCATACATTCAATTGATATTCAAACAGAAGTGCTGCTCTGATGGAGAATCCATAGAAAGCAGTCAATGTTGTATATAGAAGTTTTATTAAGTGTTATAAACTATATCTTTAGTATAATTTTTCTTCCTAGATTAGAGTATTTCTTATCACCTTTGGAGGATGCTTGAAAAATTGATGGAAGGTATAATTTTTAATCCTATAGCGTAACAATGTGAAGCAAATAATCAATATCGGTGGTACGTGTGAGGTGCTTTACTGCTTTATAATATGTTAAAATAGGCATAAATTATACTAAGCACAATCCTCTAAAACTTACATTTATTAAAGCATAATCAAGCTTTTACATATAAATTATAGGTAGCATTTTTACTTTATTTTATTACACTTAAAATCCCACCTCGTTCACTGGGGGGAGCTAAGAAATATAGTCAAATGTTTAGTGGATAAGTTTATGAACTGAAATTGATACAGATATATCGTTTATAGCAATCCTAGATCATTCATGAAATACAATATCCCCGACTTGCCAAAGAAGTCGGGGATATAAAGTTTTCAATTCTCAAAATCAGGTAGAACTGCTATGACGTTATTCTAGAAGATAAAAAGGTCTAGCACTCTAACAAAGTTATTACTAGTGAATTTAGGCTGAATAAGCAAAACTAACTCCATAGTTGAAAGTCTGACTAAACTCAGTATAGGATAAGTCTATGAATCCATCGTTAACGCCACTCATTGTCTTACCATCTACCCCCCAAGGATTACGTACTACCACTCGTTGTTCCCCACTAGTACTGGTATAGGCATTTGTCACTGAATAAGCATGGCTACTAACAATATATTTGGTGTCAGCACCGACTCTTGCTGCGGTTATGGATTGACCACTTGCCAAAGAACTATCGAGCATCGAAAAAATATTCATGTTGGTAGGAAGCATAGTAAAGGTCTGCTGTCCTGTGATAAATCTCATCGGACGGGAGAGAGAGTCCCCATTCCCAATGCGGTTATATCCGGGTGTGTTCTCTTTCCATTCGAGCCATTGAGCATAAGCTTTTTCCACTAAAGCTACCCAAAGAATACCATTGTTTCTTTTAGCAGCTACACTGGTAGCGATGCGACGGTCAACTGTCACATATTCTGCTTCACCATTTGAGTAAAAGCGCATGGTGTAGGTGTTATCGCCGTTGTCGGTAATCATGCTATTAATTACAGAACTAGAAGCATTACCTACATCGTTAGACTGACGACCAAAGGTAGCACCCAAAGCAGCTAAGAATGCACAATCACCTAATACACCTTGGTCAATATCCCCGATTCGCGCTTCGTTCGCACTACCAAATAGATTACCTGTGACTACTGTGTAGGTGAGATTCTTACCATTAAAGACTGGTGTTGGTGCTATTGTGCCTAAGAACCAGCGACCGACTAAACTAGACTCAAAATTACTAGCACTCATGTCTACAGACGCACCATTAGCAACCTGTGTCGAGAGCCATTTCACAGGCTCGTCCATGCTAAAAGGAGTGCTTGCAGCGACTAAAGCTCTGAGGTCTTTTACCTCGTTAGCGTTGATGACTGAATTATCTTGAGCATTTCTGAAGATGTCCAGCATATCTTGACGATTTAAATTACCGTCAGATGCTAAGGTTCTCGCCAGTGTAATGATTTCTTGGTCGAGTAGATTTTGACTAAACCAATCTTGCGCCGCAAGTGTATTTGTTAGTGTAAATGTGCGTTTTACTGTGTTGCTCCCAGCACCAGTTTTATCGTAAGCTTTGCCCTCAAGAGTATATTTACCAGCCTCTAGATTCAAATCGGTAAGGGATAAGCTGTAACCGAAATAGGCTTTATTTGGATTGCTAATATCGGCGGTAAATGTAATAGCATCAGCTACATCTAAGTACTTTCCATCTGGTTTGATGATGCGGAAATCTACCCTGGAAAGATCGCTCACACTATTTCCATCCGACACCCAGCCACTGTTGATGGAGATAGTATCTGTTGTGTTTAGGTCAGTGTTATTAAGTTGAAAATTGAGTGCGCTGGGAGCGAAGTTTTGAAATACTTTCAGGTCGTAGTTAGTGTCACCACTTTTTGCGTAGACCCGGATGAAATAATTTCCCGCATCTAAAGCCTTGTTAATTGATTCGCTGAGAGTTCCACTTTTAGAAGAACTAGCTATAACATCACCATAGTCAATCAAACCATTGCTGTTTTTATCTCTAATTAGCTGTAAATCTGCGTTGGCACTCAAACCATCAACTGCGATATTGATACTACTGCGAGCAGTTAGATTAAAACTATAAACATCATTGAAATCTGATGAACCTACCCAGTCTGAAAAAGTCTGAATATTAGAAGTTATGTTTAAACTTCTAGCTGTATTTAATGTGTTACCTGCTTTATCTAGCGACATAAATATCCCTTGGTGAAATGGTCAAGATAATTGGGTAAATCACACCCATGAAATTTAAAAAAATCCAGTTCTTAACAAAAAGAAAATGTGAAATTTGTTTAATATTGCTCTTTATTATTGATAATTAGCCAGGGTGAAATCACGCAATATATAAATTGCGGTAAAACCACGTAATTTAGGAATAAATATGCAATAAAGTTATAAATAATCTTTTTAATTAAACAAGTATTACTGAGACAAATGAATATTTTGTGATACATATATAAGTAGTTGTTCATCATTAATATGATTGAAAACTCTTATCCAGTAATGGTTGTAGATGACAGTCTCTCATTGGCAACGAAAAAAGACTTGGATAAACTATCCAAGTCTTTTTTAACTTCATATAACAGTCTGCTTTGATTTCTGAAGTGATACTAATTTAAAAAAAGAGGACGACAGAAACCTTGGTAGGATCTTAGTTTCATTGACTATTACAAGTCATTCATGTGTTGCCAAGATTGTTGAAATTGGGATTACTGGCTGAGATAAAGAATAACTCTAAGCTGATTGTAAAGATTGTTTGGCTTCAAGGGCGATCGCTTCAACTTCATCATTCACCAGAGTTGCTAACACAGATTTAGCCTCTGCACCACCTAAACGCGCTAAAGCTTGTGCAACTCGATAACGAATCTGCCAATCGGAACTGCTGGCGTAAGGAACTAGCAGAGGAACCGCTTGCACATCTCCCAACTCACCAAGAGAACTAATAGCAGCAGTTTGGACTAATTCTACATCTGAAGCTAGTGCTTCTTTTAGTAGTTCAAACGATCGCGGGTCTCCCAATTCTCCCAATGCAGCAATAATACTGAATTGCACCAACCATTCAGAAGTGTTGTGATAAAGCTGCTGTAAGTCTTCAAAAGCAGCGTGTAATTTCAAAGCACCCAGACAATCTGCGGCGGCGGCTTGCACATCAGCTTCTGGGTCACTTAATAAACCGCGTAATATCTTTAAGGATAAATCCAAATCCTGAGTACCGAGTGTATCAAACTGACTTACTGCTGAGTACCTAACACGGGAATTACTATCAGTAGCCGCAATTTGAATTAGTTCAAAAGCGATCGCTCTTTCTAATTCCCGAATTTGATTTACAGCACGCAAGCGATCGCCCAAATCTTCAGAATTGAGTGATTCTCTTACAGACTCAGGAGTAATACTCATTTAATTATCCTAATTTACAAAGGGTTTAAAAAGTTTTGTAGTCCAAAGTCAATAGTCCAAGACCATTAACTGTTGACTAACTAGCCGCCATTGCCCGGATAATATCACCACGGGTGAGGATACCAATGACTTGATCCGCATCATCTAATACTGGTAAGCGATGGACATTGCGATCGTGCATTAATTGAGCCGCTTGTTTTACAGACTTTTCCGGGGAAATGGTGACAGGGTTTTTACTCATCACTTCGCCTACAGTTTGTCCCAACGCTTTGTGCAAGTCGCGTTCATAAACAGCAGGATTCTGTAAATAAATGACACTATCTAGAAACATGATGTATGCAGGAGGAGTCACACCAGTTTCTTGCCACATTAAATCTGTCTCTGAGATAATGCCCAACAATTTACCGACATCATCCACAACAGGTAGACCACTAATACGTCGTTCTGCCAGAATTTTGATAGCTTCCTGTAGTGGCGTTTCTGGTTTGACGACAATTGGGTTCTGACTCATCACATCGGCAACGGTTTTAGACATTGGTTTGCTGACATTCTTTTACAAAGTCTCTGGGATTATTGTAGAAAATTCAGGGACTCTACTGAATTTGGTTAATAGATTGTTACGGTACTTGTCAATAGTTATGATTTTTTTCCCTCTGCTCCCCTGCTTCTTCTCTCCACTCCCTTCAATGCAGCAATGATCTCAGTATTTGCTTCAGGAAATGTAAACTGTTCTAACTCATCCAAATTCACCCAGCGAACTTCATCACACTCTAAAGGCTGAGGAATGCCTTTAAGCAAACGACAATGATGCACCGTCAAAGTAACACGCAAATGAGTATAAGTGTGATCAATAGTTATGAGAAGTTCTCCCACTTCAATATATATACCCAGTTCTTCATAAATCTCTCGTTGAATACACTCTTCCACCGTTTCCCCTGGTTCAATTTTTCCCCCAGGAAATTCCCACAAACCCCCCATCACTCCCTCTGGACGACGACGGTCTATTAATATTTGCTGTTGGTCATTCCAAATTACAGCAACACCGATAATTTTGTGTGGTGGAGTAGTGATTGTGTTCATCTTGTTTGCAATAGTCCCTGCGGATATCATGAGAGAAAATTGCCACCGTGTCTAGATTTTCTAGAGAATGCCTATTCTAAAAACTTCCAGGTGGTAGGGTTTGCCAAACACCAGAAAAAATACTTTCGGTGGCTAAAGCTATTCGCAGCAAATCTTCTTTGAGTAGTGGCGGCCAATCTACGCCGGCTCTACGTCCTGCTACAAATAGCTGTTGAGCTTTAATCGTTAACTGATAAAGGGCAAAAACTAGTTCCCTGTCTAGACTGGGGGAATCTTTTAGTGCCTCAAACACTACTTTCAACGCTAATAAAATTGAGGTAATCTGACCAGGTACTGGTGGTTTTCCATGTTTCATTCGCATCAACAAGGCATCTGGGTTTTCCTCACTTGCTATTGTCTGGCCTACCAGGAGTTTGTGAGCTGTCTCGTAATTCATCTATCCAGCCTAGTGTAGATGTTTACACAATTAGATACTTAGTTATGCGCTATCTAGAGTGTAAGTTTAGGATAAATATATCCTTATCTGTGTTAAGATTCAGCCTGAATTTGTCTCACTACAGTTAGTGCTGAGTAGCTTACCCCGGCTGTTCCTTCTCCTGGATGGGTGGAGTCACCAACTAACCACAAATGGTGAATGGGTGTACGGTTAGCAAAACCAAAGGGGCCAAATGTGGGGATTCTTTGACCAATTCCACCTACTATACCGCGATCGCGTCCGGTGTAATGAGCAAAACTGCGTGGTGTGGCTGCTTCTTGATAAACAATTGTCTCTGGTTTGAGATAAAAATATTGAGCTAATTTGGCGATCGCTTCTTGTGTATACTTCTGTTTTAATCCTGGGTAATCTTGGGTACTCCACCACTGTTCGGGGTCTACAAAGGATGAGGCGATGATTGTGGCTTTCCCCTCTGGTGCGCGTCCATCGCCTGCATGACTGACAGAAACAAACAAAGAGTTATTCTCACCAATCACACCATCAGCATCATACAAAAACTGTAAATGGGGAGGACATTCGCTGGGAATCGCACTCTCATCTACACCTAAATAGACGACAAACGCCCCTGATGCTTGGGGTAATTTTTCCACACGCTGTTTGTAACCAGATGGGGCTTTTTCTCCCAATAACTGCACTAAGTTCTGCACAGTGACGTTAGCAACTATATGATCAGCCGCTTGTGTCCAAACTTCGCCGGTTTTCTGATTCCTAATGACGACAGCAGAAGCTTTGCCATTCTCTACTTTGATCTGTTCGACAGTATGGCGCATCAATAATTTACCACCGTCTCGTTCTAAAGCTGAAACTAGGCGATCGCTCAATACCTGCATACTACCTTGGAGGTGAAATAATCCTTGGGGTAATTGGGACACACTCAACGCAGTTGCAGCATAAAGTAAGGCTGTTTCCTCGGCGTTGACTTGCGAATACAACTTGAGTTGCAAATCTAAAAATGTCCTCAGTCGCCGGTCATTTCCCAACCCGCACAACCTTAAAGCATCACCCACCGTAAATAATGTGAAGGGTACAGTAACTAAGGTACTAGGTCTAACTGCTTGGGTTAACTGCCACAAGTCCCATAAATTACGCGGTGGTAAAACTGGGTCACGTCCTTGAAATTCCCAACTAGCATCAAACAGAGTCGCCATTAATTGCCAAAATGGTTCACTCCCCGGAAATTGCTTTTGGCGTTCCTCTCGCCATTTCTCCTGATCACGCCAGACATTAATCGGTGTATTTTCTCCAGGTAAATACACTGCACAAGCAGGGTCACAAGGCGTTGCGTCGGGTAAATCTATTTCCAGTTCCGAAAATATCCGGTGATGAATTCCCCCCGGTTCTAACCCTGCAACCTGAGTTGCACCCACGTCAAAAGTGAATCCTTGACGTTTAAACGTCGAAGCACAACCCCCAGGAACGATCGCTTGGTCTAGAATTAACACGCTGTAACCACGATGGGCTAATAATGCGCCAGCCGTCAACCCACCAATTCCCCCGCCAATAACGACTACACTGGGTTTACTTTGATCAACAAAAATATTAGACATTAAGATTAGCTTTACAAAAATTAATATTACTACTCATAATTTTACAAGTTAATTGCTGTGATATTGGGGCGATCGCCGAAGAAGAAGCCTAAAATTATGGCTGTGTCCAAGTGATATCTGAATAATGGGTAAAAACTGCCAATTAACACAACAGTAAATAGACCTTATGCTTGATTCGAGCAACATTAAGATAGAGAAGTAAGAGATTAAGTTCACTCCCCACTAAACAATGACCTCAACCCTGCGGAAACTTCCCCGGCTTAATTCCCCAAAGCTACATACACTCTCCAATGGCTTGACTATCATAGTGGAGCAAATGCCAGTGGAAGCTGTTAATCTTAGCTTGTGGCTAAATGTTGGTTCATCTGTAGAATCTGATGCAATTAACGGTATGGCTCATTTTCTCGAACACATGATTTTTAAAGGAACAGAGAGATTAGCCAGTGGTGAGTTTGAACGTCATATAGAAGAGCGTGGCGCTGTGACTAACGCCGCTACCAGTCAAGACTATACACATTACTATATAAATACTGCTCCTCAAGATTTTGCTAAGTTAGCGCCACTACAAATAGATGTAGTTTTAAATGCCAGTATTCCTGATGAAGCTTTTGAACGTGAGCGTTTAGTAGTTCTAGAAGAAATCAAACGTTCTGGAGATAATCCCCGTCGGCGCACCTTCCGGCGAGCGATGGAAACAGCATTTGCCGAGTTACCCTATCGCCGTCCGGTATTGGGGCCAGAATCGGTAATTTCCCAACTCACAGCCCAACAGATGCGAGATTTTCACGCCACTTGGTATCAACCCCAGTCAATTACGGCTGTAGCTGTAGGGAATTTGCCAGAAGAAGAATTAATTGAAACTATTGTTGAAGGATTTACACAAGTTATTCAGCGTCAAAACTCAACAGTCAATAGTCAACAGTCAACTATTATTCCCGAACCTGCATTTACAGAAATTGTGCGGCGGGAATTTGTGGATGAAAGTCTCCAGCAAGCAAGGCTGGTAATGGTTTGGCGAGTTCCCGGATTGAACCAGCTAGAACAGACTTACGGCTTGGATGTTTTAGCGGGTATTTTGGGACATGGAAGGACATCAAGGTTAGTCCAAGACTTACGGGAAGAACGGGGGCTGGTAACTTCAATTTCTGTCAGCAACATGAGTAATCGCCTACAAGGGACGTTTTATATTTCCGCTAAGTGTGCGGTGGAAGACTTACCAGCAGTAGAAGAAGCGATCGCTCAACATATCCGTAAATTACAAACAGAGTTGGTAACAGAAAAAGAAATCGCCCGTGTACGCAAGCGTGTAGCCAACAGATTTATTTTCGGTAACGAAACACCAAGCGATCGCGCCGGCTTATATGGTTTCTATCAATCCTTAGTAGGGGATTTAGAACCAGCATTTAACTACCCAGCCCACATTCAAACCCAAGAAGCACCAGATTTACTCTTAGCTGCTCACCAGTATCTCTGTCCAGAAGCCTATGGCGTAGTCGTACTGAAACCGTCTTAAATGAGTAATGAGTGATGAGTAATGAGTTGTTATTCCTAATTCACATTAGGCGTAAATTACCAATACCAAATCTCAAATTCAAAATTACAAGATGTGGACTGAAATAGATACCCAAATTAGCCGGGTGACTGGCGAAAAATTTCAGACTCAACAGAGGCGATCAGTTAGTGGTGGCTGTATTAACCAAGGCTATGCTGTCTCTGATGGTACGCTGACATACTTCGTCAAACTCAACCAAGCATCTCAAGTAGCCATGTTTGAGGCGGAAGCCTTGGGATTAAAGCAAATGTTGGCGACAAATAGCATCCGTGTCCCCAAACCAATTTGTTGGGGAACGGCTGATAATTCTGGCTACATTGTCCTAGAATGGCTAGAAATGGGAAGCGGTAACACAACTTCCTGGGAACAGATGGGACGCAAATTGGCGAAGATGCACAAAGCCACCAACCAGCAAGGTTACGGCTGGGACATCAATAACACCATTGGTTCCACACCCCAAATCAATACATGGAAAGCAGATTGGACAGAATTTTATGCTCAACATCGCCTTGGTTATCAATTTCAGTTAGCCAGGCGACGGGGTGGTAGTTTTCCTAAACAAGATGAGTTATTAGCAGCGCTTCCAGAACTTTTAGCAGAACACGAAGTCCAACCCTCCTTAGTACACGGCGATTTATGGGGTGGAAATGCTGGGTGTACAGTATCGGGAGAACCAGTCATATTTGATCCAGCAACTTATTTTGGCGATAGAGAAGTTGATATCGCCATGACAGAACTTTTTGGTGGTTTCCCAGCAGCTTTTTACAAGGGTTATAACCAAGAGTTTCCTCTAGATGCAGGCTATGAAGGAAGAAAAACAATCTATAACCTCTATCACATTCTCAATCACTTCAATTTATTTGGCGGTGGTTACACCTCCCAAGCCAACCGGATGATTGAGCAAATCTTACGATAACCTCATTAGCACTATTAGCAATAAAAAGTAACGCTTAACGCACAACTAAGTAAGTCGGTGCAATAAAACCAAACTATGTGAAGAAAAGTAAATAAAGCTCAAACTCTTTCTCCCCCTGCTCCCTGCCCCCTGCCCCCTGCCTTATTCCAACAATAATTATTTACGCCGACCTACTTATCATAAGGTGCGTTACGGCTATATATCGTTTGCTCACACCTCCAAATCTTTACACAGCTGTAATGCACCCTACTGGACTATTGACAGGAAAAAGTTTTTGATAATCTTTCCTGAGTATCTCACTTTCGGAGTGTAGAGTGGGATGTCTGAGAAATGACAATTTTTCTGTTTTATTTGGATGTAATTTCCAGCCACTCTATGATTAATCAGACCTCTTTTGCCGACTAGCAAGGCACAGAGGAGATGAAATAGCTTCATAATGTTTAGAACTTATTTCAATAAGAGTAATCACTAAACATTAAAAAATGAGTATAAATTCATCGGACTAAAAGCTAAAGATTGGCATTTTGGTAACAAAAAATTCAGAAATTTGTGGTATTGATTAGACCTGTTTTAATTTTTCAGATGTTAATATGTAGGAACTAAGCAGTTAGCAAACATAACTGCCCAAAAGCGAGGAGAACAATGGCTGATACACAAACTTTGTTACAAAATTTTGGTCAGGTTTACGACAATCCAGTACTACTGGATCACAGTGTAACTGCTCCAGTTACAGAAGGACTAAATGTTCTTCTAGCTAGTTTTCAAGCACTTTATTTACAGTACCAAAAACATCATTTTGTAGTTGAAGGTGCAGAATTTTACTCACTGCATGAATTTTTCAATGAAAGCTACAATGAAGTTCAAGACCACGTTCATGAAATTGGCGAGCGCTTGAATGGATTGGGTGGTGTACCGGCTGCTTCTTTCAGCAAGTTAGCAGAACTAACCTGTTTTGAACAAGAATCTGATGGCGTATATTCTTCCCGTAAAATGGTAGAAAATGACCTAGTAGCAGAACAGGCTATTATCAATGTTATTCGTCGCCAAGCGGCTCAGGCTGAAAGCTTGGGAGATCGCGGTACACGCTATCTCTATGAAAAAATTCTGTTGAAAACTGAAGAAAGAGCTTACCATCTACACCACTTCCTAGCTAAAGATAGCTTAACCTTGGGATTTGTTCAGCCTGCTCAGAACTAACTTCTAATTAATCTAGATGTAGCTGAGTCTACTGTAGATAAAGAGTATTCTTAAAAGGATTGAATCTTAAAAGAATATAAAAAATGGCAGAGCCTACTAATGCTTATCTGCCATTTTTTATTGTTTTTTGAAATATGTGTATTATGGATTTGATTGGTATTGTCAACTAGTAAATAGAAATATTGCAATCCTATTTGATTTCTGAATGTTGAGAGACTCAGACCCCCGACTTCTTTAAGAAGTCGGGGGTCTTTTAGTTTACAAATGATTTAGGACTGCTATATTTTTACAAATTATTTCTATCAAAAAATAGAAATACTTAATTGACTACAACACATATAAAATTTATGTCTCTGCCAAAGGTGTAGTATTCGCAACTCCTCAGGGATGAATAAATAACTCAGTACAACGAAAGCAAAAATACACAGGCACTTTCCAGTCAGTAACCAGCGCACTATATAGAGATATGATTATTTTGACTTTCGCCTGATTGTATAAGTAGGCCATCGAATTTGACTTGAGGGATAAGCAAGTTCGTAGTAAGGACTTTAGTCCTTACTACGAACCATCAAAACTAACTTGATGGACTACTAGCTGGCAGCTGCTGTGTTATCAAACCTAGAAAACTTGATAATAAATAACATGAATGGGGAGAAAGACCCTTAAAATAATCAGGATTTGTATTCTCGTACTCCAACCCAACGACTATGCCCCGCCGTCAAGACATCCAGAAGATACTACTATTGGGATCTGGCCCAATTGTGATTGGACAAGCCTGTGAGTTTGATTACTCAGGGACTCAAGCCTGTAAAGCACTGCGAGAAGAAGGTTATGAGGTAGTGCTGGTTAACTCCAATCCGGCGACAATCATGACCGATCCGGAAACAGCCGATCGCACTTACATTGAACCACTAACACCGGAACTAGTAGAGAAAGTCATCGCTAGAGAACGTCCAGACGCTTTACTACCCACAATGGGTGGACAAACCGCGTTGAATATCGCTGTCGCCTTAGCCAAAAACGGCGTACTGGATCAGTATAACGTGGAATTAATTGGCGCTAAGTTACCAGCAATTGAGAAAGCCGAAGACCGAAAACTGTTCAACGAAGCGATGGCGAAAATTGGGGTGAATGTTTGTCCCAGTGGTACAGCCTCATCTTTGGAAGAATCCAAAGCGATCGCCCGGCGCATTGGCACTTATCCTTTAATTATTCGCCCAGCTTTTACTATGGGTGGTACGGGTGGCGGTATTGCTTACAACCAAGAAGAATTTGAAGAAATGGCGCAAGTCGGGATAGATGCAAGTCCCGTTTCCCAAATTCTCATCGATCAGTCCCTCCTCGGCTGGAAAGAATATGAGTTGGAAGTCATGCGCGATTTAGCAGATAACGTTGTGATTATCTGTTCCATCGAAAATATCGACCCGATGGGTATCCATACTGGGGATTCGATTACCGTCGCCCCCGCCCAAACTCTTACCGATAAGGAATACCAACGCCTGCGGGATATGGCGATGAAAATTATCCGCGAGATTGGTGTAGAAACTGGTGGTTCTAATATCCAGTTTGCCGTTAATCCCGTAAATGGGGATGTGGTTGTCATTGAAATGAACCCCCGCGTTTCCCGCAGTTCGGCTTTGTCCTCCAAAGCTACCGGGTTCCCCATCGCCAAGATGGCGGCTAAGTTGGCTGTAGGCTACACCTTGGATGAAATTAGAAACGACATCACCAAGAAAACTCCCGCATCCTTTGAACCGACAATTGATTACGTAGTTACAAAAGTTCCCCGGTTTGCTTTTGAGAAGTTCCCCGGTTCCGAACCAGTGCTGACTACCCAAATGAAATCTGTCGGGGAAGCAATGGCTATAGGACGGACTTTTAACGAATCCTTCCAAAAGGCGCTGCGTTCTCTAGAAACTGGTCGTGCTGGTTGGGGTTGCGACAAAGCGGAAAAATTACCTAGTGGTGAACAAATTCGCGCCCAACTGCGGACACCGAACCCAGACCGAATTTTTGCAGTACGCCATGCTTTACAGTTAGGGATGAGTCCTGAGGAAATCTACGAACTCACAGCTATTGACCCCTGGTTCTTGGACAAAATGCAGCAATTGTTAGAGGTGGAAAAGTTCCTCAAGCGCACACCTCTAAAACAGTTGACGCAAGAACAGATGTATGCAATCAAGCGCGATGGATATAGCGATCGCCAAATTGCCTTTGCTACCAAAACCACTGAAGATGAAGTCCGCGCCTACCGTAAAGAATTAGGAGTTATCCCAGTTTATAAAACCGTCGATACCTGCGCGGCGGAGTTTGAAGCCTTTACACCCTATTACTACTCCACCTACGAAGTAGAAACCGAAGTTATCCCCACCACCAAACCCAAGGTGATGATTTTGGGCGGTGGCCCCAACCGTATCGGCCAGGGAATCGAGTTTGACTATTGTTGTTGTCACGCTGCTTATGCGCTCAAAGCATCCGGGTACGAAACAATTATGGTCAACTCCAACCCAGAGACGGTATCCACCGATTATGATACAAGCGATCGCCTCTACTTTGAACCATTAACAAAGGAAGATGTCCTCAACATCATCGAAGCTGAGAACCCAGTAGGAATAATTGTCCAGTTTGGCGGACAAACACCGTTAAAGTTAGCGTTACCTTTACAGGAATATTTGCAACGGCTAGAGGATGATTCTTCCTCCATCCCCACAAAAATTTGGGGAACATCACCTGATTCTATCGATACCGCCGAAGACCGCGAACGGTTTGAGAAAATCCTCAAACAGTTGAATATTTCCCAACCACCAAACGGAATAGCTCGGAGTTACGAAGATGCACTGATTGTTGCGAGACGGATTGGCTACCCTGTGGTGGTGCGTCCGAGTTATGTATTAGGGGGTAGGGCGATGGAAATTGTCTACTCTGATACAGAATTAGAACGCTACATGACCTTTGCGGTGCAAGTAGAACCAGAACACCCAATTTTAATTGACAAGTTCCTAGAAAACGCCATTGAAGTCGATGTAGATGCGATCGCCGACCATACAGGACGAGTGGTAATTGGTGGCATCATGGAACACATCGAACAAGCGGGTATTCACTCAGGAGATTCTGCTTGCTCTCTACCGTCAATTTCCCTACCGCCAGCCGTTCTCAACCAAATCCGTACTTGGACAGTACAACTAGCACAAGCACTATCTGTAATTGGGTTAATGAATATTCAGTTCGCCGTTGTCGGTGCTAGCTCTTATTCACCCCAAGTTTACATTTTGGAAGCCAACCCCCGCGCCTCTCGTACAGTACCATTTGTATCTAAAGCAACGGGTATACCCTTAGCAAAATTGGCATCCCTAATTATGTCGGGTAAAACTCTTGAAGAGTTAAACTTTACCCAAGAAGTTATTCCCAATCACATTGCAGTCAAAGAGGCTGTATTGCCCTTTAATAAATTCCCTGGAACTGATACAATATTAGGCCCAGAGATGCGTTCTACAGGCGAAGTGATGGGAATCGACAGTGACTTTGGTCGTGCCTTTGCTAAAGCAGAATTAGGTGCTGGAGAACGTCTACCGCTAACGGGAACGGTGTTTGTGTCGATGAGCGATCGCGATAAAGCCGCCGCCGTCCCGGTAGTTAGAGAATTTATCGACTTAGGCTTTAAAGTGATGGCTACCTTTGGTACACGTAGCGTCCTCTTAGAACATGGCTTGAATGTCGAATTAGTCCTAAAACTTCATGAAGGCCGTCCTCACGTCATTGATGCCATCAAAAACCAAAAAATCCAACTGATTATTAACACTCCTTCAGGTGAAGAAGCTCAAACTGATGCGCGATTAATCCGCCGGACAGGTTTAGCCTATAAAATCCCCATTATCACTACAATCGCTGGGGCTAAAGCAACCGTCGCCGCCATCCGTTCCATGCAAAATACTACTTTGGACGTAAAAACTATCCAGGAGTATTGCCCAAATCTTTAGGGTAAGGGACAGGGAGCGGGGAGCAGAGAGCAAGGGAGAGGAATTAGTTTTAACTCAGAACTCTCCTCTCAGAACTCCCTACTCCCTGAAATCTGCATTAAGCGGTATTTACAAGGAAAATTAAGTAATTATTATAGAAAAATAATTATTGTTTTCATTGCGATATTTTAACAAATATGAGGCAAAAGTCATTCTCTGCGGAAAAGCTAATCAAATATACTTCTAGAAAGCTATATCAATAGCAAAGGGTTTTTTTACCGTACCTCGGAAAAGTCTCGTATCAAGAATAAAAGTACTCTGAAGCAGTTGCGGAAAATCTTCTAGAGAGTTTTTGAATCGCAATCACTATTGCTATAAGTTCCTCATAACCTAGTCTTAATCTAAAAGACTTACCAAATAATGGATGAGTTAAGTTGTCAATTTTCCTCATCATTATGTAACAAAAGCTACTTTTGTACGACAAACAGAAATTTCTAGCCTCTAGATTAACCATTTTCTCTCATAAATGTTACAATTGTTAATACAAGGTTCAATGAAAAAATGTTACGTTCAATACCTTTTATCTAACCAAAGAGAGTTGTGCAGAATACGGAATTACTGTAACTTCTAGCAGTTAAAGCTCTTATTTAAAGTCCCATAGCACCCGAATTATCGGATGTATAGCTTCTAAATCATCAAACAACATCCCAGGTTAACTGGGTGGCAACGGCAAAGAGCATCTATCAGTTAATGACCCTACCAACAGAACAATCATCACCAAAGAGTAGCGCCATGAAGACCGCTCCAACAGCCACAGACCTCGTGCGGACTTACCTGCGTGAGATAGGACGTGTACCACTCTTAAGCCATGAAGAAGAGATTCGTTATGGTAAGCAAGTACAGCGTTCAACAACGTTGCAAGAAGTACGAGAAGAATTGGCAACCCAGTTGGGACGTGAACCAAGCTTAGAAGAGTGGGCAAAAACGGCGAATATAAGTTCAGCAGAATTAAATGAAGCGATCGCCGATGGCGAAATTGCCAAACGCAAAATGGTAGAAGCCAACTTGCGGTTGGTAGTCTCCGTTGCCAAAAAATATATTAAACGTAACGTTGATTTATTAGACCTGATCCAAGAAGGTAGTATTGGGATGCAACGGGGTGTAGAGAAGTTTGACCCCACTAAGGGTTATAGATTTTCTACCTATGCCTATTGGTGGATTCGTCAAGCCATTACCCGCGCGATCGCCGAAAAAGCACGCACTATCCGCCTACCCATCCATATTACTGAGAAGCTGAACAAAATTAAAAAAGCCCAGCGTCAACTATCCCAAAGATTAGGACGTGCGCCGACAGCTGGGGAATTAGCTCAAGAATTAGAACTCACACCCAAACAAGTCAGAGAATATTTAGAAAAAGCCCGTCTGCCTCTATCTTTAGATTTACGATTGGGAGACAATTACGACACCGAACTAGGCGAGATGTTGGAAGATCCAGGCGCTTCTCCTGAAGATTTTGTGATGCAATCTTCCCTATCCAACGACCTAGAGGTACTGATGGAGCAATTAACACCCCAACAGAAAGAAGTAATCACCCTCCGCTTTGGTCTAACCGATGGTCAAGCTTTGACTTTAGCCAGAATTGGCGAAATACTCAATATTAGCCGCGAACGAGTCAGACAAATCGAAAGAGAAGCCCTAACCAAACTGCGTAAGTCCAAAGTCAAAATGGATGAGTATTTGGCTAGTTAGTCGATGGTTAATAGTCATTAGTCAAGGATGAGGGTTTTTACTGTGGACTATGGAATATTAACTAATTGGTGAGAAATCCCCTGGTTATGGTACGGTTACAACGACTTTGATGTGTGAATAATTTTGTTACATTATTTGACAGGAACACCAAATGGTTAAACAAGTCAAGTAGTAGATAGAAATCAGTCATATATTTAAAGTCATTATCATCACACTCAGCAGTGTTATTGCAGGAGGAAAAAGTGAGTAACCAATCTAACCGAGTCTCAGAATTTTTTAATGGTGACGCAGAAACAGCGAATCTGTTATGGCAATATGTTAAGTCATTAAGTCCAGAGACAGTTACCCAACTTTCTAAACCCACATCACCAGAAGTTTTTCAGGTGATGGAACGCAATATCATTGGATTATTGGGGAATTTACCTTCGGAACATTTTGGTGTCACCATCACCACCAACCGAGAAAATTTAGGACGATTGCTAGCTTCAGCAATGATTAGTGGTTACTTCTTGCGGAATGCTGAACAACGCATGAGCTTTGAAACAGTCTTACAAGGAAGTGAGAATAATCACAGCGAACCTGAATAATACCTTTTGGTAAGTAATCTACAAAATTCAAAACCGCTTCTGAATAGTATTAGGCAGAACTCGGCAGATATGCAACATATCTGCCGAGTTTTGTTGTTATTTAGATTGCTATTACACAGAAAACCCAAATACACCAAGTGGTTTTCAATCCTAAAATCTAAAAGCCATATCCTCGCTAACGATTTCGCAGTTCTGCTTCTAGCTTATCTAAGTCATTTTTGAGTAAAACCGTCATTTGTCCCGTGAAAGCTTTACCATCTCGTGGTTGGGCGACTTCCAGCCAGTAAGCGTAGCGATCGCCTACTCTTAATTCTCCCTTCAAAGCTTCTCTAATTGGGGTTTTAGCCATCCGTGCTGAATTAATTGCACTTTCATTGGGATATTCATACAGCACTTGGGCGCGTTTAAAATCTTGATAAATATCCAAGCCGTAAATTATTCGTAAGGATTCTTGCAGACGCTGCAATGTCATGCCATTAATAGCATCATACATAGCAATGCGTTCATTCCGAATCATACTCCGGTCTTTGATAAAACCCACCTTACCAGGGGGAAACACAGAGGCTTGAAAAGTGAATCGCTGGGCTGCTGTATCACTCTTCTGCACAAATAATTTCTCCCCAGCCCTGGGGCGTAGAGTAGGATGTGCTTTAATCCAAGTACCAACTTCTTCTGTACTTTGTCCTGGTAACGCATCAGCCGTGGAGTTAGCCACCATTCCCACCCATAGCCAGGAAACCAGAGACAAGGGCAAAATTAAAAAGTTAAGCCGAAATTTTTTGAGCATTTTCCTATTCGGGACTCATATAGAAATTTACCCATAAGGTAATGACTATAGTTTTCCCGTTTTACAGAAAAATTATTTCAAGCATCCACTCAATAATGCTGTGTATAGCCCTTGCCGATAACTACTTAGTATCCCCAAGTAGTAAAGAATAAATTGATGAATGCTGAAATGGGTGAATATCTTAACAATAAGTGTCATAGGTATTCGTCATATAAGACTTTTACCCATAATTACGTAGATTTGACGCTAGATATTAATTGGCTAAATATGTGAGGATACTAGTTGGACTCTGGTAATTGGGTATCAGGTTAAACAACTAGGAGCCTTAATTGATGCTGAATGCTAAAACCAGTTTTGCCTTACTGATGGCTGTGTGTCTGATAGCCACTGGAGTCACAGGATATTTACTAGGAGGAATTGATCCAGAGCTAATTCAATCATGGTTGAAAGCTGCGGGTATTTGGGCCCCTGTCACTTATGTAGCCATATATGTGATAGCAACCATTCTAATTTTGCCATCAACGGCGCTAAATTTAACCGGGGGAGCGATTTTTGGCGCGTGGATGGGGACATTTTGGACTAGTGTTGGCGCAATTATTGCAGCGATCGCCGCTTTTATTTTTGCCCGAACAGTAGGACGTGACATTGTTTCCCAAAAACTAGCTGGACGTTGGCAAGCTATAGATGCGGAAGTTAGACAGGGAGCCATCTTTTATATGTTTGCTATCCGGTTGATGCCAATTCTGCCCTATGGACTCGTAAATTTTGCCGCCGGTTTGACATCTATCAGCTTCAAGGATTACCTGATTGGCACAGCCTTAGGGACTGTACCCGGAATTTTGCCATTTGTTCTCTTGGGGAGTTCTGGCTTAAAAGCCATCCGCACTGGTGAAGTTTTACCATTAGTGGGTGCTTTGGCATTGATTGGAATCTTAGTTGGCGGTTCTACTTGGTATCGTCGTCGTCGCTCTTTTCCGTCTCGTAAAAAACCTTAACATAGCTCAACTATGCCACCAAAATATTCTTTTATCGTACCGATCTACAACGAAGAAGAAACAATTGAAGAAATGTATCGGCGCATTTCCCAGGTAATGGATCAAATGGATGGTTCAGTCGAGTTGTGTTTGGTAAATGACGGTAGCCGCGATCGCTCTCTGAAAATGATGAGAGAATTACATCACCAAGATTCGCGTATAGTTTACTTAAGTCTCGCTAGGAATTTTGGTCATCAAATCGCCGTCACCGCAGGATTGAATTTTGTTCGGGGACAAGTAGTTGTCATTCTTGATGCTGATTTACAAGATCCACCAGAGTTAATCATGGAAATGGTGGAACAATGGCGACAAGGATATCATATAGTTTATGCCCAAAGAATTAAACGCCGTCAAGAAGGTTGGTTTAAACGCTTCACCGCTTATGCTTTTTATCGGATCTTGAAACAACTTGCGGATGTGGATATTCCTACAGACACAGGGGATTTTTGTCTATTAGATCGCCAAGTTGTCGATGTACTAAATGCCATGCCAGAACGCAATCGTTACATTCGCGGTTTACGTTCTTGGGTTGGTTTTAAGCAAACAGCAGTGAGGTTTGAGCGTGATCCGCGTTTTGCTGGTGATGTCAAATATACATTCCGCAAGTCTTTCGCATTGGCGATTAACGGTATAGTTTCTTTCTCGAAAGTGCCATTGAGGCTTTCAACTTATTTAGGATTGTTGGCTGCAATAGTTTCTCTGTTCATGTGTCTGCTAGTTTTATATTGGCGAATTTTTACCCCCAGTTCTCCACTAACTGGCATAGCCATTATTCTCATAGCCATCTTCTTTTTGGGGGCAGTGCAACTTGTAAGTATTGGTATTTTAGGTGAGTATATCGGGCGGATTTATGAAGAGGTTAAACAAAGACCACTTTATACATTATCGGAAGTTAGCGGTTTTGAGCAGCAATATCCTGATGTTCAGCAACGATTAGATATTTCTTCCAGCTCATCAAATTAGAAGCAATCTACTACATTCAGAAATTTGGCGCGAATAAATCATCAAGAACTACAGTCCTGACTACAAACCATTGCCACTTTAATTACTTTCCGCGCTTTCATGTCATCAAATACTTGTTTTAATTCTGTTAATGGACGCTGTTGACTAATCAGTAATTCAAAAGGTATTTGACGACTAGCTATCAGATCCAGAGCCGCTCGTACATATTCAGGGGTGTTGTGAAATACACCTTTGAGGGTGAGTTCGCTGTAGTGTAATTGTTCTGTATTAACTGTAATTTTTGTATCTCTGGGACAGCCGCCGAATAGGTTAACAGTTGCACCAGGACGAGCGCAGGCGATCGCTGTTTCCCAAACACTGGGTACTCCCGTTGCTTCAATCACCACATCTGCACCCCAGCCTTGGGTAAGTTCTTTCACCACCCCTGGAATATCTGGATTTTGATGATAGTTAAAGGTCTTCGCTGCGCCCAATTTCTGCCCAATTTCTAGCCTTTGGTCGTTACCACCCCACAACAACACCTCAACGGTATCAGCCAAAGTAGCCACAAACATTAACCCAATAGCCCCGTCTCCCAAGACAACTACCCGATCTCTAGGTTTGATTTGAGAACGGGCTACCCCATGTAGGACACAAGCCAAGGGTTCGGTCATGGCTGCCAATTCTAAGGGCAGATCATCAGGAACCCGCAATAAATTATGCTGGACTATGGGTGCAGGAATTTTGAGATATTCGGCAAATGTGCCATTATTCCATGTCAAATTGGGGCAGAGGGAATATTCTTGATGTTGACAAAAGAAGCATTCCATGCAGGGTGCAGAGTTATTAGCAACCACGCGATCGCCTATTTGCCAACCTACCACACCTGCACCCAGTGCAACAATTTCCCCGGCTGCTTCATGACCAAATAAAGTAGGTGGTTTCAACATCTTTGCATGACCACCACGCCGCCAGACTTTTAAATCTGTACCACAAGTTGTAGCTGCGCCTACTTTAATCACAACTTCCCCAAAATCTGGAGAGGGATCGGCAACTTGTTCTAAGCGTAAATCTTCTTGACCATAAAGCAAGGCTGCTAACACAGCTTTTAACCCATAAAATTTAGCTCTACACAATTTTATCAGGTAGAGATGAAAAACAATTCGCAATTTGCCATGAAAAGTGCTGTCAACCTAATTGTTGGCTACGCGCCAAGATAATTTGCAAATAGTTCCTTGGGGAAAAACGGGCGATCGCTCAAATTTACCTTGGAGTTGTTGTGCTAAATTAATAGATTGTTGGGTTCCCCGTCCCTTTTTATATAGATTTGCTCCTGAGCCGTTATCTATAATTTTTAAAGTGTACCAACCTTGTATTAATGAGCAAGTAACTTGGAGTTTGCTTACTCCCGTGGCGTGCTTACCTACATTGCATAAAGCTTCTTCTAAAAATCTACAAATTCCTCGTTTTTGTTCAATACTTAAGTGTCGTTCGTCTATAGGATCAAAACTACGAATGGCAACTTTAACAGTTTTAAAACAAGGAAAATCTCTCTCTAAAGTGTAGCTGTAAACCTGATAGAGAACTTCATGCAGTGGGTCTTGTAAATTTAATACTAAATTATTTCCCAAATAAAGCTTAATGTCTTGACTTGGGTACTCTTGTTGTAAAAATTCATAAATACCTCTAAGTTCATAATTTAATTTTTCTAGCTCTTTTTCAATTTGGGGTAGTAACTCTTGGGTATTTATGTCCTGAGATTTGACTAATTTTAACACTTTAGCTAAACTTTGTAGTGGTCCATTATGAATTGTTTCAAAAGTACTTTCAATAATAGATTGGCGAGTTCCCATTCCTAACTTCAAAGCTTGGTCATATTGATATAAAGCCATGATTTGCATACAATTGATAATCAAAATTAACATTGCTGGTATGACGGGAATCCACCAACCCCATATTAAGAGTACATAGCTGATAATCAATAAACTCACAATGGCTAGACCAAAAAGTCTGGGTTGATAAGTTTGAGATTTTCCATCATTTATAAGCTGCTTAAGTCTATTCTCTTTATGAATATCCACCCGAATAATTTTTGGATCTGTACATTTCTTAGTTCGCCAATGGAATAATTTATCAAAAACCAGCAATTTTAAAGACTGGCTTACACTAATAATTCGTGTAAAAATTCTTAGCCAAATTAATGCAATTTCTGGTAATATACTTACACGCCAGATGGAAACTTCTGCTTTGATTATGCTGAAAAGTCCAGGTTGCATAGGCTTTTCTCCTAGTCTTTTGATATTAGCAAGTGGTAGGGATTATTTAATCATGAAAACACAAACTAGTTACCATTGATCAATAACTCATAGTCATTTAATGTTAATTACAAATCAATCAATCAACCCTGCTTGTCTAGCCCGTTTCTCAGTTTGAATGCGGATATTTTTTCCATCATCAGGGTAAACATCTAAAGCATCTTGTAATTTACTCCAATAATGGCGCACCATGCGCTCTGAAATACACATTTTTTCAGCGATTGCCTTATCTTGTAATCCTTCTTCAAAAGCAAGAATTAGTACTTTTAACCACTCTGGTTTAATCTCTAATCCAGAATGGATTCCTTTAATGTCTTTTGTATGAGTTAATCCCTGCAATGCCCAATCGACTCTAGTCAACATTTCTTGAGTAGAAAGGCTTTTATCTGCAACTGTAAATCCTCCTTTATGAGTGTCAATATCAGGTCTAATTCTCACTAAAGTTCTAATATGAGCGCTCTGCACAATGATATTCAAACTGGAATAGTTTTTCATCAGTGTTCTGAGAAGTTTCACACCTGTATCTGGACGTGCTACGATTCCTGATTTTTCAGGAATAGAAAGATCCATAACTAGGAGGTTTGGCTGTAAATTTGTCAATTGATGATAAGCATTTTCAGCATTAATAGCAGTAACAAATTCAGATGTTGGGTAATGTCTTCGTAGTATCTCGACAGTTCCACTCAGAACTGATTCATGGTCATCAATTACTAAGAAGTTAAGTAATGCTTTTTCAGGTGTAGTTTGTTCCATAATTCACACCACATCAATTAGATAAACAACTTGTTACTTTTCGTCTGAAGTTAATTGTTTGCTACATAACTATTTATTCAAGTTTATCCTAATAGAATAATGTCGAATTCTACCAAGAGAAAGACCAGGAAATTGTAAAATCATGAGCATGATAAAAACATTTGCCTGATGTTAATAGTCGGCAAGTCTGGCAAAGGTAATCTAATTCTGTCAAGCCAGAAGTTACAAAAAATGATGATGTTTGAGAGTAAGTAATTTTTACAGTTAATATCCCTGTATTATCTTTTAATTTTAAGCTTAAATACAATGAAGTAGGTATGGATATTTCTGACAAACTTATTGTCAAAAACTCTTCTAATAAAGTTAAAATTATTAAACCTCTCTCACCTGGTTCATATCGCCAATAAATTGGCATATCTATATGAAAATATATGTGGGGATTAGATGCCAACCAAGATTCTAATAAAGACTCAATTGCTAAAGGAAAACTATCTTGAAGTGATTCGGGAAATAAGCGATCGCTTAATTTTACTAAAGAATGATGAAAGTTTTCAATTCTTTTTAAAGAGTCTTGGGCTTTGTCATTTGGTAAGTTTATATTATCTAAAAATAACAAATCTAAGTTACGCCGCATTGTGAAAGTTTCCTGTAACAGACCATCCCGAATTTGTTCAGCTTCCAATAATAGCTTGGCTGACTGCCTATAAGACCACCATTGTAATGCTTTTTGAACTCGATGGTAGGATGTCATAAAAGGAATTATGGTCATAACTCAGACACTTAAAAGTATAATTTGTTTACTCAGGTTTATAAATACAAAACTGATGTGTTAGCTGTTTTTATATAATAGGAGAAAAATATTAAGTAATTCACGATATATTTATGACAAATCAAGTGTCTAAAATTTACATTTTTTTATCAAAAAATGTCATTGTAGTTTTTATGGATAATATTTTAATTAGTGAATGTAATTTTTATCTTTTTTACCCTATATATTAATTAGAGAATTTATTTCTTTTGGTATATTCGCAAATATACAAAGTAAATTAACCGTCGATTTATGCTGACAAAATAAGATGTTTCAGGGAAAAATATATTTTTCCCTGAAACAATACTTAGTTGGAGGTATTCTTTTTTTAATGTTTATTATCAACATTTATCTGCGTACATGGGTGGTAAATTTTATTTAAGGGAACACCAAAAAATAAATTATTCCAAATTGACGGTTAGTAGGGTGCGTCAGTATGAATAACTTCTTGTTACAGCTAAGTTTTCTCGCACTGACGCACCCAACCTAGTTGGATATTTTTTTATCTGGAAGTCCCTAAATCTATTGCATCATTTTATTTTTGCCACGCCGTTACACCTGTCAGATAAAGCTTCTCTCTGGTTGCAGTACAGATTCATAGGAAAAAAAGGCTAAAGTGGTGTACTCCATCCAAATAAAAAGTGTTGTATTCACTGCATACTTCCCTACTCATAAATCAGTGATGAGTCTCGCTTTTCGTAGTATAAATTGCAGTGCTGTCTCTTCCTTAGAAATGATATTTGCTTCTGCTTCCATACCTGATGTGATGTGACATTGACGATCGCCATTGCCAAATTCCATCTTTTCGGGTTGGATGGTTGCTTCAAAATAGTTAGCTGCGTTTTGGTTTTGGGGTGTAATCGCATCGGGAGAAATAGCACTAACCACACCTGGGAGAGTCCCGTAATCGGGATAGGGACAAGCGTTAACTCGTAATTGGACTTTTTGCCCTATCTCCACTTTTTTAATGTCTGCGGTGGAAACCATAGCTTTAATTGATAGAGGAGTATTCTGTGGTACAATCTCTGCGATCGCTTCGCTGATGCGTACCACTTGACCAGAGTTTCGCAAATTCAGCTTCAAGATAATTCCATCGCTGGTAGCGCGAATCATACCACTTTGCAATTGCTTTTCTACTTGTTGTAATTCTTTTTGATATTGGTTGAGTTGGGACAACATTTCCACTCGGCGCTGAATTAAAGCTTGTTTCTCTTTATTTAATATGGCGGTGTTAGATGCACCCCTAGCACGTTCCTGGGCAACTCGTGCTTGAGCGATCGCCACCGTTGCCATGCTAGGATTAACTACAGCTTGGGCTGCTTGCAATTGGGCTTGAGCAATTTCCACAGACCTTTTTTCGCTTTCCAATGCTGATTGAGTCTGTTCTACAACAAGTTTTTTCTGTTCATACTCCCGTCTACCAATAGCCCCAATTTCTGTTAACTGCTGATAGCGATCGCGGTCTACTTGAGCAAAATTTAAATCAGCCTTGGCTTTGCGTAAATTGGCTGTGGCTTTTTGCAAACTTGCCTGAGCAGCCAAAAATTCGCTTTGTGTGGTAATTTGTTTATCTTGATAATCTCGTTGGTTTCGTGCTAAATCTGCCTGAGCCGAAGCAATTGTTCTTTCTATCAGGTTAGTTTCAGCTTGTATTTGACTATCTAAAGTGTTGATTTGAGCATCAATTTGGATGAGTTGCAATCTACTTTGTTGAATATTACCTTCCAGTTGACTCTTTTTGATTTGCAATTGATCTGTATCCAGAGAAGCGATCGCATCACCTCGTTTGACAAGTTGATTTTCTGTCACAAAAATATTTTGAATAGTCCCCTCCATTTCTGGTTGGACTAACCGTACATCACCTGTAGGACGGAAAGCCGCAGGTGCTTTGACAGTGACATTGTATTTCACCCAAGAAGATAGGGTGATCGCTGAACCAACAGACGCTACCAGAAATAACCCTAATAAAGATGTCCAAATACCAACTGGTGGTAAAGCATCATCATCTTGAAGTGGTGGGATATATTTTTTATTTTGAATGTACAGCATATTTTATCAAGTGATATTTAAGGAATTAAAAAATCTAAATGCTCTCCAGTTTGGGTACGTAAATCTTGTAATGAACCTTGAAGTTTTAACCTACCTTGCTCTAGTAAAACAATCCAATCAGCCCGACTAATAACTTTCGGACGGTGACTAATTAAAATTGTGGTTTTACCTTGGCGATGCTGCAATAATTGCTCTAAAACTTGCGCTTCACTGACTGGATCAAGACCACCAGTAGATTCATCTAAAATTAAAATTGGTGGCTCTGTAATTATTGCTCGTGCTATGGCTAATCTTTGCCTTTGTCCACCAGAAATATTTGCACCAAATTCTCCTAACACCGTTTGATATTTATCTGGTAATTTACTAATAAATTCATCAGCTTGAGCAATTTGACAAGCCCTAACTATTTGTTCAAAAGTAGAGTATGGCGCACCTAAACGGAAGTTTTCGACAATCGAACGACTCCAAAAGTGAGCATCTTGAGGAACCAATACTACTTGTTGACGGAGACAATCAAGAGATAAGTCTTCTAGGTTATATAAACCGATGCGAATATTACCAGATTGTAAGGTATATAACCCAGCTATTAGTTTAGCTAAAGTACTTTTACCACAACCAGATTTACCAATAACAGCAGTGACTTTACCACCAGGGATTTTTAAAGTAAAGTCTTCTAGTAAATCAATCCGACCAGCATAATGGAAATTGACATTTGTACAGATAATATCAGCATTGCCGGAAATTTTAGCAAAAGGCTTTTTACCATCACCTTCATTTTCTGGTGTAGCGTCTATAACTTCTGTCAAACGTTGCACAGATGTTTTTGCACGGGTAAATTCTTCAACAAAACTGATTCCAGTACTAATTAAACCGAGGAAGTTAGCATTCATTGAATTAAATGCTAATAGTTGACCAATGCTCAAATTCTCCACCGGATTAATTACTAAATTTCCACCATACCAGAGTAAGAACACACTACCTATTGCAGAAACAAATCCAGAAAAACTATTATTGATAATGCCAATTTGCATGGTACGGAATGCTAAATTAGCTAATTGACCAAATCGACTATGAAATTCATCTAAAAATTGTGAACTTGATGTGGTAGTTTTAACAGTTAAAGCCCCTTTAAAAGTTTCTACTAAAACACCTTGAGTTTCTGCTTCTTGGACTAGAAGTTCACGGGTTTTATTTCGCAAAGTCGGCTGAAAGACAATTGTAGATGTTGTCATCATGACCGCTAAGAACATAGCAACTATAGTTAATTTCCAGCTATAGAAAGCCATGATACCGAAAGAGATTAATGCAATGAAAAAACGACTAGGTAAACTAATAACAACTTGAGCAACTAATTGATTAATTTGATTAATATCTTGTAGACGGCTAACGATTTCTCCACTGCGACGCGCTTCATAATAACTTAGAGGTAATTGCAGAATTTGTCGCCCAAAATCCATGACTAAACCTAATTGCAAGCGTTGAGCAAAGTGAGCAATTAAGTTAGATTGTACCCAACCAAGACTACTAGAAATAATATTCATCACTACGACAGCGATCGCCATAGTTGTCAGTAGTCTTGTATCACCACGAACTAGCACATCATCCGTGAGAATTTGCAGTAAAAAAGGGGAAGCTAATGATAAAACTCCCAGAAGCAAATTGAGTGGTAAAGCTTGAGCTAAAATTGAGCGAAAATTCCAGACACGCTTGAAGAAACGCCAAAAACTAGGAACACGATCTGCTTCACCTTGGGAAAATAATTCTGGATCTGGCTCAAGTAAAAGCATTAACCAATCTTTCCAGCCTTCACTTAAATCTTGTGGTGACAAATAACGAACACCTACGGCTGGATCAGCTATTACATAATTTTTACCTTTTTTACCATAAAAAACCACCCAATGATTACCTTTCCAATGAATAATAGCTGGTAAAGGCGCTTCATTTATCCTGTTTAAAAGTTCCGGCGAAGTTTTCACAGAGTGAGCTTTAAAACCGAGGGATTGCGCTCCTCTTTGTAGTCCTAATAAAGTTGTGCCAAATTGTCCTGTACCGACAACTTCACGAATGCGACTGAGAGTTAAATTGCGTCCATAATATTTGGCGATCGCCGCAATACAAGCAGCACCACAATCTTCTTGAGTGTGCTGTAAAACGTGAATGTATTTCATAAAGCAAAATGCTTATTTTTTAGATTAAAAACTTGAAAATCTTGCTCTTGATTCGTGATTTATTCCATCAAACTAAAATCCAAAATTGGTTGATCGTCTTGAACTTCTTCTAGTTATACCACTACCTATACTGCTATCATTATCACTTAATGTATCATCATAAAAAATGAATGATTGTGTCCAAGCAAAATGAATCTCTTCTGAAGTAAGTCCAGGGTTGCCAAATAACACAGCAGCACCCAAAATGTATAAGTAAGTATCTAAGTCAAAACTAACTCTTCTCCCTCCACTGACGACAGCAGATTCTTGAGAAGATAGTTCTGTAAAAAGTGGGTTTTGTTCTTTCATCGCTTCCTCTTAAGGATAGGTTTAACGATCAGATATTTGACAAACCTGGAGCATTAATTAAACAATGATGTTTTTCAGTAATTAGTTATTTAATTTTCAACTAATTACTTTGAATTGTTGTTCTGCATAGCTACCTCTGGCATAGGTAAAGCTAATTGCAAGGGATTAATAGTGTTATTATTATTGCCATTAGCATTTTCAGAGCCAGACATAGTAATTGAATTACCACGGCCGTCTACGTTCAGAATTTGACCTCCTTGATTTCTATTTGTAGGATCTAAAACAAACATTGGCGTACTAGTACCGCCGTTAACAGCGCAAGACTCTTCAGCACTCAGTGTTTTAAAAAAAAGGCTATTTTCCTTCATTAGTCTCTCTCCTTGAAAAAAGTAATAGCTCAATTCATTTCTACTTAGGGTATTAATCTAAATACTGGAACTATTAAAAATGTTCCAGTATTTAGTAAATTCATACTTAATGAATTAACCCTGAAGTATTATTGATATAACTTGGAAAAACTACACGATTTAGCCGTTGTTATTGTTATCGCCAATAGAGATTGCGCTTTCAAAAGCAAACTGAAGTTCATCAGTAGTTAGCCCAGGCGCTCCGAAAACTGTACCAGCACCTACAATGAACAAATATGCGTTGAGGTCAAAATTAACAGTAGTTTGACCACCGCTAACAGTAGCAGATTCTTCAATAGCAACTTCTGTGAACAGGTTATTTTGTGCAATAGCTAGCATGAAACTTGTCTCCGTTGATAAGATAGGTTTGAACTATTGATTAAACTAGCCTGAAAAGCCAGGAATATTTCCTGAGCTTTTCAAGGCAATTATTGCGGAAAATCTACAGACCTACGTTGTTGTTATCGCCAATAGAAACGGCAGTTTCAAAAGCAAACTGAAGTTCATCAGCAGCTAATCCAGGTGCGCCGAAAACTGTACCAGCACCTACAATGAACAAATATGCGTTGAGGTCAAAGTTAACATCAGTTTGACCACCGCTAACAGTAGCAGATTCTTCAATAGCAACTTCTGTGAACAGGTTATTTTGTACAATAGCTAGCATGAAACTTGTCTCCATTGATAAAATAGTTTTGCACTCGGTAAGCTCCTAGTTGATTGCCTCTTATTGGCTGTTCAACTCCTTGCTTGCTTACTACAATATCGAGTGGTCAATAGTTAATTCATTCGCAATTTGTGTAAATTTGCTTGCCTGACTTGGGAGACGCAAATACTCAATTAAGTCAGTGATTTTTCTGAAAAATACAATTTGAATTCACGTCTTACTCTAAATTGAGAGAATCACATCTCTACATGAAATTAATTATCTATTTGTGAATTATTTTTCTTTTACAATCACCATACTGCTAGCAAAATCACACCCACGGAGAGATGAGATTTTTTCCTGTATGAGTACATGATGATGAGAAAATCAAAGTTTTCCATAGGTTATTCTGACAAGCATCATCTTTCACTTGCCAAAATCTCTTTCTTTGTGTAACAGCATTTTGATAAGTTAGTGAGTACATAGTTTGCAACAATTGTAGTTATCGCTAAGAGGGGATTGAATTTGAGTCAGCATCCAGATGCCATTGCCGCACACGGTGGACAGTTGGTTAATCGCATAGCCACACCAGAACAAAAAGCAGAGTTTCTTTCCAAATCTGATTTCTTGCCCCGCGTGCAACTTGATGAACGAGCCGTTTCTGATTTAGAAATGATTGCAATCGGTGGTTTTAGCCCACTGACAGGGTTTATGAACCAGGAAGACTACGATCGCGTGGTTGCAGAAATGCGCTTGGCTAACGGTCTTGTATGGTCAATACCAATTACACTCTCAGTCAGCGAAGAAGTGGCTTCTCCTTTACAGGAAGGTAGCTTAATTCGTCTGGATAACCCCAAAGGCGAATACATCGGGGTTTTGCAACTCACGCAAAAATATAGCTACGATAAAACCCGTGAAGCCATCAATGTCTATCGCACAGATGAAGCCAAACATCCAGGGGTGCAAGTAGTATATAACCAAGGCGCTGTAAATCTGGCTGGTGATATCTGGCTACTAGAACGCAATTCTCATCCTCTATTCCCCGATTATCAAATTGACCCAGCTGCTTCACGGCAGATGTTTAGAGAGCAGGGTTGGAAAACCATCGTCGGCTTTCAAACCCGCAATCCTATTCACCGCGCCCACGAATACATTCAAAAGTGTGCCTTAGAAACGGTGGATGGTTTATTTTTACATCCCTTGGTAGGCGCAACTAAAGAAGATGATATTCCCGCCGATGTGCGGATGCGCTGTTATGAAATTTTGCTAGAACACTACTATCCTGAAGACAGGGTGATTTTGGCAATTAATCCCGCCGCTATGCGTTACGCAGGCCCCCGCGAAGCAATTTTCCATGCTTTAGTTCGCAAAAACTACGGCTGCACCCACTTTATCGTCGGCAGAGATCATGCCGGGGTGGGTGACTACTACGGAACTTATGATGCTCAATATATCTTTGATGAATTTGAGCCTGGTGAGTTAGGCATTGTACCCATGAAATTTGAACACGCCTTTTACTGCACCCGCACTAAACAAATGGCGACAACCAAAACCAGTCCCAGCAAACCAGAAGAAAGAGTCCACCTATCTGGAACTAAAGTCAGAGAAATGCTGCGTCGCGGTGAGTTACCCCCACCAGAATTTTCCCGTCCCGAAGTAGCAGCAGAATTAGCGCGGGCAATGCGAGTACAGGTCTTAGCTTAGGAGAGTGGGGAGACATTCTTGACTCCCCCTACTCCCAGTACGGTTGGTTAAGGCAGGCAGGGGAAGCAGGGGAAGCAGGGGAAGCAGGGGAAGCAGGGGGAGAAATTTTAATCCCTCTATTCAGCAACATCTATCTTCCTACCCCAACAGGATTATCGGCAAAGTATGTTTACACTCCAGTCCTCAGCCCTATAAGCTGTTAGCTGACGACCTGAGGACTGATTGTTTTTATGAAACGTCGGACTTTTGTACAACGGATTGGCTCAATACTGGCAGTGTTGGGTTTAACTGAAGCTGAGTGGTTGACTATGGGCGATCGCTACTATCAAGCTTTAGCACAACCCACACCGCGAAAGTTAGCATTATTAATCGGCATCAATCAATACCGGAACAGTTCTTCACTTAATGGTTGTCTCACCGATGTCGAATTGCAAAAAGAACTGTTAGTGCATCGGTTTGGCTTTCAAGCTGCCGATATTTTGACGTTAACTGAGGAACAAGCAAGCAGAGAATTTATTGAAGCAGCTTTTTTAGATCACCTCCTCAAACAAGCCAAACCAGGGGATGTGGTGGTTTTTCACTTTAGCGGCTACGGTACTCAGTTAGCTGTAGAATCAAATACACTGCAAAACGCTTTAGTGACAACGGATGAAAATCAAGAACCACAAAATTCTCAAATAGCTAATTATTTATTAGAAGATACTTTATTGCAATTATTGCGATCGCTCCCTACAGATCATGTCACAGCAGTATTGGATACTAGTTACTCTGTTCCCAACACAACCCAGCCTACTAGTTTGCGAGTCCGCGCCCGTCAGGAATCTACAAAAACTCAACTAGTACAAGCTGAAATCGATTTTCTCAAACAAATCAAAACCCAAAATCCTGAACTCAGTCCTACTGTAGTCCTATCTGCTACTTCAGACCCGCAACAGGCTGCTAGGGAAGTGCTGATGTCTGGGTTTAGTGCAGGTTTATTGACCTATGCTTTAACACAACAACTTTGGGAGTCAACCCCAGCAACAACAATTCAAGTTAGCCTCTCCCATATAGAAAGTTCCATACACCAATTGGGAAGTAACCAGCAGCCAGGGTTATTGAGTAAAAAGAAGAATCAACAGGAAGTAGTTACTGTTGAGAATTTACTGCCAAACAGCCGTACTGGTGCAGAGGGAGCGATACTGGCTACAGAAGAAGACGGTAAAACAGCGCAAATCTGGTTAGGGGGACTACCTGCTCAAGTTTTGCCATATTACAGTGTTAATTCTAGATTTACTCTAGCAACAGGAGCGCAATTAGTATTGCGATCGCTTGCAGGATTAACAGCAAAAGCCCAAATTTCTCAAGTTGGAGATCCGACTCCTATCCAAGTTGGACAACTGATTCAAGAAACTATGCGGGTATTACCCCGAAGTATTAATTTGATACTAGCCTTAGATACTAAACTAGAAAGAATTGAGCGAGTAGACGCGACAAGTGCTTTTGCGGGAGTTGGTCACATTTCCACTGTAGTAGCCGGAGAACAACCAGCCGATTACTTGTTTGGTAAACTAACCCAAATACCCAGTCGCTACGGTCTTTTTACCTTGGGTGGTGAGCTAATTCCCAACACAGATGGGGGAGTTGGGGAAGCTGTAAAAGTAGCAGCACAGAGATTATCAGGAAAATTATCAACGCTCCTAGCAGCAAAGTTATGGCGACTTACAGAAAATCAAGGCTCTTCCCGCTTACCCATCAAGGTAAATTTAGAGATTGTCAATAGTATCTCGTCACGGGTAGTGATGCAGCAGCAAACATCACGGACTCTCCGCAGTGAAACTGTCACGAAAAAAGCACTCAGTAGTCACATTGTCCCTATTGGTAGCCGGATACAATACCGCGTGCAGAATTTAGGCGATCGCCCTGTATATTTTATGCTCTTGGGATTAAAAAATAATAGAACTGCGATCGCTTTCTATCCTTGGCAAACTTCTCAAGAACCGAACAATCCAGATAATCAACCCCAACTCAGACAAATAGTTATTCCCGCCAATGAGACTGTCACCTTACCACAAGCGAAACCTGCATCAGGATGGGTGATTTCAGGCCCAAGCTACGAATGCGAACACCAGTTGATTTTCAGCACCACACCTTTTAGCATTACCTTAAAAGCATTGGAAACTGCCAAATACTCCACAGGTGACCAACAACCGATAGCTACATTGGTAAATCCCCTAGAAATTGGGCAAGCACTACTGCAAGATTTGCACAATGGGAGTGCAATCACATCTGAAATAACTACCACAGCTACCGATTCTTATGTCTTAGACGTCAATAACTGGGCAAGTCTCAACTTTAGTTTTCAAGTAGTTTAAACACAGAGATAATGGCTGGAAAACGTGGAAAAGTAAGATATTAAGAAATTTTGAGATGAAATTGAAATTATCAAATATTTCTCAAGCCGAAAATTATTTACTGATACCGATTGATTTCTAATGATTCCATTGTTATTAGTCAATAGTGGATTTTTGGTGGATTCGGGTTTTTAAAAAGTAAATTAATACCACCGAATGAAATCATCTTATTTCTTTAGACGTAATTCATACATAATCAAAAGCTAAGTCTATTAATGGTGAATTAATTATGATAAAAATGCAATAATTACAAGCATACGCATCCATAATTGCTCGAATTATAAATCCTTTTTCATTCCAGATATCATGTTTAAAAATTAGGAATATAGCTAATTTCTTCAGAAAAATTCACCCAGCTAGGGTTAATTTAAGCCGAGGAAATAACTCAATATATCCTTTGAGCATAATCTGCTTGATCTACGCATTGCTAACGAGGAGCGAATGTTCTGTTTCAGAAAATATCTCTTTGGATAGTAGAGTTATTACCTGAAAAAGCAAGATGGTTAGCGGCAGGAGGTGAAAATGCGTCAACTTATTATCCAAGTGCCAAGAAGCGACGGAAAAGCAGTGATTGACATTGCCAAATCCCATAACGGCTCAAATTTGGCACGATTTGAAGGGAATGCAGACGAACCGATTGATATAGTGATGGTTCACGTTTCTAATCGAGAAGTAGGGAAAGTTATAGAGGAATTGCAAGACTTACCCAAAGTACATATCACGCTGATACCAACTGGTGTGATAGCTCTACAACCACCTGCATCGGAAGCACCACAACAGGTTGTGGATGTGGAGGAACGTAGTCCGATTGAGATTTTGCTTTCCGGGCTACAAAGCGTTGGCTCATGGCAAGGCTTTCTTGGTTATGCAGCACTTGCGGGCTTTGTAGTCTGGATTGGCTTGTACACTAATACAAGTTACTTGCTGGTAGCGGCGATGCTGATTGCGCCATTTGCAGGCCCAGCCATGAATACAGCCATTGCTACTGCTTGGGGCGATCGCTCACTCTTAGGGCGGAGTATTTTACGATATTTTGCCGCTTTAGCAGTCACAATTTTTACTACTTGGTTACTGAGTCTGATACTCAGGCAAGAAATTCCAACAAGTTTAATGTTAGACAATAGCCAAGTTTCAGCCGTGGCAGTAATTTTACCACTTGCAGCCGGAGCAGCAGGCGCACTCAATTTGGTACAGTCAGAGCGCAGTAGTTTAGTATCTGGTGCAGCAACAGGAATGTTAGTTGCCGCTTCCCTAGCCCCACCTGCGGGAATTGTCGGTATGGCCAGTGCGGTTGGCAGGTGGGATATGGTAATTTCTGCGGTGTTTTTGCTGTTTTTGCAACTATGCGGCATCAATTTATCAGCAACCCTCTTGTTTCGTATGTTCGGGCTGTCTGCTCAAGGAACTCGCTATCAGCGTGGTAAAAAACGGGTATTCTTTTCTGCCTTAGTGATCACTGTCATAGCATTAGCAGCTTTACTCACATGGCAGTTTATTAATTCTCCTAATCTCCAACGTTCCAGCCTAGCCCAACGTGCTAACGCCCAAGTCCAAAAAACTGTAGAACAAGTTGGGTTAGCAAAATTAGTCGAGTCGAATGTACGCTTCACACGAGCCAATATTGCAGGTCAAGATACCTTACTATCTGTTGTTTATGTGCAGCGTCAACCGCAAGCTACAGCATCTAGTGAAGAAATTCGCGATCGCCTCACCCAAGCTATTCAAACTCAATTATTAAAGCAAGATTTTAATGTCACACCTTTAGTTGATGTCAACGTGCTAGAAACTCCTCTAAGAAATACGGAACTTTAGGGGTGTAGGGGTTTAAGAGAAAAAACTAATGACTAATGACTATGCTTTCAGAAAAACAAGCCCTAGAAAAAGAACGCAGCGAAGTTTTGCAACAGTTGGAGGATTGGCTAGAAACGCCGATGCTGGTGTTGGGTTTTGTGTGGCTAGCACTATTCATTATTGAGATTATCTGGGGGTTAAATTCTTTACTGCAAGCCGTTAGCATTACTATCTGGATTATTTTTATATTAGATTTTTTACTGAAACTAGCGATCGCTCCTCATAGACCTTCCTATATCAAAAGCAACTGGCTAACAGTTATTTCTCTCTTTTTGCCTGCACTGCGGACTTTTCGGATTATCCGAGTTATCAAAATATTACGAACAGCACGGGCTGTAAGAGGACTACAACTATTGCGAGTCATGACCCGTGCTAACCGAGGAATGAGGGTTTTAACAGCAAGTGTGAGCCGTCGCGGGTTTGGTTATGTTGTGGCGTTAACCATGATTGTTACTTTATTAGGAGCAGCAGGGATGTATGCGTTTGAGAATGAAGTGCCTGTGGAATCTGGACTGCACAACTACGGCACTGCTTTATGGTGGACAGCAATGCTCATCACCACAATGGGTTCTGATTATTGGCCAAAAACCCCTGAAGGTCGGGTGCTGTGTTTTTTCTTGGCGTTGTATGCCTTTGCTGTGTTTGGTTATGTAACTGCTACTCTGGCGACATTCTTTATTGATCGAGATGCTGATGATGATGAAGCCGAATTAGCTGGAGCAAAATCTATCCAACTACTTCAGAGTGAAATCGTAGCCTTACGGGAGGAAATTCAACAATTATTGCATCAGAATTCACAGCAATGAGAATCATAAAAAGTGTTGACCAAATAAGTCTAAAATCCCAAATTGAGTGAGGAAAGTTCATGAATGCAGAAATATCCACAGCGTGGGACAAGGTTCAAAGCATGATTAACGGTTTCATCGCTTTGCTACCCAATATTGTCTTAGCGTTGATTGTCTTTATATTCTTTTTGTTTATTGCTAGCAGAATTAAGGCACTAGTCAAGCGATTAACTCGCCATCGTCGTTATGCTCGAAATCTAGGATTAGTATTAGGAAGGTTAGCGCAAGGTGTAACAATTTTGATTGGGTTATTTATCGCCCTTTCCATTGTGATTCCTACATTTAGAGCCGGTGATTTGGTGCAACTGTTAGGAATTAGTGGTGTTGCCATTGGTTTTGCCTTCCGCGATATTCTGCAAAACTTCCTCGCTGGGATTTTAATTCTGCTAACTGAACCTTTTCAAATTGATGACCAAATTGTATTTAAAGGTTTTGAGGGGACTGTAGAGAATATTGAGACACGGGCAACGACAATTAGAACTTATGATGGTCGGCGGATTGTTATTCCTAACTCGGAATTGTTTACTAATTCTGTAACTGTTAACACGGCTTTTGATAACCGCCGACTAGAGTACGATGTCGGTATTGGCTATGGCGATGATATTGACCAAGCCAAGCAGTTAATGTTAGATGCTGTGCATAGCATAGATGAAGTTTTAAAAGATCCTGCGCCTGATGTACTGGCGATGGAACTTGCTGGAAGTACGGTCAACATTCGTGTGCGCTGGTGGATAAAACCACCACGCAGGGCAGATGATTTATCTTCACGGGACAAGGTAATCTCTGCAATTAAGAAAACGCTTGTTGCTAACGGCATTGATTTACCCTTCCCAACACAACAAATTTTATTTCACGACCAAACTGAAGAGACAGATGGAAACCGCTCCCGTCAGCGTGAAGGTTGGCCAGCCGGGAAAAGCGAAGTACCAAAGCCTCGCCGTGTCAGTGATTCGCTCAGGTTACTTGCTCAAGCGCGCGCCTCACAAGATGGTAACGGCAAAGTAGATTCTTAAACCACCAAACGATGAAAAACGTCAAGATTAGCAAACTGTGGGATCAGCTCCACTCTAGTTATTGGTTCATACCAGCAGTTATGGCGGTATTAGCTACTGCTTTAGCTTTCACAATGCTGAATCTTGACCGTACAGACAAGGTAGAAATTGATTATTGGTGGGTTTATACTGGTGGAGCTGATGGAGCGCGATCGCTCCTAGAAGCTGTAGCAGGTTCAATGGTAAGTGTTGCTGCTACAGCCTTTTCAATTACCATCGTCGCACTGCAATTGGCTGCTGCCAATTTTGGCCCCCGACTTCTGCGTAATTTTATGCAGGATACGGGAAATCAAGTTGTACTTGGCACATTCCTTGGTACTTTCATCTACTGCTTATTTGTACTGCGCACCATTCGAGGTGAAGGAGATGGATACAGCCAATTTGTGCCACAACTGGCGGTGACAGTCGGCATTTTACTGGCAATTATTAGCATTGGTATTTTGATTTATTTTATTCATCACGCTTCCACAATCATTCAAGCGTCTCATGTAATTCAAAATGTGAGTGCAGATTTACATTCAGCAATTAAACGACTATTTCCCGAAAAAATAGGGCGTGGTGAACCAGAGGACAGCCTTGGAGTTGCAGAAATTCCTCCGCCTTTTAGTGAAGAAGCTGTACCGATTCGAGCCAATAGCACTGGTTATTTACAAGCAATTGATAATGAAGAATTAATGAAAATTGCTTGTCATTATAATTTACTCATACATTTACAAATTCGTCCAGGAAAATTTGTAGTTCAAGGTAGTGATTTAGTCTTGATTTTCCCTGGTCACAAACCGCATTCAAAACTGACTAAAAAAATTAATAATGCCTTCATTATCGATAAAGAACGTACAGAACAACAGGATGTAGAATTTCCCATCAATCAGTTAGTAGAAATTGCCTTACGTGCTATTTCTCCTGGGGTGAATGATCCATTCACTGCAATTCGCTGTATTGATCAATTAGGTGCAGGGTTCTGTCATCTTGTGCAAAGAAAGTTTCCTTCACCTTATCGCTACGATCATAATCAGCTACGCGTCATTGCTGAAGGTGTAAAGTTTACTGGATTAATGGATACAGCTTTTAACCAAATTCGCCAGTATGGACGTTCTGATGTTGCAGTAATTATGCGTTTGTTAGAAGCTATTGCTTTAATTGCAACTTATACTAAAAATTCCCACTATCAAGCAGTCCTACGGCATCATGCTGACATGATTTTACAAGATAGTCATGAGGGACTCTCACAAGAACAAGACCGCAAAGATGTAGCAGAAAGATATCACCGAGTTATTCAAAATTTAGAAAATGATAGCGATATTAAAAATTGGAAAGATTAATGGAAACCACAGGTATTGAATTGATAACTGGGGTAGCAATATATTATCATTAACATAGCCCTTAAATGTAAATAAGGTGGATATAAGTAATATTAAACACTTGTATCCGATGGTAGATAAACTTCTTTGTCTTATCGAGAAAGACCCTAAGAAAGCCGCAAGTTGTACATTAACTAATTATTTGTCTAATTAACAAAATCTTGTCACAAAATAGGTAAATAGCTAAAAGCCTTTCCTAACAAAGGTTATGGCAGGTTTTTGATTAGCTCAATTCTCATAACTTTATTTTGGCTGTATTCACAAATTAAATGTCCAATTCCTGAAATTTCACAATTTAACTGTCACTTCACAGAAACAAGAAAATTCTTGAATTTTAGAAAAATTAACAGATTAAATGTCACTGTGTAGGTACAATATACATATATGTTTCAATGAAACAATTATGTTTATGCAGGACGCTGATTTTTCTGACATACCTGCAACCAAGACAAGCATTACAGACTCAAGCAGCAGTATCACCGAAGCAAATGTAATTGTCTCGGAACTTACGGATGAGGCAAAGTTAAAAATGGAGGTGATTCAAAGTCTTCTGGAAGCAGGCGATCGCAAAACATATGCTCAAAAGCTCCAACAAGCAGCAGTAAAGCTGGGTAAATCTGTGCGAACGGTACGGCGACTAATTGATAAATGGGAGCAAGAAGGGTTAGCGGGACTAACTCAACCTCAACGTGCAGACAAAGGAAAACACCGAGTTAACGAAAATTGGCAAGAATTTATCTTAAAAACCTACAAAGAAGGCAATAAAGGTAGTAAAAGAATGACTCGCCAGCAGGTGGCTGTAAGAGTCCGAGCAAGGGCTGATGAACTCGGTGTCAAGCCTCCGTCTCACATGACGGTATACCGCATTTTGCAACCATTAATTGAGAAGCAAGAGAAAGCTAAAAGCGTTCGCAGTCCCGGTTGGCGGGGGTCACGCCTAGCAATGAAAACCCGTGATGGAAAAGATTTATCTGTAGATTACAGTAACCATGTTTGGCAGTGTGACCATACCCGTGTAGATGCTTTATTGGTAGACCAGCATGGCAAAATTCTAGGTCGTCCCTGGTTGACAACAGTTGTAGATAGTTACTCCCGTTGCATTATAGGTATTAATTTGGGCTATGACGCACCTAGTTCTCAGGTAGTAGCTTTGGCGTTGCGTCATGCCATTTTGCCCAAACAGTATGGTTCAGAATATGGACTCCATCAAGAATGGGGTACTTATGGTTTGCCGGAACATTTTTATACAGATGGTGGTAAAGATTTTCGTTCTAATCACTTGCAACAAATTGCAGTACAACTAGGTTTTGTTTGTCATTTACGCGTTAGCGAAGCGGCTCCGAAGGAGCTTCGCCCCAGTGAAGGGGGTATTGTCGAGCGTCCTTTTAAGACCTTTAACACCGAATTATTCTCTAATTTACCAGGATACACTGGGTCGAATGTGCAAGAGCGACCAGAAGAAGCAGAAAAAGAAGCTTGTCTTACCTTAAGACAGCTAGAGCAGCAGTTAGTACGTTATATCGTCAATCACTATAACCAGCGAATTGATGCACGTATGGGCGAGCAAACTCGATTTCAACGCTGGGAATCTGGGTTGATTGCAGTTCCAGATGCCATATCAGAGCGAGACTTGGATATCTGCCTCATGAAACAAACACGACGGCAGATTCAAAGAGGAGGCTACCTGCAATTTGAAAACATCATGTATCGAGGTGAACTTTTAGCAGGATACGCAGGGGAAAGTATTATTTTACGATTCGACCCTAGAGATATCACAACTATATTGGTTTACCGCCAACAAGGAAATCGGGAGGAGTTTGTTGCTAGGGCATTTGCTCAAGATTTGGAGACAGAGCAATTGTCTTTAGATGAAGCCAAAGCCAGTAGTCGTAAGATTCGAGAGGCTGGTAAGACAATTAGCAATCGCTCAATTTTGGCAGAATTCAGGGAGCGTGAAACTTTTGTCAACCAAAAGCCAACCAAGAAGGAACGTCAAAAAGCCGAACAGATGGAACTTAAAAAAGCTAAACAACCATCGCTTGTTGAAGTAGAACAGCTAGAAATAGCATCTCCCCAATCTCAGGAAGAATTGGAGATGCCAGAGGTATTTGATTACGAACAAATGCGCGAAGACTACGGATTTTAAAAAATGACTTTAAAACAAGCCCTACGGATTTTAAAAAATGACTTTAAAACAAGCCCAAGCAGTCGCTCAAGAATTGGGCGATATTGCCCTCACTGATGACAAATTACAAGCAGAAATTCAAAGATTGAATCGTAAAAGTTTTGTTCCACTCGAACAAGTCAAAATTCTCCATGACTGGCTGGAGGGAAAACGTCAAGCACGTCAGTCTGGACGGGTTGTGGGAGAGTCAAGAACTGGTAAAACAATGGGTTGTGATGCCTACAGACTCAGACATAAACCCAAGCAAGAACCAGGACAACCGCCAACTGTGCCTGTTGCTTATATTCAAATTCCTCAAGAGTGTGGTGCTAAGGAATTGTTTGGCGTGATTCTGGAGCATTTGAAGTATCAGGTGACAAAAGGAACAGTTGCAGAGATTCGCGATCGCACGTTTCGGGTTCTCAAGGGTTGCGGGGTAGAGATGCTGATTGTTGATGAGGCTGACCGTTTGAAGCCGAAAACGTTTGCAGAGGTGCGCGATATTTTTGACAAGTTAGAAATTGCCGTGATTTTGGTGGGAACAGACCGCCTGGATGCTGTAATTAAGCGAGATGAGCAGGTTTATAACCGTTTTCGGGCTTGTCATCGCTTTGGCAAGATGTCAGGCGAAGATTTTAAGCGGCGTTGCTGAATCACAATATGAATTATGCGATCGCCATATTCTCAGGGGGGCAAAGCCTCGGCATTGGAATACAACGATGTTTAAGATAATAAACTAACAATCTAA
>NZ_JACJRF010000045.1 GCF_014697105.1 Anabaena subtropica FACHB-260 | reverse complement strand
ATAGCGTTCCAAAGTTTATGCTAGTCATGGGGGAAGTTTGATTTGAGAAGCTGGTAACTTTCATCTTCTTACTTCTCCCGCCTTTTTTCTTAATTCACATTAGGCGTGAATTTTGATTTACAGGAATCACATGAAGAGGGAAAACGCCTCCCTTCGTTCAATATGTTTCGTACTCATTAATTCCGGCTGTAGAAAAATCGATAGTGCTAAAATTCTCTATAAAGCTTGCATTTGCCTGGAAAAGCGTAGACAGGTAGTATCAAAAGCTCTAATTTTACTTTTCGTGAATGCTGCACCTGTAAATCTAATTTGTCAGTGTTCAACTGCCTGTTCTGTCTGTCATCCCCGATTCAAAGTGGAGCTACGCATAATCACCAGAAGTTAGAATGGAGTCTGCTTGATGAAATCAACTCATTTGTCAAGTCCTTGGATAGGTCGCACTATTGGTGATAGCCAGCGTTATTTTCTAGAGAAGCGTCTAGGAATAGGTGGTATGGCAGATGTATTCTTGGCAACGGATACATTGTTAGGTAAACAGGTGGCTTTGAAGTTGCTCAAGGACACACTGGTCACTTCAGAAGACTTAAGGGAGCGCTTTGAGCGTGAGATCGCTGTCTGTGCAGCGCTCAAAAGTCTACATATTGTAGAGATAAGTGATTGTGGAGTAACTAGTGAAGAGTATCCCTTTTACGTGATGGAGTATTTGATAGGGCAAACATTAGGACAATTTTTACAGCAACAGCGTCGGCTATCTGTAGAGCGAACTATTAATATTATCGCTCAGGTATGTGATGGACTCAAAGTCGCTCATGAAGGAGTGACACTATGGCGGGATAGAGTCAAGACAACTGAACACGTTGAAGTGATCCATCGTGACTTGAAACCTGACAATATTTTTTTAGTACCCACAACATTAGGTGAAATAGTCAAAATCTTGGATTTTGGAATTGCCAAAATCCGTAGTGATTGTTCGGAAAACACCAATTTTACGAATATGTTCATCGGTACACCCCATTATGCTGCTCCTGAGCAATTTGCCGATGATACAAAAACGATAGATAGGCGTGCCGACATTTATAGCTTGGGGATGCTAATCTACGAAATGCTTAGTGGAACTAATCCATTTGGGTTTGATCTCAGTCAGAAAAAAGTCAGTTTGATGTCTTGGGTGATGGTTCACATCTCTAAGCCACCCGTACCACTGAGGTCTCAACCAGGATGTGAGCATATCGATCCAGAATTAGAAGCAGTAGTAATGCGGTGTTTACAGAAGTTACCAGATGACCGCTTTGCTTCGGTAGACGAGTTGAAGCTAGCACTAAAAGCTCATTTGCCAACTAGAGGATCGTCTAGAGAGGTGAGAAGTCAAGATATAGAAACCTCAAAGAGAGGATCATCTGTCATCAATTTCCCAGATGTTGATGAATTTCCTGATCCGAGTACCAGTAATGCCCAGGAATATTGGCAAAATCAGAATAATGCCAATCAAAGTGAGGCGGACTTGGAGTTGATTGAGACAGCAAAGACACATAAATTGCTGCCAGATGCGCCTGTTAATCAGGAAAAAAAAGCCAAAAATCGGAAAAAACTTCAAAAACTACTCCTGATGACAGCTACTGTTGTTGTTAGTCTGATCGGTAGTGTTTATGGCTATACTCAATGGCAAGCAGGTCAATCTGCAAGAGCAACATTTGAGAGCGCTAAAGCTCAAAAAGCCAGAAAAAACTTTCAAGAGTGCGTCAATCAAGCCAAAGCAGTTAATCAGCAATCACCTTTTTATACAGAGGCTCAAAATCTATTGAGTGATTGTCATCTGCAACAGGCGAAAGAATTGGCTCAAAAGAACAACTTTCCAGAGGCGATCGCTCAAGCTAATATTATTGGGTCAGACAGTAGCCTTCGCCAAGAAGCGCAGCAGTTAATTAGTCAATGGTCGCAAACACTACTTAAACAGGCTGAGGAACTCTACCAACAAGCCTACACTTCTCAAAATTTGGAAAAAGTAATTCAAATTACTCAAGCCATACCTCAAACTAGCTCTCTTGCCAAAGAAATTCAAAAATCAAGTGACAAATGGCGGACTGAATGGCAGGAAAATGAAAGTTATTTGCAGCTAGCTCAAAACGCCTTAAATGAAGGTAATTGGTCAGAGGCTATCAGCAAGGCTAATGAGGTACGACTACTAGGCCAACAAGTCAAGCAAGATGCTCCATATTGGCAAACTAAGATTAAACCAATTGTTGAAGAAGCAGAGAAGCAAATAGCAGTCAGTAAAACTTACACAAACAAAACTAAGAATACTGTCGAACCAAAACCTCAACCAGTTCGTAATTCCTATATACGTCGCTCTCAACCAGCGCCAGCACCTCAAACTCAACCAGCGCCAGCACGCCGACCTCAGCCAGCACGCCGCTCTCAACCAGCGTCAGCACCTCGAAATCAACCAGCGCCAGCACGCCGTTCTCAGCCAGCACGCCGTTCTCAACCAGCGCGAAGAGGTTGGAATACAGAAATTAGATAATGGGACATCCAAAAATTAAATTACTCACCTCTGTATCTAATAGGCTCATCAAATTTCTTCTCCTCCTCACCAAGGCGAAGAATCTTGTTGAGTACAGCACTGTTCATCTGGATGAAGTACATTACCTTAGCCTCTCCCTCCTGTAAAGCTTGCACCCAACTAAGAAACGCTGTAAGTCCTGAATTTATTGAGTTGACCGCCAAATCTTAATAGTCTCATCCCCACTAACAGTTGCAAAACCTTGATTATCTGGACTGAAGGCGACAGACAAAACACGTTGAGAATTTTCGGAAAAGTTACGAATAATTTCTCCAGTATTTACATTCCATAACTTAACAGTTTTATCCCAACTACCGCTTATGAGATTTTGACCATTAGGACTGAAAGCAATGGATGTTACCTCATCAGAGTGTGCTGCCAGAGTACGCTGTAAATCTCTCCTTTTCCAGTTCCACAATTTAATTGTCTTGTCTCCACTAGCACTTGCGAGAAGTTGCCCATCAGGGCTAAAAGTAACTGCATAGACAGAAATTGGATGTTTTCCGATTCTGCCGAGAGGTTTACCAGTTTCTGGATTCCACAAATCAACAGCCCCACCTAAACTGCCACTAGCAAGAGTTTGACTATTGGGACTGAAAGCAACAGAAGTAACCCATTGTTCATTAACTATTTGGCGACGCAAGTCTCCTGTCTTGGTGTCCCACAATTTAATAGTTTTATCTCCACTGCTGCTGGCAAGAGTCTGACTATCAGAGCTGAAAGCTACACTCGTGACAATATCGCCATGCTTAGGAAAACTTTTAATCAGTTTTCCCCGTTGCCAATCCCACAATTGCACAGTTCCATCTTGACTACCACTAGCTAAGAATTGCCCATTAGGGCTAAAAGCTAAGGAAATAATTCCACTAGAATTTTGAGCCAGAGTATGTTCTAGGGTTTCTGCTTTCAAGTTCCAGATTTTAATAGTTTTGTCTCCACTGCCACTAGCAAGAAATTCACCATTGGGACTAAAGCTAACGGCACGGACTGGCAGTGAATGCCCGCCTACTTTTCTATCTATTGTTTGTAATTTTATAGTGCCTGGTTGCCAAGAAGGATTTACTGCAATCTCTCTTGAATTTTGAGATATTAATTGAGTAGCCTTAACTGATTGAAGCATGGGAGTTAGAACTAAGGCTTGGCTAATTAACAAGGAAGCTGAAACAGGAAATATGGCTCGCCAAGACATTATTACAGAAACATATTTGTTAAAAGTCATAACTTTACCGAGTAAATTAATAAGACTGATTAATTTTGCTGATCAGACTATTGACACTGCGTGTTCTCGCCTACGGTATTTTCTTTATTTGAAGGAAAATCTTAATCTGATTGGTAAGATGAAAAAATGAGCGATCGCCTCTATGCTCACTTATTTTAAAAAGAGATAATATTTATAATTTATAATAAAATCCTCATTACTGCTAGGTATATATGAATCCTATTTGATTATTGAAAAAATCTAAGTATTTGTAGGGTGGGTAATGCCTAACGCCACTTACTACCCTGCGGGAATGCTAAGAGCGAATAAGCCGGGAAACCCGTCATAAGCAGTGGTTCTCCTACGTTTATTTCAGAAATCAAGTATGAGTCTTATATATTTTACTTAACATACAGTAAATTTTTAGTTAATGTCGGCTGTGTCATAGCAAAGTCTTGTTTGCCTTCGTACATCTGCATTATAAAGTTATCTGTGAGCATGGCGATCGCTCAGTCAATTGCTCTCATTAAGTACACAATCTTCTATATAAATCACAAAAAGGACTTATGTTATACATAAGTCCTTTTTTGCTACTAAATCAATGTAGTTAAAAAATGTACTCTAGATTTAGATTGACTATCTAAGACCTTCTAGCAGGTTCAACTTTAGCTTCTATTTTTACACTTTTAACACCTTCGATTTCTTTGATTAAATTTTCAGCTTTTTTCAATTCTTCCTGAGAAGTCGCTATACCTTTGAGAGTAATTTCACCTTGTTGATTTTCGACTAAAAACTTGTTACCTGGGATACCTGCCTGTAATTTCTTACTTACTGAGGTTTTTAAATCTCCTGGCGTTTTGGTCGCTACGGTCTTTTTAATTTCCAGTTTATCTTTAGTATTTGTACCAGTTAATGGAATCGTGGTTTCTCTGACAGTAGATTTGATAGTTTTACCTGTTGTTTTAATACTTTCAGAAGTCTGCTTTGTAGGTGATTGAGTAGCACTATTGGTGGTGCTAGGAGCTTCTTGGCAACCAAAACTACCAGCTATGAGAAAGCCGGACACTAATAGGGAAAACAGTTTTTTCACGTTTATCTCCGAATGGAATAATTGAAGCGATTAATTTACCTGTATGTCACACTGAGGAGCAAATGTTAAATCAACCTTAAAGTTGCAATTGGCAGATGGTTGATGCAAGCAAAAGATAGGTGAGACTAACAACTTAAACTACTTGTGAAGACTCAAATCCGCAAAAATTTCCTCAAAAGTCTCAAGTTATTTTTAGCCAGAACTACCAACAAACAATACTAAACATACAGCAGTCATTAGATATTATCAGATTTTAATAAAATCCACCTTATTTCATCAAAAATTCATTTAGCTTTTTGGGAGAGACTATTAAATATAAAGTAGTAAGTTTAGTTGTTTTTTTAACTGTATTGATACTTATATCAAAATACTTTATAAGATAGCTTAGATAGTATTCTCTGAATTGAAATAAAAATATTACATCAAAAACCTTCAAGAGAAAGGGGGATTAAATTAGAGATGAATACAAATTAGAACTAACAGAACACAGTAAAATATATAGCGGTCAAAAAATTATACATAAGCGAAAACGATTTCCATAAGGTTGGATGGCAGATTCTGTATTGATTCCATCCCAGCAGTTCACAAAAACTTTAAACTTTAGACTGTTGACTTGAAAACCATTACAGGGGGAATTGCGCCTATCTTGTTCGGTTATACGACTGTTGTTAGGGCATAAATGGCTATACCCTCATAAGTAGTAGAGAAATTTTGCATTTCCCAAGCTGCTAGTCGCTCTTGAATGAAGGGGTGGAGTTTTGTGTACGAATGGATATTGCCAAGTTTGAGTGAAGTCTTAGCCAAAAGTCAAGCAACTGTGGCTGAATGCTCACCAACCAAAGCAGAGCAACAGTGGCGCATGAGTCTAGCAGCAACAGAACATCTGCTCATTAACACTTTAGTTGCTGTAGCTCCTGAGGCGCTTCAAGGATTGGTGTTAGCTGCACCTGCACCCCTATTCAGTCAACCAATATTAACTCAAAGTTTACAGACGATTACTTTTACAGCCAAGCCATTTAATCCTTTGGCTTTGATGCCTTTTAAGATGTCAGATGCGATCGCCTTCACGGAAGCAGAAACTACTCCCTGTGAGTCGGTATTGCCTTTACTACCTGCTGATCCTTTGGCATCTGAGCAATTTTGTTTAGTATTTACAGATAAATTTAGATTAGTTTTAGTTCTCGCAACACACAAAGACGGTACAAAAGCTTTTTCTTTTTCTTTTGAGCCAGAGATAGTCCAGCAGGCTTGGCGATCGCTAGGTGCGCGGGTGATGCTAACTAATCCTGATTTATTCGCAGAGTTGGATACTTTAGTACAACAGTATCCTGCTGTTGCACCTGATTACCGTACAGTACTTCAATTTAGCCAATTTTTACTCCAAGAATTACCAGAAGAAGAGACTAGGGATTGGGGACTAGGAAGAAGCAGAGGAGTAGAGGAGCAGGAGAACAGAGCCGAGGAAATGCCCTATACTCAATGTTCAATCCCCATTACCCCATCCGTAAAACCTGATGTAGAGTTACTACAAGCTTTTGCTCACGAAGTCCGCACACCTTTAACAACTATTCGCACTATGACTCGCCTGTTACTGAAGCGGCGTGATTTACCTGCGAATGTGATTAATCGCTTAGAAATTATCGATCATGAGTGTACTGAGCAAATTGATCGCATGGAGTTGTTATTTAAGGCAGCAGAACTAGAAACTTCTAACTCAGGGAAATCTGCTAATACTCATTTAACAGCAATGTCTTTGGATCAAGTGTTGCATCAAAGCATACCCCGTTGGCAGCAAGCAGCCGAACGTCGTAACTTGACTTTAGATGTGGTTTTACCCCAACAATTACCAACTGTGGTGAGCAATCCTACTATGTTGGATCGGGTACTGACTGGGTTGATGGAGAATTTTACCCGCAGTTTACCAGCAGGGAGTCATATTCAAGTACAGGTGATTCCGGCTGGAGATCAACTAAAGTTACAATTATCTCCTCAAACTCATTGCAAAGATACTAATAAGACGACTGCACCAGTTACACCACCAATTCGGAAAGCCCTTGGTCAACTACTCATGTTCCAACCAGAAACAGGAACGATTAGTTTGAATATCGCTGCTACCAAGCACCTATTTCAAGCGATCGGTGGTAAGTTAATTGTTCGTCAACGCCCACACTACGGCGAAGTATTAACTATCTTTTTACCGTTGGAAGTGAGTCATAAGCAGAACGTAGGTATGAAAAGATGAGTGAGGGAGTGCTGAGTGCTGAGTAGTTATCGCGGATGAAACTCTACTTCTGTTTCTAAAATTTTGATGTCGTAGTTGCTGAAGAAATCATGACCTAGTAACCCAAACTCTGCTTTTGGTGCGATCGCTACTTCGATATTTTTGGCTATGGCTCCACCTGCTGCCATCGATTTTACTTTACTAGTGGAAAATTCTACTTGTGTACCATCGGCAATTTGAGCTTGCATGACACCAGTCGGCTGGAGTTGGAGAGCGATCGCTAATTTTAGCGGTATCAGGGTATTGTTAGCACCAGTATCGACAATCATTTCAAAGATATTTTTGTCATTGAAAGTGACATCAATCACAGGCGTTCTACCTAATCGGCGTTTGATGGGAACTCGAAAAATTCTCCCTTCTTTGTTTTGAATTGTTTTTTTACTACCACATAGTTTTCTCAAGGGAATGGTTCTACCAGAGGAGTTAATCATAAAACATTCACCTGGATCTTCCGCATTTGTTCTGTGAGGAAATGCTAGAAAAATCAGTGTTGGTATAATTGCTATTACAGCTAATTTAAGATTTTTATACCTATTTTTATCAGCATTTTTCATGATTATTTTGTTATTAATTATGTTTATAAAATTTTCAAATTAAAGTTATAGCATAGGAAAGATGACAGCATTGAAATTTTCTTAGTATCTTTCTTAAATGTTTAGTTGATATCCTAATTTATTTGGAGACTTTTATATATAACCATCTTAAAAAATCTAATTTGTTCTTTTCTTAATCTCTTCTATAAAATCTGATAACTTCGGGGAGAAAAAATTAGTTACATAATTTCTTGATGATTGCTTAATGATCAAAAATAATAATTTCATAGTTTTCTCTATGAGTATGGTACATATATCTACTGAGAAATTAATTAAAGATTAAGTGAAGAATCAATAAAATTACTAGGATATAAAATATGAAGCAAATTCAGAAATCAGTGCAGTATAAATAAGGTGTGTCATGCTGGGAGCGATCGCAACAAAAAAACTGCTTATATATGTAATTCTGTTTTCCCTATGCTTTACGCTGGTAAGTGTGCGTTCATTTGGGCAAACAAGTATGACCCCAGCACCGCAACTGCTGACTGACCCATTTTTGCAGCTACCAACAAAAAACTCCGTGCGAGTAGTTTGGTTTACTGAGTTTGCTGGTAGTAAAAATACAGTTATGTATGGTGAAGATTTACAGCAAACTGTCTATGCAAGTACTACTAAACTTAGTCGCACAAGGGAAGACCAAAATTCCAGGGTAGGGAAGCAAAGCCAAAATGGACAAGTTTATCAAAAACCAGTGAAACGTGATATCTGGCGACATGAAGCAGAGGTGACAGGGTTAAATCCTGGTGTGCGAGTTGATTATCGCGTTATGAGTGTGCAGGAAGATGGCGCAAGTATTAGCAGTGATGTTTTTACCCTTGCATCCTCTCCCAAACCAGGTACACCACTAAAAATCCTCTTGACTTCAGACCATCAACTTAAACCCATGACCGCCGCAAATCTGCAAAAGGTAGTGGAAACTGTGGGACGAGTCGATGCAGTTTGGTTTGCTGGTGATTTGGTAAATATCCCTGACCGCGCCTCCGAATGGTTTGATGATAATCGAGGCGGTGCGTTTTTTCCTGGGTTACAAGGTAACGCTCGCTATGAAATGGAACATAACGGTGTGAAAGTAACTTATAACGGGGGTAAAATTATTCAACACGCGCCCATGTTTACTTGCATTGGTAATCATGAAGTGATGGGAAGATTGGCGAGGAGAAGAAGTTTAGACGATGAATTTAATGATACTTTTCCTCGGATTGCTGCCCAAAAATTATATAGTGGTAAATCCTTAATAGATAATTCATTCAATACCATTACCTACGAAGAAATTTTTAGCCTACCCCAAAGCCTAGAAGGTGGAAAAAAATATTATGCAGTGAGTTTTGGTGATGTGCGATTGGTAGTATTGTACATTACAAATATGTGGCGATCGCCTAGATTAGATAGACAAGTTCAAGGTAGATACCAAGAAGCGGCAAAAGATTTAAATAATCCAGAAAATTGGGGTTATGGACAAATAATTTATGAACCAATTGCTAAAGGTAGTAAACAATATAATTGGCTAGAAAAAGAACTTAATAGCCCAGAATTTCAACAGGCAAAATACAAAGTTGTCATGTTCCATCATCCACCCCACACACTGGGGGATAATATTGTACCTGCTTACACTGAACCATTACAAATGATTGAACGTGATAACGCCGGAAATATCAAATCTGTACGTTACGAATACCCGAAAAATGCAGACTATATTATTCGTGATGTGATTCCTTTATTAGAAGCAGCTAAAACACAATTTGTATTTTTTGGACACTCCCATTTATGGAATCGCTTTGTTAGTTCTAGTGGAATGCACTTTTTAGAAACATCTAATGTAGGAAATTCTTATGGTGCTGCTTGGGGTGAAAGAAAGCGAGAAGTACCAATTGGTTTTCCCAAGGATTATACGGCTATTGGCGACCCTAATGGATTAGAACCGATTTTACCAACAATTAGTCCTTTACTAGGCGACGACGGTAAACCAATACCTTATATTGCTAGTAATGACATTACTGTTTTTAGTATCTTTGATACTGGCACAGGTACGGTTAGCAGCTATCGATTTGATACCCGCAAACCAGATTCAGAAGTAATTAAATTCGATGAATTTAAATTGTTTTGATATACTAATTTACTACCGCAGATTGAGAAATTTGTTCAGCAGTTAATTTTAATTCTGGAAATGTTTGTGATTCAATTGGTTCTGCGTTTCGGAATTGCTTAATTTGGTATTCCCCTTCAAGTAATGAGTAAATTGAGATGGTTGGTTGTTTGGGATTACCAATAAATTTTCGACCGCCCAAGGCTGCATAGTCTACAATCCAGTATTCTGGGATGCCGATGGCTTCATACTGACCAAGTTTAGTGAAGTAATCATCACGCCAGTTTGTGCTGACTACTTCTATTACTAGTGGGATTGATTCCTTCAGAGTTAGTGTTGATTTGTCTCTCCATAATGGTTCATTAGCTAGATTAGAGCGATTTAGCAGCAGCACGTCAGGTAAAAAGGCGGATTCACTTTCGGTTGATTGCACAAATCCCATTTTAGGGATATCTAATGGTTTTGAAAGACGGGCGCACTCTAGCAAAATTTGCTTAACCAAAAATGCGATAACTAATTCATGATCACCTGTTGGTGGTGGCATTTGCTTGATAAATCCATTATGGAGTTCGTAACGGAACTGTATTAAGTTGGTGGGATACCAGTCTAGAAACTGGTTAACAGTTATATGAATTGGTAGTTCCTGAAGCATTTATCTACCTATGTTTGTAGTTTTTTGCGTCTATTTTCAGAGTTTGAAAAAGCATTGGTACATCAAAAAGTCCTAATAATATAATTAACCTAAATAAGCTTTTTTCACACGCTCATCATTAATTAAGTTTGATGCTGCGCCTGTTAAAGTAATAGAACCAGCTTCTAAGACATAGCCTCTATCAGCAATTTGTAAAGCTAAATTCGCGTTTTGTTCCACAAGTAAAATAGTCACACCAGTAGCACGCAGATTCTCAATAATCGAAAATATTTCCTTCACGATCGCCGGGGCTAAACCCAAGCTAGGCTCATCTAATAGTAGCAGTTGTGGTCTACTCATCAAAGCACGAGCGATCGCCAACATTTGCTGTTCTCCACCACTGAGAGTTCCTGCTAGTTGATTTTGTCGTTGTGCTAACCGAGGAAATAACTCAAATTGTTGTTGAATATCTGTTTTAATTTCCTTTTGATTAGAGCGAATATAAGCACCTAAAAGTAAATTATCTAAAACTGTTTGCTTTGCTAATACCCTTCTTCCTTCTGGACAATGTGCAATACCAAACTGCACGACTTCATGAGCTAAACGACGAGTAATATTTTTGCCATTATAAATAATTTGCCCATTTTTAGGATTAACTATCTTTGATATAGCCCTAAGAGTCGTACTTTTCCCCGCACCATTAGCACCAATTAAAGTAACAACTTCACCTTTTCTAATAATTAAGTTAAGCTTCTTCAAAGCTTGAATACCGCCGTAGTTAACATCAAGCTCCTGAATTTCTAAAATTGTAAAATCCTGTGCATTTTGATATCGGCTTTCATCGGCGTTCATCGGTAATTTAAATCCTCATTCATTTCCTAAATAAGCTTCAATTACAGCCGGGTTATCTCTAACTACAGATGGTTCACCCAAGGCGATCAATTGACCAAAATCTAAAACAGCAATTCGGTCACATAAACCCATAACTAATGGTACGTGATGCTCAATCAAAATGATCGTTAAATTAAAGCGATCGCGCACATCCCGAATAAACTCACTTAGTTGCTGCTTTTCGCTAGGATTCATCCCAGCCGCAGGTTCATCTAGTAGTAATATTTGCGGTTCTAAAGCTAAAGCGCGAGCAATTTCTAAGCGACGCTGATCACCATAGGCAAAATTTCGGGATTTTTCTTGAGCGCGATCGCTCAAACCCACCATCTCCAACAATTCTAAAGCTTTCTGTCTGCTTTTTGCTTCTTCTTTCGGTGCTGGTGGTAATCCTAAGACACCTGTAAATAGAGTACTTTTAGTATGTAAATGACGAGCAATTATCACATTTTCTAGTGCTGATAATTCACCAAATAAACGGATATTTTGGAATGTCCGCGCAATACCCAAACTAGCAATTTGATGAGGACGTAGTTGAGCGATCGCTTTACCTTGATAGATTAATTCTCCGCTAGAAGGTGGAATAAAAGCTGTAATTAAATTAAACAGTGTGGTTTTCCCCGCACCATTAGGGCCTATCAGACCAAAAATTTCATGTTGGTTAACTATAAAAGATACATTATTTACTGCAACTAAACCACCAAAGCGACGAGTGAGTGATTTTGCTTCTAATATAACTTTACTTTTATCCAGGTTCATTTATTTTTAATCTTACCTAATTTAAAAATATCTGGAGTCACCAAACCTTGAGGGAAGAAAATAGTACCTATCACAATCAACAATCCAAAAATAATTAATCTACCATCTCGGAGAAATTGCGCCAGCCAAGCAGGTAAACCACCAGTATCAGCTAGTCCACGTAAAACTTCTGGCAAGGCTGTAAATAGCATACCACCAATAACCGAGCCTAAAAAAGTTCTAGAACCACCAATTAATACAAAAGTGAGATAGATAATACTAGCATCAAATGTCCCTTGTCTGGCATTCCAAGTATTTAAAAAATGGGCGCTAATTACACCTACAATACCAGCGAGAATTGCCCCTAAAGTAAATGCTAAAACTTTATAATAAGTAGGGTTAATTCCCATCGCTCCGGCTGCTAATTCGTCTTCGCGGATAGCAGTAAACGCTCTACCAACGCGTACCCTTTCTAAACGATAAAATAACACCATACTAATTAATAGTAATGGTAAAGCAATCCATAAATATTCGATAGGAGTTTGAAAAGGTTGAGGGATACCAAAAATTCCTACAGCACCGCCTGTAATGTCCAAATTTAGGGATAAAACTCGTAAAACTTCTACAAACGCAATAGTAGCGATCGCTAGATAAATCCCCCGCAAACGTAAAGCTGGAATACCTACAGCTATCCCCAATAAACCGGAGACTAAACCAGCAATTAACATTTCCAATAAAAGTAAAGGAATTGGAAAATAACTACTACTAAATGTAAAAACTTTAGTTGATAAAATCGCCGCAATATAACCACCTAAAGCATAAAAGCCGGGGCTTGCTAAAGATAATTGCCCAGCCATCAGAGGTAAGTATAGAGATAATCCCAGTAACGCCCCCAATACCATAGAGACGATGAGGGAACCATAGGTGGAAAAAAATTCAGCCATTCTTTATATTGCTTTTCGTAATTGCTGTTATGGTTTTATACTTTTTGGATAAACCGACGACCTAACAAACCTTGGGGTCTAACTAATAGCATGATAAACAAAATACCAAAAGCTACAGCGTCTTTATAACCAGAATAATCAGAAGGGACTAGCGCCTCAATTACACCAATGAGTAAACCACCTAACACAGCACCAGGAATACTACCCAAGCCACCCAAAACAATCACCGCCAAACCCCGTAACCCAAAACCAATGCCAAAATAGGGGCCAGAAATACTTACACTAGAGGCGACTAAAGTTCCCGCCAAACCTGCGAGAAAACTGCTGATGAAAAATGTTAAAACAATAAAGCGATCGCTGTTGATACCTAATAAACTAGCAGTAGTTGGATCTTCTGCGATCGCCTGAATTGCTTTACCATATTTAGTACGATTAATAAAGTAGGTAAGAATAGCCACAATCACTACAGATACAGTAAAAATCACCACCTGTACACTGCGAATCGGAATTGGTTTTTCCAAAGTGCCAAAATTAATTGCAGGCGGTAAATTACCAAAAGTATTAGCTGGGAATGTATAACTTTCTGCACCGACTAAATATTGAATTAAATTCACAATTACCACCGCCACCCCTAAGCTAGAAACAACAGTTAGTAAAGTGTCAGATCCTTTTTTTCGTAGAGGTTGAAAAGCAATTCTTTCCATTGCTACCCCCATCAATCCTGCTAAACTACTGCCAATAATCAGAGCAATAGCAAACGGTAATTTTATCGGCAATGTAACATTAGCTAACAAACCATTAAATCCAAAAGTACCACCCATAAGTGCATAAGTAAAATATGCACCCACAGTAAAAATTGCCCCATGCGCTAAGTTAATAATCCCCAAAATCGAATAAACCAAAGTATAACCCAACGCAAAAATTGCATAAACACTACCAATAGACAACCCATTCAGCAATTGTTGTAAAAATACACTAATATCCATTTAATTAATCAATATAGCGTTTCCTAATCTGCTAATTTACCGAGTACTCCACCAATAAAATTAAACAACCTCCGCGCTCCTCCGCTTTTCCCTTCGCGCCCCTCCGCGTTTAAAAAAATATTTCTGTCCCTCACTCATAATTCCCTACTTCAAAAAAGTAAAATTACCTTGACTACCATCCTTTTCCATCTTAATTTGAGCAACATAAAAATCTTTTTGCACAACTTCACCCACAGGAGTAAAACTAATTTCTCCTAGCGGTGTATTGTACTTCCCAGCTAGTAACTGTTTATTCAATTCAGTCCGTAACGCTGGCAATTGTAATTTATTAACTTTGTTCTTACTATCTAAAGCTTTGAGTGCTTCTACATACACTTGTACTGCTGCAAAAGCTTGGGCGCTAAATTGGGGTGGTTCTTTCTTATATTGGTCAACATAAGCTTGGCGAAATGCTTGATTAATTTCAGCAGGATGTTCTGGGCTATAAGCTTGCGCTATTAATACACCATCACAAAGTGCTTTACAAACTGCAAAAACATTTGATGTATTTAGCCCATTTCCACCAATTATTAAACCTTTATAACCCAGTTCTCGTAATTGTCTTACTAAGTTTCCACCATCTGCGGCTAACCCAGAGATGATAACTAAATCAGGATTCAAATTAATCGTATTAGTTGCTTGAGATTGAAAGTCAGTATCAGTAGTTTGAAACTTTTGCACTGTTACTAACTCCAGTCCTTGATCCTTAACAGTTTGCTGAAAAGTTTCGGTTTCTGATTTACTAAAAGCATCATTTTGAGCAAAGAAAACCGCAACTTTTTTAATATTGGGATTTTGCTTCAGGGCAGCTTTAACTGCATTAGGCGCAACCACCGCTACAGGTGCAGACACACGCGCCACATAATCACCGATTTCTGGTATACCTTTGGCGGTATTTGATGGCCCCACTACTGGTACTTTTGACCGTTCGGCAATTGGGTTTGCACTAAAGGCTTGCTGAGACAAAGTAGGCCCCACAATACCCACAACTTTATCTTTATTTATTAAAGTTTGAAAAGCATTAATCGTCCCAGCTTCATCACCGGCGGTATCTTGAAAAACCAACTTAATTGGAGTACCGTTGATTCCACCTTTATCGTTGAAATATTTTTCGGCTATTCTAACTCCAGCAACTTGTTCTTGACCCAGTAAAGCTACATTACTAGTTTGAGCTACTGCAATCCCGATGGGAATAGTACTTACATCTGTTGTTGTGCCAACCTCTGTTGTTGTATTGGTTGAATTTGTTGTTGTGTTATTACCACCACAAGCTGCCAGTAGTAAAGAGCAGGTAGATAATAACGCCGTCGTATATGCAAAAGTTTTTTTCATACGCTAACCTCTTTTCCGGTAAGCACAGTGCATAATCTAGATTAACTCGCTCTGGCTCAGAATCTGAATAGGGTTTCAAAGTGGTTTATATCCATTTCGCGTGAAAATTTGCTCAAGCCTAAATCACTCAGCAAGAATTTCTGGTGAAAAAACTGATCTGCTTGAGGAACAAACTAGGATAATGAAGCATAATTAACCTTTATAGCTTTGAGCGATGAGCTACACCAAGATGGTTCAGACTCAAGGCTTGTGATTTAACTTAAGTAATTGACTATGAGTACAGCAAATATTGCGCCAGCTATACGTGTGGGAGTATTGGGTTTCGGTGGACTCGGACAAGCAGCAGCCAAGGTACTGGCGGGTAAAGGAGAAATGAGTCTGGTAGCGATCGCCGATCAAAAAGGCTACGCTTATGCGGCTGAAGGGTTGGATTTTAAAGACTGCATTGCTACCTACCAGTCTCAAGGTTCGGTGGGTTATTTAGAGCCAATCGGCAATTTAACCAACAATAGTATTCAAGACTTAATTGATAGCGCTCCATCTGTAGATGGGTATTTTCTAGCTTTACCCAACTTACCTAACGATTTTATCCCTTCCGTAGCTAGACAGTTTATTAAATCTGGTTGGCGTGGTGTGCTGGTAGATGCAATTAAACGTACCAGCGCAGTAGAACAGCTAATTGCCATGAAAGACGAACTGCAAGCAGCTGGTATCACTTACATGACAGGCTGTGGTGCAACCCCCGGACTGTTAACAGCCGCCGCAGCCTTAGCAGCTCAAAGCTACGCCGAAATTCATCAAGTAGAAATTACCTTTGGTGTAGGTATTGCCAACTGGGAAGCTTATCGTGCTACAGTGCGGGAAGATATTGGACATATGCCAGGTTATACCGTGGAAGCGGCACGCGCCATGACTGATGCAGAAGTAGAAGCATTATTAGATAAAACTAACGGTGTGCTTACTTTGACCAATATGGAACACGCCGATGATGTCATGCTAGAGTTAGCGGGGATAGTCGGACGCGATCGCGTGACTGTTGGTGGTGTAGTTGATACCCGTAATCCTAAAAAACCCCTCAGTACCAATGTTAAGGTCACAGGACGTACCTTTGAAGGTAAGACATCTACCCATACCTTTACATTAGGCGATGAAACCAGCATGGCAGCCAATGTCTGCGGCCCTGCTTTTGGCTATCTCAAAGCTGGTAAACAGTTATATCAACGAGGTATTTACGGCATATTCACTGCGGCTGAAATTATGCCCCAGTTTGTTAGATAAGAAGTAAAAGGCTAGGGGTTCGAGGTGAGATAAATCAATTCAAAATTCAAGATAAATTGATTTATCTACCAGACCTTAATCCCTAGCTATTGTTTTCATTCGGTGAATACTCTGACAAATTAGGCAGTTACGATATAAGGCGAGTTTATCGCCGCTACACGTCCGGCATCTACCAATGCTTGATAAACTATCGCTACTACCTCAGCGCGTGTAGCATCGCAGGTAGGGTTGAGTTGTTTTATGTTGGGATAATTAACAATGATTCCTTTTTCTATAGCTTTGGCTACCTGATTCTTACCATAATCGGGAATTTTTGCTTGGTCTTCAAAGGCTTTAAGGGCTTTTGTCACATCAGCAGATGACCCTAGTCCTAGTCCATTAACCAATGAAACTATCACTTGTACTCTTTGAATATTGTCGTTGGGACGGAAGGTATTATCGGGAAAACCTGCAAGAAATAGACCTTGATAAGCCTGTTGAATGACTTTGAATGCCCAAAAGTTGTCTGCTACATCTTTAAATCTGATTACAGATCGATTTGGTGATGGGTTGAAAGCTTTTACTAATAAAGCTGCGTACTGCGCCCTTGTCATTGTCGCATCTGGTTTAAATGTCCCATCAGGAAAACCGCTAACTATACCTTGTTTTACTAACTCCCGAATAAATGGTGCTGCCCAATGATTACCAATATCTTTTAAGTCTATAGGATTGGGTGTTGGCGTTGGGGTTGGTGTTGGGATTGGGATTGGTATTGGTGTTGGGGTTGGTACTGGTGTTGGTGTTGGTACTGGTGTTGGTGTTGGTACTGGTGTTGGTGTTGGTACTGGTGTTGGTGTTGGTACTGGTGTTGGTACTGGTGTTGGGGTTGGTGTTGGGATTGGTGTTGGTGTCGGTGTCGGGGTTGGTGTCGGTGTCGGGGTTGGTGTTGGCGTTGGTGTTGGTGTTGGTAGCTGACTAATTATCAACTCTACGTTTCCTGCAACCTTAGTTGCATCTATCTGATTACCTGTAGAAATCAACTTATTAGAACTAGCATTCTGTAAATCAAACTTGGCGTTGTTGCGGAAAATATTACCGCCAGGGTTATTGGTATTACCTATATCTGGTGAAGCATTACCAATTACCGTCAAACCATCATCAGTATTATTTTCAATGAGATTATTACGTAATATAGGACGAGAAGTACCAGAGACAACGATACCAGAACGGTTTTCGTAAATCTTGTTATCTATAAGTGTGGGTGATGCAGTATCACTGATGGCGATACCGAAGCCAGTTTTGAAGCAGGTATTACCTTGAATTTTTCCTTGGGAATTTTTAGCGATCGCAATTCCATTTGCGGCATTCTCTGTAAACACATTACCAATAATCACAGGATTTGCATCACCTGTAGCAAATACTCCCTCACGTTTACAGTTGATGAAGGTAGAATTGGCAACTGTCGGAGTAGTTGATTCTATCCAAGCACCACTACCACGACTAGCAGGATTGGTGACAGTCACACCCCGGAGTTCGGAATTATTCAGAAGTACAAATGTGACATTTTGACCAGCAAAAGTACGGCTAAGGTAGTTTCCACTACCTTCTATAAAAATATTGCTACCTTTGTTGGCTTCATTACCTACTACCTTGACAGCAAATGGAATAGTCAGGGGAAAAACTTCACCACTAGTAGCATTATAACTACCATCTGCTAGTTGAATTACGGTATCGGATGAAGCAACCTTGAGGGCTTTGGTAATTGTTTTGAATGGAGATGCTTGGCTACCAGGATTTGCATCATTACCTGTAGCTGGATTTACGTAAAAAAACTGCGCCATATTTATACCCTGGAAAAATACATAGCCATCTTAGCGCTAACCTTGAGAATAAGAGGCGATCGCTAAAATTTGCAACATTGACTACCAAATAAATCAGCAATATTCCAGAAAAGCTGATAAGACTCAGCACTAGCTCAAAAGAAACTAATAAAAATTTGCATTACTCCTAATTAATTCGCTAGGCTATTCATAATCCTGTTACTTCTCTGGCGTGCTATGGATTTTGAAAGCAAAACCACCGCCCCGACTGCTACAAATAATGTAGAATTTCCCCGATTGGCTACAAGTCGTAAGCCATTGGAAATTTTGCGAAATACTGAGGCTTTATTACGTCGTCCTACTGTCGCCAAACTAACTCCACTATTACCTCCAAAACTAGGTAATAGCTTACAAATAGCATCGACAATTGCGGATGAATCCTTAACGAGTCTCGCCCAAGTTGACCTAGAGCAAATTAGTGATGTCGAATTGCAACCTGCAAGGATTTTTATGGGTTTAAGTTTTGTAGGCTTCGGTGCGCTGATGGTACTGGTGCTAGTACTTTACTTGAACACCTTACATCCAGAACTAAATACGGTTGAGCAGATTCAGCAATACTGGTATCAATACATCTGGTGTGTCAGCTTAGGTGTAGCCGGAATGTTTCTCTTGGGTCGAGAAGCAATGCGTCCTCAACATCAAGCACAAAAAGTTAAGAAATAAGAATAGTCTTAGGATAACTGCTGTATTTGTTATTACATAACAAAGATAATATAGATTGGTAACTTGATTTAGATGAATCAGGATGCTTTTATTTTTACCCCAGGGTCAAAAATTTCTCTGCGAAAAAATTATGACCCCGCTTATCATGACGGTTATCACGAAAAAGCCGATGCAGCTCAAAAATTACAAACCAATATTCAACAATTAGCCAAGTATCAAGATATCCTCTATGCTCAAAACACTTACACCTTGTTGATTATCTTTCAAGCAATGGATGCTGCTGGCAAAGATAGCACGATAAAACACGTAATGTCTGGTGTGAATCCCCAAGGATTTCAGGTATTTAGTTTTAAAGCACCTAGTGATGAAGAATTAGACCATGATTATCTTTGGCGCTCCACAAAAGCTCTACCAGAACGAGGGCGTATTGGCATATTCAACCGTTCATATTATGAAGAAGTGCTAATAGTCAGGGTACATCCAGAAATTCTCAAAAAGCAACAGCTTCCTCATAATCATCAGGGGAATCATATCTGGAAGCAGCGTTTTGAGGAAATCAATAATTTTGAAAAATATTTAGTGAATAATGGGGTTATTATTCTTAAATTCTTTCTAAACGTTTCTAAGTCTGAGCAGAAAAAGCGTTTTTTGGAACGTATTAAATATCCAGAAAAGAATTGGAAATTTTCTGTGAATGATGTGAGAGAAAGAGCTTTCTGGGATGATTATATGGCAGCTTATGAAGAAGTGTTTCAGCATACGAGTACTGCTATAGCCCCTTGGTATATTGTCCCTGCCGATCGCAAATGGTTTACCCGTCTGGTAGTGGCTGATATTATCTGCACAAAGTTACAAGAATTAAATCTAAAATATCCCACAGTGAGCGAAGAACATCAGCAGCAACTTTTACAGGCTAAGTATATTTTGGAGCAAGAAAGTTAGTTGATGATTAAATAAGTTTATAGTCACGACTCTTCTCATTTACAGTTGTAATTATGCCTGTGGTGAGAAGATAGATATTTTAGAGATTCTCACAAAAGCAGAGTTTAGTAAGTTGTTTAAATAAAAAATCAATTACCATTATTAACTAATACTTATCTTATAATTAATCAAAATAATCTAAAATAACATTCCTTAGGGAAGATAGCATACTTTTTTTTATATTGGTTCTACCTTAAGGAAGAAAAATAAATAGACTAAATATATTTTTCTGTCGGTAATATTTAAGATTTCCTCACATTTTTTTGATAAATTTAAATTGGAGTCAAGGTATTTATTACTTTAACTCTCAATTCCTTGATCAAAAGCAAAGGAAAGCGCTATGGATACTGCTGTCAAATATGACATTGAGGTTATCAAGGATGAAACACGTCTCCTCATCTCTAGGGGACTGGTTAATCGTCAACAACCAATTTACGCTCTGTGTAAATATATTCCAGATCGCGACTGGCCATTTTTTGAACTAGAGTTGGAAAAAAACGAATTTTTGCTCAGAGATAGAATTATTGACTTGTTAAGCCAAGAAGAGTGGGACGAAGATTAAAGTCTTCCCTAAAAGTTGATTCCTATTAACAGCCTCTCTGATCAATACTCAATTCAGAATTTAAAATAAAATGAAAAGCCCTCGAATTAGTCGAGGGTTTGAAATAATAGATACAAGCAAGTAGAAAAATTTACTATCTGATGCGATGAGCTACTCTTTAGTGGGAACGTATACACTGAATCACAATTAACCGCATAGGTGTAGCTTGTCCGTAGACATCGCCTTAAGCTGTAATGTCTTGTAGCTCTACCCATTCATTGATAGTTTGACGTTGACTTATGTAGTCAGCAGTATTCACCTGTTCTTTGTTCTGAAAGCTACGAGACAATCTCTCGGTAATGATTTCAGTGAAAGAAACCGAATTGGTCAATGAAAACACTGGCATATCTTGCCAACAGTGGCGACAGAACCAGTGAATCTGCGAATCACCACGTATATGTGGCAAAAGTACCCTAGAACAGCAAGGACAGCTAGTCATATATCAAATCCTTTTTTAAAAATATGATCGCTATTCATCATTACGGTTAATTGACAACCGTGTTGATATGAAAAAATTTTGTATCTATCTTGAGAATAGTTATTTAATATGAGGAATTTGTGAGGAAAAATACAATTAAAAATATTCTGTAAAATTTGTACATCAAACTTGAAGTAATGAAAGTTAACGAGGACAGACATTCTATCCTCTAGTTGAGAAATAAATCCTCACAAGTTCCTCAACATAACTTCCTATAAACATAAGTGTGAGACCTAAAAGCAGATGACTGGAATACAGGCAGTACCTCTTTGAATTATAGGAAAATCAATCATGGTAGAAATTTTTATAAATTCACAAACATCTTATTCAGTCTCCCAAGAACAAGCCCTGGTTTTACCATTGAACCAAGTAGGAATTGCAGATATATCCTTAGTAGGAGGAAAAAATGCTTCTTTAGGTGAAATGATTCAGCAGTTGCGACGCAAAAGTATAAAAGTTCCGATGGGTTTTGCAACAACTGCTCATGCTTATAGATATTTCCTTGCTTCCGCAGGACTAGAGGCAAAATTAAGAGACATTTTTGCAGATTTAGACGTAGAGGATATGCAGAACCTGCGGCAGCGTGGTAAACAAGCCAGGTTATTAATGCTGCAAACGCCCTTTCCGACAGAATTACAAACAGCGATCGCCCAAGCTTACGAAAACCTCTGCCTAGAGTATGGTGATGATACCGATGTTGCCGTTCGTTCTAGCGCCACGGCTGAAGATTTACCCGATGCCAGCTTTGCCGGTCAACAAGAAACTTATCTGAATGTCCACGGTTTGCAAGCTGTTCTGGAATCTTGCCACAAATGTTTTGCTTCAATTTTTACTGACCGTGCCATCTCTTATCGGCAAATCAAGGGCTTTGACCACCTAAGTATTGCCCTATCGGTGGGTGTACAAAAAATGGTGCGGGCTGATTTAGCTACTTCTGGTGTCATGTTCTCTATTGATACAGAAACAGGTTTTAAAGATGCTGCCTTAATTACCGCCGCCTATGGCTTGGGTGAGAACGTCGTCCAAGGTGCAGTTAACCCGGATGAATATTTAGTCTTTAAACCAACACTCAAACAGGGATACCGTTCTATCATTGAAAAGCGCCTCGGTACTAAAGAACTGAAGATGGTTTACGACCTGGGTGGCTCAAAATTGACGAAAAATATCTCTGTTGCACCATCAGAACGCAACGTTTTTGCCCTCAACGATGAAGAAATTTTACAACTAGCACATTGGGCTTGCATCATCGAAGAACACTATTCTCAAATACGTGGTGTCTACACACCAATGGATATTGAATGGGCTAAAGACGGTTTAACTAATGAATTGTTCATTGTCCAAGCGCGACCAGAAACAGTGCAATCACAAAAGACAAAAAATGTATTGCGTAATTATCGGTTGTCAGACACTGGGGAAAAAAATTCCCCATCCCTTGTTCCTGTGGTGATTGGTCGCAGTGTTGGTGAAATGATTGGACAAGGTAAAGCCAGAGTAATTTTGGATGTGCATCAGATTAACCAGTTTCAAGCAGGAGAAGTGTTAGTCACTAACCGCACTGACCCCGATTGGGAACCAATTATGAAACGTGCTAGTGCCATTGTGACTAACTCTGGCGGTAGGACTTGTCATGCAGCGATTATTGCTAGAGAGTTAGGAATCCCTGCAATTGTGGGTTGTGGTAATGCGACTACTATTTTAAAAACTGGACAAGAGATTACTGTCAGTTGTGCCGGTGGTGAAACTGGTAAAGTCTACTCTGGTTTATTACCTTACGAAGTCCAAGAAATTCCTTTAGAAAAACTACCCCGCACACATACCCAAATTATGATGAATTTGGGCAATCCTGAAGAAGCTTTTGGTTTAGCTAGTATTCCTAATGATGGGGTGGGATTGGCACGCCTGGAATTTATTATTAACAACCACATCAAAGCACACCCCTTAGCATTGATTCACTTTGATGAGTTAGAAGACGAACTAGCGAAATATAAAATTGCTGAGTTAACAGCCCAATATGCAGACAAAGCCCAATTCTTTGTCGATAAACTAGCCCAAGGGATTGCCACGATCGCATCTGCTTTTTATCCCAAACCAGTAATTGTCCGCCTCTCTGACTTCAAGAGTAACGAATACGCCAATCTCTTAGGTGGTAAACAATTTGAACCCCAGGAAGAAAACCCGATGATTGGCTGGCGCGGCGCTTCTCGCTATTATGACCCCCGCTACCGCGAAGGTTTTGCCTTAGAGTGTCAGGCGATGAAGCGAGTACGGGATGAAATGGGTTTAACCAACGTCATATTAATGGTTCCGTTCTGCCGTACTCCCAATGAAGGAAGGCGGGTATTGGCAGAGATGGCAAATAATGGGTTGGTGCAAGGAGAAAATGGTTTACAAGTTTACGTCATGTGTGAGTTACCCAGCAATGTGGAACTAGCAGACGAATTTAGTCAAGTCTTTGATGGTTTCTCCATTGGTTCCAACGACCTGACACAGTTAACATTGGGTTTAGACAGGGATTCAGAATTAGTCGCCCATTTATTTGATGAACGTGACCCAGCAGTAAAGCGGATGATTGCCAAAGCGATCGCTAGTGTCAAAAAACACGGACGAAAAATTGGTATCTGCGGTCAAGCACCAAGCGATTACCCAGAATTTGCCCGCTTCCTAGTTGAACAAGGAATTGATTCCATCAGTCTCAACCCAGACTCAGTCCTCAAAACACTATTAGAAATCGCCGCCGCAGAAGAGGACAGAAGGCAATAACTTTACGTGCGCCTCCGTTGGAGACTCACGTTAATTTTTGACTATGGGCTTTTGACTAATCACTAAGGACTAATAACTATGTTTAACAAAATTTTGGTTGCACTTAATCACAATGAAATGGGTCAGCAAGTATTTGAGAAAGCTTTATCTTTAGCCACAGCAACCAACGCTGAATTGTTGCTGTTACACGTTATCTCACCATTTGATGACGATTATCTCAATGCTGCTGCTATGGAAACGCAGAGTTTTTATGGAACTTCCCAAACTCGTAATGCAGACTACTATATGGGCCGGTGGGAGACTTTAAAACAAGAGGGCATTAACTTCTTGACTTTGCTGAATAATCAAGCGATCGCCAAAGGTGTGACATCTGACTTTACCCAAGAACTTGGCGATCCTAGTCGGCTGATTTGTGAAATCGCCCGTAGTTGGAACGCTGACTTAATTATTTTGGGTCGTCGGGGTTTACATGGCTTGAGTGAATTGTTACTAGGTAGTGTGAGCAATTATGTCTTACATCACGCTCCCTGTTCAGTGCTGACGGTACAAGGAATCATTCCTGCTACTACCGATACCCCAGTAACATCATCAGTAGTATAAAGGTTTAGTGGGGAATTTTGGGCATTGCTGAATCAAGAGACGATTCTTGTGGGGTAGGCATCTCATACCAATTCAAAATTCAAAATTAAGAAATCTAGATTTTGCAAAGATTTCTGGGTTTGGATCTGTATCAGAATTTTAGTGAAATGGTATCACCTGCCCTACAAATATGGGAAGTAATACCAATTTTCCAAAATTAAAGTTTTTTATGAAAAATTTATAATCTCTCCTCTTCGCTACATCATGAGAGAGACGGTAAATCCTGATGAAATCAATACTTTCCTGAGTCTCAAGTTACTTAACTTAGTAGATGCAGTTATAGTGTAAATTTATTTTTTTAGTGAAAACACCGATAACATCTTCCAGTAAGTAGATTGATTGTGTCAATATTACTGAATCAATAGGTAACAAAAATCCCTGGCAAGCTTATATCTGAAATCAGCGCATCTGCAAAAAGTAAGATATGTGATGCCATAGTTTCCGAAAACACTCCGGAATCGCCAAATGACTCACTGCCTAACTACCCAAGAAGTTGCCAATGACACATTTCTCTACCCTGGTTGAACTGCTACGCGCTCGTGCTAATCATGAGCCGGACAAGCTCGCCTATATGTTCCTCATTGACGGGAAAACAGAAGGCCCCAAGTTATCATACGCAGAATTGGATCGTCTAGCCCGTGCTATTGGTGCATTGTTGCAGAAACATAATGCTAAAGGCGAGCGTGTTTTGCTGCTATACCCCCAGGGATTAGATGTGATGGCAGCATTTCTAGGTAGTCTTTACGGTGGAGTCATCGCCATTCCTGCACCACCCCCCGATGCTGGTAGATTGAAACGCGCTCTACCACGTTTGCGGGCAATAGTCAAGGATGCGAATGCTAAATTTGTCTTCACTAACCAGCACCTTTTGGGTGTTCTACAAGCAGCCCAGTTAGACTTTCCTGAATTTGAGGAGATGACTTGGTTTGCCAGTGAAGATATTGATCTAGAACTAGCAGACCAATGGCAAGACCCGGAAATTAATCCAGATACCCTGGCATATTTGCAATATACTTCCGGCTCGACCTCCACACCAAAAGGTGTGATGATTAGCCACCACAACATCATGCACCACTGCGCCTACCTACAAAAAGCCTGTGGTTATGATGCTGAGAGTGTTTCGATTACCTGGATGCCATATTTCCACGATTACGGACTAGTAGAAGGGTTGACCGTACCAATTTACAACGGTCATCCTTGCTATGTCATGTCTCCAATGTCATTCATCAAACAACCAGTACGTTGGTTACAAGCCATTTCTCGTTATCGCGGTACTCATAGTCAAGCTCCTAACTTTGCCTATGAACAGTGCATTCGCCGCGTCACCGAACAGCAAAGAGCTACCCTGGATCTCAGCAGTTGGGTAGCAGCCGGGAACGCCGCCGAACCAATTAACCCCAAAGTATTGGAAGAGTTTTTCGAGAAATTTTCCCCCTGTGGTTTCAAGTGGGAAACTTTCGCACCAGCCTATGGATTAGCGGAAAATACCCTGTTGGTTTCTACCAGCCCCAGAAATACACCACCAGTCCTCTGCTTGGTAGAAAAAGCACAAATTGAGCAGAACAAAATTGTCGAAGCCTCTAGCTGGGGTGAAGGAGTCCGGGCTATCCCTGGATGTGGTCGTCTAGTTTGTGACACACAAGTAGCGATCGTCAATCCAGATACTTTGACTCGTTGTGCTGCGGATGAAGTCGGTGAAGTATGGGTAGCAGACCCCAGTGTGGCTGGTGGTTATTGGCAACGCCCCCAAGAAAGTGAAAGCACCTTCCGCGCCAAGATTGTGGGTAATAACGAAGTCTCTTTCCTCCGCACAGGTGACTTGGGCTTCATCAAGGGTGGTGAGTTGTTCATCACCGGACGCATCAAAGACTTGATTATTATCCGGGGGACTAACCACTATCCCCAAGACTTGGAATGGACTGTACAGGAAATTCACCCAGCACTGCGCCCAGACTACGGTGCAGCCTTCTCTATAGATGTGGATGGTGTAGAACAACTGGTAGTTGTTCAGGAAGTGAAACGCAAACCAGAAGAAGAGTTTAACGCAGATGAGGTATTGACCAATATTCGGCAAGCGATCGCCGAAATTCATGAACTACAAGCTTATGCTGTCGTTCTTGTCAAGCCAGGAAATGTTCTCAAAACTTCCAGTGGCAAAATTCAACGACGTGCTTGCAAAGCCAGTTTCCTGGCTGGTGAGTTGGAAGTTTTAGCCGATTGGAGCGAAAACCCCAAATATACAGCCAACTATCGGCGACTACAAGGGGAAGTAAATTCTTTGCTGGAAAAGGTGCAAGTTACTCACTAAGGAGAAAATTATGCAGCCACTCAAGCAATATTGGATCGCAGAAGCATTAGAGAAAGATTTGGGCGACCCTAGTAACCCAGATAATATGATGTCGTTCAAACAGGTCATCGACCTGGACGAACAAGAAGAGTTTCCCCATGAGATTATTAATTGGCTCTACAACTGGAAACTCCAGCATTACTACATTCCTACAGAATGCGGTGGGGAATTTACCTCCTTTGAAGAGTTTATCGCCTTTGTGCGCGTGCTTTCTCGCCGTGACCAAACCGCAGCGATCGCCTTCACTACTATGTTCTGGTCATACCTCACATGGATGGCAGGCACAGACGAGCAGAAGCGCACCCTAGCCAGCTTCATGAAAGATGCTAACGGGGCTATGTGTCTGGCTTATTCAGAGAAAGCCCACGGTAGTGATTTACTCGCCGGTGATGTCAGGGCAACAAAAGTTCCTGGTGGCTACATCCTCAACGGCGAAAAATGGCCGATTAACCGTGCCACCATTTCCGGTGTCACCTTCGTCCTAGCCAAAACCGACGAAGCTGGCGGAGCGCGTAGCCTGTCCCTATTCATGGTAGAAAAGAGTAAAATCGACCCCGCCAACTATAGCCACCTACCGAAAATTTTCACTCACGGCGTGCGCGGTTCGGATATGAGTGGGATCAAATTTGAGGACTGCTTCATCCCCGAATCTATGCGATTGGGGGCAGAAGGGGCAGGACTAGAACTAGCACTCAAAGGCTTCCAAATCACCCGCGCCTTGTGTGCCGCTTTTTCCCAAGGGGCTGCTGATACTGCCCTACGAACTACTCTCAAGTTTGCCTTGGGAAGGCAGTTATACGGCAAAACAGTTTATGATATGCCCCAACCCAAACGCACTTTAACAGATGCGTATCTGGATATCCTGATTTGCGACTGTGCCACCATCGGCGTTACTCGTGGGTTTAACACCATGCCAGAGCAAATCAGCGTCTGGTCAGCTGTGGTGAAATACTTCGTCACCACCACCCTAGAAACAGTCGTGCAGAATGTCTCCGTCGTTTTGGGTTCACGCTTTTATATGCGTGAAGAACACGACTATGGCATTTTCCAAAAAGTACTGCGGGATAACGCCATCATCAGTATGTTTGATGGCAGTACTGTAGTTAACCTCCATGCTTTGTTGCTGCAATTACGTCAACTCGCCAAGTCCCGCGCCAGAAATGCTGGACGCAACCCAGAAACCTTACAAGCACGTCTAGCAACCACCTTTGACTTAACCCAATCCTTACCCGCGTTTGATGGGAAGAAGTTGGAACTAGTCAACCGAGGCGGTGACGATGTTCTGCAAGGACTAGGTTTAGCGCTGACATCTTTAATTGATTTAAAGAAAGACTCCAGCCTCAATTCCGAGATATTGCAGCAAATTATCCAACTGACCGAGATGGTGCAGGAGGAGTTAAATACTCTTGATCATCAGATTACAGAGTCTACCTTCCAGTTTGGGCATGAGCAAGCGCCAGAAGTCTTCGACATCGCCAAACAATATTGCGTCTTGCATACAGCAGCTAGTTGTGTGCAGATGTGGCTTTATAACCGCCATCACTTGGGAGACTTCTTTAGTAAGGGCGAGTGGTTAGCACTTAGCCTCCGTAAGTTGATGCTGACTTTCCGTCCTGCTAAAGCCTTGCCAGCGCGGATTGACGACACAGCAGTTGCCCAAGAGTTAGTCCGGTTGTACACCGACAATCGGATGTTTTCCATCGTTCCTTTCCAATTAGCAAACCCTCAACTACAAGAGACTAAAACTGATGCAACTCAAAGACTCCAACTCCAAGCCTAGTACTAATAACGCTGTTGATACTATCCAAGGGTGGTTAGTTAACCAGATTGCCACACAATTGAACATCAATGCTCAAACCATCAAAGTTACTGAACCCTTGACTCGCTACGGTCTAGATTCTATCGATTCAGTCACTATTGTGGGTGAATTGGAAGACTGGCTCGATGCAGAACTACCCCCTACCTTACTCTGGGACTACCCCACCATTGAAAAAGCATCTCAATATTTGGTGAACGAAGCAGGTGTAACACCTGCGGAGACAGCAAAGGCTGAACCCACTACCAAACCTCAAGAAGCCCCCAAAGAAAAAGCCTGGGGTGGTCTGTGGAACAAAATTAGTGGCAGTTAATTAATTCGTAATACCCTAGAAGGCTAACACCTACGTAATTCGTAATTCCCATCTCAACGACGAATTACGAATTATTAATTATCAATTATTCATGGGGGGTGTTAATTGAATTTCTCAGAATTTTCTTTCTGGTGGGTGCTGCTACTTTTTAGCATCCCTTACTTTACAGTCCGTTATGTTGCCAAATTACTGAACTTGTGGAGAGGGATCTTTGATGCAGTCGGCTTGGCAGCAATTTCTTCTCTATTATTTGTCAACGCTTCTCGTTCTAGTTTTGCCATCTTCGTCTGTGAAATCATCTTCAACTACGTCATGGTGTGGTTGATGTTGCGTCAACAAGGATGGAAAGCGAAAGCGATCGCTACTACTGTCATCATTATAGATATTGCTATTCTTGCCTACTTCAAATACCTAAACTTCTTTGTTGAAGATGTCTTAGGGTTGTTAGTCCCAGGATTAGCCGCAAGTTGGCAGGGAAAAACTATTCCCGGTATGGGTTCCATCCCTCCCGGATTATCTTTTTACACCTTCCAGATGGTGGCTTTTGTGGTTGACTCCTATAACAGCCGCAAAAAACAAGCCATTGGTGCGTTAGATTACGTCAATTTCGTTTCCTTTTTCCCTCAGGTGGTGGCAGGCCCCATCGAACGCCGGGGTGATTTGTTTCCCCAAATTGAGTCATTCCGTTTTAAATTTACTTATGAAAACTTTGAATCGGGTTTTCGTTGGTTATCTTTAGGACTATTTATGAAGTTTGTCCTAGCGGATAATATTTCACCGTATATCAAATTAGACCAAGCCCAAAACCCTTGGCTGGTTTGGTTCTTTGCCTTCTTATTTACATTACAAATTTACTTTGACTTTGGCGGATATAGCTTTATTGCTCTGGGTTTAGCAAAATTTTTAGGCATCAACTTAACTATTAACTTTTTGGCTCCTTACACATCCCAAAGTATTAACGAATTTTGGCGCAGGTGGCACGTCACCCTCAGCACTTGGTTTCGGGATTATGTTTTTTTACCTCTTATGGGTAAGAACAAAAAGTGGGCTCCATTCTATTTATTTTTGACTTTCACTCTTTCGGGATTCTGGCACGGAGCAGCCTGGAATTTCATCTTCTGGGGAGCTTATCACGGACTACTGTTATTAATTATCCGTTACGCTGGGCGACCTTTTTACAAACTTGTTGGGCAGCAACGGTTCCTCATGCCTCAGTTTATTTCCTGGGCGTTGACCTTTGGTTCAGTCATCTTGGGATGTCTGTTTTTTATGGAAACCAATACGCCACGTCTATTAGAGAAGTTGCAAACAATCGTAAATCCCTGGGCATATTCCCTATCCAACTTAGGCGCAGCTATGAGCTTCTTCAGTGGTAACGAAGCGATCGCACTAGGTTTTACCCTAGCATTAGCCATCACCTTATTACTAATGGAACACATTGGAGTCTGGCAACAACGGGAATGTGAATATGACTTGTTGCTCTCTCCTTGGGTGTCGCGGGTGTTGTTAGCGTTAACCGTCTTACTAGCTGCAAATACACCATCTCCCTTTATCTACTTTGAGTTCTAAGGAACCATATTTATCTCAATTCGGCTATGAAAAAATTTTTACAGCTTAACAGTTGGTTGGCGATCGCCGCTTTAGCCTGGGGTGTTGGTTACTTATATAATGCCCGCTACGGAGGTGAACTCAGTTGGCTAAGGATGATGTATGAGCAGAAAAGAGCGATCGCCAGTGAAGTTCAAGCCCCCCAACGTATTCTCATTGTCGGTGGTTCTGGGGCGCACTACACCGTAGATGCCGGATTGATGCAGCAGCAATTAGGCATCCCCACTATCAACATGGCCACAGATGGCCCAGTCGGCTTAAATGTCATCCTCCCCAGTGTTACCGACACCATCAAACAAGGCGATATTGTCCTACTAATTCCAGAGTATTTAATTTTACTCAGCAAAGATGGATTCGGCGATCGCTCCGGTCAGTTTGGTATGGCTATTGGTAAACCAGGACTAGGAGGTGTCCCCACCAAACAATTAGCCCAAGACATCATGTTGCTAGGTATTCCCACCTTAAAAGCAGTCACTAAGTCCTCAGTAGATTTAGTAGAAAAAGGCCGCTTCACTGGGTACTACTCCGATCCCATCACGGCGAATGGAGACCCCACAGTCATGAAACAACGCCTCAAGACGGCTTGGTGGGAACTCAAAATTAAAGACCCAGTTTCTCCCCACTCTTTACGACGTATTCGACAGTTTAAAAAGGAAGTCGAGGCTAAGGGCGCAACCTTAGTTCTTGGTCTTTCGTGGATTTATGGTAGTACTGATACCGAAACCCTCGACAATATAAGTAAAACTGCTGAGAAATTAGGTGAAATTGCTCCTGTACTGTACGACAAACAAACCTTGAATGTCAAAACCGACTCTAGTTTGTTTGCCGACACACATTATCACCTCAATCCCCCAGGTCGTCGCACCCGCACCACCGAGTTAGTAGAGCAACTTAAAACCCTCAATATTATTCGTAATTAAGCCGGAAGTAGGGGCAGGTAAAATTTATATCTCAGTCCCCAATAACCAGTACCCAATACCTACTTTTAAACTTTTATGGTTAACAAAATATTGACAAAACAGCTAGATGATGTATTTGGGTTAGATTTGCGATCGCTGGCTGCTTTCCGCATCGGCATATCGTTGGTGCTGTTGACAGATTTGGGGATTCGTTTTGGTGATTACATTGCTCACTACACCGATGCTGGGGTGATGCCCCGCGCCTTATTGGCAGACATCAGCAAACCTTGGCATTGGTCACTCCATGCCATCAGTGGCGAACCCATTTTCCAAGTGCTGTTGTTTGGAATCGCGGCAATTATGGCGCTCCTCATGCTAGTAGGATATCGCACCCGTATAGCTACTATTGCCTCTTGGGTCTTGCTCATCTCACTGCATAACCGGAATCCAGCACTAATCTTTGCTGCCGATGACGTGTTACGGGCGCTGATGTTTTGGGCAATGTTTCTGCCTCTGGGTGCCAGCTATTCCATCGAAAGCTCCCTTAATACTGCTACTCGCAAGTTACCGGAAAGGGTGGCTTCTGGCGCTACTTTTGCCTTGATATGTCAGCAGTGCTTTATCTATATCTTCTCTGCCGCCTTCAAAACCAAAAGCCCAGTCTGGGTTGATGGCAGTGCTGTTTACTATTCTCTCAGTTTTGATCAGTACACTACACCTCTTGGTCATTTCCTATTAAATTTTCCGCCGCTTCTCACCCTTTTTACCTACGTTACTTTAGTGCTGGAATGGGTGGGGCCTTTGGTGCTGTTCATTCCCTTCCGTAACAGTTTCTTTCGGATGTGTGCAGTGATTACCTTCATTTTGCTGCACGCGGGATTTGGCTTAACTTTGAACTTGGGCATTTTCCCATTTTTGAGCATCTTCAGTTGGTTAGCCTTCCTCCCTAGTTCCTTTTGGAATGGACTGCACAAGCGCCTACAAACACCAGAAAGACAAGGTTTGACGATTTACTTCGATGCCGATTGTGGTTTTTGTAAAAAAGTGGTGCATCTGTTAAGGACGTTGTTGATTTTGCCAGGAACGCCATTACTCATGGCGCAAGAATACCCAGACATCCATACCGATATGCAAACCTACAATTCCTGGGTAGTGGAAGATTGGCAGGGAAACCGACATTTCAAATTTGAGGGAATTGCTTACATAGTCAGTCTTTCTCCTGTATTTTTCTTTCTGGTTCCTCTACTCAAATGGAAGCCAGTCATGACAGTCGGGACAAAATTTTATGAAATAGTGGCTTCTAACCGTAAAGTTGCTGGTAATTTCACCAAACCCTTTAAATTCAATCCAATTCAAATACGCTCATCGCGCTTGCTGAATATTCTGGCGCTCTTATTGTTACTGTATACTTTTGTTTGGAATATTAGTAGTTACTCCCCTGAAGCCTTCAGACGCAAGACCTGGCAAAGTACAGAATTTATCGGACGGGCTACACGTCTAGACCAATCTTGGAGTATCTTTGCACCTGCGCCACCAAGAGATGATGGCTGGCACGTAATTTCTGGTCGTTTGCAAGATGGAACCGAAGTTGATATTTTCCGTGGGGGAACTCCAGTAAATTGGGATAAACCAGACTTGGCTTTACGGAGTGCTATTTATCGAAATATGCAGTGGCGTACTTATTTTATCAATCTGAATCGGGCGATCGGTAAAAAGCTTTATCCATTCTATGGTCAATATCTGTGCCGTACTTGGAACAATCAACATACTGATGGGCAAATTCTGAAAAACTTTGATATTTACTTTATGGATGAGCGTACTGTCCCATCAGGTCAACCGCAAGCCGTCGAAAAAAAGCAGACTTGGCAGCAGTCTTGCTCTCCATAAAACCTACACTTGTCAGCACTCCTCACCTCCACCAGTTATTTTTGCTTTGCTAGACTACTATTGACTGGTGAACTTTACCGGAATAGGTGCGTCTATTGTTGTTGTTAGCTAAGAGAGCGAATTTGCAAGGAGTGAGAATCTGAAAGGTTTTGAACTCAAAGGTGTAGAAAAACTGATTGGTCCGTTAGCCGCACTTCTCGGCTTTGTGTACTTGTTACAATGGTATATATATGGAGAATTGCGATCGCCCTCTGATCCCATCTTTGGCAATAATTTACCACCTTTGGTGATGACAGGTGGCGATCCTCACATCCGCGCGTTAATGCGAACTATCTCAGCCAGTGAAGCTAATGGTAATCGTCCTTACTCCCTGTTATATGGTGGAAGGCAGGTAACCGATCTGAGCAAACATCCTGAAATATGTGTCACTATTGTCACAGGACCAAACACAGGGAATTGTTCCACTGCGGCTGGTCGATATCAAATTATCAACACAACTTGGTTTGAAATTGCCCCCCGCTATCATCCCAAACCAGCGCAAATGATGTTTTGGTCAGCTTATAGTTTTGAACCAAAGTATCAAGATTTGGTTGTTTATCGTTGGTTAAATGATTCGCGGGTGTGGGGTGTGGATATTTCCCAACTACTCCGCCAAGGCCAAATCAATGATGTTTTACGGCGACTCTCTCCCACTTGGACAAGTTTAGGTTACGGCATTGAGACAAATTCTATTAGTCGCTCTCTGCCAAGAATTTATCAAAGAATGTTAGAAGAAGAATTAACAACAGCTAATCAACCAGCATCAGTAAATATTACTCCCAGTCCCACGCCTAAGATCCAATCTAGATAAAAGTAGCCGTAAAAAATTCTTTAAGTTCCTGCACAAATTTCTCGGTATTTTCAAAATGAATATTATGTGCAGCATTACTAATGACTTTTAGCTGAGATAGAGGAGCTATCTTAGCTATTTTTCTATTTATTTCTATAAATTTATGGTCATTTTCACCAACAAGTAAAAGTAAAGGGATGCGATTATTTTTGAGTATTTCCCATAAACAGGGTTGGCTACCAGCCCCCATGAATTGTAATGATTTGACTAATTCAACAGGCTGATTGTGTAGCCTACTTTCTAACATGAACTCAAATTCTGGATGATGTTTGATATTCCCAAAAATAGGCTGACTATACCAATTGAGTAAAAAAGCTGCAAAATCTGATTTATTTGAGTTTCTTGCTAACTTTTTGGCTATTTGAGCATCATGTTTAACTCTTTCTAATCTTTCTACTTCTGTGGCCAAACCTGGAGACGCAGACTCTAGCACTACTCGATAAAAACGGGCGGGAAAATGCAGAGTTAGATATAAAGCTAATCTACCACCCATTGAATAACCAACTAAGAAGCATTTATGAATCTCTAATTCATCTAGTAAATTAATTAGGGCTTGAGCAGTATTTGCCATTAAGTAAAATTCATTTCCACCAGATACCTGAGTATTTCCATGTCCAGGTAAATCAAGTATTAGATAAGAAAAATCATCTCCTAGCAATTTGATAGTTGCATCAAATTCATCTATATCACCCATAAATCCGTGCAGAAAAAGAATCACGGCTTTATCATGATTACTAATTAATGAATAATCGAATTGGTAGTTTTCTTTCGTCATATTTTAGATAATTTTTCCGTAAAGTCATAATAGAAATTTGTATTATTACTAAGCAAGTTTTGAAAAATCACAAATAGAGTATGCGAAAAATTATTTTGTTCATTGCTTCTAGTCTTGATGGATACATTGCTAGAGCATCAGGAGAGATAGATTGGCTATTTACTGATCAAGACTATGGTTACACCGAGTTTTACAACCAGGTTGATACGTTAATTATGGGTAACAAGACATATCAGCAAGTCTTAAGTTTTGGAGAATACCCATACAAAGATAAGGAAGTTTTGGTATTTTCTCAAACGCAACAAGGAGAAACGGATAATAATACAAAATTTGTCAATAATAATTGGGAAGATTTGATTAGAATACTAAAAATATCAAATGGTCGTGATATCTGGTTAGTTGGGGGCGCACAATTAATTCATGTTTTTCTAAAACATCATTTTATAGATGAAATAATTCTTTCGATACATCCAATTATTTTAGGCAGTGGTATTCCATTAATTCTGAATGATCCCAGTTTAGAAACAGAACTTCAACTGAAAGATGTGAAAACTTTTGATACTGGATTAGTTCAAATATTTTACAATTTGAATTAAGAAAAAATACTCAAATTTTCTATTTATCAGAAGAAGTTGGGAATCTATATAATTAAGGTAAAAATCTATCTAAAGCCGCTTTGAGTTGTTCAATTTCTACTTCTATATTTCCTTCTTTTGAAGCTCTGGCAATACACTCTGTGAGATGTTCGTCCAGTACAATTCTTGCTACTTTATCTAATGCACCTCGCACAGCAGCAATTTGTAATAAAACGTCTGGACAAGGGCTACTTTGTTGTACCATCGTTTTGATACCACGAATGTGTCCTTCTATGCGTGACAACCGATTAACGATTCGCCGTAAAGATTCTTCGCTATGGACGTGAGCATGAACCGAATTGACCTGTCCGTGACTATGGTCTGTGGGGTTGTGTTTTGTATCATGACTGTGAGATTCTTCGGCTTTTCGGGACACAGACAATGATTCTTGATCTAATCGGTTTGATCCATTCATGAGTGATTACAGCGCTGGGAATACTCAGATTGTATCCTAGAGATGGTCAGCCCCTTCTCTACTGGAGGCTACGCGTAGCTTGCTTTTTCGCAATAGTAGGGGGAAATTCAGGGGGGAATTCAAAATTCAACGTCCTGATCATCAATCCTTTGGTAAAATCCGAACCTCGGAAGTGGGAATCTCTACAATAGCTATTAGGTTAAATAGTCAATTAACTTTAATTACAGGTAGCTGCTTTATGCTTCAGCCAAAAGCCGAGGTTAGTGTGTAGTAATTATTATGCAAATTTGTCAAGATAAATTTAAATAGATTTGTCAACATTAGGCAAAAATTAGGCTTCTAAATTGGTCTGTGATTATGAGATTTTTAAATTTATTCGGTTCCATGCGCCAACTTGGTACTCATGTATTGGCAATATTTATAGGAGTTGTGCTAACGGTTAGCAGTGTTTGGGTATTACCATCACAAGCAGAACCTGTGTCTATTCCTAGTACAACTGGATCTACACCGGAAATGGTGGCTCAAAAACAGTCACCGGCTACGGCTGCTATAGGTAATAATAGTTTTGTGACAGCAGCTGTTAATCGTGTTGGTTCAGCAGTAGTGAGAATTGATACAGAACGCACAATTACACGGCGGGTTGATCCATTTATGGAAGACCCCTTTTTCCGGCGGTTTTTTGGTGAAGGTTTTCAAGGACAGTTACCGCCAGAACAGATGCGTGGTCTAGGCTCTGGGTTTATCATTGATAAAAATGGTTTAATCTTAACTAACGCTCATGTGGTGGATAAAGCCGATCGCGTGACTGTTCGTCTCAAAGATGGTCGTAGTTTTGATGGCAAGGTTCAAGGTATTGATGAAGTCACAGACTTAGCTGTGGTGAAAATCAACGCTGGGAGCAGTCTACCAGTTGCAGCCCTTGGTTCTTCTGATAATGTGCAAGTGGGAGACTGGGCGATCGCCGTTGGTAATCCTTTGGGTTTTGATAATACCGTCACTTTGGGTATTGTCAGCACTCTCAAGCGTTCTAGCGCTCAAGTGGGGATTACAGACAAGCGTTTAGAATTTATTCAAACCGATGCTGCAATTAACCCTGGTAACTCTGGCGGCCCCCTGTTGAATGACCGGGGTGAAGTGATTGGAATTAATACCGCCATCCGTGCTGATGCTATGGGGATTGGCTTTGCTATTCCTATTGATAAAGCTAAAGCGATCGCCACACAATTAGAAAGAGATGGTAAGGTGGCTCATCCCTATTTGGGTGTACAAATGGCAACTTTAACACCTGATTTAGCTCAACAAAATAACACCGATCCCAATTCTGCTTTTACAATCCCAGAAGTTAACGGTGTTTTGGTAATTCGGGTAGTACCAAACTCCCCGGCTGCTAATGCTGGTATCCGTCGCGGAGATGTAATTTTGCAAGTTGATAGTCAACCAATTACCACTGCGGAACAGTTGCAAAATGTGGTGGAAAATAGCCGTCTTGGTCAAGCGTTGCAGGTAAGAGTACAACGGGGTAATCAGACACAAAAGTTATCAGTACGCACTGCTGAGTTACAGAATGCTGCGTGATAATTTGTAGTTGATAATTCGTAATTCGTAATCAATTACGAATTACGAATTTGTTGTTTATGAAACTTGTGCGATGGTCTCCGACCGACCGTAAGTCATCGCCTGATTTATCCCCATTGTTCCAAACGATAACAACAGATTGACACAGGGGAAGTCAGATCAAATCTAGCTTTATTAATTACGAATTAAGAATAATGCTATATAGACGATTTGGACGCACAGAGTTACAGATGTCGGTATTTTCCTGCGGTGGCATGAGATACCAGTACAAGTGGCAAGATGTTAGTTACTCAGATATTCCTGCTGACAACCAAGCAAATGTAGAGGCAACTATTCGTCGAGCAATTGAAGTTGGTATTAATCACATTGAAACTGCTCGTGGTTATGGTAGTTCAGAAATGCAATTGGGGAAAATACTGCCTAAATTCCCCCGTGAACAGTTAATTGTACAGACAAAAGTTTCGCCTGTTGCCAATGCAAAAGAATTCCGCAAAACATTTGAGCGATCGCTCAAATATCTTCAATTAGAATATGTAGATTTATTGGGGCTTCACGGTATTAATAATGCTGAATTATTAGACTACAGTATACGTCCTGGAGGCTGTTTAGATGTAGTGCGGCAGTTGCAAGCAGAGGGTAAAGTCCGATTTGTGGGCTTTTCTACTCACGGTTCTACGGATGTCATTGTACAGACAATTAATACCAATCAATTTGATTATGTGAATCTGCATTGGTACTACATCAATCAATGGAATTGGCCAGCCATTGAAGCGGCTACTCGTCATGATATGGGAGTGTTTATTATTAGCCCTACAAATAAAGGAGGTAATCTTTATAATCCACCACAAAAATTAGTAGATTTGTGCGCTCCTTTAAGCCCGATAGTGTTCAATGATTTGTTTTGTTTGAGTCGTTCTCAAGTACATACATTGAGTTTAGGCGCAGCTAAACCCCAAGATTTTGACGAACACTTGAAGACATTAGAATTAATTGATCGGGCATCGGAAATTTTACCACCAATTTTAGCTAGGTTGGAAGAAACAGCGATCGCTACTCTAGGCGAAGATTGGGTAGAAACTTGGCAAACCAATTTACCTAAACTAGAAGAAACTCCTGGTCAAGTCAATATCCGGGTAATTCTATGGCTGCTAAATCTAGCTACTGCCTACGATTTAGTAGACTATGCCAAAATGCGATACAACTTACTGGGCAATGGTAGTCACTGGTTTGCTGGTAACAAAGCTGACAAACTCAGCGAAATAGATTTACAACAGTGCCTCAAGCACAGTCCCCATGCAAAGAAAATTCCCCATCTCTTGGCAAAAGCTCATCAAATGTTAGCAGGTGAGGCTTTACAGCGTCTATCTCAGAGTTGAAGTTTGCTATAGTTTTATTTTTAAGTGTCGCATGATGTTCATCAAATTGTGATAACGATGTCACAATCCGTTGATACGCTAAGTATTAAGTAAACATTTGGTTTACTCCTCACACCATATTACCTCCCTCTGGCTGTTCAGCAACAGAGGGATTTTTTTTATGTTGCAAAATGATGGTATGAATTTTGTCCTAAATATCTGTAAATAAATAAGAATTCTCATTTTTTTATAGCAACTGCGTATGAAAATCAGTAATTACAGGAACTAATTCCAATAACACTTAGATGAAGATTCCTTGGCAGGTTAACGAAAACTATCAAAAACCATTAGTAATGGTGGCGCAAAATACACCAGTGGTTGAAGCGATCGCTCAGATGTATCAATCCCAAACTAGTTGTGTGCTGGTTATTAACAAACAACAATTAATCGGTATTTTTACACAAACAGACGTAATGCGATCAATTGCTAATCACATAACGTTTGCAGACATGACAACTGGGGAACTCATGAGCCAACCTGTCATCACTGTGAGTCAGGCAGAACTTGAAGATTTACCCACTATTTTGCAACGGTTTCACCAATATCAAATAGGACATTTACCCATAATTGATGGTCAAGGAAGAGTGCTAGGTGTGATTACACCAGAAGAAGCCAAAACAGCACGACTAGAACAAATGTCTCAGTTGTTGTCAGAAAAGGATGCTCAATATCACGCCTCAAAAACTAGATTAAATGATATCCTCAACAGTGCGATCGCTACTTCTATTGTCGGTTTTCGAGTATTCCCCAATTACGATTGGGAATATGATTACCAATCTCTCGGTGATGAAACCATCTTTGGTTATACATCAGAGGAAATTTTCCAAGATAAAACACTGTGGATATCACGAGTACATCCTCAAGATGTAGAAACGGTTTTCACGCCTCTGTATGCAGAGATTTTTGCTGCACGCACATTAACTGTAGAGTATAGGTTTTATCATAAAAATGGTTCTCTGCGTTGGATTCGTACTACCTACGCTTCCCGTTATGACTCTGAAGCAAATTGCTGGATTGTTACAGGCACTAGTATTGATGTTAGTGAACACAAACAAGCAGAAGCAGCCTTACGACACAATGAAGAACGGTGGCAATTAGCGATCGCCGGCACTGATGAAGCCATTTGGGATTGGGATATACCAACTAATCACACCTATCGCTCAGACCGTTGGTTTGAAATGTTGGGTTATGAACGCCACGAACTTAGTAGTTTTGATGATGAATGGAGTATTCGCATCCATCCTGATGATTATGACCGAGTGATAGCTGCTCAATTGGCTTATCTACGTCGGGAAGTTCCATCTTATTACACAGAGTATCGTCTCCGGCGCAAAGATGGTAGCTATGGATGGTTTTGCTCACGAGCCAAAGCTGTTTGGGATGAACAAGGAAATCCAGTGCGATTGGTTGGTTCTTTAGGAGATATTACTGATAGCAAACTGGCTGAATTAGAAATCATCCACAGTCGAGATTTACTAGCAGGTATTTATAACGAATCTGCCGATGCTCTATTTCTTGTAGACACCACAACACTGCTAACCACTGACTGCAATCAACGAGCAGTGGAATTATTTGCAGCCTCTAGCAAATCAGAACTCATTGGTATTGACGGTCAAACGCTACAAAAACAATCTTTTACCACTGATGAGTTAGTTAACATTGTCTCAGAAATTAATCACAAAGGATTTTGGAGTCAAGAAATTGAATACAAAAACAAGCGGGGAGATTTGTTTTGGGGAAGCCTAGCTATTAAACGAATCTGCGTTGCTGGTCAGGCAATCAATTTAGTACGTGTCACAGATATTAGTCAACGCAAATTGGCAGAACTCACTTTGCATGAGCATGAAACCATGTTATGTAGCATTGGTGATAACCTGCCTAATGGGGCAGTTTATCAGATTGTGCGCGAGTTGAATGGGAGCGATCGCTTCACTTACTTTAGTGCTGGGATTGAAAGATTAATGGAAGTTAAGGCAGAAGATGTACTCACAGATGCAACTCTGCTTTATCGTCAGTTATGTGCAGAAGATATTCCCAACTTTGTCCAAGCCGTTGAGGAGTCCTATCTTCATCTAACCGTATTTGACATTCAACTACGAGTCTGCACTCCCAGTGGTCTGTGGAAATGGCTCCAACTACGTTCTACACCCCGTCAATTACTAGATGGTCGTGTAGCTTGGGATGGACTAGTTGTTGATATAACAGCTATCAAGCGCACTGAAGAAATTTTACGCCAGAGTGAAGCACTATTAGCAGAATCCCAGCAAGTAGCTCGTCTTGGTAATTGGGATTATGACTTAGCTACTGGCAAAATTAGTTGGTCGAGAGGACTATTTTATCTCTTCCAACGAGATCCCGACTTAGGCGCACCAAGCTACGAGGAGAATTTGCAACTTTACCACCCTGAGGATCGACAAAAACTCCACCAAGCTGTGGAACGTGCAGTTGCTACCGGGGAATCTTACAAATTGGTTCTGCGTGCATTTAAAGCCGATGGATCTAGCATCTACGTTGAAGGGATTGGACAAGTACAATTTAACTCACAAGGACAAATAATTCGACTTTACGGAACTGCTCAAGACATCACCGAACAGCAAGTTGCGCTCTTTGAACGTCACCAAGCAGAAGCAGCTTTACGAGAGAGTGAAAGACGATTTAGAGGTATTTTCAATAATACATTTCATTTCACAGGACTCTTAAGTGTTGATGGAATTTTGCTAGAAGCAAACCAGACTGCGTTGAATTTCGCGGGAATAACAGCTGAAGAAGCCATTAATCGCCCATTTTGGAAAACACACTGGTGGACAATTTCACCCGAAACTCAAGAACAATTAAGACAGGCAATTGCCCTAGCCGGGAAAGGAGAGTTTATTCGTTATGAAGTAGATGTTTTAGGTGCAAATAACCAAGTCGCAACCATCGATTTTTCCTTGCGTCCACTGAGGGATGAGACAGAAAAAGTCGTCTTGTTGATTCCCGAAGGTCGAGATATTAGCGAACAGCAAGCAGCTCTGCGCGATCGCCAACGAGCCGAGCAAGAACTTCAGCAGAAAGAACACTTTTTACGCAGTATTTATGATGGTGTTGCCAATTCGATTTTTGTTGTGGATGTTATAGATGGTGATTTTCGCTTTATGAGTTTAAATCCTGCTCATGAGCGACTTACAGGCTTGGTGTCTAGCGAATTACAAGGCAAGACTCCAGAGCAAGTTCTTCCACCTGCTTTCGCTGCATCTGTACGTCAACATTATCAGAATTGTGTAGAGGTGGGAGAAACAATTACCTATGAAGAATGCTTACCTTTCCAAGGACAGGAAACTTGGTGGATTACTAGTTTGACTCCCTTAAGAGACGAGAATTTACGTATTTACCGCATTATTGGCAGTAGTATTAATATCACTGAGCGAAAACGCACCCAACAAATGTTGGAGTTACAGGCCGTAATTACTCGCAACATGGCAGAGGGTTTATGCTTAGTGCGAGCTAATGACGGTGTTATTGTCTATGCCAACCCAAAATTTCAACAAATATTTGGTTATGACTCTGGTGAACTAATTGGTCAGCATATCTCGATTATTAACTACGAAGATGACAATACCACGGCTGAAGGAGTTCATGGGGCGATCGCTGCTGCTGTGATGCAACATGACGAAGCTACCTATGAAGTCCAAAATATCAAAAAAGATGGCACTCCCTTCTGGTGTCGAGCCACGACATCTGTTTTTGAACATCCTGAATATGGAACAGTCTTTGTTGCTGTCCAACAAGATATTACAGAGCAAAAGCAAGCAGAGGAAAAAATTAAGGCATCTCTCAAAGAAAAAGAAGTACTACTCAAAGAAATTCATCATCGGGTTAAAAATAATTTAGGTATTGTCAGTAGTTTGTTACAAATGCAATGCAGACGTACCCAAGATTCTCAAGCAACAGCCATTTTGCGTGATAGTCAAAACCGCATTGCTTCAATTGCTCTGGTACATGAGAAACTTTACCGTTCTAATGATTTAGCTAATATCGATTTCGCTGAATATATTCCAGATTTAACAACTCATTTATTTGACTCTTATAATGTTAGCTCCAACTGCATTCGCCTGAATATTCAAGTAGATGATGCTAGTTTGGATATTGAAACTGCGATTCCTTGTGGTTTGATTATCAATGAACTTGTTTCCAATGCTTTGAAATACGCCTTTCCCGATAATTGTCAAGGCGAAGTCCAAGTCAGGTTATTCCAACAAAACGATCAGACATTGACACTTATTGTCCGAGATAATGGTATTGGTTTACCTACGGAATTCGATAGCAAAAAGGCAAAAACACTGGGCATAACTCTTGTTCAGGGATTAGTCAAGCAGTTAAGGGGTCAATTAGAAATTCAGAGTCAATCAGGAACAGAGTTCAAAATTACTTTTACAAAAACCAGGGTATAAATATGATTAGCATTTGTTCAGAAACACATAAAATCCAGACAGTCAGAGTGCTGATTGTGGAAGATGAATATATCTTGGCGATGAACTTACAAGAAAGTTTAGAATCACTGGGATATACAGTTGTAGATATTGCAGATTCTGCCGAGTTAGCAATAGAGAAAGCAACTGAACTACGCCCCAACTTAATTTTGATGGATATTAGGCTACGAGGCGAACAAGATGGTATCCAAGCAGCAGAGCAAATTTGGAATGATCTACAAATTCCTGTTATCTACGTCACAGGACATTCTGATAAAAGTACCGTAGAACGAGCCACCCTCACATTCCCCTTTGGCTATATTCTCAAACCTGTCAGAGAACAAGAACTTTACGTCGCTATTAAAACAGCTATCAATCGCTATGAACGTGAGCAATTTTTGAGTTCCGTACTGCGGGGTATGGGAGACGGAGTACTGGTAGTTGATTCTCAATTGCGCGTCAAGTACATGAATCAAGTAGCGGAAAGACTTACAGGTTGGCAATTAGATGATGCAAAAGAACAGATTGTAACAGACGTTTTCCAACTTATTGACGAAGAAACTCTGCATTCCATCCAAAACCCGATTATATCTGCCATTCAAAAAGAAACAACCGTTTACTTAGGCGATGGTCTCGGACTGACGGTCGGTCATCGCATTCTACTAATTACCAAAGATGGCACAATGATTCCAGTGGCTGATAGTGCTACTCCCTTACGTAATAATTATGGTGACATGACCGGAGCAGTCATGGTTTTTCGGGATGATACCCAACGAAGACTCACCGAAGAACGTAATCTCTCAGCTGAACGTAATCGACAGCTAGAAATTCAAATGGCAGAAATGCAACGCTTCAATCAGTTAAAAGAGGATTTTTTGGCAGCTACCTCTCATGAAATGAGAACGCCATTATCAAATATTAAAATGGCAATCTCCATGCTAGAAAATGTTATAAATCAGCAAGAAATTTTAAAATCAGCAACATCTTCAACCTCTGCTTCTTTATCTCGCTATCTGAAAATTCTGCGTTATGAGTGCGAACGTGAGTTAAATTTGGTCGATGATCTGCTCAATATGCGAATCATTGACACAGACGGTTATCCTTTAGATATAACTTATATTCCTCTTCAATCTTGGCTACCTGAAATTATTAGCACTTTTCAGGAAATTGCCGAAGCCCAAAAACAGGTTTTAGAAGTTAGTATTTCTGATGATTTACCAGCTTTAGTATCTGACGCAGAAGTGTTGAATGTTAAGAAAAAGCCAATAAAAATAGCCCAAAATATGTTAGATTTTGGGCGAAGGATTAAAATATTTTAGTTTAACAGTGATTATAAATTCATT
>NZ_JACJRF010000044.1 GCF_014697105.1 Anabaena subtropica FACHB-260 | reverse complement strand
GTTATGTTCATTGGTTTGAGGAGATAATGTTATGTTGACTATTTTAGGACTTTTGGAGTTAGTCTAACTAAGAATGTAAAGTTTTGTATCAGCTTTCAACATTTCTGCATCAAAATATTTTGACAGTTGCTTCAAATAATCTGCTTTAGCAAGCTGAAATTTTAAATATGTACTCGTATGCTCAAAATAAGCATCGCTAAATTTTTTCAGCCAATTTTCAATACTCTGTTCTGGAAACTTTAGGGTTGGTTTCTCTGATGCAATTTTCTTAAAATAAGCAATTAATAATTCTAAATTGGGAGCAGATTTATCATTAATAGGTTTCAATAATTCTTCTTGTACACCCGTATCTTTGAAAAATTGCTTAAGGGTTTCATTTGTCTGCTTGTCATCACAATGAAAAAATAATTGTTTTTCATAAGGTTGAGTAGCATCCAACTCTTCAGCAGATTTAACTCCCGCTTTCAAGGCTTTTTCTAAATCTGTAGGATTTAATATACTGTTAACTTTAGTAAACATTTGTTTCCCGATTTCTGGGAATACAGCTTTCCCTAGCCCAGTTGCCAAAGTTGCCAATTCTAGACTCATGTTGCCTTTAATACATAATAAGTGTATTTAGACTAACATAGTACTCAAAAATGGTTTTGATACCAATCATCTATCACTACAGAGATTGTTGTTAATAACAAGTGAGTTCGACGGAACCTAACCCAAACCCTACCAGGAAAGGCTGCTCAAAATATACCACTTAGCACAAAAAAATAAGGGTTTTAAGCCTCTCCCCGCGTCGGGGAGAGGTTTGGAGAGGGGTTATTCAAAATCCATCAGGACTTACGCAAGTGTCACAATCGATGGTTGGTGCGTGACGCTATTCTTCTGATTTTTCAAAAGATATTTCTGCACGGACGTTGCTTGATTGCCCAGTAAATTTTTCTGCCATAGCAGGTTGGGCAATTACAGATGTCACACCTATAAACGCTAAACCGAATAAAGTTTGATTAATAAAGGTACGAATAGTTTTCATCAACGGTGTTGTACGTAAAGGACTAGGGAAAATCAATTACAGATTCAGGAATACCCGACTTCATTTATACAACACCATCAAAGTGATCAATATCGAAAAATAGCTGCTATTGGCTCATCATTTGGCATTTTTTCTGGCTCAACAGCGTAAACCGTACCACCATTTAACAGTGTATGAATAGCTGCTAAATCTAAAAGATCCCCATCTTCAGGCTGTTGTTCTGGGTGCAAGTCTACAGCTAGTGTATCTGGGTCAAATGTACTCCAAATTTGCTGCCCTAGTGGGACAATCAAAGAATCAACCCTTTGATAATAAGCGGCGGAAATAATTTCTTTGATATCACTAGAAGTTGTACCAGTTCTTTCCCCTGCTAGTTGTTGATAAAGGTCAATAGCTTTCTGTTCCGGCTGATGAAACAGAGGTTCGACAATTTCCCAAGCTTGGGCGTGTAATTCGTCTGCTTGAAAAAGTTCTGGCCTTTTAGTGATTGCTTGTTCCTGGAGATGAGGGTAAGTATTGGCCTCTCGATAAATGGGATGGAGATATTCAACACCAGCCAAAATTAAAGGTGCTGTTTCATCGTGTAGTTTTTCATGCAGTGCGGCATCAACAGCGTGAAAGTATTGCAGGATAACTTCTTGGGGCTGGTCTTTGTCTGGACTACCCTGACCGTGAAATGCTCCAGGCTGCGATCGCGTAAAAGGATTGGTGTTGCTACCTTTAGATGTAGCAATACGAAATTGCCCTTCTTTGGCGGTTTCGTCGTACATGAGAGCCTCATCAACACTATTCGGCATATTTTCTACTTCCACCTCATGCAATTCAGAGCGTGTTGCCTCAAAAAATTTGATATCCTTTTGGCTGAGAGCAAGAAGGTAAAAATGGCGATCGCTATTGATTAAATGCAGCAATGGCTTGAAATGAAATTGATTGCCAACAACTACCAATTCTTGACACTCTATTGGCAGACGGTAATAACGGAATACCCGTGGCGAAATAAAAATTGCTAATCCATCGTCTTGATTTTCCCAAAATTCAGTCTGATCCAATTCTCTAACCGGTTGCATCAAGTCTTCAATCTCGGTAGAGCTAATTTCCATTGCTTGTAAACGCTCTTCAGCCTCACGGACTAAATTTTTAAAGCGAATAGGGTTTTGGCGAATCTCTGTCCCAGCTTTTTGCATAGGCATATAAAGAGATACAGATGGTGCTAGAGAATTTTCGATTAAAGTTTTTAACTCATCAATAGATAATAGAGTCTTTATGATAAAACTCCTATGCTCGGTATTATCTTTATTTCAAAGCTTTAAATGCGGAAATACATCTTTCTTTTGATAAAAAATTAGCTATCATATACACCATTCTGTAGGCGGAGAAAAAAGAGGTTTTTCTCTGTGGTTCTGTACATCTGTGTTTAAAAAGTATTTTTTATCACAGAGTTACAGATACAAGAAAGAAGGAAATATTCTTCTGTGTACACCTGACATCAAAAATCACACCATCGGAAATCAGAATGGATACTTCCGAGCTACTACAAACAATCACACTCTTAATTGAGCAAGCAGAACAAGGAGAAATAGATCCTTGGGATGTCAAAGTAATTGAGGTGATTGACCGTTATTTAGAACTAATGACACCAAAAACAACAGCTAGAGGCTATGAATCTGACTTGTCCCAATCTGGGCAGGCTTTTTTATCAGCCTCAATGCTAGTGTTATTCAAGGCAAATACCTTGATGCAATTGTCAACAGCAGAAGATTTAGAAGATATCGGGGATGAGCTACTAACAGACAACGAAGATAGCTTATTCCATCAAACTCATCGTTTACCCTTAGAGCGAGTTTTGCGTCGGCGAACTGCTGCAATGCCGCCACCAAAACGCCGCGTGACTTTACAAGAGTTGATCGCACAATTGCAAATCATGGCGAACCAGCTCAAGCTTGTAGAAAAAGTTAACAAACCAGCACGTCTCAAACGTCAACCTACTGTCAAAGCGATGCGAGAGGCGCTAGAGTTAGCGCACCAAGAAAATTTGACGGAAGTCGCCGGTGAATTGGAGCAATTATTGCATTGTTCAGCTCAAGAGTTGCTTTTAGAACAAAATTACTTAAACTTAGAACAACTCGTAGAATTGTGGACTCAAACCAAGAAATCACACGAATTATCAGCCCATGAATCGGAAAATAGTCACCTAGTTGGTGTTTTCTGGGCTTTATTGCTGTTATCGGCACAATCTAAGGTAGAGCTATTTCAAGAGGAGTTTTATCAAGAAGTCAGAATCCGCTTGCTCACAGATCCAGCGAACACCTACCAACCATTAGAACAAACAATAAAATGAACCAACTAAGAGCAGTAATATAGAAGCTTCGGTGAATTTACAGACTGTTGCATCAGTAAACCCAAAAATCCGATTAAATTAAAAAGATAACTGATTGCTAGTCATCAATGAAGGGAAGAGGGGAGCTATTTTCTGTCCCTTATTTGGGACGAAGAGAGACCCATTTTTACAAGTGGACTATTTCAAGTGGAGCATAATCCCCCTTTCCACTACCGCCTATTCCCTGTTCTGGTTGCAATAACCAATAGATTCCTGTTATCCCTGTAGTCAGGGGTTACTTAGAGCAGAAATAAAAAACTGATGATTAAGTATCACACAATGAAAGTAAACTGGCTTGTGGTTGAGGAATAAACTTTATGAAAGCGATGATTCTCGCAGCAGGTAAGGGTACTCGCGTTCGTCCGATTACCTATACGATTCCCAAACCGATGATTCCCATCCTGCAAAAGCCAGTGATGGAATTTCTACTGGAACTTTTACGTCAACATGGTTTCGACCAAATTATGGTCAACGTCAGTCATTTGGCGGAAGAAATTGAAAACTATTTTCGTGACGGTCAACGGTTTGGTGTACAGATTGCCTATTCGTTTGAAGGTAAAATTGATGATGAAGGTAAGCTGGTAGGGGAAGCGATCGGTTCTGCTGGAGGGATGCGACGTATCCAAGATTTTTCGCCTTTTTTTGATGATACCTTTGTGGTGTTGTGTGGCGACGCTTTGATTGACCTAGATTTGACAGCAGCAGTAAAGTGGCATAAATCCAAAGGCTCCATCGCCACTATCATTACAAAAACTGTTCCCCAAGAAGAAGTTTCTAGTTACGGTGTTGTTGTCACCGATGAAAATAGTCGGGTTAAAGCCTTCCAAGAAAAACCATCGGTAGAGGAAGCACTCAGCACCAATATCAACACAGGTATTTACATTTTTGAGCCAGAGGTGTTTAAATACATACCTTCTGGTGTGGAATATGACATCGGTAGCCAGCTATTTCCCAAACTGGTAGAAATTGGTGCGCCCTTCTATGCGATCGCAATGGACTTTGAATGGGTGGATATTGGTAAAGTGCCAGATTACTGGCGGGCGATTCGTGGTGTGTTACAAGGGGAAATCAAGAATGTGCAGATCCCCGGTCATGAGGTCGCCCCTGGCATTTACACTGGTTTAAATGTGGCAGTGAATTGGGACAAAGTAGATATCACCGGCCCAGTTTACATTGGTGGGATGACTCGCATCGAAGACGGAGCCAAAATTGTTGGCCCAGCCATGATTGGCCCCAATTGCTGGATATGTAGTGGCGCGACTGTAGATAACAGCGTCATCTTTGAATGGTCTCGATTAGGGCCAGGAGTCAGGCTACTGGATAAGTTGGTGTTTGGGCGTTACTGCGTCGATAAGACTGGTGCAGCCATTGATGTGCAAGCTGCGGCTTTGGATTGGTTGATTACTGATGCTCGGCAAACACCGCCAGAACATACCCCAGTGGAACGGCAAGCGATCGCCGAATTGTTGGGAACTAATGCTATTTAGTCATTAGTCATGAGTCAGTTGTCAGTTGCAATTTCTACTGACAACTGACAACTAACAACTGACCACTAACTATTTAAGTAAGTGTATCTTGTGAGACTTTGTTCGTAGGTTTGTAGCAAGCGCTGAGATTCGGCTAAGGTAATGCGCTTTTCTTCTAAAGCACGCTCACAACGTTGCCGGATTTTTTCTACCATGTCCTCAGAGTCATATTGGACGTAACTGACCACTTCGCTCATGGTATCCCCTTTAACTACGTGTTCAATTTGGTAGCCTTTGGGGGTTAACTGGATATGAACGGCGTTGGTATCGCCAAATAGGTTGTGCAGGTTCCCCATAATTTCTTGGTAAGCTCCATTGAGGAACATTCCCAGATAATAGGGTTCTCCTGGTTGGAATGGGTGCAGTTCTAGGACAGATTTGACATCACGCAGATCAATAAAGCGATCGATTTTGCCATCGCTATCACAGGTGAGGTCTGCTAAAATTCCTCGCTGGGTTGGTTCTTCATCTAAGCGATGGATGGGCATAATTGGGAATAGTTGATCAATTGCCCAACAATCCGGTGCTGATTGAAACACAGAAAGATTGATGTAATAGATGGAAGCCATGATTTTTTCTAGGTCTTCCAGTTCGTCTGGCACGTAATCATGCTGACGAATGATGTCTAAAATTTTTTGACAACAAGCCCAGTAGAGACGTTCGGCTTTGGCTCGTTCTCTTAGGCGCAAAATCCCCAAGTTGAAGCGGCTAATAGCTTCTTCCTTGAATTGGGTTGCGTCGTGGTAGAACTCTTGATAGTTCTCTTTATTGATGGATTGATAGGTTTCCCAGAGATAATTAATTACCGGGGATTCGCCTTCTTTTGGTGGTTCCGGATTATCGCGGGGGACATCACTAGTACTGAGAACATCAAAAATCAGTACCGATTGATGGGAGGCGATCGCCCTACCACTTTCACTAACTAGTGTTGGTACGGGTATTTGTTTCTCAGCACAAGTATCTTTTAACTCTGCCACGATATCGTTAGCATAGTTCTGCATATTGTAGTTTTTGGAGGCGTAGAAGTTGGTCTGAGAACCGTCGTAATCTACACCCAGTCCGCCGCCAACATCAAGGTACTTCATATTTGCCCCCAAGGTGGCTAACTCTACATAAATGCGGCTGGCTTCTTGGATGGCATCTTTAATGACATTGATGGCAGAAATTTGTGAACCGATATGGAAGTGCATTAATTGCAAAGAATCTAGCAAATCGGCATCACGTAGCTTATCAACAGCTTGGATGATTTCGGGAATCGTCAAGCCAAATTTAGCGCGATCGCCTGTGGATGTACCCCAACGTCCCATTCCTTGGGTACTTAATTTTGCCCGTACACCCAACATGGGTTTGATACCCAATTGCTTACTAGCAGCAATCACCAAATCAACTTCTTCTACCTGTTCTAAGACGATGATTGGGGTTTGTCCTAGTCTTTGGGATAACATGGCTGTTTCCACGTACTCCCGGTCTTTGTAACCGTTGCAAATCAGTAGTGATCCTGGGGTATCCAATAATGCCAAAGCAATCATTAACTCTGGTTTAGAACCGGCTTCTAAACCGAACTGATGCGGCTTGCCAAATCTTACCAAGTCTTCAATCAAATGCCGTTGCTGATTGCATTTGACGGGGAACACGCCACGGTATACACCAGGATAATTGTAGCGAGCGATCGCTTTGGCAAAACAAGCGTTCAAGCGTTCAATCCGGTCTTCTAAAATATCCGAAAAACGAATCAGTAAGGGTAAGCCCAAACTGCGTTGTTTCAAAGCATTGACCAATTCAAACAAATCCAAAGAACCCCCGCGATCGCCTTTGGGAGAAACTGTGACATGACCAGCCGCATTAATTGAAAAATAAGGTTGTCCCCATCCTTCAATCCGGTATAAAGCTTCGCTGTCCTCAATCTTCCAAACGCGAGATACATCGCCTGGGGTATTCTGCGGTAGCAGCTTTTTCTGCTTGTGATTTTTCCCCTCCAACTTGTTACCGTTGGCTGGTACTTTCACCACCTCGTCAGATGTAGCAGTTGACTCAACACCCATTTCTTCCTGACCTCTGTGTTTCACCCACGAATAAACAATTTAACGCATTCGTATAAGAACTGATATGCACTCAGGGATAATTTCTGAGATAAACTCTGATTGGTCAGTAGTCAGTGGTCAGTAGTCGGTTGTTTTTTCCTTTGCAGCTGACAACTCACAAATGACGACGGACAAAATAAAAATTTTATTAAGTTTTGGGAGATAGCTTTGGAACGCACATTCTTAGCAATTAAGCCTGATGGCGTACAGCGTGGATTAGTTGGAGAAATTATCCGTCGCTTTGAAACAAAAGGTTTTACCCTTGTGGGTTTAAAGTTCCTCCAAGTCAGTAAAGAGTTGGCTGAACAACATTATGATGTCCACCGTGAAAGACCATTCTTTCCTAGCTTAGTTGAATTTATCACCTCTGGCCCGGTGGTAGCGATGGTTTGGGAAGGTGATGGTGTGATTGCTTCTGCCAGAAAAATTATTGGTGCAACCAATCCCCTCACAGCAGAACCCGGAACAATTCGCGGTGATTTTGGTATTAACATCGGTCGCAACCTGATTCACGGTTCTGATGCGCCAGAAACTGCCCAAAAAGAAGTCAGTCTGTGGTTTACAGATGCAGAATTAGTCAGTTGGCAACCACATTTAACACCTTGGTTGCACGAGTAGTTTAGGAGAGATGGGGAGGATGAGGGATGATCGAAATCCTTCCCTCACTCCCTGGTCTCATTTCGATACTTCACTTTTTTCTACTTCTACTTAGGGTGATTCTATGAGATTTCTTTTAGAAAATCCCCAGGTGAAAATAACGGCGATCGCCGCAATCATTAACCACTCTGGTGGGACAAAATCATCGTTAACAACTTTTAGCAACAGACGCAAACCCACCAAAGCTACAGTGATATATCCCGCGTCTTCTAGGTTGGCAAATTCATCTAACCAACGGATAAATAATCCTGCCATAAATCGCAAGGTGACAATCCCAATTGTTGTTCCAGTGATGACTAGCCAAGTTTCTTGAGAGACAGCGATCGCTGTTGTCACGCTATCTAAAGAAAAGGCTAAGTCAGTAAATGCAATTACGGGTATCGCTTGCCACAGGTTAGCAAACCGGGGGCCGTGATGATGGTCGTCTGCGGTTTCTTCGGAGGTAAAGTGTTGAAATACCAGCCATAGCAGGTAAGCCGCACCCATGAGTTCAAATTGCCAGAATTTTTGTACCTCAGTGGCAGTCAACAATAAGGTTATTCGCAGCACATAAGCAACGACTAAACCAATATTGAGGGCTTGGCGTTCCAGGTTTTTATCTTCTAGCCCTTGGGCGATAGCAGCCAGGGCGATCGCGTTATCTGCTGATAGTACCGCCTCTAGTAATACTAATATCAGCAGGACTATAGATGCTTCAACGCTGAAATGAAAATGCAGGTAGTCAAAAATTCGGTCTAGCATTCCAGATTTCTCAAGCAGTAAAAATTAGCAAGGATCAGCAATTTCATAGAAAATATGTCGGTACTCTGACAACAAAGTTTATGTTGTAGTTCGCCGAATTATGAGATGAAATCAAAAATAAAGATAAATCTATAGCAGATAATAAAGCCTTGAATGGTGATGTTATTTTAGCATCTCAGTCTATTCTAGTTACTAATTGTGAATGTATAGTAACTATTGCTATCAGGATTAATGCTTAGTATATTTTTATCTTTAACGTAAAAAAAATAACTCAGAAGTAAAACTTAACACAGATGCAAGTAGATACTATTTTCCACAGGTATCCGCCCTTTGGTAGACTTGAAAACTGAAATGGCTAGAAAAAACGACGGAAAGTCAAGCAGTTGAGAGGGCGACTCTGTGGAAAATACACTTGGACTAGAGATTATTGAGGTAGTTGAACAAGCCGCGATCGCGTCCGCAAAGTGGATGGGTAAAGGCGAAAAGAATATTGCTGACCAAGTAGCAGTAGAAGCAATGCGCGAGCGCATGAATAAAATTTATATGCGCGGACGCATTGTCATTGGAGAAGGGGAACGCGACGACGCACCCATGCTGTATATCGGGGAAGAAGTTGGTATCTGTACTCAACCAGATGCAAAAGACTTTTGTAACCCTGATGAATTAGTAGAAATTGATATCGCTGTTGACCCCTGCGAAGGTACAAACCTAGTAGCTTATGGTCAACCCGGTTCAATGGCTGTCTTGGCTATTTCTGAGAAAGGTGGATTATTTGCTGCGCCTGACTTCTACATGAAGAAATTAGCAGCACCACCAGCAGCCAAAGGCAAAGTAGACATCAACAAGTCAGCTACGGAAAATCTCAAGATTCTTTCCGAGTGTCTAGACCGTGCTATTGATGAACTAGTAGTAGTCGTCATGAAGCGCGATCGCCATAACGATTTAATCAAGGAAATCCGCGACGCAGGCGCAAGAGTACAGCTGATTTCTGATGGTGATGTAGGCGCAGCAATATCTTGTGGTTTTGCTGGGACTAACGTCCACGCGCTTATGGGTATTGGGGCTGCACCTGAAGGTGTCATTTCCGCAGCCGCTATGCGTGCTTTGGGTGGACACTTCCAAGGTCAATTGATCTACGATCCAGAAGTAGTGAAAACAGGCTTAATTGGGGAAAGCAAACAAGCAAACCTTGACCGTCTCAGCTCTATGGGTATCAATGACCCTGATAAGGTCTATGATGCTCATGAACTAGCATCTGGTGAAAATGTTCTCTTCGCAGGTTGCGGTATCACCTCTGGTAATCTTATGCAAGGTGTACGCTTCTTCCAGGGCGGTGCCAGAACTCAAAGTTTGGTTATTTCCAGCCAATCACAAACTGCCCGTTTTGTGGATACCATTCACATGGCTGGACAACCCAAGGTTGTGCAACTGCACTAGGAATTAGGGAGTAGGGGAAGCAGGGGGAGCAGGGGAAGCAGGGGAAGTAGGGGGTAAATTTCATTCCCAGTACCCAATCCCCAATCCCCCAGTACCCAATCCCCAATCCCCAATCATAAAATAACCCATTACTAAATTACCGATAAGAAATGAATATTGCAGTGGTGGGGTTAAGCCATAAAACAGCCCCAGTTGAAATTCGGGAAAAGCTGAGTATTCCAGAACCACAGACAGAAAGTGCGATCGCACAACTCACTAGCTATCCCCATATTGATGAAGTCGCAATTCTCAGCACCTGTAACCGTCTAGAAATTTACATAGTTGCTGGTGAAACAGAATACGGTATTCGGGAAGTAACTCAGTTTCTTTCGGAACACAGTAAATTGCCAGTGCATTCCTTGCGTCAGCACTTATTTGTGTTGTTACATGAAGACGCAGTTATGCACGTCATGCGAGTAGCGGCTGGATTAGATAGCCTAGTACTAGGTGAAGGTCAAATTCTGGCTCAGGTAAAAAATACTCACAAACTGGGGCAGCAATATAACGGTATAAAAACAATTTTGAATCGATTATTTAAACAAGCCCTGACAGCAGGTAAGCGAGTCCGCACTGAGACAAGTATTGGTACTGGTGCGGTTTCTATTAGTTCCGCAGCTGTTGAGTTAGCACAGATAAAAGCAGAAAATTTAGCAGCTTGTCGAGTAGCAATTCTCGGTGCTGGTAAAATGTCGCGCCTGTTAGTACAGCACTTAGTTTCTAAAGGTGCTACGCAAATCAGTATTGTCAATCGTTCACGAGAACGCGCCCAAGAATTAGCGCAGCAATTTTCAGAACACCCAATCCGCACTCATTTGCTTCCAGACATGATGAGCGTCGTTGCTGAAAGCCATTTGGTGTTTACAAGCACCTCTGCAACCGAGCCAATACTTGATCGGGCTAAACTAGAAATGGTTTTAGCACCAAATCAACCTCTAATGTTATTTGATATTTCCGTACCGCGTAACGTCCATACAGACGTAAATGAACTGGTAAATGTCCAGGCGTTCAATGTGGATGATTTGAAGGCGGTAGTAGCCCAAAACTACGAAAGTAGAAGAAAGATGGCTCAAGAGGCTGAACGGCTTTTAGAGGAGGAAATCGCAGCTTTTGATATTTGGTGGCGCAGTCTAGAAACTGTTTCTACAATTAGCAGCTTGCGGAGTAAAATTGAAACCATCCGCGAACAAGAATTAGAAAAAGCTTTATCTCGATTGGGTTCAGAATTTGGCGACAAACATCAAGAGGTAATTGAAGCCTTGACAAGGGGTATTGTTAATAAAATTTTACATGACCCGATGGTGCAATTGCGAGCGCAGCAGGATGTTGAAGCGAGAAGGCGCTGTATGCAAACCTTGCAAATGCTGTTCAACCTAGATGTCGGTGAGCAGTTTAGTTAATTAAAAACATAGGGTTCAGGGGAAAGAGTAGATTCTAAATTCTCCCCTCACACCCTTCTAAATCTCCTCTGGATTTATCCCCTTTTCTTGCAGTCGTGTGATTAAATCTTGATATTTTTGGCGTTCTTGCTCAAGTTGTTGCAAGGCTGCTTCTTTTTGCTGACGTTCTTGTAGGCGTAATTGGTCAATTTCAACGGGTGTAAGAAATTTCTGTCCATCAGAACGAGATATCTCTAGAGTTTCGGGAGTCAGTTCAAAGCGTATTCCCAACCGGGGACTTATCCATTCTTGTAATTCGTTAATTTCCTGAAACCAATCTTCTGAACGTATAAACCCTGTTAATTCGTTATCGTCTGGGTCGTAAATATAATATTCTTCAACTCCATAACGTTGATAAAATAGGAGTTTTTTTGCCATTTCTTTGGTTTTGTTACCAGGAGATAGGATTTCAAATACTACTTGTGGAGGGATGTTATCTTCTTCCCACTGCTTGTAAGAACCTCTATCACCCTTTGGCCTACCAAACACTACTAAAGTATCAGGTGCTTGCTTAATATTGGGGTTTCCTGCTACTGGATACCAAAATAAATCTCCAGCTATGAATACGTCTGGATGACCTGCAAATGAAATTTCTAAATTTTCTTTGATAGTTACTATCCAGCGAAATTGCTTGGTATTATCCGCCATCGGCTGTCCGTCACTTTCGGGGTAGATGACCTCAGATGCGGTATTGGGCGTGATTACCATAACGCTACATCTCCACTGTTGGTCTTTCTCATAGTTTAGTTGGTGGAGATGATAGTTTCCTAGATAACAAATGAGCGATCGCCCCAGCTTAAAATAAGATGTAGCGATCGCTCATTTTTCATACCTGAAAATCTACAGATGTCTTGTTCTGGCTCGATAATCTAAGAGCGCACCTTGACTAATCACCGTCCGACCATTGCTTTTATGAGTGGGGATTTGTCCTTTTTGTAGAGCCATATACAGAGAACTTTGATCTATTCCCAAGAATCTAGCAGCTTGGACAAGCGAAGTACCTTGTCTAGGCATACCACAATTCCGTCTTTTCCGGTGTGACATTAATCTCAACATAGCAAAATGTAAAGAACAACTTAAGAAATCTCAACTTTTCGCACAACAAATCGCAAAATTAACATTAATTCAAAAAACACCAAAGCAGAGCTTGTGCTGCATCAGATGAGGACAGCATCAATAATTCGATCTGGCTCTAATTAGATTGAGATCGAATTAAGTATAACAAATTATGAAACAAGAGCAATTTCAGACCCTACTGCAATTTTTCAAAGTGTTAGCTGACGAAAGCCGATTGAAAATTTTAGGGATTTTAGCGAATCAGGAATGCAGCGTCGAAGAATTAGCCGCGCTGATGCAACTTAAAGAACCAACAGTTTCCCATCATCTAGCGAGGCTCAAGGAGCTAAATTTAGTCACAATGCGCCCAGAAGGGAATAGCCGCATATATCAGTTAGATGGTGAAGTGTTACAAAGCATCAGTAAAGAAATTTTGTCTCCAGAAAAGATAGCCTCTTTAATGGAGGATGTAAATACTGAAGCTTGGGAAAGCAAAGTTCTCAAACACTATTTAGAGATTGACTTAAACAGTACCGCAAAAGTCCAACGTCTCAAAGAAATTCCCTCTAGCCGCAAAAAACGCCTAGTCATTCTCAAATGGTTGGTAAGCAAATTTGAATTAGGTATTAACTATTCAGAGCGTGAAGTAAATGATATTCTCAACCACTACCATCCTGATTACGCTACTCTAAGACGGGAATTGATTAGTTACAAGTTAATGCAGCGAGAAAATGGGGTATATTGGCGATTAGCAGAGGCTTAAATCGAAAATTAATAGACAATCAACTAATGCAGCGCTCAACAGGAATTTATTGGCGAACAGGAGAAATATGGGTCAATATAGTTGAGATTGCGATTACTTAATGAAAGCAACCTATCGTATATCCTGTCAAACACATAAAAATAGAGAACAGGGGTATTTTTACTATGGCAAATCCGAGTTGTTCGTTGTGGATTTTTGTGGCGCGGCCGGATACATCTTTCCTTTTACAGACAATTCCTCATTTAGTAAAAGTGCATAACTTTCCTTTCGAGGAGAGAGTTTTAGCCGTTGATACCGCCCCACTAATGGGAGACAAAGTGACTCGTCCTCACATTGGTACAATGCAAGAACTGCGTGAGTGTACACAGAAGTTACTGCAAGCGGGTGTTGTGGATCGTGTCGTCGATATAAATTACGATGCAAATTATCACAAGCAAGTTTATCGAAAACATTTTGGTACACCAATTCGCTTTACACATAACTATAAAGGTTATCCCATTTTAGGTTCTATTTTTAGTATCGAAGAATGTAAAAGCGACTATATGTTGCACTTCGATAGTGATATGTTAATGTTTCAACAACCTAATCATAATTGGATTGAAGAAGCTGTTAAATTAATGGCAGAAAATCCCCAAATGATGTTTGTACGTCCACTTGCAGGCCCGCCTACAAATCAACCAAAATCAGAACCATTTGATATTTTTAAAACCTTTGGTAGCAGAGTTTATTTAATAGATTGCAAACGATTTGATAAATTTTTACCCATACCTGTCCTTTGGCGTTCTTATAATACAAAATGGATGAATAACTTACCTGCTCAATTAAAAACTGTTCTCAGTAATCTTGCAGGTAAAGGTAAGTTAGATTCTTGGGAAATTATGGTAACTCAAAAATTGGAGCAGACCGATTATTTTCGAGCTAACTTAACTAATTCTGCTGCTTGGACACTACATCCTAAAGATAGAAGTCCAGCGTTTATTCAAGCCTTACCCAACATTATTGCCAGAATTGAAGCAGGTGACTTTCCTCCGCAACAAGCTGGGGAGTACGATTTAATTCCTGAGGCTTGGTATTAAAAATAGCTGGGAATGGGGAATGAGTAATGAGTAATGAGTAATGAGTAATGAAAGAGAATTTAATTTGTCCCCAATCACCAATTACTCATTACCAATTACCTATTCATAAATTATTTTCCTAAATAGGCTTCTAATACTTGGGAATTGGTTTGAATTTCGGCTGGAGTTCCATCAGCTAAATTTTGTCCTTCAGCCAATACCCAAACGCGATCGCACAATGACATGATCACATCCATGTTATGTTCAATAATTAGAAAGGTCATGCCTTCTTGACGGTTCCAGGTGAGGATGCGATCGCAAATATCATCGATTAATCTGGGGTTAACTCCGGCTGCTGGTTCATCTAACAAAATCAACTTGGGATTAGTCATCAAAGCCCTCCCCATTTCTAGCAGCTTGCGTTGTCCTCCAGACAAACCACCTGCATATTCGTAAGCTTTCTTCGCCAACCCTACAGATTCCAGCAAAAACATTGCTTGTTCTTGCAATTGCTTTTCTTCCTTTGCGACTACCTGGGGTTGTAGCTGTACCTGCCAAAAATTCTCCCCTGTCTGTTTTTGGGCGGCTAGTAGCATATTTTCTAACACCGATAGCTTAGAAAGAGTCCTAGCTACCTGAAACGTGCGTACTAGTCCCTGTTGGGCAATTTGGTGTGGTTGTAAATTCTGGATAGGTTCGCCATCAAAAATTACACGGCCTTTATCTGGGCGAATAAAGTTTGAGAGCAAATTAAATAAAGTGGTTTTACCAGCACCATTAGGGCCTATCAAGCCAGTGATGCTACCTTGTGCAACTTCAATTCTTGCTTCTTTAACAGCTTGAATACCGCCAAAACTTTTACAAAGTCCGCTAGCTGCTAATAGAGGAAGTGGGGATGACTGGTTATTTACCAAGGGTGAGTTCCTCCTTTTTCCCTAAGATACCTTGAGGCCGCCAAATCATTAGCACCATCAAAATTAAACCAATAACCATGATGCGAAATGCACCTAAACGTGCTTCATCAAGGGGAATAATTCTTGGTAAAACCTCACGAGTAATGGCATCGTAAGCAAAGTAAACTACAGCACCTAAGATTGTGCCGATATTGTTACCAGAACCGCCTAAAATCACCATAATCCAAGAATCAAAAGTTAGCTGTGGCTGGAAATTATCAGGGTAAATAGCACTAATTTGCCAAGCAAAGAAAGCACCTGCAAGACCAGCGATCGCACCTCCCAACATGAGAGACTGGAGCTTATACCAAAAGACATTTTTACCCATTGCCTTAGGTATTTCTTCGTCTTCGCGGATAGCTTTTAGTACACGACCCCAAGGCGATCGCACTAAATATTCCAAGCGCCAAAATACAAACGCTAATACTAACAGCGAGACAAGCATTAAACCCGCTTTCGGGATGTAGTTATAGAGTGTAATTACCCCAGAAATATAAATTGCTGTTGCTAATAATCCTAAAATAATTCCTACACTTAAACGAGAAACCAGCTCTTGCTTACTACTTGTTTTATAAGCCGAATCCGCAATCTGTAACTTTTGAGCATTCCGAATCCAGCGCCACAAAGAAAACACAGTCACAGCAAATAGCAATGTTAAAAGTCCAATCATCAACAAGCGAAAAAACAAATTTGGCTCTGTCGATAAAGGTATAGGATAACTCTGCACACCAAAAGCTCCAGATACCCAGGTATCACCAACAGGTAAATCTTGGTTATTCACCACCAAACGAATCAGTTCTCCCGTCCCAATTGTGACAATAGCTAGATAATCTTCCCGTAGGCGCAAAGTAGCAAAACCAATCACCAGTCCCAACAAAGCAGCAAAAATCGCCCCAATAATCGCTGAGATAAATAAAGGTACGCCCTTGAGACTTAATAGTACGGTGGTATAAGCACCTAAGGTCATAAAAGCGATATGACCAAAATTAATTAGCCCCGTAAAACCCCACTGTAAATTCAGTCCCAAGCTAAACAGGGCAAAAATTGCTGTAGAAATTGCTAAGAAAATTAGATATTCAATCATTAGTTATTAGTCATTAGTCATTGGTCATTAGTCAATAGTCCATAGTCCATAGTCCATAGTCCATAGTCATTCTTCTTTACTTCCCCTGCTTCCCCTGCTCCCCCTGCCTCTTCCCAGTTCCCGACATTCTATCTCGACGCGACCGACTTATTGCCGTTCACCATTGGTAATTTTTGGGAACAATACCTTAGTGCTTTGGGTAATGTAAAGAATGTATGAACTTACTGAGAATTAGAATCCATCACTTAATTGAGCAGTTAAGCGATGAAGAACTGGAAAGCGTTTGGTATGATATCCACGCTTTGCATTGTGACTTTTATATGTTAAAAGCCATACAACAAGTCAAGCGATCGCAGCAACCGTGGGACATCTTAACTCAGGAAGAAGCAATACGGATGTTGATGTTTGTGTAGAGGGAATGAGGAATTAGGTACTGGCATATAAATTCTCCCCCTGCCCCCCTGCCCCCTGCCCCTCTGCCTCCTGCCCCCTCTCAAGGTGACTTCAGTGAGTCTGGAAATGCGCTATGCCAGGTCTTTTTTGGTAGACCTGAAAAGTTTAGAGCCTGCTGCCTATCAGCGAGTTTATGATTTTGTTTTTTTTGAGTTTGCCCAAAAGTGGCCCTTGCATTGTCTTCCAGAATTACGACAACTGGACGATGAAGGTATATTTCATCGCTTTACCATAGATAATTATTTAGTTGGCATAGAAATCAGGGGTGAGATTGTAAAATTTTTACGGGTCATACCCATGCCGGATGTTTGAGGTGAAGAAATTTTCAACACTTAAAACTGTATAAGACTAAGCAGGGATGGCTCTAACCTTACATTACACTTGATTTTGAAGGACACTTTACCAGAGATTTCCCTATGGATGCGAAGGCACTTTGGCAACGATACCAAGAATGGTTATATTTCCACGAGGGATTAGGACTGTATCTAGATGTCAGTCGGATGCGTTTTGATGATGCCTTCGTGAATTCGTTGCTACCGAAATTTGACAAAGCGTTTACGGATATGGCGGAATTAGAGAAGGGTGCGATCGCCAATCCTGACGAGAACCGCATGGTGGGACACTATTGGTTGCGAAACCCTGACTTAGCCCCCACTCCAGAACTTACACAAGAAATTGTTCAAACCCTAGAACAAATCGAAGCCTTTGCGGAAAAAATTCAAACGGGTGCTATTCATCCTCCAAAAGCAAACCGCTTTACAGATATTATTTCCATTGGGATTGGTGGTTCCGCCCTCGGCCCCGAATTTGTGGCTGAAGCTCTCGCCCCTGAATTTCCACCCCTAAAAATTCACTTTATCGATAATACCGATCCCGCCGGTATTGATCGCATTCTTACTCACCTGCGAAATCATCTTGCCAGCACCTTGGTTTTAGTCATCTCCAAATCTGGAGGTACACCAGAACCCCGCAACGGCATGATTGAAGTCAAAAAAGCTTATGCTGGACAAAATTTAAACTTTGCCCAATATGCAGTAGCTATTACTAGTGCTGATAGCAACCTAGACAAAATAGCGAAAGCTGAAGGCTGGCTGGCAACATTTCCCATGTATGACTGGGTGGGTGGACGTACCTCAGAACTTTCCTCTGTAGGGCTAGTTCCAGCCGCATTACAGGGCATTGACATTCGCGCCATGCTAGAAGGTGCAAAAGAAATGGATGACGCTACCCGCGTCCCAGATTTGAAAAAGAACCCTGCTGCTTTACTAGCTTTGTCTTGGTATTACTCTGGTAATGGCAAGGGTGAAAAAGACATGGTTGTTTTACCCTACAAGGACAGTTTGCTTTTATTCAGCCGTTACTTGCAACAGCTAGTAATGGAATCTCTGGGTAAAGAAAAAGACTTAGACGGTAATACTGTTTATCAGGGTATTGCAGTTTATGGTAACAAAGGATCAACAGACCAGCACGCTTACGTCCAGCAGTTACGCGAAGGTGTACCAAATTTCTTTGCTACCCTAATCGAAGTTCTAGAAGACCGCAACGGCCCATCTCCAGAAATAGACCCCGGCGTAACCTCTGGTGATTATCTGTCTGGTTTCCTGCTAGGAACCCGCCAAGCTTTGTATGAAAATCAGCGTGATTCCATTACAGTGACAATTCCCCAAGTTAACGCCCGTACTGTTGGGGCATTAATCGCTTTGTATGAACGTACTGTTGGTTTATATGCTAGCTTGGTCAACATTAACGCCTACCATCAACCAGGTGTAGAAGCTGGTAAAAAAGCTGCGGCTGTCATTCTGGATCTGCAAACAAAAGTAGTAGGATTACTCCAAAAAGAAAAAACAGCCCTGTCTTTAGAGCAAATTGCCGAAAAAATAGGTGCGAACGACCAAGTTGAAGCAATTTACAAGATTTTGCGCCATCTTCAAGCTAATCAACGCGGTGTTGTCTTCCAGGGAAATCTTGGACAACCAAGCAGTTTGAAAGTTTCCCTTGGCTGATAACTCTCAATAAAATGTTCAACCAAAATTTCCTTTCTTTTTAAACAAGCATCCTATTATAGGATGCTTTACTTTTTCAATGTCAGTTCGTAGTCAGGACTTTAGTCCTCCTTCTTCTCAGGCAATACGGTTCAGTTAAGGCTAAAAAATCCCACAAATTATGACAAGTCATAGATCCCCGATTTTTTCAAAAAGTCGGGGATCTGAACACCCGCAACCTGTCAACATAAATTTGGCATAATTTGTTTTTTGGTGTTCCCTAAGCACTAAAAATACTGACTACAAACCCTCAAAACTAACTTGATAATGCTACCCAGGTAATTGCTTTTTCAAAGCCTTTAACCCAGACCATCGATTATCAATTACCTGGTCTGAACTTTCACTACTATCATTAGTGAGAATACCCGGACAATTAATGTCACATAATTGGCGTTGAGGTAATGCTAAACACATTTGTTCATACAACCATTCACTCAGATAAAAATAACCATTAGGTGAAATGGTTTCTACCAAATCTTCTATGGCTACTTCCCTTTCTAGAGGCAAGTCTTGCTCTTGCTCGACAGCCGCATCTAACCAAATAACTTCTTGAGTATCCACCACCAAACGGTCATTGTACTGCTGTAAGCAGCGATTGCAGGTACAAGTAATAATTGCTTCTGCCTGAGCCGACACTTGCAGGTAATTACCGTGATGCTGTACGCGGACGCGACCACGAACTGGTGTCAATGTTTCTAGCCCTGGTAGAAACTCTTTAACTTGAACTTCCTCTGTCCGCTCCGGGGCTTTAGTTAGCTGCGGAATAAAGATTGCGTCCATAGGATCTGTGAAACATCATTACAAAAAATTTATGTAAATCATCAGCAATTCTGCTGATGATCCATTTTTAGTTTAGCTTTTAGAAAGAATAAATATGGGGATTGGGGACTGGAAAAGAGAGATTTTTTAGCGTTGTTTGTAGGCTATTTACCCTTTTTTAGGGCATTCGCAAGAGTTGTACTTGCTGAGTTATGAGTATTAAGTAAAAAATTTACTATCTAGTCTCTAACCTCTAACCTCTAACCTCTAACTTCTAACCCCTATCTCTCATAATTCATCCACAGCCGGACGAACAACTAAATGACGATGGGGTTCTTTGCCACGGCTAAAGGTTTCTAAATCGCCACAATCCTTTAAGAAGGTATGCACTAAACGCCGTTCCGCAGAACTGAGGGATTTAATTTCCACTTCTTGGCCTGTAGAACGCACTTGTTCGGCGGCTGTTTGCGCTATTTCTTGAATTTCTGCTTGTCTTTTGACTCGATAACCATTCAGTTCCACAGTGTAGGAAGCTTGTCCTTCCTGGGGTTGATTGATGTTAAGAGTTGAATTAGCTAAGTACTGAATCGCGTCTAGTACAGAGCCATCAGCACCAATTAACGTTTGAATTTGCCCTGGGGTTAAGTTGGTTTCGTCAATCGTTAACCAGTAACCATCTGTTTCTTGGGAATCTTCGTCGTGAGATTGAGGAGTTTCTAAACTACCATAAATCTCAGCTGATATCCCAGTGAGTTCCAGCAGTGATTGTAACCACTGCTGACCTCGCTGCATGGGATTGTTGCTCATCTATCAACCTGTGGTCTTTTTCTTGGAACTTTTTGGCTCAAAAGGTAGTGTCTTTTGTTCAGCCACCGCTTGTTTTTCCTGAGTTTCTACAATTTTTTGTATTTCTTCTGGCAAAGGTTCGCGGGAGAGAATATAAGTCTGTAAGGTCTGAAAAACGTTACCAATCACCATGTACATGAGTACACCAGCTGGTAGAGGGAAGAACAAAAACATTCCCGAAAAGATGACAGGAGTGATTTTGTTAACTGTATCCTGTTGAGGATTTCCACCACTAGAATTCTGACCAGAAAGTACTTGGCTAACGTAGAGGCTGATACCAAAGAAAACAATCATTGCCACGATATCCCAGTGGACTATGCCATCGGGGTCGATTGCGCCTACTCTGCCTAAGGCATCAATGAACAAAAATCCTTTATCTGCCGCTAATCCGGGGATTGTACCTTGAATGGTGACATCTCCTGGCTGTAAGGCTTCTATATTGCCCTCAGCGTCGATTTTAATTCGGTCTTCACCCTTGGTAATTTTCCATTCAGCAGACAGTTTACTCTCTGGGTGTTCTGCCAGTAAGACTGGGAATGGTTTACCATCAAGGGTCTGATATTGAATCTTAGTTTTTTCCCCTACAGCTAACTTATTCCCACCAGGGAGGATGGCTGTAACTTTGGTATGTTCACCATCTGCAATATAAATATTTTGCGGCGGAGTGGCGAAGGCTTGGGGTTGAATTCGTTCGATTTGTTCGGAAGGGAAGATTTGCAAGTTAACAGAGTAGTTAACCCCAGCAAACGGCGAACCCCGCAAAGTGGCAAACAGTGCCAAAAGGACTGGCATTTGCAGCAGCAATGGCAAACATCCGGCTAAGGGGTTGCCAAACTCCTTTTGGACGTTCATCATTTCTTCTTGCTGCTTCTGCGGATCATCTTTATAGCGCTCTTTAATTTCCGCCATCCGCTTCTGCATTAGAGGTTGCACAATTCGCATTTTCCGCATATTGCGAATTTGACCAGCACTCAGGGGATAGAGCGCGAAGCGGATTATCAATGTTAAGGCAACGATCGCCAATCCATAGCTCGGCACAACGCTATAGAAAAAGTCTATGATCGGCAACATTACGTTGTTCGAGAGAAACCCGATACCAAAATCCATTATTCTGAATTCAACCTGAGGTACTGTAAACTTAACTGAATCTAATTTATCTAAATAGTGATGACTATGCGACTATCCTATGCTACGGATAGCCACACAGGATGATAAATGGGGAGCAATCAATTCAAAATTCGTCTTGAAAAGTTGAGCCACTGCGTTAGACTGGTTTACCGACTTGTAGCAAGTGGCGTTCCTACGGCGAGAAACCCACCTACAAAACTTTTGTCTACGCAAAATCCAAAATTAAGAATTTTTTAAAGTTGGACGTTAGGCATGGAGCATGGCAGTAAAAAGATAAAGTTATTTCCCATCTCTCTACTTCCTACTTAACGGTATATTCAGGATTTCTAGCAGCAACTTTTTCGTTAATGTAGTCATAGACTTGGCGGAAATTGGGAACAGCCCGCATTTCCAAACGACTACCGTTTCTTAAAGTAACTACCATATCGCCCCAAATACCAAGACCACGGGGAACTTTGACGACCTTGGTAATTTCTGAATAAATCACGTCTGAGCGATCGCGTCCCATCCAACCACCCGTTACAGATATTCTGCGATCGGTGATCCGGTAGCGTAACCACAATGCTCTAACAATTGCCCCAACTGCTAAGGGAATGCCTACAACAGTTAGTCCAACTAGTATATTCAAAATCAGATCCCCAATGTGGGGCCCGCCTTCATAATAAACTTCTTCACGAATGCCCATTTAATACCTCAGTTTCTGCCAACAACTGCTTTAATTCTTGCAGAAATTGTTGGCTTACGCACTCAGATTCTGCGGCTGTTGGCTTCACAATTACCACTATTTTCCATCCTGGTGCTAATTGCGGCAATAATTGCTGCATTACTGCCGTAATTTGCCGTTTAAGTCGGTTACGCACCACTGCTTTTTTGCTGACTTTAGTACTAATCGAAACACCAATAAGCGTGCTAGGAATTGATTGTACGTCGTTTGCTGGTTGTGTTTTGGTGGCAGTATCCAAAGAAGAACTTTTGGCAAATGACGGCTTTAAGGCTCGCAATGTAAAATTAGAGCTATGTCGTCTCAGCCCTTCTCGGAAAACTGCCTGAAAATCTCGGCGGGATTTTAATCGATTTGCTTTGGGCAATGCCACAGCTATTCTTTGCGCCTAAAATACCCTACACACTCAAGCGATAGCGTCCTCTCTTTCTCCTGGCTTTGATGACGTTTCTGCCATCTGGAGTCCGCATTCTGGCACGAAACCCAGAAGTCCTTTTTCTCTTACGGTTGGTCCCTCCAAGGGTTCTCTGCATACTCTTGTCCTCTTAGACGATTTTTTATAAAAAGTCACAATCTATTATCGTATCACTAAATAATAGCATTGGAAAATGCGCCCTATGACTTATAGCCTATGGGATATTGGCAAACACACCTGATGAAGTTAACTTTATGTCAAAATCAAGCTACCAATTTTTTGATTAAGCTATCTTGCTGTATTACATAAATGACTTTTATAAATAAATTCAAACAAATTTTTCACGCTGCTCTTACTGGTGCTACAACTGTGGTCTTGGTTGCTAGCGGAGCAAATACTGCTCAGGCTGCTATTTTTACATATGATTATATTGGTGTTGTTACAGAACTGTACGGAGGAGGTTGGCTATTACCACCTGGATCTAACCTCAGAGGCGTTGAAGTCGGTGATACAGTTAGTGGTAGCTACAGCTATGATGATCAGTTGTTAGTGCCAAATCAGCGCAACTCTGCTGTTTTGATTGACTTTACATACAGGTTACAAGCCAGTGATGGCAACACTTACGTTGAAACCTTAAATAATTTTCTTGGAGTTCCAGTTAATGGGATTGTTGATTTAAATACTGGAAATATTACAGTTGGTGTTAATAGCTCTGTACCTCTTTTTGGAGGAATTTCGTCTAATCAAGGTAATTTGTTTTACGGTGTACGAAATACTGCTATTGTTTCTACTTTTCAGTCGGTTATCGTTTCGACTACCCAGTCTGTACCAGAGTATTGTCCAACATGGGCATTACTGGCTATGGCTTTAGCTCCAATATTTTTGCAGTATCGCCGCCCTACTTAAATTTTGTTATTAGTTGCAACACGGAAAAGCAGTAGTCAATAGTCAATAGTCGCAAGTTAAAGATGAAGATTTGAACTATGGACTATTGACTATTAACTAATTAATGCTCACAATCCAGGTTCCCAAGTAACGTAGTAAAGGGACATCTCCAGGTGAAAGAATTTGGCAGTTGAAATAGAAAGTTCCACCAAATGAAGGATTGCGTACATTAGAAAGAACTAACTCTACCCTGCTACCTGCTGGTACTGGTTCTTCAGGGAAGATTTCCAGTAGACGAGATTCTTTGTCCCACTTCACTTCAGAAACAGGAATTTTTTTACCTCTAACTTCTATTTCAATATCTTTGGTATCAAAAGTTCCTTTATAGTAATCCGGATAGGTAATAGCAAATTGAGCCGCAGCCAATTTCATTTTATCGGCGGGAATTCTTAATCTGTATCTATCCCAGCCATTGGACTGTCCACCAAAGTCTAAGCGAAATGGCAGTTGATTTTCACTTTTGACACCACTAAACAAAGTCAATCCGGGTAGACTCTGTGCTGAGGTAATGGTTGGTAAGGCAGCTATTACACAACCAGTAACGGCTAAAGCTGAAAGTAAACGTCTCATAGTTGGGTTCCTCCACCAAATTAGGGTTCTGTTATACATATCACAAGACTTATGAACACAAGGGAACAGTTGAGTTTTTAAGTAAGGATGCAGTTAGTTTTGGTTTGTGTGATACCATCTAGACGTTCAGTGGAGGCAAAAAGTGCCATTTTTTTGGGAATTATATCTGTTAGTAAAAACACTAGTACTGCAAGTAAATAGAAATACGGTTGCTAGATGATTTTGTTGCTAAATATGTACAAGTGTATCTTAATTGAGGCTGTTTGTTATAAAAATTGAGCTATCTAATTAGCGATCGCCTGTTAAGTTGAGATAGATTGGTAAAAATATGTGGGAATTACATCAATAATCATTACAAAGAATAACTAAAAATTTGTTAGGAAATGATTTATTGGAAAAATTGATAAATTTGCTGAATATTGCAGTGTGTAAGAGAAAATAAACATCAAGATTTTGCAATTCCGAAAATAAGCTAAAGACATAGATAAAAATTGGGGTATCAAAATAGAATTTGCAATATGTAAGCAATTGGCAACTATCAGTAAGTGGGAAATTTGCCAGATGCTAAGTAAGGCTTTGTCTGTTGCATTGCCAGATTCCAGGGGAACTCTCAAGTTTCAAACAACAAGGAAAATAAATTTTTCATGGTTCACACCAGGAACTATGAGTTAATGACATTCCTAATGAAAAAAGTGGCAGATTTGGCAGAAATTAGGTATTTATCTTCAGGAGATTTCATGAGAATAGCAGTTGCTAAAGAAATAGAAGTTTGTGAACGGCGTGTAGCCTTAAATCCTGACACTGTTGCCCGATTAGTAAAGCAAGGTTTGGAGGTTTGGGTAGCAACAGGTGCGGGAGAGCGTTCATTTTTTGATGATGCTGCTTATGAAGCCGCAGGAGCCACGGTTATTAGTGATTCCGGTAAATTATGGGGAGAAACTGATGTTTTGTTAAAAGTCAGCCCACCGCAAGAACGAGAAGATGGACGCTCAGAAATTGATTTATTGCGGGAAGGGGCTGTATTAATTAGCTTCCTCAATCCCTTAGGAAATCCTGTAGTCGCGCAGCAATTGGCGAACCGTAAAGTCACAGCCTTGAGTATGGAACTGATCCCCAGAACTACCAGGGCGCAATCTATGGATGCGTTATCTTCACAAGCATCACTGGCGGGTTATAAAGCAGTTTTAATTGCGGCAGCGACGTTACCAAAATATTTCCCCATGTTGACAACCGCCGCAGGGACAATTGCCCCAGCTAAAGTATTTATTATGGGTGCTGGTGTAGCAGGATTGCAAGCGATCGCCACGGCTAGACGATTGGGTGCAGTTGTAGAAGCCTTTGATATTCGTCCGGCTGTCAAAGAAGAGGTGCAAAGTTTAGGGGCAAAATTCGTCGAAGTCAAACTCGAAGAAGAAACAACCGCCGCCGGTGGTTATGCCAAAGAAATTTCTGAAGCTAGTAAACAACGAACTCAGGAAGTCGTAGCAGAACACGTCAAAAATTCGGATATAGTCATCACAACTGCCCAAGTCCCAGGTAGAAAAGCACCGGTGCTAGTCACAGCAGAAATGGTTGCACAAATGAAACCAGGTTCAGTAATTGTCGATTTAGCGGCTGAACAAGGTGGTAACTGCGCCTGTACTGATCCCGGTAAAGATATTGTCTGGAATGGTGTGACAATTATCGGCCCCATCAATCTCCCTTCATCAATGCCAGTCCACGCCAGCCAATTGTATTCCAAGAACTTGACATCTTTGCTGCAATTGCTAATTAAAGACAAAGCTTTACAAGTAGATTTTACTGATGACATTATCGATGCGGCTTGCATTACCCACGCCGGGGAAATTCGCAATCAACGCGTCAAGGATGCGTTACAAGCTTCGGCTACTCAACTAGTTAGGGACTAGAGACTAGTCTCTAGCCTCTCAATAATTAAGGAGTTTTAAATGACAGAGGCATTACTTGCAGCTTTGTTTGTGTTTGTGTTGGCATCATTTATTGGCTTTGAAGTCATCAATAAAATACCGCCTACTCTGCATACACCACTAATGTCAGGCTCAAATGCCATTTCTGGTATTGCTGTGATTGGCGCGATATTAGCAGCTGGTGAAAGAAACACCAATTTATCTGTAATTCTGGGTTTGATTGCCGTGACTCTAGCCACAGTCAACGTAGTTGCTGGGTTTCTTGTTACCGATAGAATGTTGCAAATGTTCAAGAAAAAGGAAGTTAAAGCGTGAGCGACTTTTTACCAACTGGAATACAGCTGACGTACTTAGTCGCTGCATCCTTATTTATTTTGGGCTTAAAGAAATTAGGTTCTCCGGCTTCGGCGCGTAACGGTAATGTCATTGCGGCTGTAGGGATGTTGCTGGCAATTGTTGCCACAATGCTAGATCAGCACGTCCTCAATTATGAAATGATTTTGTTAGGTTTAGCGATTGGTTCAGCTATTGGTGCGATCGCTGCCTACAAAGTCCAGATGACAGAAATGCCCCAAATGGTGGGTTTACTCAACGGTTTGGGTGGTGCGGCTTCGGCGTTAGTTGCTGTAGCTGAGTTCTGGCGGTTATTGGATGCTGGCGCACCTGTACCTTTAGATGTCAACATCTCCATGTTATTGGATGTGTTGATTGGTGGTGTCACCTTCACAGGTAGTTTTCTAGCATTTGCCAAATTGCAAGGATTAATTAGCGGTTCCCCAATAACATTTCCGTTACAACAACCATTTAACCTCTTGCTTCTGGGTGGTTATCTAGCGGGGAGTGCTTATTTAATTATCACGCCAGATAGCTTACCTGTATTCTTGGCAGTCGTTGCCGTTTCCCTAGTTTTGGGTGTGATGTTTGTCATCCCCATCGGTGGGGGAGATATGCCGGTAGTAATTTCCCTGTTGAACTCCTTGTCAGGGATAGCGGCGGCTGCGGCTGGTTTCGTGGTGATGAACAATATGTTAATCATCGCCGGCGCATTGGTGGGGGCTTCCGGTTTAATTTTGACGGAAATCATGTGTAAAGCCATGAACCGTTCCCTGTTCAGTGTCCTATTCAGCGCCTTTGGTTCTGTGAGTGCAGGTGGCGCTGGTGCGGCTACTGGTACAACAGATCAAACCGTCCACAGCATCGATCCCGAAGAAGGCGCGATGATGTTGGGTTATGCTCGTTCTGTGGTGATTGTCCCTGGTTATGGGATGGCGGTAGCTCAAGCACAGCATAGTGTGAGAGAATTGGCAGACCAATTAGAACGGATGGGTGTTGATGTTAAGTATGCCATTCACCCCGTTGCTGGGAGAATGCCCGGACACATGAATGTGTTGTTAGCCGAGGCGAATGTGCCATACACCCAGTTGTATGATATGGAAGATATTAACCCCCAATTTGAGCAAGCAGATGTGGCTTTAGTAATTGGGGCTAATGATGTAGTCAATCCGGCGGCGCGGAGTGATACCGCTAGCCCAATTTATGGGATGCCAATTTTGGAAGTAGATAGGGCGAAGCACACTATTGTTATTAAGCGTGGGATGAGTGCAGGTTTTGCCGGTGTAGATAATGAGTTATTCTACAAAGATAAAACCACGATGCTTTTTGGTAGTGCAAAAGATATGGTAGCGAAGTTAGTTTCAGAAGTGAAGCAACTTTAGGGAATTAATAATAATTTGGATGATTTACTTGCCTTGGGGGTGTGATGCTTCTGAGGCAAGTTTTTTCAGAGACTATTTCGAGCCTATAAATTATTTGTACTAATTATAGTTGTGTCTGTTAAACCTATTTGTTTGCGGAATTCAGTGTCGTAGTGGGCTTTCCTCCAATTAATTGCTTTGACAATTTGATTTGGATCAAGGTTTTTTGCTTTGTATAAGTGAGCCTCCAAAAGGTTTGTTGCTACTAAGTCAGTATCATGGAAATCAACTTCATTGACAAAGAAGTATTTACCGATGTTACTGCTGGCGAAAAATATGAAACTGATTTAATCGTAAAAGCCAGATTTAGAGAGAAAGAATCGTTTTTCCTAGTACATCTAGAACATCAAGCTTATTATCAAGAAGCTTTTGATTTGCGGATGTATCGTTACTTTGCCAGATTGTATGAAAAATACGCCTTGCCAGTTTATCCTATTGCTCTATTTTCTTACGATCGCCCCAAAAAAGCCGAACCAAATTTTCATCAGGTAGCATTTCCCAATAAGCTGGTCTTGCAATTCAACTATGATGTTATTCAGTTAAATCGCCTGAATTGGCGAGAATACCTACAACAGCAAAATCCCGTAGCTAGTGCGCTGATGGCTAAAATGAACATAGCACCACAAGACCGCCCCAGAGTAAAATCTGAGTGTCTACGTCTTTTAGCTACATTGCAGTTAGATCCAGCACGGATGCAGTTAATTTCTGGGTTTATTGACACCTACCTACGCCTAAATACCCAAGAAACAGAAATTTTCCAGTCTGAAATTGCTCAATTTGAACCAACTCAACAAGAGGTAGTTATGCAGATCGTCACTAGTTGGATGGAGGAAGGGATACAACAAGGGCTGCAACAAGGAGAATTGAAAATAATTCAACGTCTATTGACAAGACGAATTGGTGATATTACCCCTGAATTACAAGAGCGAGTGCGGGGATTATCTTCAACTCAGTTAGAGGATTTAGCTGAAGCATTACTAGATTTTTCTACTGAAGCTGATTTAGTAACTTGGTTGCAACAGCAGCAGTAAGATTGTATTTCACCATGCGATCGCTCTCTTTATTCATTTGCGTCTTTTACAGTTCGTTAAAAAAGCGATCGCACTCAAGCTTCTTTTGATGCTGGGAGTGTTTTTAAAGTTTGGTTGATTCCTTTGACTAATCTTTCCATCCCTTCTTTAACAGTATCTTTTTGCAATGCACCATAAGCAACGCGCAAATAACAACCTTGTTCCATACCAAAAGTTGTCCCTGGAATCACAGCTACTTTATATTCTTGAATCAGCAGTTTGACTAGTTCAAAAGCATTCATTTGGGTATACACTTTCAGAAAGAAATAAAAAGCGCCATCGGCGGGTGTAATAGTACATAACCCTTGTAATTGATTGAGGTAGTCGAGGACTATTTGTCTTACTTGAGCGATCGCTCCAATATTTGCTCGTAAATACTCTGGTTTGGCTTGTAACGCTCCTAACGCTGCATACTGAGAAACTACAGGTGGACAAATCAAAATCGTATCTTGGACTTTTCTAATGGAGACAAGCAGATGTTTGGGAATCACCATATAGCCGATTCGCCAACTGGCGAACCCGTAAGCTTTAGAAAGGCTAAATAGAGAAATAGTATATTCACTATTGCCTGGAAATGATGCAGGAGAAACGTGTTTCACTCCGTCATAAGTAAAATATTCATAAGCTTCATCGCTGATGTGATAAATACCGCGATCGCCACAAATTTGATTTACTTTATTTAACAAATCTTGGGGATAGACAACACCAGTGGGATTATTTGGTGAAATTGTAACTACTGCTCGTGTTTTTGGGGTAATAGCTTGAGCGATCGCCTCTGGACGCAGTTGGTAATTTTCATCGGTTTCTACCAATACTGCACGACAACCAGCCATAGCGATCGCCATTTCGTGATTGAAGTAGTAAGGCGTATTTAAAATAATTTCATCGCCAGGAGAAGTAATTGCCAAAATAGCGTTCATAAACGCCATATTGCTTCCCGCAGTTACCACAATGCAATTATCTGCTGTAATCTCAATTTTGTTGAAAGTTGACAATTTTTCTGTCAAAGTATTTAACAATGGTGGAATACCTTCAACAGCTTTATATAAATTATTCGCAGGATCAGCCAAAAATTTTGGCAACATCTCAATAGCTTCTGGTGGGGGACTGTAGGAAACCACACCTTGTCCTAGAGAAATAGTTCCTGGTGAATTGTGAATTAATTCCCCAACTACAGGAATAATTGGGGATTGTACCGAAATCATACGATTAGTCATTTGTCAATAATTAATAATCATTAGTTTTGCTGACTATGGATACAAAAAACTTAGCTGGATGGAAAAGATTTCACCCAGCCGAGTTGGATAGCCATATCAACAGCGATCGCCGCTACCACAAACCACAAGATACTTTCACTAGCCAGCACAACAAAGGGTAAAACTGTACTGCTGCTATTCCACCCCATTTCTATCTGAGTTAACCCCCGCACCAAACCAAAAGCCATAACCGCACCAGTTTTCAATTGAGGATTTTCATCTGTGCGGATGATATAGCGGTAAGTAACACCAAAGAGTAAACCAGAGAAACCAGCGATCGCTCCACTCAACAACCAAGGCCAATTAACACCGATTTGCAGACTTCTGAGTATAGGAAAATACTTTGCCAGTACTAGAGTATTGATCTCACTGGTAATTAAAAAAGCAAACCCCAGAGCGAATCCCCCAACAATTCCAGCCTTGAGAGATTCCAGACGTTCAGCCATTAATTGGGGATTGGAAATTCTATTCATAGGAAATTTGACATTCACAACCACTAGAAACAAGTAGAAAAGCAAGAGAGTCACTAAAAAATATAGAATTATTTCTCCCTCATCCCCCTAATCTCCTCCACTTCTCTCATCTCTAAATACCTAGTCCCCAGTATGATAAATATTAGAGACGTTTTGTAAATAATTTCCAAAGAGAGACTATGGCGATTTTGACACTGGGTTGGGTATCACTATTAGTTGTGTTTACTTGGTCGATTGCGATGGTAGTTTGGGGACGTAACGGACTGTAGAGGAACCGTGGAAAATCCATTCCTAAGTATTTTGGCTTTACTTGCCTTAGTGCTGTTAGTAGCTGTTACAGGTGGCGTTGGTTATTTAACGTTAGCAGACTGGCGCGATCGCCGTCTTCGAGAAAGCGAAAAGCGCGAACTCCGACGCAGCAATCCCAAACGGCGATAATTCTCAAGCGACAAATTGAACGCAGTTTTCCGACATCTTTTTCCAGGGACATGATTTTATCGTGTCCCTAAATTTTTATCAAGAAAGGTGGAGGATGTATCCATTCAAAAACAATGGCTCCCATTTCCTACTTGTTACATTTTTTCTTATTTAGGGAACCCTAAGATAGAAGACTTTGTGATATTTTGAGTCCCACGGGGAATGGAAAACTCTTCTACGATACAACCCATACAACTAACTTTCGAGCAAGAATCTCAACCAGACATGAAAACCGCTCTGTCTAGGGTAATTAGTCGGATTCGTCAGTCTTTGGACATAGAAACGATATTCCAAATTACTGTGACGGAAGTACGCCAATTATTAAATACTGATCGGGTGGGAGTGTTTCGTTTCTACCCTGAGTTGGGATGGGAAGGGGAATTTATTTATGAAGATGTTGGTTCTGAATGGATTTCAGTACTAAAAACCAAGCTATGCGATGAGCTACCCCCCGTCGTAGGTGATTTCTGCTTTGCTGATGAGTTTGTCAACCTCTATCAACAAGGAAGAATTAAAGCAATGGCTGATACCTATGAAGGTGGAATCAGTGATTGTCACGTTCAGATGCTAGAGAAATTCCAAGTACGTGCTAGCATAACTGCTCCCTTGATGAAAGGACAAGATTTATGGGGATTACTATGTATTCATCAATGTAGTAGCCCTCGACAATGGGAAGCGCCAGAAATTGAGTTTGTACAACTAATCGCTGAACATTTGGGAGTAGCTTTACAACAAGCAGATTATCTAGAGCAGGTAAAAGCCCAATCAGCGCAACTAGCCCAAGCAAAAGCCAGAGAAAAAGCCGCAGAATGGCAAAAAAGTATGGCGATCGCTATTGAAAAAATTCGCCAATCTCTTGATTTAGAAAGCATTTTCCGCACCAGTACCCTAGAAATTAGAAAGCTACTGAATGCTGATCGCGTAGCGATTTACCGCTTCAATCCAGATTGGAGTGGTGAATTTGTCTTTGAATCTGTGGCTGATGCTTGGATTTCTCTGATGGATGAACAAGAAAAGCAACCAGAATTAAAAAAAAATGTCAGTGAATGTAGCGCCAAAGATTTAGCAGCTACCCCAATAGTAGACACTTACTTACAAGAAACAAGAGGCGGACGTTTCACCAAATGTGAAGTTTATCGTGTCTGTAATGATATTTATGATGCAGGTTTTAGCGATTGCTACATCAAGGTATTAGAAACTTATCAAGCTAGAGCTTATGTAATTATTGCTATTTACCACGGTCAACAACTGTGGGGTTTGTTAGCAATCTATCAAAATACGGGAACCCGTGATTGGCAAGATGATGAAGTATACTTGCTCACCCAGATTAGCGCCCAACTGGGTGTAGCATTGCAGCAAGCCGAACATATACAACAAATGCAAATTCAAGCAGCCGAACTTACCAAAGCTGCGGAAAGACAAAGGGCGCTGGCTAATACTGTAGAAAAGATTCGCCACTCTCTTGATATTGATACTATCCTTAGAACTACGACTCAAGAAGTACTAGGTTTACTAGAAGTAGAACGAGTAGCAATTTATCGATTTTACCCTGATTGGAGTGGTGAATTTGTCGCTGATTCCATTGTTGATGGTTGGACACCAATAGTTAAGCCCCAGCCTGTCACAGAACGCTTACTGCTGCAAGAAAAACAAGTAGGTAAATATGCACGTAATGAAGTTTTTGTTCCCATTTCCCAAGGGAACAAGTTATGGGGTTTACTGGTAGCTTATCAAAATTCCCAACCCCGTTACTGGCAAGATGAAGAAATTAACTTATTAGCTCAAGTTGGTGTACAGCTAGGAGTAGCCTTACAACAAGCAGAAACCTTGCAACAGTTACAGCTACAAACCACACAATTAGCTAAAGCCGCTACACGAGAACGCAAAGCCGCAGAGAGAGAAAAAGCATTAGCCGCCACAGTCGAAAAAATTCGCCGTTCCCTTGATTTAAATACTATCTTTGCTACCAGTACTCAAGAAATTCGGCGATTATTGGAAGTTGATCGCGTCATTATTTACCGTTTCCAGCCTGATTGGACTGGGGAATTTGTGGCTGAATCTTTGAGTAATGGCTGGACACCAGTCAAAAAACTTCTGTCTGTGATTACAGATAATTACTTGCAAAAAACCCAAGGGGGATATTTTGTCAACGGCAAAGTTTTAGTTGTTAAAGATATTTACAACAGCGATTATTCTCGCTATCATGTTGCTCTCATTGAAGCAATGGAAGCTAGAGCATATATAATCGCACCTATTTTTCAAAATGAAAAACTCTGGGGATTATTGGGTGCTTATCAAAATACCAACCCTCGTGATTGGCAAGAGGATGAAGTCGATTTGCTGGTGCAGATTGGTACTCAATTGGAAGTAGGAGTCCAGCAAGCAGAATTACTCGAACAAACGCAGCGACAAAAAGAAGAAATTACTCAAACGCTGAAGGAATTACAGGCAACCCAAAGCCAGTTAATCCAAAGTGAAAAAATGGCTGGATTGGGGCAATTGGTAGCTGGTGTAGCACACGAAATTAACAACCCAATTAGTTTTATTTACGGTAACGTCACCTACGTTACGGAACACACAGAAAATTTATTTAAATTGCTGCATCTCTATCAAAAAAACTATCCTCGACCAAAAGCAGAAGTACAAGAACAGATCAGAGCGTCAGATTTAGATTATATTACTGATGATTTGCCGAAAATTCTCGGTTCCATGAAAGTTGGTGCAGAACGCATCTCTCAATTAGTCTTGTCATTACGGACTTTTGCGCGACTCGATGAAGCAGAAATGAAACCTGTTAATCTGCATGAAGGTATAGATAGTACTCTGCTGATATTACAACATCGGCTACAAGGAAATATACATTCTCCGGATATTGAAATAATCAAAGAATATGGTGATTTACCTCCGGTTGTTTGCTATGCAGCCCAGATGAATCAGGTATTTATGAATATTCTCAATAATGCCATTGATGCGGTAGAAAATTCAATATGTGTTAGGGAAAGAGTAGAAAAACCACAAATTAAAATTAGTACAAAACTTATAGAAAAAAATACAATTTTGATTAGCATTGCTGATAATGGTTGTGGTATCCCAGAGGAAATGCGATCGCGCATTTTTGAACCATTCTTCACTACCAAACAACCAGGAAAAGGTACTGGTTTAGGTTTATCTATTAGCTATCAAATTGTTGTGGAAAAACATGGTGGACAAATTAAGTGTATTTCGCAATCAGGTAAAGGCTGTGAATTTTGGATAGAAATACCGTTTCAGCAATCCGTAAGTTAGAGATATCAAGCGATCACCTACGCTGATCGCTGATTATCTATAATTTCCCATCTTCCAATTTCTAATACACTCAAGAAAAACTCTGGAAAGATGTCTGAATTTTTTGTAGTTTCATAGGAACAAAAATGAATTTTCCACAGATCACGACATCAGAGATATCTGAACTATGGTCGAGATTAGTGTAAAATCATGCAATAAACCCTATTATCCATACGTAAAATTCAGGTTATTCTCAATGCTGATTGGTAACGCCAGGTTGCATAGCCGAAAATTAATTTGTTGCTTAGGTATTTTAGGTGCGTCTTTGGGTGTGATGGTTCCTACGGCTGTTTATTCCCAGACTCCTACTACTCAAAGTGTACCTGTTATCCGAATTTTAAGAGTCACAGTGACTGGGGGTACAACTTTCAAGTTACAAGAAAATTGGTTTCGCCAATCAACGGAAATTACAGACAATAACAAAAAATGTGGAGTGAGGACAGGCGAAAAGTTTTTTGTCGCTAGTATTAGTGATAATAGGAATAATAATGCCGAGTACCGTGAGGGGAATCGGGTTGAAAGAGTCAGGGACTACTATACAGTGACTTTTGATAGACCACTACCTTGTAATCGCACCAATCAAACATGGTACATATATAAACCTCATGTACAACAGTTACAAGCTGTACCTATTCCCTAGTATTTAGTTTTTTACAAAACTGCTGATAATTTTTGTATCAGACTATTAGCTAAATCAAAAATAGCAATATCAGATGTTTTATCATCGGCTAATAGATGTTTGACAGCAGTTAACCTTTCATCTGCTGAGTAAATTTGCCAGCATTCCTCTAGGTTGACTGCTATCTCAAACAGTGAGCGATCGCCTAAATGTCTTCGTAACCTCAAGGCTACAATATCATCGCTGACTAAAAATTCTTTGATTTTATCTAGTAGCGAACTAGTAAATATTTCTTCATCTCCCCATGTTTCTAGCCAATCTCCATCAGCATCATCTACATAAATATGTATGAAATTTATCCCGTAATTTAGCCAGTCTTCCTGCATTTTTCTGGCTGTTGCTAATGCTTCTGTCAATTCGTCCACCTGATTTTTGTAGCTATTGGTTTCTCTTTGATTAGCCATATCAAGCCGTAATGGGCAAATAAATTAGATAGTTGATAGCAGAAATCTTAAGTGTCGGACTTTTAACGAAAATTAAGAGAAATTTAAATACTTACCGCCAGCAAGATAATCACTGTTATAAAGTGCTATGTTCACCAACTGGTTAACAAAATTAGAGTCTTGAGGGTTGTAACTTAAAAATAACCCTCTTTTTATTTCCCACGATCGCAATGTGTTTTCCCAAGCTTGGTATTTTTGTTGATGCAATTCTTTACTGACGCTGGTAACTTGAATACACAATGGCTGTTGGTGATGATTACTGACAATTAAATCTGTTGCCATAGAAAGGTCTGCAATGTAGCGCTGCCAAAAACTCCCGTCCCTATCGGCAATATCTTGCGCTATAGCTCTAATGATATCATCATCGACTTGATTAAACTCTCCCGCCATCAATTTTTGTTTCCAAATGTAGAATTTGGAATCACTAGCATTAATCCACTTAGGGAAAAGATAACCATACCAATATCTCTCATTAGCTGTCATTTGCTCGAATTTGGCTTGTTGTTCTGCTTCTGAAGGTAATGATTTAACTATCAGCCAAATGGTAGAGTCAGTAATAACTTCTAAAAGAAATGCTAGGACATAGGGTTTAGCCGTTAGAGAACCTGGCTTGATATTTTTTACCCAACGATTAATTTCATCTAATCTTTTGGCTAAATTGGGGTCTATAGATGATGCCTGATCGATGAGGGAATGGAGTTTGTCCTTAATCTCTTTTGCTTGCAAACGATGGCTTACTTTCAAGAACTTACGCTTTTTTCAATTTATACCTGATTTAACTGACTACTAACTTTTTTAACAAAAATATCAAATGTATCGTTACATAACATATCAACTTAACTAGATTAATTTGTTTAAGCAGTAGTAGAATTTACCCTTTAGTGGATGAGGCTTAACAATCCCCAATTATACATCTAACTTTTCTTTGTTGTCTTCCCATGTAGAAAATTTAAGGAGAGACAACATAAATCCCACAAAAATGGCGATCGCCTCCCGTCGGAGACCATCGCTTCCTCTCTAGGCTAGAGATTGTATAAATACAAACTTTGATTGTTTAGATGAGATAGCTCAAGCTAACCTGATCAGGCCATATCTGACTGAGCGTCATTTGCTTAAACGTCGAGGTAATATGAAAATCTAAAGATTATTTGACACAACTCCGATAAAAATAGTTTTCAGTAACAATACTACTCATCCTTATAACTATGTCTCAGCCAACTATAGAGTCAATCCTGCAAGAGAAACGTCTATTTCATCCCAGTTCTGAGTTTTCTCAAAATGCCCAGATCAAAAGCCTAGAAGATTACCAACGTCTCTACGACAAAGCCAAAGCAGATCCGCAAAAATTTTGGGCAGAATTAGCCGAAACAGAGTTGCACTGGTTCCAAAAATGGGACACCGTGCTAGATTGGCAACCACCTTTTGCTAAGTGGTTCGTCGGTGGGAAGATGAACATTTCCTACAACTGTTTAGATAGGCATCTCACGACTTGGCGTAAAAATAAAGCCGCACTGATTTGGGAAGGAGAACCAGGAGATTCCCGTACCCTAACTTACGCCCAACTACATCGAGAAGTTTGTCAATTTGCCAACGTCTTGAAACAACTGGGAGTGCAGAAAGGCGATCGCGTCGGTATTTATATGCCGATGATCCCAGAAGCCGCGATCGCCATGTTGGCTTGTGCGAGAATTGGCGCAGCTCATAGTGTAGTATTTGGTGGTTTTAGTGCGGAAGCATTGCGCGATCGCTTAATTGATGCCCAAGCTAAGGTAGTGGTGACGGCTGATGGTGGTTGGCGTAAAGATGCGATCGTTCCTCTCAAGGAACAGGTAGATAAAGCCTTGGCTGATGGTGCTGTCCCATCTTTGGAAAACGTTCTAGTTGTCAAGCGTACCGGACAAGACACATATATGCAGTTGGGAGGGCGGGATCATTGGTGGCATGATTTACAAAAAGGTGTATCCGCCGACTGTCCCGCCGAACCGATGGACAGCGAAGATTTGCTATTTGTCCTCTACACTTCCGGTAGCACAGGCAAACCCAAAGGCGTTGTCCATACCACTGGTGGTTACAACTTATATACTCATATAACCACCAAATGGATTTTCGACCTACAAGACACAGATGTATATTGGTGTACCGCAGACGTAGGTTGGATTACTGGACACAGTTACATAGTCTACGGCCCCCTCTCCAACGGTGCAACCACACTGATGTATGAAGGTGCGCCCCGCGCTTCCAATCCGGGGTGTTTCTGGGATGTGATTGAAAAATATGGCGTGAACATTTTTTACACCGCACCTACAGCAATTCGCGCCTTTATTAAAATGGGCGAACATCACCCCAAAGCCCGTAACCTGACTTCTTTGCGATTATTAGGAACCGTCGGGGAACCCATCAACCCAGAAGCTTGGATGTGGTATCACAAAGTGATTGGTGGCGATCGCTGTCCCATAGTTGATACTTGGTGGCAAACTGAAACAGGCGGTATTATGATTACACCCTTGCCTGGCGCAATTCCCACCAAACCCGGTTCTGCCACCCGTCCCTTCCCCGGCATCCTTGCTGATGTGGTGGATTTAGAAGGTAATTCTGTCCCCGAAAATGAAGGTGGTTACTTAGCAGTGCGCTATCCTTGGCCAGGGATGATGCGGACTGTCTACGGCGATCCTGAACGCTTCCGTCGCACCTATTGGGAACACATTCCCCCCAAAGATGGCAACTATACTTACTTTGCTGGCGATGGCGCGAGAAAAGATGAAGATGGCTATTTCTGGGTAATGGGGCGTGTAGATGATGTATTGAATGTGTCAGGTCATCGCCTCGGCACAATGGAAGTAGAATCAGCCTTAGTTTCTCACCCAGCAGTTGCCGAAGCGGCGGTAGTTGGTAAGCCGGATGACCTCAAAGGCGAAGAAGTAGTAGCCTTTGTCACTTTAGAAGGTACTTATCAAGCTAGTGAAAATTTGAGTAAAGAACTCAAACAACACGTAGTTACAGAAATTGGTGCGATCGCTCGTCCTGGAGAAATCCGCTTTACCGACGCATTACCAAAGACGCGATCGGGTAAGATTATGCGGCGCTTACTGCGAAATCTCGCCGCCGGACAAGAAGTCTCTGGTGATACTTCCACTCTAGAAGATAGAAGTGTCTTAGATAAATTAAGAGAAGGTGCGTAGTTAAAATACCAAGGTGCGTTATGGAAATTAGTCATAACGCACCGAAAATCTAGGAGAGTACTGAGTACAATTTTGAATTACCTATGGATAAAGACCCCTATCACTCCAAGCCTGAGCAACTCTACCAACTCCCAAGGTATAAGCCGCTAAACGCAAAGGAACTTGCCGCAACTGCGATTGTTTAATCACTTGATGATAAGCTTGCACCATCAAGTGTTCCATTTCGCGGTTGACACGCTCCTCATCCCAAAATAGGTAAGAAAGACCTTGCACCCACTCTAAATAACTCACCACCACACCCCCAGCATTCGCCAAAATGTCTGGTAATACAGTTACACCCCGCGCCTCTAGAACTCGGTTAGCTTCTAAAGTCACAGGGCCGTTAGCAGCTTCTGCTACGATTTGCGCCTGTATCTGGTCTACATTTTCCTCGGTAATTTGATTTTCCAAAGCGGCGGGAATCAAAACATCGCAAGGTAAAGTTAGCAAGTCTGCATTACTAATTGATACAGCTTGGGGAAAACCAACTATTCTTCTGTGATTTTCCGCAGCGTAAGCTTTCAACGCCGGAATATCCAGACCATCAGGAGCAAATACACCCCCTGCACCTGTAGAAACAGCAAGAATTTTCGCTCCAGCTTGGTACAGCAATTCAGCCGCAGCGCCACCTACATTGCCAAAACCCTGAATAACTACTCGCACTCCCTCCAGGGTTCTGCCCATATCTGCCAGTGCTTCACGCACAATAATCATCACACCACGTCCAGTTGCCATTTCCCGTCCCCGTGAACCACCAATGGAAATTGGCTTACCTGTGACAACTCCTGGTACAGAATGACCAACATTCATGGAGTAAGTATCCATCATCCAAGCCATTTCACGGGCAGAAGTACCCACATCTGGCGCGGGGATGTCTACTGAGGGACCGATATCTTTAATCAATTCACTGGTGTAACGGCGGGTGATTCGTTCTAATTCACCTACACTGTAGTTTTCGGGATCTATAGCAATACCTCCCTTCGCACCACCATAAGGAATACCCAACAGCGCACATTTCCAAGTCATCAGCATTGCTAAGGCTGATACTTCCCGCAGTGTTACGGCTGGATGGTAACGCGTTCCACCTTTGTAGGGGCCTAAGATATCAGAATGCTGTACCCTATGTCCTGCTAACACCCGAATGTCACCATTATCTAGTTTCACAGGAATAGAAACGGTGACAACTTTGCGCGGATGACTAAGAATTTCCAGTGTCCCTTGATCTAACCTTAATTCTTTAGCGGCTGCTTCTAAGTAGCTACAAGCTTGATCAAAGGGACAAATATGTGCTGGACTAGCGCCTTCCAAAGGTAGCGTCGGCATGGAAACCATAAAATTTTCTCCTATTCGCAGTATCTTTGCGAACTAGATATATATATGCTAGCTTATCTCGCGTTTTTAATAAAAATAGGAATTTTGTAGTTTTTGTTACAATTTTATTTTTTGTTTAGAAAACCACAGACCTGAGCAGAAAACAACTAGATGCTTTGATCTGTGGTTATTAAATATTTAGGGATCAATTTGCTGCACAACTTGAGAAGTAAAGTTGCCATGTAAACCATAAGGGACATGATGCTTGAGATGTAGCCGAGCGATCGCCCCTTTAGCAAAATCACTGGCATCCAAAATTACCACATCTGAACGGTGATGAGCCGCATCATAAACTAAAGCCAGTACCCAACCATCGTCTTCTTTTTGTGAACCTGGACGGGGAACGAAAATCGGTTCACCCATAAAACCACGAGGTGCAGCACTCCAAAGCTGTTTTTCGCCAGACTCTAAATCTATTTTCAGTAATGCTTGCAATGGTGCATTACCACTTTCTGCATGAGCTGCACCAATGTATAAATATCGATAAGAACGTCCTACATGAGCAGGATGGATAGCAGGAAACTCACAACAACGAGATTCAATTAGCTTGCGTTGTACTGTCCCATCCTTGAGGTTAAGGTAAAAGCGCCACATTTGACCAGGTGCGATCGCCTCAAAATTCACTTGGCGAAAATCGCTTGCAGGTTCTACTTCTGGTAAGGTGTCGTAGCATATAGAATCTACAAAAATTTCCTCTCCTACAGCAAAAGCATTAATGTGATGGAAAATGAAACCTGATCGCACTTCTAAAATTTTCACATCTCCTTGCTCTGACTGGGGAAAGCGAGGAATGACAATAATTCGAGTCAGCTGATTTGGTTGTACTTGAATACATTCCCCAGCGCCACGTAATCCTAAAGCGAAAGGTATGGGGTTAAAGGTGACAGGGTTTTGAAAGAAGATGCAGTGATGAGGCGTAATTACAAAATCGTGAATAAAACAAAACCCAGGTACATTATGAGCTTTTTTTCTCACAACTTCACCTGCTATATTTAGCTCAAAAATTGTGATTTTCGTAGATAATCCGGGCTTAATCGCAAAGTTGACTAGACAAGGTGCGCCATTATCTTGCTCACAACTAGGGTCTAGACGAGGGTGAGCGCTAAAAGCTTCACCTTCTGACAAAACACCATTAAAATATTCTTTGCCTAAGGTCTCCAAAGTATTAGGGTCGAGTCGATGGGGTTCCGCCGCCTCCCACAATGCTAAAAGTTTATTCCCCCAATAAATAACATTAGTGTTAGCAATATTTTTGAGTTTGAAGTCAAAAATATTCGCTAACCAACCTCCAGGCTTTTGAGTACCAAAAACTCCGCGATGAAGGAGTTTGCCAGCTTTTTTTTCTGATAAATACCCTTCTGTTTCGACAAAACGATTGCGGTAATGAGCGCGACCATTTACAAAACTAATGCGGCTAATCATGCCATCACCATCAAAGGGGTGATGAATACTTTGTCCGTTTATATCGAGTAATCCCGGCCCATTTCTAAACAATGTTCCTTGCAGTTCTAGGGGAATTTCTCCTTCTACATCATCAATCCAATAATCAAACTCTTGGGTTAAGGATTTATATCCCCCCTGCCAGTCTTCACGAGTATATGATTTTCCTGAAATTTCTTTTTCTTCAATTTTGGGAGTTTGCATATTTAAAAAGTAAAATTAGGAAATGAGAAACTTTCCTTATCTGTGTCTCTGTGGTGAAAAAATGACTAAACACAGAGGCACAGAAACAGGCTTTTAAAAATCCATGAAAAATTTAATTGTCTTGCTCAATCAATTACTTTTGATTCTGCTTCCCGCAAGATTAATTCTGGCACTTGATTATTAGCTGAAGCTGGCGCTAAAACCGAAGTTTCAGGTTCTGAATCATCAGATGGCAACCAGTTGAGAAAGGGCAATGGTAATAGTGTGCTGAAGTTAGTAATTAATACCAAAACCCAAAGTGAATCAAAGTTAGTTTCAGTAATTCCTAGCCAGTGCATGATGATGGCTCCCACTTCGTAAGAAACCATTCCAGCTAAATTAAACACTGACATCAACAAAGCAAACAATGTAGCTTCTACACCAGGAGGACAGAGTCTGGCGGATAGTACCAACACTGGCATATAGGCGATTTGTCCCATGACGGTGAGAATGAGGCTATCACCCAAACTAAACCAACGGTCATCTATACCCAAAGCCCTGTTTGTGTGTGTCACCAGTAATAACATGGTCATTCCCAAAACTGCGGAAATGACTGTACTCCAACCAAAAATCAAGCGGAAGGAAACGCTTTTTAAGAAACGTTGAAAAATCCAAACACCAATCAGAGAAGCAAGACTGGTGACTAAACGCACTCGCCCTAAAAATTCTGGTTCAAAGTGGAGTTCGTTGGTACTGAAGAAGAAAAATGCTGAGTCTGCGGTTGGGGTGGCTTGCCAAATGAATACGAATGCAGTGGGTAGCCAAATGCTTTTTTGGGTGAATGCTTGGCGTAGTTGCTTTAGTTGATGCTTGACGCTGAGGAGGTTATTATTATCACTCCCATCTTTACTAACGGGAGATTCAGCAATCAACCAAGCCACTCCTGAGACTATTAAAGGGAATGAAGCGGTAATCAAAAATACTGTGCGGGTGGTGAAATGCTCCAGTAGCAACCCGCTAAAGTATGCTGTAATCAAACCACCAAAGGCAGCTGCACCCCAGCATAATGATTGTAGTGAACCAACATGAGCCACCGATTCTGCTCTGGCGCGTTCCACAACTAGGGAGTCAACTATCACATCACTCACAGCGACAGATAGCGAACCAAGCGCGATCGCCACAGTAGCTGCCCAGCTAGTATGAACTATTGTGGCCAAACTCACCCAAGAAATAGCTCCCAGTATTCCTGATAGTACTAGGTATGGCCGGCGACGGTAGCCGAAGATGGGTAAGCCATCTGAGATGAAGCCAAACAAGGGCTTGACCATCCAAGGTAAGGCCACAATTCCCATTAATGCCGATACCTGAACAGGACTTAGCAACAATTCATCCTTCAGAAAAAAGCTGACGGCTAACCGCGCCAACCCTAAAATTCCTTGGACGAAGTAGACGCTAAGGATGGCAATTAATTCGGTACTAGGTTCATTACCGAAGAAAATTTGTTTTCTTACTGAGTCTTTGACCTTGGACAAGCCAGAGGAGTCAATCAGCATTTGATGAATATTCTTTAAGTTTTATCGACTTTTCTATCATATCGATTTCTTCGGATCTCGGTCTTAGCGAGGAATCCCTAAAGCTATCACGGCATTTTGCCCACCAAAACCAAAACTTAAACACAAAGCCTGTTGGATTTGGCTGTGATGTGCTGTAGTTACTATATTCAAGTCAAATTCTGGTTGCTGTAATCCCACGCAGGGAGGTAATATTTTTTGCTCTAAAGTTAGAAGTGAAAAAGCTATTCCTAAGGCGCCAGATGCCCCTAAAGTATGACCTGTACTGCCTTTAGTAGAGCTAATTGCTACTTTTGAGGGAAATAATTGTTTTATGACTTGGCTTTCGATGCGATCGTTTAGCTGGGTGGCTGTACCATGAGCATGAATGTAATCAATCTCAGCCGATGTGAGCTGACTACGTTCTAAACATTGCTTAATAGCGGCGATCGCACCCTTCCCCTCTGGGTCTGATTTGTTACTATGATAACCATCATTTGTCAAGCCAAAACCCAAGATTTGACCATAAATTTTTGCTTGGCGCTGCTTCGCTAAGTGTTTCGATTCCAAAACAAAGACAGCCGCCCCTTCACCTAAAACCAAACCCTCACGATTTACATCAAAGGGGTAGGCTCCGGTTGTAGCTAAAGCCCCCATTTGTTGAAATCCTGACAAAGTTAAGGGTGTAATTGCTGCTTCTGTGGCTCCAGCGATCGCCCGTTGATATTGCCCTGTTTGGATGAGCATAGCTGCTTGAGCGATCGCCCAAATCCCTGTAGCACAAGCCGCCATCGGTGCTACAACTGCCCCTGTTGCCCCAATTTGTCGCGCTGTAGCGATCGCGTTCATGTGGGGTAAGATATCTAACCAACCTTCTAATCTTTCTTCGTTATTAGATGAATCTTGACCAGAATAAATTTGCCGCGCTAGCCTTTCCCAGGATGCTTGATAACCGCGACTTGAACCAATAACCACCGCACAATCAGTTAAAGGTGGTAATAAACTAGCATCTTTAATTGCCGCATCTACAACCACCTGCGTCAAGCTTGGCAAATTAGCTGGCTTGTTACCAATCAAGCCTAGAGGTAGGGGTGCTAACTCTGGAAATGGTTGATGCCATTTAATTCCCGATTTACCCGCAATTAAACTTTGCCAACTCTCCTCTAGACTTGTACCCAAGGCTGAAACTAGCCCAATACCAGTGATGACAACGTCAATCATGTGAGAGTAAGAAAAGGGCTATCGGCTCGGAAAAGTAGAGTCCATATCGTTTGTAATCATCGTCTTCATCCCCTATTCCTGCTTTGAATAAGCTCTTGCTCGTTAAAATTAGTCTGACATAGAAACTTAATAATCAAGTCAGCATCGCCTGTTGTAACAATAGTTTTGTCTAGGCAGGGAAATGGAAATCGGGTGATAAAGAATCTATAAGGTAGAAACAAGGGCAATTTTAGATTTTAGATGGAAATTCAATTCAAATCGCCAATCTAAAATCCAAAATTGAATTGCCCCATGTCTAATGACTACTGTGCTACTTTCAAATTCTCAGCACCTTGAGTGACTTTAGCCGAGTCGATGCGATCGCCTTGCTCAATTTTGTTCACTATGTCAAAGCCTTGAGTAACTTGACCAAATACAGCATAGTTACCGTCGAGGAAACCCAAATCGGCTAGAGCAAAGTAAAACTGAGAAGATGCCGAGTCTGGTTGTTGCGAACGCGCCATTGCTACTGCTCCTTGTTTGTGCTGTAACTCTGGTACTGTTGTCAAACGAGCAGACTCGAATGTTTTACTGTAAAGTGGTTCTGCCTCTCCTTTGGGTTTAATTTCCAAAGGTATACGGCGTTCACTGCCGATTTTTGGGTCAATGTAACCACCAGTTCCCCAACTTTGTGGAGAACTTTTTGGGTCTTTACTTTGAGGGTCGCCTCCTTGAACTACAAAAGGTTGAGGCTGACGAACAACTCGATGGAAAACTGTGTTGTCGTAAACACCTTTTTGTACTAAATCAACGAAATTGCCGGCTGTGATTGGGGCATTCGTGCCGTCTACCTCGACAGTAATAGGCGACCCTTTAACTGTAATCACCACAGTAGCCTTGCCTTCGAGGCGTGGTAAAGAATTTGTCATTCCTGAATTGCTCTCACTAGTGGTTTCAGAGACAGATGTTGCTTCAGTATTCGTTGTGGTGGTTGTCTCGACTCCTGTAGATGCTGGAGAAGAATTCGAGCCAACCTGCTGTGTAGAACAGCCTCCCAAAATCAGGGAACCGATGACCAAAAATGTAACCAAAAATTGTGAAAATTTTAACCGCATTGTCAGTTACTGACTCAACCAGTGTATATTAGCCTCTTTTGATATCTGGGGATGGGGAATTAGGCAGAGAGTAGGTTGCAAGGGGAAAAGGGGAAATATTTCTCTACGTTTCTCCTCCTTACTCCCTGCTCCCTTACTTCATCTCCCCCATCTCTTTTAAAGCCCTTCCAAGGGTACTCCTAAAAAACGGGCTAACTGTGCGCCTTGGGTTTCTAATTCTGCCAAAGATAAAGGTTGACCGACTCTAGTTAGAGGTATATCCCGGCGACCTTTCACGCGTAAATAGATGGCTCGGCGAGGATTCAAACCTTCCTTGATGTCTATACGTACAGACTGGATATCTTGTGTACGACTTTCAATTTCAATCTGACGATTTTTACCAGGAAATCCCCAGCGAAAAATTTTGATGTTACCAGTTTCACGATTGAAATCGTTATAGCCGCCTCCCACATCCCATAGGATAACTAGCCATAGATACAAGGCTAAAAGCACGCCAGCTGCCCCATATAACCCCATCACTAACCCTTGGGGTACAAAGATGAGTTGAGTTGGGTCAGTAACTATGAGTAAATTAACTTTTAAGTAACTGGATATGCCCGCCAACAAAAAGCCCGATGCTCCCAACGTAACAATACCTGCCCACCAGTAGTTACTAAACCGACGAGAACCGAGAACTTTTTGATGTAGGACGCTGGAAGCGGAACTGTCACCGTTAGGTGAATCGCCTTTGTTAATTGTTGATGATGCCGTCATGGAAATATCTTGTCCCGTGAGTTCTTCCCTCTATAGAGTCTGCCACTTGAACATGATGTCTTGCAAGCTCAAGGTTAGTCATTAGTCACTCCACTCCCTACTCCCTATTCCTAAAGATTTCTGAGAAAAGTTGTGTCAAATTGTAAAATTTCTGATATTCATAGTATTTAATAGGTTCGTGTTTAATCATCTATTTACTTGGGTGGATTAAGCAAAAACCCGAACTAATATGGTAAGTTAAGAAGCATTAAGTTACCACAAGCTAGGTTACTAGCTGACGGTGCGTGTAACGGCATAAGCCTGAGAAACTCCGATTTAAGTAATCTATAGGCTCTCAGGAACTCAGGAGTTGTAAGACCACTGAGAATGTCAAAAAAACGTTATTTCCTCGCGGTAGTGGCCAAAAAGCGGGAAAACCCTTTGGGTAATGTTCCCCTGGGGTGTTCTGTTAACGAGAACCCCTTTGAGAAAAGGCAGTCCACCTGGCGGCAGAGCCGCACTCGTGGCTGTATCCACCGCCCAAGGCACTGCTTAGAAACGTTGCAATTTTAGTAAAAGAGGATTTTAGTTAAATGACCATCGCAGTAGGACGCGCCCCCAGTAGAGGGTGGTTTGACGTACTAGACGACTGGTTAAAGCGCGATCGCTTCGTGTTCGTAGGTTGGTCAGGAGTATTAT
>NZ_JACJRF010000043.1 GCF_014697105.1 Anabaena subtropica FACHB-260 | reverse complement strand
CCTGAGCCTATTTTATTAAACCAGATTTTTGCCAAGCTTACTTCTTTAGGACGTATTCATCCCGTTTCTACGGGCGTTGAACCCTCGTAATTTGGCAAAGGTATTGTTGTAATTATCGTGAATGCAGACTACTTGAGATTGCACAACTCAAACTAAACCAATAAGACAGAAGCGAGATGTGTTAATTAGTGCAGTTAAATAATTGACTGCTAAGTATCTACACCACACCAATTGAATGTTATACTACACCTAATTGGTCGGATTAATGTAGTTAAATTTTATACATTTTTTACGAGAATAGAAATCCTTTTGTAAAGAACGATTTTATGTATAGCTAATTCTTAGCTTATCTAAATGGGAAGCTCGCATTAATTTAGAAAGCTGCTGGAATAACGCCAAAAACTATTCTTGCTTTGGTGCAAAAATTCTCGTAGCCAAAAATAAGTTACCTAAATAGGTTAAAAAAAGATTATCAGTTAGTTAATTTAATTTAAAAATTAGTAGATAAGCCAGTTTTATTCTTTATCAAAGCCAATAGCATTAGGAGCAATCTTGCAAAACTCAGAGCATATTCAACTAGGAGATAGAGTGTTGATTTTAAGTCCTTCCTATGTAGCAGGAAAATATGGGTTAGTCCGTGGTCGAGAGTCAAACTCAGATAGTCAAGCAAACCAACGCTGGTTGATTCAAGTAGAGAATGCCGATTCGTCTGATGTTGTAGTGTCATTGATTTTAGGTGACTTTACCGTGATTAGCCCAGAATGATTGAAAAAAGAGCAATGTCTACGACACGACAATACTCTTCCTAAGCTCTGGTAAGGGACTTCCAACTAAAAAAATATCCTATCACTGGGTAGGCAGGAGAGCAGGAAGCAGGGGGAAGACAACAAAATATTATCTGAGTAAATGGGATAATTGATTTTCTGGAAGTCCCTTATACGAAAAAATTCTGCATAATCAGCCACTGAAGATTGTTTATACAGAATAGGCCTTGATTTTATATGAATTTCTCTGATACTCTGCCTTCATCTAAAACACACTGGTTTGAGGACGTAATGATTGAAAATATTTTAAGAAATCAATTGTAGTTTCGGAATGAGTTTTTTTGCCTTGTAAATGAAAAATTCCTTTGTTTTATAGTCTAATGCGCTTTTCTCACGAATGATTCCGGATTCCTATACACATCGTTAATTATTTAAACCGCGTTTATTAGTCCTCTTGATATGTCTAGAAGGTTAGAATAACCTCGTCTCATTATCTCCAACAACTCTGCCTGCAATTGTGCCTCTAATAACAACTGTTCTAATGTACTTCCAGAGTTATTGTTAGTAGAAAGCCACAGAGAGTAAATTGTATTCCCCTGTTGCGGCTGGATGCGTATATAGTAAGTTCCTGGAGACAATTGCAAGTTTTGGACAGGATTAGCACTAGAACCTCTAACGGCGGTATTTCTAGAACTTAAAATATTACCTCTACTATCAAGGACTTGTTCAATTACACTTCTGGAAAAACTAACGTTATCTAGTCTAATATTACTAGCCTGATTCAAATCAAACCGATAGTAGTCATAAGCATCAGATGTGCCAACGTGTTCAAATATGTGAGTGTAATTTGCACCTATGGTAATTTGACGAGCAGTAGCGAATGTATTTCCGGCGTAGTCATTAGTAGCTTGGCGGCCTTCGAGGATACCAAATCTCCCAAAGTGGTCTATTAAATTAAAGCCTCGCAAAGTAGCTAAGTCTGGATTATTTCTTTTATAATATCCAGCATCAAAGGCAGATGAAGATTTACGACCTTCGTCTATCCCATAGATTGTGAAATGATTTAATAACTGATTATTACTAAAATTAGCTAAATCTCGATTATTAGATCGATAGTAATCAAATTCAAAATATGATGAAAACTTACGTCCTTCATTTATGCCATTGATGACAAAATGATTTAACAGTTGAGAGTTATTTAAGGAAGCCAAATCCGAATTAGGACTTTTATAATAACCGAAATTAAAAATTGGAGAAAAAACCCGTCCTTCAGAAATACCAGAATTTTTTAAATGAGTAAATAATTGCTCATTGTTAAAGCTGGCAATATCATTGTTACGCTCACGATAGTAGTCGAGATTAACTATAGGAGAAAATATACGTCCCTCAGCGATTCCATGATTGACTACATGATTTAATAGTTGATTATTATTTAAGTTTGCCAAGTCAGAATTACTAGATCGGTAGAAACTCAAACTAATCAATGGTGAGAATAAACGACCTTCATTTATACCCCTAGCTTGAAAATGAGACAAAGCTTGAGCATCATTCAAACCAGCTAAGTCAGGATTCGCTACACGATAGAAATTACTGTCAAGCACGCTTGAGATAGTTAGAGACATATCATTAACTTCTAAAATCGAGTTGATTTAGTGAATTTATCATAAAAATAATTTTTGATCAAAAAAATATCTCAAATAATATACAAACTAAAGATGCGATCGCTAACTATTATCTTGTATTAAATTTTCATACCCATAACAAATATTTTTCTTAGTTGATAACTAAAATAAAATTTGTCTTCATAAGAAAAATCATCTGCAAGTAACAGCAACATAAAATCATTTTGACTCTTTCTTGAGCGCCAGAATCTGCTCTGGGTTCATCTTTGTGACGAAAGAATCTGACCAATTACCGCTAAAATCAGAAAGTAAAATATAATATCATCCAAAGCGCTGTATTCTGAGCAAGCTTTATGGAAGTTTTAGAACTGAAACGCGAAATTGAAACGTTGTCTAGCCGCCTGGGTAAAACCCAGGACTATCTTTGACGTACCTGCACTCAATGCCAAAATTCAAGACCTGGAACAAATAGCAGCACAGCCAGAATTTTGGGATGACCAAAACCAAGCCCAAAAAACGCTGCAAGAACTCAACGACCTCAAAGCCCACCTGGAACAGTATCATCAGTGGCACGCCAATCTAGAAGATACTAGGGCTGTGGTTGAGTTGTTGGAATTGGAAACCGACGAAGCACTATTGCAAGAAGCGGAAACTACAATTACCAAGCTCAATCGTGATCTCGATCAGTGGGAATTACAGCAGTTATTGTCTGGCCCTTACGATGCGGAAGGGGCAGTATTAACAATTAACGCTGGTGCTGGTGGAACAGATGCTCAAGACTGGGCATTTATGCTGTTGAGGATGTACACCCGTTGGGCTGAAGCCCAAGGTTACAAGGTAGCTTTAGCCGAAGAATCGGAGGGCGACGAAGCGGGGATTAAATCAGCCACCTTGGAAATCACTGGTCGTTATGCCTATGGTTACTTACGGTCAGAAACAGGAACTCATCGTTTAGTGAGGATTTCACCTTTCAATGCCAATGGCAAGCGGCAAACTAGTTTTGCTGGGGTGGAAGTGATGCCGCAGTTGGATAACACTGTACAGTTGGATATCCCCGAAAAGGACTTGGAAATTACCACAACTCGTTCTGGTGGTAAGGGTGGACAGAACGTCAACAAAGTAGAAACAGCCGTGCGAGTGGTTCACCTGCCCACAGGTATCGCTGTACGCTGTACTGAAGAACGTTCCCAGTTGCAAAACAAGGAAAAAGCCCTCGCTCGTCTCAAAGCCAAGTTGATGGTCATTGCCCAGGAACAAAAAGCCCAGGAAATCGCCCAAATTCGCGGCGATATGGTGGAAGCCTCTTGGGGTAATCAAATCCGTAACTATGTATTCCATCCTTACCAGATGGTAAAGGATTTGCGTACCAATGCGGAAACAACTGCGATCGCCGATATCATGAACGGTGAACTCGATATGTTCATTCAAGCCTATCTACGCCAGGAAAATCAAATCGTAGAAGGGGAGTCTGCTTAATTGGGGGGTAGGGTGTAGGGTGTAGTGAATCCGTCATTTGTCAGAGTTTCAATTCTCCAGCAATGCTATCGTCTTAACTTGTATGGGGTTTCAAACGATGCGCTTTGTTGGGGCTGTATCTTCCCCACACCCCACACCCCTCATCACTCACCACTCATTACTCATTACTCATTACTCATTACTCTTCCCCAACTCCCACTCTTTACCATGACCTGTTAGATTTATATATAAAAGCGTTTTTTGATTCAATCATTATGAGTAACCCCCCTTCAACAGAATCTCAACCCAGTTACGTCAAGCTTGCCATGCGGAATATGGTACGTAAGGGCGGCACTTCTGCAAAACATTTTGTCTTGACTGCCGTAGGTCTTTTAGCTGTCCTTGTGGGACTTGCTTATTTAACTCGCTAATTGTAAGCAACAATCTCAAGTGCTGAGGAGAATGGGTATTTGGTACAAGTTGAACTAGATGTACAAGATTGTTTCTTTGAACTTTCCCCGGAAGCAGCTCAAGCTTCTGGATATGTGGATAGTCAAATTATTTCTGCCACTTGGGAAGACTGGTTTCGTCGCTGGTTAGATATTCTTGATTCCCATCTTCCACCTGCACCAAGCTATGAAATTTGTTTGCGGTTAACCGACGATACAGAAATTCAAGTAATTAATGCCCAATATCGTCAACAAAACAAACCTACAGACGTTTTAGCATTTGCCGCTTTAGAGGTAGATTTGCCACAAAATCCGGAAATGGTGGCTGAACCTTTGTATCTAGGTGATATCGTTGTTTCTATCAATACGGCACAACGTCAAGCTAATCAGCAGGATCATAGTTTGTCAACTGAGTTAGCTTGGTTAACAGCTCACGGTTTACTACATCTGTTGGGCTGGGATCATCCTGATGAAGCAAGTTTAATGGTGATGCTAAAACAACAAGTAATATTACTAGAATCTGTTGGTATTAATATTAACCTAAATTATTAAATATTTTTATCCCTGTCAGTATTCATTCTGAGCCATGCTTTTATAATACTTTTAGAGAAAATTGCCTAAAAGCACATAGCAGATTAAAATCGGCGAAGATTTATCACTGACCTATCCACATATTTTATTTTTAAGCCTATGTCCCAACAAGTTTCCCAGCCACCAACCCCAAACAGCCTACCATCACTAGTAATGAAAGAACGGGAACTTTCTTGGCAAGTTGCCACTAATTTATTTATTAGCTTTAAATATGCCTGGGCTGGAATTACCTATAGTTTTCAAACTCAGCGTAATTTTCGCATTCATATCAGTGTTTGTGCTTTAGCGATCGCCTTAAGCATTTTCCTACATCTGCAAGCAGTAGAAATAGCAGTTATCGGTATCACTAGCGGTTTAGTCTTGGTGATGGAGTTACTAAATACAGCAATCGAGTCTCTTGTTGACTTGACTGTAAAACAGACATACCACGAATTAGCCAAAATTGCCAAAGACTGTGCTGCTGGTGCAGTACTAGTTTCCGCCTTGGTAGCCGTGTTAGTTGCTGCAATCCTCTTGCTACCACCCTTGGTAGTTCTAATTATGTCAGCTTTCTAGAGCTGATTTATAACCTCTTGCCTATTTTTAAAATAGACAATCACGCTTAAAAACTGACAAATAAGAAATAAAAATCTCTCTTCCCAGTCCCTCATTTATGGGGATGACATTTACAGCAGCTCAAATCTGGTGAAAACTAAACATGAGAAGAATAGTAACCAGGAGCTATAGGCGCTGTGATTATAGTCATCGATAATTACGACAGCTTTACTTACAACTTGGTGCAGTACTTGGGAGAACTGGCATCTGAGTTTCCCGTGGCATCAGAAATCCAAGTTTTTCGCAACGATAAAATAACTTTAGACGAGATTCGGGCATTAAATCCTGATGCGATCGTCATTTCTCCTGGGCCTGGTCGTCCAGAAGATGCGGGTATATCTTTGAATTTAATTGAAGAATTAGGCACTAACTTGCCAATTTTAGGCGTATGTTTGGGACATCAAAGCATTGGTCAGGTGTTTGGTGGTAATATTGTCTCTGCTCCAGAGTTAATGCACGGCAAAACTTCTCAGGTAACTCACGCTGGGGTTGGGGTTTTTCAAGGATTAGAAAATCCTATGATTGCCACCAGATATCACAGTCTGGTAATTGACCGCCAAACTTGCCCCGAAGTGTTAGAAATTACTGCTTGGGTAGATGATGGTACGATTATGGGAGTGCGACACCGGAACTATCCTCACATTCAAGGAGTCCAGTTTCACCCAGAGAGTGTTCTTACATCCTCAGGAAAACAGTTATTGCGGAATTTTCTGGAACAGTTACAGTTACGAGAATAATTAATGAAAAGACGACAGTTGCTAGGCTATGCTGGGGCGGGATTAGCCACAGCTTTTGTCTCTACCCTTGGTTCACATCTCCAAGCTGATGCACAATCTAGCGGTGTATCGGTGCAGTGGTTGGGTCATACCAGTTTTCTGTTTACTGGCGGTGGGGCGAAAATTCTCGTCAATCCATTTCGGACAGTTGGTTGTACGGCTGGTTATCGTCCACCAAGAGTTACAGCAAATTTAGTATTAATTAGTAGTCAATTGTTAGATGAAGGCGCAGTTGATGGATTACCTGGTAATCCTAAGCTTGTATATGAACCCGGAGTTTACGAGTTTCAAGGTATACAATTTCAGGGAATCTCTATAGCCCACGATCGCAAAGGTGGCAGGCAATTCGGGATGAATACTGCATGGAAATGGACACAGGGTGGAGTCAATATCCTGCATTTGGGAGGGGCGGCCGCACCCATTTCTATTGAACAGAAAATCCTTATGGGGCGACCTGATATTTTGTTAGTACCCGTGGGAGGCAGTGATAAAGCCTACAATGCTCAAGAAGCAAAGCAGGCAGTTGAGGTATTAAATCCCAAACTGGTAATTCCTACACATTACCGTACACAAGCTGCTGATGCTGCGGCTTGCGATATTGCCCCACTAGATGAATTTCTGTCCTTAATGCAAGGCGTAACTGTGCGTCGTAGTAATAGTGACAGTATTAATATTACTTCTGGTAACTTGCCTGATAGTAGTACAGTTCAAGTTTTGAGTTACAAGTTTTAGTTAGGGATGGGGAATTGGGAATTGGGTAAATTTATCCTTCCCAACTCCCAACTCCCAACTCTCTAAAATTTATGCAGTGTACCACTCTGGAGTTAGAGCATCGACAACAGGGCTTTCAGCCGCTCTTGTGCCATCCATAGTCCAGATTGTGTCTGTACCACTTGCCTGATCGCGCCAGTAGATATCAGACTTGCCATCACCGTTATAATCGCCGATGTATGCTCTGGAGCCTGCACCATTACTGGGTAGGAAGGCTTCACTAATGACTGATGTACCATCCATCAACCAAGCGGTATTTTCACCAGTTGCTTGGTTGTGCCATAGGATATCAGTTTTACCGTCTCCATTGAAATCACCAATACTGGATGTCCACTCAGGGCTAAGAGTATTTAAAGTAGCTTCAGTTACGAAGATACCATTCATTGTCCAAACCTTGTTTTCGCCGGTGCTGGTATTGCGCCAGAGAATATCAGTTCTGAAGTCACCGTTGAAATCACCAAGGGTATAAGTCCAAGATGGGTCTTGTGCTTGTAGGGCGAACTTGGTGGGTTGTGCGCCATCCATGAACCAAACGACGTTTTCTCCTGTGGCTTCATTGCGCCAGAAAATGTCACTCTTACCGTTACCGTCAAAATCAACAATAGTGGTAGTTAAGCCAGCAGCTGCGGTATCTAGGACATTAGCACTGATAACGTTTGTACCATCCATGAGCCAAATCGCATTTTGACCTGTTTGTGCATTATGCCAGTAGATATCGGTCTTGCGATCGCCGTTAAAATCACCAATGCTGGCATTCCAACCTGGATCAACTCTATCTAAATAGACAAAGTTAGCAACTCTGGTTCCATCCATAATTGCGATCGCATTTTCACCTGTGGCATTATTCCGCAACAGGAAGTCTGTTTTGCCATCACTATTAAAGTCAGCAATATCATAAGTCCAGGTGGTTAGGTCATACTGCCCAAGAGAAGCTTCTTCTAGGGTGGTAGCTCCATTCATCAACCTAACTCTAATCTCACCTGTTTGAGTGTTCACCCAAATTTTATCTGCCTTACCATCACCATTGAAATCAGGTGAAATCGCTGCACTAGTTAAGTAAGGATTAGGATTTGGGTTGACACTAATACCTGTAGGTATGTTAATTGGTAATTCTGCTTGTATTGATGAGGAACTACTAGTGAATAGTGAAGATGGATTTAAATCATTTATGTAAGCACTCGATACTAAAGATGCTGATCTTGCAAAAGATGTTTTAAGGGCGTTATCTATTCTTTGAGAAAAGCTTTGTTGTTCTGGCATGGTGGGTTTTTAAACTTGCTGTCATAAAAGTTTTAACTGATAATTTAGGTCAATTTCTGTTAGTTAATAACATTCTTTAAACTTTGAATATTCTTGTATCAACACCTAATACTTTTTCTGGAATGTTAGATTTTCATATATTTTCTGGGCTAATTTTAGACATTTTTATCAAAAAAACAAGGGTGTTTTGAACAATTTTAAAACTCCTGAATGGGGTAAACAATGTCAACATATTTAGACATATAGTAGATTCCTAAATAATCAAGTACACCATCCAAGTCTCAAAGCCAAGCAGAAAGGCGATTTTAATTCTGTAGGTATCGTCCGCCATTAACCTGGCTGTAGGCTATTTTGAATCATGGATTCATAACTGTGGCTATATATTATCTCCCCAGTTTTTCATCAATTAAAATGATTCGCTGACAAAGGATATAAATGGTTAGAGACAAACATTTATTCTGATTATTTTGTGAAATTAACGCGAATATAATTTATATCAACAATCTTTCATGAAACTTGTAAACTATTTAAAGTTAGCTGGAGTTTATTGAGTACCTGAAAAGATGTCTCAACTTTGATGACTAAACTTGAGTTTCAATAAATATTAGTTAAAATACTTAAATTAGCAACCACTGAAAATATGCTAATACTAGTTGTTACTAGTGTAAAATCATACAAAAGAATCAAAATTAACAGTTATGCAAGCAGAATATCGGCAGCGTCGTGAGCAATTAATGGCAAAAATTGGCAATGGTACCGCGATTTTTCGCAGTGCACCAATGGCGGTAATGCACAACGATGTCGAATACACTTATCGCCAAGACAGTGATTTTTTCTATCTGACTGGTTTTAACGAACCGCAAGCTGTAGCTGTATTAGCGCCGCATCATCCAGAACATCAGTTTGTGTTATTTGTCCAACCCAAGGACAGGGAAAAAGAAGTGTGGACTGGTTATTTGTGTGGGGTAGATGCAGCTAAGGAGATTTATGGTGCAGATGAGGCTTACCCCATATCGGAATTAGAAGAAAAATTACCCCAGTATTTAGAAAAAGCCGATCGCATCTATTATCATTTAGGACGCGATCGCACTTTTAATGACAACATCCTCAGACATTACCAACAACTGCTGCGGACTTATCCCAAGCGGGGTACAGGGCCAATAGCGATAGAAGATACAGGCCCGATTCTGCACAGCATGAGGCTAATTAAAAGTGAAGCAGAATTAGTCCAGATGCGTCAAGCTGCGGCGATCGCCACTGAAGCTCACAATAAGGCCATGCAATCGGCTGTACCCGGACGTTATGAATACGAAATTCAAGCAGAAATCGAACATATTTTTCGCCTGCGGGGGGGGATGGGGCCTGCTTACCCATCGATTGTGGCTTCTGGTGTAAATGCTTGCGTTCTGCATTACATCGAAAATAATCGTCAGATGCAAGATGAAGACTTGCTATTAATTGACGCTGGTTGTGCTTATGGATATTACAACTCAGATATTACCCGCACATTCCCAGTAAGCGGTAAGTTTACGCCAGAGCAAAAAATACTATATGAAATTGTACTGGAATCGCAAAAACAAGCGATCGCTCAAGTAAAACCGGGAAACTCATTTAAATCAGTCCACGATACAGCTGTGCGCGTCCTCACAGAAGGCTTGGTAGAAATTGGTATCCTCAAGGGCGAAGTTGATAAATTAATTGAGGAAGAAAAATATAAACCTTACTATATGCACCGCACTAGCCATTGGTTAGGATTGGATGTCCATGATGTGGGAGTTTACCAACACGGTGACGATAAACCGCAGATTTTACAACCAGGCCAAGTACTGACAGTAGAGCCAGGATTGTATATTGTCCCAGATACAAAATTAGCAGAAGACCAACCAGAAACTGACCCGCGCTGGGTGGGGATTGGGATTCGCATTGAGGATGATGTTTTAGTAACATCTACGGGACATGAGGTATTAACAGCTGGAGTTCCCAAGGAAGTGGATGAGGTAGAACGTTAGGAGGTTGGGAGAGATGTAGCTTTAGTTGATCTTTCCCTACGGTACGGGAGTCTACCGCGATCGCACAGCGTATCCGTTCGTGTTAGCGTCTCGTCAGAGAAGGATTCACCCGCAGGTGGGTTAATGAAAATCAACTTTTTTCACTCATTCCAATTTGAAAAAAGAATGCGACAGATACATACTGACATATCCTTATTCTGTTAGGCTTTCCTAATTTTGAATTTTGCGGAAAGTTCTGTAGGCGGGTTTCCCGCCGTAGGAAACTTTTCAAGACGAATTTTGAATTGGTATCAGTACTCCCCACTCAAATAATTAAATGCAAATAACCACCGATATATAGTTGAGATGAATAAGTTAATTAAAAGGGTGCTGATTTTACTAAGTTTAGGTATTATTCTGTTGTGTTTGATGGGTTGTGATAACTTTTTTGGTGCGAGTGGGGATTCGGTGGAACGAGTTAGCGATGGTGATACATTGGTTGTGAAAGATGCCAAGGGAAATAAGGTTACTATACGCTTTGCTTGTATGGATGCGCCGGAAATTGCCCATTCTAGGAAGGAAAAGCAAAGTAAACGCACTAGCGATCGCAATCAATTTAGTTGGGGTATAAAAGCACAAGAACGGGTGCAGCAATTGGTGAAACAAGGTGGTGATCTTGTAACCTTGAATATTACTGATAGCGATCGTTATGGGCGTAAGGTTGCCGAAGTACGATTAAAGGATGGTACTTTTGTACAACAAGTATTACTACAAGAAGGTTTAGCTAAAGTATATCGTCCCTATTTAAATCGGTGTCCAAGTAAAGAAATAGTGCAGCAAGCTGAAGCCAAAGCTCAACAGCAACAACTAGGAATTTGGGGAGATCCTCAATTTGTCAATCCTTGGGAATATCGTAGATTCAACAAGTAGCTGTGATGAACTGCGTAGCACAGATTAGCAAGGGACTAGTCAATTCAAAATTCCACAATTGCTTCCCTGCTCCCCTAAATCCTACTCTTGACATAGCTGATAAGCTGATTTTGCATGGAACTTACCACATAAAAGTTTGTGTATTACTGCTTCTAAGTCTTCAATCATGTAGGGTTTACAGATGTATTCATCAAAGCCTGCTCTGATAATTTTGTTTTGATCCTCTCTAGTAGCTAAAGCTGTGACAGCGAGTACTGGAATTTCCTGAGTCAGAGGTTCTTCCTTAAGATGACGTACAACCTCAAGTCCATTTAAGCCTGGTAATAAGATATCTAACATAATTAAATCAGGCTGATACTCTTTTGCCACCAGTACAGTTGCAGAACTGTCTTTTTGGCAAATATATCTACAGCCAAGTGACTCAAGGGCATAACTAATCAGCAATAGACTGTCATCATGATCTTCAACTGCTAAAACTAAAGGCTGATGAGAGTAGTGCTTCTTGTCATCACTTATGAATGAATTTGTTAGATACATTTCTTCTCCAGAAGATGCCATTGGAATTTATCATCATTCTTGTGTAAACAGACAAAATATCTCGTAAAGGATGGGATAGAGCTAAGTTTTCAGACTGGCTGATATTTTGCTGTTGCCAATTTAGACATTTTTGTTAATACAACTAGCCAACAGGTACAAGAACTTTGCTTTTATCAGTTGAATAAATACCTATGGAATTGATTATACGCAAACCTACAGAAATATTTCTCATTAACTTCATGATAACTTGTTATACAAAATTCTATTTTACTCTGTCATCCTTAGTGTTATTGATTTCAGTAAAATTAAGGCTACATCATCATAAGTAAAAATCCCTAATGAAGCTGTAATAAATTACCACGTATTTACTTAATTATTTTTTCCTATCCAATAGCAACCTCTAAAATAAAGCGTTTCTCGGTTTGGTGCAGTATACTTTCATCGAGGAGTGATGCTAGATATGGAAATTATCCAGAGAAAATGTGCTGTAAGTTCTTGTTCATTGATTTTCTGTAGTATTTGTATTACAATATTACTTAATCTAGAAAACAGCATAACTAATATGGTATAGAAAAAATCAATACGCCTTTGAGAAGTGGTAACAAGTCTACAGTATAAATTTTTTATTCGCCTTTACATTCTGTACTAGTTTAATTACCATATCCCTAACTAGCGATAAGCTCATATCAACAGAGGTAAACATAAAATCCAATCAGGGATATTGGGCAACTTTTCAATTCAATAGTAGTGAGCATAACCAGAAAAATCAACATTCATAATCCCTAAAATTTCTCCATTTTCCATCAAAAATACACAATGGCATAAGCAAATAATCACTAACAAACAATTAGTGTGATAGAGATGAAATTACACGTAGAGGTAGGTAACAAGTAATTGGTAATAAATCAAGAATAAATTTTTTAAAAATTAGTAAATATTCACTGCTGATAAAATATGGAATTTGATTACTTTAGAAGCAACGATAATAGTAATAATAATCAAAATCGGCAAAATTTACTCGCCAGTGGTTGGCGACCACTAAACCGAGACTTAGACTGGGGTTTTTTATGGCAAATACTACACAGTGATACACAAGAATTAACTCAAAAATCTTTAAGTATAGCTAGTAATTTTGCCGAAGTTTTAGGCAGAAAAAATTTTACATGGTGGGCTAATTTATTAAATCTGGTATCGGAAAATACCCGCTACGAAATAGAAAAATATTGGAATTATATTACACCCGATCCTCAATCACCAGATCATCGATATAAGGATATTTTGAGTACAGAAACACCTATACTCCAATTTGTCAGCCGCAACAGCATTCCTATTGATTATGTTCTCAACAGACTGCAAGAAATTACAGTCTTGCGCCTTTTAGAGTTGTTAAGCCGTCCCGATATCATAACTCAATATTACTCAGAAAGAGATTTTTATTACCCTGTTGAAAAATTTATTAATTGGGAACGTATAGACGTTGTCAACACTGTGTATGCTTACTGGTCAAAACATGATATTTGGCTGCAAGTTGAAGCCTACGATCGCGGACGAAGACAATATACTTTAATGTCCAAAAATCTTTCTCCATTAGTTAACAAAGCCACTCAAGATTTAGCCGTAATGCTGAGTGGTTATCAAAGCCGTGTCGGCAAAGTTCATAGCCAATTTCCCATTCGGACTTTTCCCGCAGATATTCAAAGCTTTACTGATGCAGTACAGCAGGCTATTCTCAATCAAAATCAACTAGCAGTTGTAGTTCATGGAGAACCGGGAACAGGAAAAACCGCATGGACACAAGCAGTAGCCAAAGAAATTCTTGTACCTTTAGGGTATGTAATTTTTATTTTGGATCATGATGCTATTACCAACTTTGTCCCACCAACTTACTTAGAGAGAATTTGCATCATCATCAATGAAGCGGATAACTTAGCACAAAATCGTGCCTCTGAAGTGGCTCAATATAACAACAAAACAGAGCATATTTTAAGTTTATTAGATGGGACTTTATACCAAAGTGTCATTGATGAAGCTGGTATTCATCTCAAGCAGCGTTTAGTTGTTTTAATGACTTGCAACACCACAGAAAGATTAGATCCGGCAATGTTGCGGAAGGGAAGGGTAGATTTAATTTATGAATTTAATCAAAGATTTGTTTAGGTATTGATGAGTGAGAAATATTTTCCCTGCTCCTCTGCTGAATGAATGATTGGCAGTGATACTCTTTCGTCTGACAATGAAGAGTAAATCTCTTTAAAAAACTGCTATAAATGTTACAGTTTAGCTCTGTCACCATAAACGATGTGCAAGCAGCACAGCAGCGTCTTGCTGGTATTGCCCATCGCACGCCTGTATTGACTTCTCGGATTGTCAACGCTCGCACTCATAATGAGGTGTTTTTCAAGTGCGAAAATTTTCAACGCACAGGATCTTTTAAATTTAGGGGTGCTTATAACGCCCTAGCACAGCTATCAGCAGCAAAAAAAGACAAAGGCGTGTTGACCTTTTCATCTGGTAATCATGGGCAAGCGATCGCCTTAGCAGGGCAATTACTCAACATTCCCACAACTGTTGTTATGCCTGATGATGCCCCTACCGTCAAGCAAACTGCTACTGAAAGCTATGGTGCAGAGGTAATTTTATATAATCGACAGGAAACCAAGCGAGAAGAATTAGCCCAAAATCTGGCAAGCGATCGCGGTTTAACTCTCATTCCCCCCTATGATCATCCCCATGTGATTGCTGGGCAAGGTACAGCAGCATTAGAATTGGTGCAGGAAGTTGGAGAATTAGACTTGCTGTTGGTTTGTTGTGGCGGTGGGGGATTAATTTCCGGTTGTGCGATCGCGGCTAAATCCCTGTTACCCAATTTGCGCGTAATTGGCGTAGAACCAGCACTAGCCGATGATGCCACCCGTTCTTTTTATACCAAAACCCTACAAACCGTCGAAAATCCTCATACAATTGCCGATGGTGCGCGTACTCCCAGCCTTGGACAGATTACTTTTCCCTTAGTCTTACAATACGTCGATGATATGGTGACAGTCTCCGAGGAAGCAATTCTTCGCACCATGTTTTTCCTCTGGGAACGGATGAAAATTGTCGTTGAACCCACAGGAGTATTAGCAGCCGCCGCTTTACTCGAAGGTGTCATCACAGCACCAGGAATGAGAATTGGTGTAATTATCAGTGGTGGAAATGTAGATTTAACGCAAATTAGTAAATTGTTGGCTGTAGAAATGCGGACAAAATAGTAAATTCAAGGTGTTTGTTAAAATGTTTACTTAACTTAACATTTGCATCTTGGCATGACCTCTCAACCAGAAGTTTCACGCTTGTTTTCTCGCCTCGAAACCGATGGCCACAAATTAACCCATCAACCGGGTAGTGTGTTAAGCAGTACCGCACTTGTAGCCGGGACAACTGTTGGCGCTGGTATTTTGGCATTACCTGCGGTGACAATGCCTTCGGGAATTGTGCCATCTACAGTATTGCTGATTGCTATTTGGTTATATGCCTTAATTTCCGGACTGTTAATTGCAGAAGTGAGTTTAAACTCAATGCGTCTAGAGGGACGTTGGAGTGTTGGCTTATTGGCAATGGTGGAACGTAACCTGGGTAAACTAGGAGCGAGAATTGCAGGTGGGGCATATTTGTTTCTGCATTATGCTTTGCTTGTGGCTTATGTCAGCCAAGGCGGTGATATTTTAATCTCTGCGATCGCCCAAATTGGGAGAATGTCAGAACTCCCTACATGGCTAGGTGGTACAGTTTTCACCCTATTATTGGGGAGCATTTTATATTTTGGAAGAGAAAAGTTTGTTGCAAAATTAAACAGCGTTTTTGTTGCCATTGTCATCACCTCATTTTTAGGACTTTTACTGCTAGGCGCAGGGCAAGTTAAAAGCGTACAATTTTTCGTTCAAGATTGGAGTGCGTTGGGAAGTGCTGTATCTGTAATGTTAGTAGCACTTTTTTACCATAACGTTGTGCCTGTAGTTGTAACTCAATTAGAAGGAGATAGCCGCAAGATTCGCCAGTCAATTTTCATGGGTTCGGCAATTCCTCTAATCATGTTTTTGGCGTGGAATATGGTGATTTTAGGTAGCGTGACTCCTGATTTAGTACAAAAACAGATTACTTTTGACCCATTGCAAATTCTCCGGGTTGGTGGTGGTGGAAAATGGTTAGGAGTGTTGGTATCTATCTTCTCGGAATTTGCGATCGCTACATCATTTATTGGTTTTGTTTACGGTTTACTCGATTTTTTCCAAGATATTTTTGTAGTTTCTCAGGGTGAAACGAATAAAAGTTTGCCGCTTTATTCACTGATTTTGTTACCTCCTATGGGTTTAGGAGTGGTGAATCCCCACATTTTCTTAACAGCACTAGATTTCGCTGGCACTTTCAGTATTTCCGTATTGGGGGGAATAATTCCCGCCTTGATGACTTGGAAACAACGCCAAAACTCAAATTATATTCATCAAATGTTAGTTCCTGGGGGGTATTTGACACTGATCGCCATGATTGGAGTGACATCAGTTGTGATTACCAAACAAATTTTGTCCATAGCCCGATAAAATCTAGATTTAATGTTACTTACCTTGCCTATATTTGCCCTGATTCAGGATTTTTCTCAAAACTCTGCACCTTTCAAATCGGGCTTCTCTTGCTTTAGTTAATTTCAATAGCAGTTCAATTTGAAAAGTAGAACCTTCATCTAGAAGACTTTTGACAGAAATTTGTCCTTGGTGTGCTTGTACAATTTGTTGAGCGATCGCTAGTCCTAGTCCGAAGCCGCCAGTTTGACGAGAACGAGCCATATCTACTCGATAGAAACGATCAAAGATGTATGGTAAATCGCTGTCAGGAATGCCAATCCCGTTATCTTCCACTTGAATTATGGCGCGGTGAGACTGGGTAAAAAGCCGCAATTTTACCTCACCTGCTGTTGCTGTGTATTTGAAAGCGTTGCTTAAAAGATTGATCACAGCTTGTCTGAGCAAGTTAGCATCAGCGTGTATCACAATAGGCTGGTCTGGAATTTGGATGTGAAAAGAGAGATTTTGAGCAGTAGCTTGGGGAGTGACTTCCAAAGCTAGCGATCGCAGCATTTCACTCAAATCAACAGGTCTTAATGTAGTTTCTGCCAGGGAAACATCATGACGTGACAGGAAGAGTAAATTATTGATCAGCGTACTCATTGACTTGGCGGTTTCAGCGATTTTTTGTAATCGCTGTCTTTGTTCAATAGTATCTTCCGGTGGCATCAGCGCCACTTGAGCATTGCTTAGTACTGTTGCTACAGGTGTGCGGAGTTCATGAGAAGCATCTGCTGTAAATCGCTGTAATTGCTGGTAAGCCAGATGGCTAGGACGCATCGCCAGTCCACCTAAAAACCAACCAGTAATACCAATCACCCCAAAAGTAATTGGCACACCCAAAGCTAAAAACAAGCGGGCTTGATTTAAACTGCCACGTAGAGAGTCCATTGGGGCGGCAGCTTGGAAATAACCAAGTAATACCTTATCCTTCAAAACGGGAATAGTGACTTGGCGAATCCATTTAGTTCTAATGGGGGATTTGTCTGATGCAACGGGTACTTGCAAAGTTTGAAATCTGGGTTCTATGCTTAACTGTTTATTACCAGATGAACCCATAAACTGCACAAGTTGCTTGTTAGCGTTATACCATCGAGCATAAAGCAATCCACCATTCAATGACACACCATTTTCTATGGGAGTCGGAGTTATTTGTTTTTGCCATTGACTTTGATAAAGTGAATACTGAGTTTTTGTTGCGAAGGTTTTACTTTGGTGAAAGAGTTCATCATCAAAAAATCGCAACTGTTCTTCCACATTTAAACAGTAACCCACTCCTGCAAAAGCAAACAAAATTCCGCCCATTGATAGGGCAAACCAGTGAGCAAGATTACGGCGACTGCGATCAAACATAGGAATGGGGATTATCAATTCAAAATAGCCTACGGCTAGGCTAAGGCCATCTTAGAGAAGGCTTGCGCCTACAAAAATCAAAAATTTCTGCTCACCAAAGCGATTGCTTATTTTTTATTTGGAAGTCCCTTAAGAACTTGGCGGATTTAAGCGATAGCCAACACGATGCACTGTTTCTATCCAATCTCTAGCACCAATTACTTGCAGACGTTGACGTAGGCGACGAATTAAAGTTGTGACTGCGTTACTTTCGGGTTCATCTCCACAACTCCACAGGGCTTGCTCAATTTGGTCATGGGATAAAATTTGCCGGGGATGACGCATCAAATATTCCATTAGTTGAAACTCCCGACTGGAAAGCTGAGTAGTGACTGAACTAAGTTCAATTGTCAAGTTGGATAAATGCAGATGTAAATTGCCCAAGCTAATTTTATCGCCTTGCCACATAGGCGATCGCCTACCTAATGCCCGCACTCGCGCCAACAACTCTAACACATCCACAGGTTTCACCAAGTAATCATCAGCTCCAGCATCCAAACCCACCACTTTATCGGAAACTGTATCTTTTGCCGTCAACATTAGCACGGGAGCCACTTTACCAGCTCGTCGATATACTTGGCAAAGTTCTATCCCACTCACCTTGGGCAACATCCAATCTAAAATCAGCAAGTCATAATCCTTGCGAAAGGCGAACCATTGAGCAGTTTCTCCATCGGCGATCGCATCAACTGTATGCCCAACCTTTAATAATGCTGTCCGTAATGGTTCCAACTGTGCTGGATCGTCTTCCACCAGTAAGATCAACATCAGATTTGCTTGCTGTAATTTTCGCTTCTTAATTTTTAAGATTAAGCTAAAACAGTGACACAAAAATGTCAGTAATAAAATTAGGGGTTTATACTTGATTCCTGTGCTTTGATATGGTCGCTTGAAGATATCACTTATCTCTTAGCGGAAGGTCGTCAGCAAATTTCAGATCCATCCAATGAAGTATTTGGGAGCGCGGCAAGTGTTTGGGAAATAGAAATAAAAAGAAAAAAAAGCAGCTTAACACACCAGAAAACCTATTAGAAGCTATTATTCATACTCAATTTAAATTTTTATCAATAACGTAAAAACACGCTGTAAAATCAGCTTCCCTTCCTGACTATCATAAAGACCCCTTTGACTGACTGTTGATAGGGCAAGCATTACTAGAAAAAATGGTTTTGGTTACTTCTGACGCTAAATTTATTGAGTATGAGGTAGCAGTTTTATTTATTAAAAAATAAAAATGTCATGGAAATGAATACACTATCCTTAAAACTCTACACCCTTGTCATGCCTCAACTTCAAATTTTTCCAGTGTTACGAACATTAGGCTTCGTGTTTTGGTTGTCTTTGCCATTGATTGGGTTGATTTTTTGGTTGGGAAGTAGCTTTGTCGGCGATAAAATACTCAGTCGAGACTACGATCACAAAAAATCGCTCCAAGCTGATACCCAAATGGCATGGCAGATGAAGCGAAAGCTAGTGGCGATTGATGTAGAAATTCTGCCGCAAACAGGAATTTCCCTGGTAAGGGTGAAAACGAATCACTCAACGCTCAAAACTATGATGTTTGAGTTTGCGATCACCGAACCGAGCAAACTAGAAGCCAAGCTCTCTCAAGAGTTGGGTTTGTCACCGGAACGAGTTAAGGAACTTATTCGCTATCGACCGGTGGATCATCAAGATTAGTTGCTAAAAATTTTTGTATTTTTAATTGATTGTCCCCTATTTTTCGTAAAATGTCATATTTATTTATTAAAATATACAATCTGACATTACTTTGTCATATTTACATATCAAAATACAGACAAGATAATTTTTGGATTAGGTCAAATTATTGACCAATAGTCTCCCAAATTGATCCTGCAATTTAGAATCCAAAATTGTTTGACCGTTAATGGCGAATAGTTAACGGCTGCTTTTTTGTTGTCAACCGTTAAATGTTAACCCTGAATAGCCTGCCATCAACCCCTATGGATACCTCTGAAACTCCAGTTTCCACAGTTGAAACCCAATCAGACAGTTCTGTACCCTCTGAGTTAGTGCCTACCCGTTCCGGCAAACCCTGGTTGCGGACATTATTTATTTTGTTTGTGGCAACTGGGGGGATTATCCTTTGGCGGATGCTGGCTCCTGCTGGCACATCGCAGAGTTCTGTTGCTCAACAGCAACCAGCACCACCCCCACGGGCTGTAGAAACGATCGCTCTCGCCACTGGAACTGCTACTAGAAATGTACAGCTTCTGGGGCAAGTAGAAGCAACGCAACAAGCAACACTACGCGCTCAAACCAGTGGCATTGTTGAAAGAATTTTAGTACAGCCAGGCGATCGCGTGCGAACAGGGATGGTAATTGCTGTACTAGACGATACTGATCAGCAATTGGCAATCTCTCAAGCTAGGGCGCAACTAGCGCAACAACAAAGCAACCTAGCACGGCTGGAAGTCGGTACTCGTCCAGAAATTATGGCTCGACGACAAGCAACTGTAACATCTGCTAAGGCGCGGGAACGGGAAGCTGAAGATAACCTCAAGCGCACCAGCGATCTAGTTAAAGAAGGAGCTTTATCTCAAAGATTGTTAGTAGAAGCGCAGGCGAGATTAGATGATATTCAGGGAGAACGCTTACAAGCAGAAGCTGAATTCGCGGAAGCCAAAGCCGGGCCGATTCGGGAAGAAATCGCTGCTCAACGAGCAAATGTAGAAGCAGCCAAAGCCAACCTAGCACAAGCCGAACTGGCACAGCAACGTACTCAAATTAGAGCATCGCAATCAGGTGTAGTACAGACGCGGCATATTAGCAATGGTGACTTAGTGCAGAGTTCTAGCTCCATTGTCACCTTAGTAGCAGGCGATCGCTTTGATATTTTTCTAGAGTTACCAGAAGAACTCAGTAGTCAAGTTACTCCAGGTATGACAATTGACCTGACAGCTCGCGCCTTACCCCAGTGGAAGCAACGGGCAAACATCACAGCTGTAGTACCTTCTGCCGATACCGCCTCCCGCCGCCAAAGGGTGCGCGTCCAAATTGACAAACCTCCGGCGGGATTATTACCAGGAATGGCGATCGCTGGTAACTTAAACCTCCCCTCCAATCGTTCCAGCTTTGTGGTATCAAGAGATGCCTTAACCAGAAGACAAAATCAGTGGTTAGTCTTCACTGTCGCTGATGGCAAAGCCCAACAGGTAGAGATAGAGATGATTGCCGACATGGGTAAAGACGTAGCCATTTATAACCCCTCCTTACGCACTGGTCAAAACATCGTCCTACGGGGCAGTGATGGCTTACAAGATGGTGCAACCGTGAAAGTAGTTAAATGAGGTTGGGAATGAGGTAGATGAGGTAAGAACTCACTCAAAGACTCTCTCCCTTTCCCCTGCTCCCTGCCCAATTCCTAATTCTTTCCCCAATCCTATGAGCTTTATCGAAACTGCTGTCCGTTGGCGGCATGGTACTTTTGTTCTCTTTTGCCTGTTAGCAATATTTGGTGTGTTTTCCCTGCTGCAACTGCCTTTAGAATTGCAACCAGGAGGCGATCGCCCGGAAATTACAATTACCACTACCTATCCTGGGGCAGGGCCGACGGAAGTAGAAGACCTGATTACGCGCCCAATTGAAGAGCAAATGGAAGAAGTGCTGGGGGTTCAGGAAATCTCCAGTAGTTCTCGTGCTGGACGCAGTAGTATTACTCTGGAGTTTACTCAAGATACCAATGTGCAAGAACGGATGATTGATGTGATCAACCGTTTGCAGCAGGTGAGCAGCTTGCCACCAGAAGCTCAGGAATCGAGTGTGGAATTGGTGGGTGGCAATAGCTCCCCGATGATGTGGATTCCCTTTGATACGAAGGATGGATTCCAACCGGATGCTGACCGCTATCGAGATTTAGCGGAAGAAGTAGTTATTCCGCGCTTGCGACGGGTGCAAGGAACAGGACAATTCCTCGTGGTTGGTGGACAAGAACGGGAAGTAGAGGTAAGGGTTGACCCGAAAGCTTTATCTGATCGCAATCTGACTATTGGGAATGTGGTACAGGTACTGCGGGAAAACAACCGCGATATTCGGGGCGGGCCGTTAATTTTAGGACGCAGAGAATACCGAGTCCGCACCGTCAGCCGCTCGCAGGATTTATCTCAAATTGAGGGCTTTGTATTGCGGCGCGATCAATCCGGCACCGTTTATCTGCGGGATGTGGCACAAGTGCAGATGGGACGCAAACCCCAGGATAGTGCTTTGATATTTAACGGCAAGCCAGGGACTGCTGTGGGTGTGATTCGTCAAATTGGGGCGAATGTGCCAGAAGTTGCTAAGGGTATTCGAGCAGAAATTACGGCTTTACAAGCTGAGTTCGACAGACAAAACCAGGGGATTCGTTTTGTCTACAACTATGATGAGAGCCAGTACATCAATCAATCCGTCAACTTTGTCCAAGGTAACTTGGTGAGTGGGGCGCTACTGGCTACAGTAGTTCTGATTTTATTCCTTGGTTCCATGCGGACTGTAGCGGTGGTAGCCATCACCATTCCTACAACATTGATTATGGTGTTTATTGTCATGTCTGCATTAGGACGCACATTAAACATTATCAGTTTGGCAGGGCTGGCGTTTGCTGTGGGGATGATTGTAGATAATGCGATCGTGGTGATTGAGAATGTCTTCACCCATATGCAGCAAGGTAAAAATGCTCTGCGGGCTGCGATTGATGGTACAGAAGAAGTCTGGGGAGCAATGCTTGGTTCTACCTTAACCAACGTTGTAGTATTTGTTCCTCTAGCGATGGTGACAGGGGAAGCTGGACAACTTTACATCGATATGGCGATCGCTCTTTCGGCTTCTTCCCTATTCTCCCTATTTGCAGCCTTAACTTTAGTACCCATGCTATCGGGATTATTCCTCAAGCAATCGGAAGCGATGCAAATGATGGAGGGCGGCGAATATCGTGGCGGTAATTGGTTAGAGAGAGGAGTAGCTAAGACTTCTGTCGTGTTTCGTCATTTCCAAGGCAAACTAGAAGAATTTCTCGCCTCTAGTGTGAGTTGGTCATTGGGACGGAAGCGGGTTGGTCGCAGGTTAATAGTTTTGTCGATTCCTGTAGGTTTACTTGTCATCAGCGTGTTGCTGCTACCCCCTGCGGATTATTTACCAGAAGGGAATCGTAACCTAGTTGTATTACGAGCAGAACCCTTACCAGGAACCAGCATACCAGAAGCAATTCGTCAATCTGAATCTATCCAGGCATTCTTGCGATCGCAACCAGAAGTAGACCGGATCATGTATGTTGACCGTCCAGGGGCTTTGCGGGGTATCGCCACCATCTTAAAGCCAGAGTTTGCCACCACTACTGGACTAGCAGAGATGGTAGATAGGTTACGCGCTCAAAGCAATAACTTTGCTGGATATCGATTTATCGTACCAACGCGGATTTCCATCTTCCGCGACCCTGGTAAGGAATTTGAAATCGATATTATTGGTGATGACCTCGATCAGTTAAGCGACTTAGAGAAACAAATCACAGGCAAATTGCGCCAGCTTACAGGCGTGCGGAACATCCGTTCTAACTTTGTTATGGGAGCCGCAGAACTGCAAGTCATTCCTAACCGAGAACGCATTGCAGAGGTAGGACTATCGGAAGCAGAAATTGGCTCAATGGTGGAAGCTGCTCTGGGTGGTCGGATTGCTTCCAACTACATTGATGGCAAAGAAGAACTAGACGTTTCCGTAGAATTACAGAATACGGCGGTGGAAACACCAGAACAACTACGGCAATTACCTCTATATGCAGGAGGACGACAGGTGCAGTTAGGTGATGTCGCCGAATTGCAAGAAACTACAGGTGCAGATGTGATTAATCACGTCAATTTAGAACGTTCAATTAGTCTCACCGTTTCCCTAGCACCTGACGCTCCATTGAGTACATTAGTAGAACGAGCAGACACCGAAATTCTTGCACCTTTACGTACCAATTTACCTCCAGGTTATAGGTTGAATCTAGCTGGTTCTGCGGATCAGTTAGCTGCAACTGTAACTCAACTAGCCAGCGCCTTTGCATTTTCCATTTTTATCACTTATCTATTACTAGTGGCACTATATCGCTCATTCCTTTATCCAGTGGTAATTATGGCAACTGTACCAATGGGGATGAGTGGCGCACTATTAAGTCTAGTGATTGCCAACCAGATTCCGGGGATGAATGTAGCGTTAGATATGATTACAGCCTTAGGCTTTATCATTCTTACAGGTGTGGTAGTTAACAATGCCATCTTACTAGTTGATCGAGCCTTGCAACTCCAGCAAGCAGGGGAAGATTATGACGCTTCCCTTTATAATGCCACGCGCGATCGCCTACGTGCTATTTTCATGTCTGCCGGCACTAGTGTGTTAGGGATGTTACCACTGGCAGTTCTTCCCGGTCAAGGTTCAGAACTATATCAAGGCTTAGGTATTGTCTTGACTGGCGGTTTAGCGTTTTCCACTATCTTGACTCCTACCGTTGTTCCCGCACTTATGGGTTTACTGCATGATGTTTCGGGACGTAAATCACCACCAACCCCCAACAAAACAACTACCCCTAATGAGCAGGTGAAAATCTAATCCCAAGGTAAGGTTGTATATCAAAACTTGAGTAATCTAAATTTCCACCAACGAGCGAACGCTTAAAATTTCGTGATTTTGCAGTGATTTAATATCAGTTATGGGAACGATGACAACAGCTATTGATTCACCAGTTGCATTGAATACTTCTAGAACACACCCTTGTTCGCCATTGCTGGGATGAGGAATAAAATCAATTAAAGTTGCTACATCACCTTTTTTTAATTGATATTCATCCAAGTCTTGATTTAAAGCAACACGCTGGTATAGTTCAAAGTTCATTTTTAGACTCCTTGTTAGGTTTGAGAGTGATAAACTGAAACTTACCATCAACAGCCCTTTGCAGCCAAACTGTAATCACTGCTAAGTTTCGCCCCTTTAAACTGATTAATTCACCAGTGACGCGATAGAACACCCCATATTCATTATCTCTATCTTGTATTGCTTCTGTTGAATTTGCCAGTTGCCAAATTGCTGCTTTCAATAGTTCTGGGTTGTCTTGTGTAAATCCAGCTTGGGCGAGAAACTTTGATTTATCATCTTGTTCTCTCGGTACTAATAAGTAGAGGGTAATTTTTTCGTCGGCAATAATAGCATCAGGTGGAATTTTCATATTACTGTTTCTACGACTTTCCTCCCTTCGTTGCTTCTGCAAGCATAGTGAAATCGTGAAGTTATATAAACTCCACTGCAATTTCTATTCTTAATTGCGAACTGCGTTGGCGTTATACCATTTCACGAAAAACATGATACAAATGTAAAACCTAAAAGCCTTGCTGCATCTAAGTTTTTTAATTGTGAATTATGAATTGGTATTAGGTTCCATCCAACTCTAAACATCAATAGCCAAAGTCCGCACCAAAAAAGCCCATTTATCTGCGGCTTCTTCGATAATTTTCGCCGTGGGTTTACCTGCACCATGCCCGGCCTTAGTTTCAATTCTAATTAACACTGGTGTATTACCATTGTGAGCCGCTTGCAAAGCTGCCGCAAATTTGAAACTATGGGCAGGAACAACGCGATCATCATGATCTGCTGTGGTAATTAAAGTAGCTGGGTAAGCTGTACCTGGCTTGAGATTGTGCAGTGGTGAATAAGCATAGAGTGTGGGAAATTCTTCCGGGTTATCTGGTGAACCGTATTCAGCAGTCCAAGCCCAGCCGATAGTAAACTTGTGGAATCGCAACATATCCATCACACCGACTGCGGGTAAAGCTGCACCAAATAACTCCGGACGCTGAGTCATGCAAGCACCTACCAATAAACCGCCATTACTACCGCCAGCGATCGCTAGTTTTGCAGGCTGTGTATAATTATTAGCAATCAACCATTCCGCCGCCGCAATAAAATCATCAAAGACATTTTGCTTTTTATCCTTCATTCCTGCTTGATGCCATTCTTCCCCATACTCACCACCACCGCGTATATTTGGCATCGCATAAACGCCACCCATCTCCATCCACACTAACATACTCACAGAAAAATTTGGCGTTAATGAGATATTAAAACCACCGTAAGCATAAAGATAAGTAGGGTTATTTCCATCTAATTTAATGCTCTTTTTGTGGGTAATAAACATCGGTACTTGTGTACCATCTTTACTCTGATAAAAGACCTGTTTAGTTTCGTAATCATCAGGATTAAAATCTACATTTGCTTGTCGAAAAACCTCACTTTCTCCTGTGACCATATTGTAACGATAAATAGTTCCTGCTGTAGTAAAACTAGTGAAACTATAAAAAGTCTCTGTATCGTAACGCTTACCACCAAAGCCACCTACAGAACCAAGTCCCGGTAATTCCACATCACGAATCAAGTTACCCTGGAGGTCAAATATCTTGACTTGCGAGCGAGCATCTTCTAAATAATCAGCAACAAACTGATTATTTAAAATATTGACGCCTTCCAATGTAGCTTCAGTTTGCGGAATAATTTCTTGCCATGCTTCCTTATCTGGATTTGCAGTATCAATGGCAATTACTCTACCTCTTGGCGCATCTAAATCAGTACGAAAATAAAACACACTATCATCATGATCAATAAAACTATAATCTGCTTCAAATTGATTAATTAGTTCTATTACTTCAGAGTTGGGATTAGTTAAATCTTTATAAAAGACTAAATTTCTGGAATCAGTCCCCAACCAAACTGAAATTATTAAATAGCGTCCATCTTCTGTAACACCACCATTAAACCCCCATTCTTTTTGGTCAAGACGTTGATAAATTAGTATATCTTCAGATTGGTTTGTACCCAATCGGTGATAGTAAAGCTTTTGATAATAGTTGACATCTTCTAATTTAGTTTTCTCATTTGGCTCATCATAACGACTATAAAAAAAACCTTGATTATCATTTGTCCAAGATGCACCAGAAAATTTAATCCAATTTAAATAATCTGGCAAGTCTTCACCAGTGTCCACATCCAGAACTTTCCATTCTTGCCAATCAGAACCAGAAGTGGATAAACCATAAGCTAAAAGATTCCCATTATCACTAATAGCTAAACCCGAAAGAGCAACAGTACCATCAGCAGAAAGTTTGTTGGGATCGAGTAAAACTCTTGGTTCAGCATCAAGGGATTTCAAAGTATAAAGAACATTTTGATTTTGTAATCCATCATTTTTGAAATAAAAATAATTTTTCCCTTCTTTAAATGGAATACCATACTTCTCATAGTCCCAAATTTTATTAAGACGCTGTTGAATTTTATCTCTAATAGAAATTTCACCTAAATAAGCAAAAGTAATTTGATTTTGTGCCTCAATCCAAGCCTGAGTTGCTTCTGAATCAGGGTCTTCCAACCAACGATAAGGATCTGCTACTAAAGTACCGTGGTAATCATCAACTTGATCGCCCTTGCGGGTAGGTGGGTAGTTCATAAGTTTTTCAGAATAAGGCATAATTATTATGTGAAAAGTTCTACTTTCCATAGTACAAGGCGTTTCCACCGAGCCACAAAATTTTGGATGTTTCATACTTTTGGGGTAAGCACTTTAGCGCTTAGAACTTAAAGGACTAAAGTCCTGACTACGAACACATTTACCCCTGAAAATTAATGTGATAGACCACTAGAATTTTTACTCAGCACTTCTCATTCCGTATTTTCGGAGTATTTACACAGCAAAAAGGCTGTTTTACCTGTAAAATATCGAGCATTGCTTGTACAGTCGTCGTTAATCAAGTACTTTGCCATAATTAATAGCTAAATTGCTAATGAGGCATAGCAGCTGAATAATGACAGACAACCAAGTCCAAATTCACCTACTTGTTGGGATCAGGGGGTTGACTTTATTGGTTTTCTACACAGAAACTGATTGCTGGCAGTTCCGGTTTCTCAGTTTGGGTGGCGCTGTATTTGGAGAACGCAAGATATATTTCACAGCCCAAGCAGCTGAACAAGCTGGACGTGAATGGATTAATAAAGATTTCGAGGATTGAGTTAGCAGTATATTGGGACAAAGGATAGACTTAACAATTCTCTTGGTAGCAGGATTTTATGATTAGTCTTGACCTATTTGATCAATATGCTAGACAGTCAATAGCTTGATTTAATGATTTGGGTAGTAAGAAATTATAGTGTAATGGTTTCTTACTACCCGGAGAGAAAACTTAGATTTTTCCAAGATTACTGTGACAGTGCATCTCTATTGCAAAGTCGCGGCTAATTGTCCTCAATAATACCTTATAGTCATTTGAACTGTAATGTGCATTCTCTTCACGGTCAATTAAGCTACAGGGTGGTTAAACGCCAAAATTTATATTCGAGTTTGTAACCCATCATCAGATTTTTTCTTTTACCAAGTTGTCTAGGTAAGATTCTTTTTCACAAAGAATTAAGTATTAATTAATTAATACTTATGAAAAAATCAACTATCAATACAAATTAATTATTAATTTCTTAACGGTCTTAACTGTCTTAACTGTCCTTGCATTTTTGCTCTGATGCTGAGAGTATTTGAAGGCATCTATCCCAATAGTAATAATCAATAATCTTCCAAGGATTCTCATGGATAGACACTAATTAGAAACCTGGAAAACGATTTTTACATTTGTAGATAGCATCCACTAAATAGTAAATTCTCAAAAATATCAAAGAGGTAATTTGTGAGCAAGATTAAAGAAGTACTGCCTGCTTCAGAATTTCTGAAAAAAAACTTAGGTATTTCCGAAATTCCCCTTGAAGCATACCTTAACTATGGATATGCACTGCTCGCTATTGCTGGAGCAGATGGTGAGGTTTCAGAAGCCGAATTTAACTGGTTAGTAAATCATCAGCGCTTGGCTGGCGCTCCTGAAGAGGTAATAGAAAAATATAAAACATTTGCATACAAAAATACTGATTTAGAAACCCTACTGACGAAGATTTCAGTTGATGTTTCTACTTGGTCAAAATCAAGATCATTGTTGTACCATGCAATTCAAATGTCTCGTGCCGATGGCGATTACTCACTTGAAGAGCAAAAAGCTGTAAAAAAAGCAGCTAAACTGCTGAAGGTTGAAGATGATATTGCGCTTGCTCTCAATAGGTTGATAGAAACAGAAGAAGCAGTAACCGCATTACGTAAAGCGCTACTACAGACTGAGGTTTTATCTTAATTGAGTAGAAGCCGAAAATACCTATCAGATTGATTCAGAGGGGTTGGGGTGTGGGAACTCACACACAAATAGAGTGCAAGCACCTATAAAGTTCGTGGCGGATTGGGATTGAAATAAAGACATCCCCATTTACCTTTTCTTCGTGCCATTCGGGACGGCTCTAAATTCACTCAATTATAGGTCTTTTTCTTTCCCTATACCCTACCCCCGACACCCTAATTTTTTGGCAAATGAAACCGGAATTTAATTTTTTTCAGCATTGGTATCCTATTTCGCCAGTCGAAGACTTAGATCCTAAACAACCAACTTCAGTAACACTTCTAGGACTGCGTTTAGTGATCTGGAAACCCAAATCATCTCAAACTTTCCGGGTGTTTTTAGATCAATGTCCCCACCGCCTTGCTCCCCTAAGTGAAGGACGCATTGATGATAAAACGGGGAATTTAATGTGTAGCTATCATGGTTGGCAATTTGATGAACAGGGAATTTGTACTCATATTCCCCAAACAGAAAATCCCGAACTTGTAAGCAAGAATAAAGAAAATCTATGTACTGTAGCACTACCAGTTCGTCAGCAACAGGATTTACTCTGGGTTTGGCCAGATGCAAAATCAAACGAACAAGCTGCTAGTACACCCTTACCTTTATCATCGCAAGTAGATGCAACTAAAGGCTTTGTTTGGTCTTCTTTTGTAAGGGATTTAGAATATGACTGGCAAACTCTTGTAGAAAATGTGGCAGATCCGAGTCATGTTCCTTTTTCTCATCACGGTGTGCAGGGCGATCGCTCAAAAGCAAGACCGATTGCGTTCAACATTGTGCAATCAACACCCAATTTGATTGAAGCGACAACAGTTGGGCCTTTTCACAGAACAATCACTTTTGAACCACCTTGTCGCTTGGAATATGCGTTTAGTTTTGGCGATAACAGTAAACAGTTTGGATTTGTCAGCTACTGTATACCTGTGTCTCCAGGTAAGTCTAGAATTGTGATTCAATTTGCCCGTAACTTTGCCAAAACTCTCTATCATCTCAAACCCCGTTGGTGGGATCATATCAGCGATCGCAATCTGGTTATTGATGGAGATATGGTTCTTCTACAGCAGCAAGAGTATTTTCTCCAAGAAAGAAAATCTACCACTAGCTGGAAAACTGCCTATCAGCTACCCACAAGTGCAGACCGTTTAGTAATTGAGTTTAGGAATTGGTTTGATCGCTATTGTCACGGACAACTACCTTGGAGCGAAGTGGGAATCAATGTTCCAGCAATATTGAATATCAATAATGATCGCCAACAAATGCTTGATCGCTACAATCAACACACCAAACATTGTCGTAGCTGTCGAGAAGCACTTTTGGTTGTGCAACGCTTACAAGCAGCGCTTTTAATCTATTCTGTTATTACTGTTTGCGTTGTTGCTCTCCTTCCCGATGGATTGCAACTTCAGATAGGTTTACCCTTAATTGCGATCGCACTACTAGGTCTAGGAGCTTATGCTTGGCTGAGATTCTGGCTTAGTCCGAGATTTTATTTTGTGGACTATATCCATGCACACAGATAAAAGCTACTTTCAGGCACTTTTGCAGTAGTTCCCTGCTCAAATTCAATAAATGAGCCAACAGATACTCACAAGATGAATATACTAATTATCCTGGGCGAAGTCATATTTTTAATACTAATTTTCTCGGTGTTTAACTGGGTGATTGGCATCATCTTTAAGCAGGTCACTAAAGTTTCTTGGCTGCAAGGAAGAACTGCAAATATCACCTTTCTTCGCCGGAATATCAGCAGACTTCTAATTTTGATTTGTGTGATTCTGTGCCTTGGGCTAATTGGTGTGAATGGGATGGTGATTTATCGACGTGGAAACGTTCAGGAATTTCAAGTTAATCTAATTCGCAGTCTTCCTACCCAATTTTGGATCAATATTTTTACGGCAAGCTTAAAAAGTGTGAGTTTGCTATTGCTAGTTAAATTTAGCATCCCACTCTTAAGCCAGGGTATAGATTTGGTCTGTGATTATGCCAAGAAAGCAGATCAAATCAAAGCTAATGATGAAAGTATCGAAGCTTTTTTTAAACTACTAAAAAGAGTTATTATTAATACTCTCTGGATATCTTCTGTTATCCTATGTGCTAAATTTCTCTACCTCCCAGAAATCGTTACCAAATATCTTTACATTATCTTAAAAATATACATTATTGTCACAGTTGGCTTACTTATTGTTAAAGCTGTTGCTACTATCGTTGATACTCTTGATGCCCTAAGTCTTAAATACTCCAGTTCTAACGATTTACTACGTTTATACCAACGTTTACGCCACTTAATCCCCCTTTTTAAAAAATGTTTGGAATACATCCTCTATCTTGGCATAATCAATCTTGTTGTTCCAGAAATAGAACCTATCGCTTGGATAAGTGCTTATACCCCTAATATTGTGCAGATTATTGGGGTTTATTTTATTAGCAATGTTTTGATTGAAGTTGCTTATTTCCTTCTTGATGAGTTTTACATAAAAACTACAAATACAAATGAATCACAGCAACAGAAACGGCTGACACTGATTCCTTTAATGCGGAGTTTCGCAAAATATTTCATTTATTTTACTGCCGGAGTTACTATACTCAAGTTGATTGGTATTGATCCTGCGCCTATCTTAGCAGGTGCAGGAATTGTGGGTATAGCAGTTGGTCTTGGGGCGCAAAACCTGATTAATGATGTCGTTTGTGGGTTTTTGATTCTGTTTGAAAACTATTACTTGGTTGGTGATTATGTCGAAGCTGGAAAAATGGAAGAGAGAAGTGTTGAGGGGGTTGTAGAGGCGATTGAACTGCGAACCACTCATATCCGTCATCCTGATGGTCAATTGCAGATTATTCGCAATGGAGATATTGGATCAATCATCAACTTCTCCAAGCAGTATATATATGCAAGAGTAGAAGTTAGCGTTTCATATAACTCCAATTTAGATCATGTGTATAGAGTAGTTGAGAAGGTTGGACAGCAGTTAAAGTTGGATGAACATGATGTTTTAGAACCCACACGAGTAGCTGGACTAGAAAATTTTGGTGAGAATCATCTATTGCTGCTGACGCTGACAAAAGTCAAGCCGGGAAAACACCTTCATATTCAGCGTGTTCTCCGCAAGATACTGAAAGATACTTTTAGCGAAGAAGAAATTGAAATTTGCGGTTTTTCCAAAAATTGATACTAAGTAGAAAGGCTTAATAAAATAAAAGTTGGTAGTAAGGGCTTTAGCCCTTTAAAACCTGGTAAGTGAGCAATAAATCGCTCACTACAAACAAAACTTTATTTTATATTTAATTGTGTCTACCTACTTAGCTCTTTTAAGGTATTTTTTTACAAGTATCTACTATAAATATCAGTCTCCTGTTTAAGAATGTAGCATAGCCGCAACTTCCTTGCTCAGTTGCGGCGGATGAAAGCCCTATAAATGAAGATTTTGAGGTAAATAATCTGATTCTTGCTGAATTAGCTTTCTTACTTGCAGATGGGGTGTAGAAAATTTTTCCCTACCCCATCTCCAAATTTAAGCGTTACTGTGACTAACTAATTTCTCACCTTTCAGCATCCGCACTGCGGCTTCTAACAAAGCTTCCTCCAGGTAAGGTTTGGTAAAGTAACCACTAGCACCGAGTTGAATTGCCATTTGTCGGTGTTTATCCGCACCCCTTGAGGTGAGCATAGCAATAGGTAAGTGGTTGAGCGTGGAGTCCTTTTGGATACGTGAGAGCAACTCTAGTCCGTCGCAACGGGGCATTTCGATGTCGCAGAAGACGATATCGCAAGGTAGACCAGAGCGGAGTTTGTCCCAAGCTTCCTGACCGTCACGAGCTTGTTCAACGCGATAACCTGCTTTGTTGAAAGTGAGCGATAGCAACTCTCGGACTGTGATGGAGTCATCCACAATTAGTACAGTTGGGTCAATCTTCACAGCCGGGATTTCGATCGCCACTGGCGGTGTCTGTTGCCAAAGTGTGCCACCAGCGTGTTTGGACATCCGTCCTTGGAAGATATCGATAATTTCCAGTACATCAGCTATGGGCATGATACGACCATCACCCAAGACTGTAGCACCGGCTACACCTATTGGTTTAGGTGCTGGCCCTTCAAATTGTTTAATAACAATTTCTTGCTCACTCAATACTTGGTCAATCTGGAGAGCTATTAAAGTATTACCGGATCGCACGACGACGACGGAAATCATATCATCATCTCTAGTACCTCCGTAGACATTACCGCGACCGAGTTGACGATTGAAGGTTAGTAGGTCTTTCAACGGTCGGAAAGGTAAGACTGTATCTCGCCAAGAAATGAATGATTGTCCATCGGCATTATGTTGGACGTTTTTGCTTGGTATATCTAGGGTATCTTCCACACCATCCATCGAGAAGGCAATCCGGGCTTTATCGGAGACACAGCACAGAGCCTTACAAATACTTAAGGTCAACGGTAGGCGAATTGTGAAGGTGGTTCCCTTACCAACAGTCGAATCTGTATTCACCGCCCCGCGAATTTCGCTGATTTCGGAACGTACCACATCCATTCCCACGCCCCGTCCAGAAATTTCATCAGCTTCATCTTTGGTACTAAAACCGGCTTGGAACAGTAGGTCATAGATTTCCAGGCGAGAAATGGTTTTTGCCTGTTCTGGTGTCATCATGCCCAATTTAACAGCTTTGGCTTTGATGCGTTCTGTATCGATACCTGCACCGTCATCACCCACAGAAATTACAGTTTGGTTTCCTTGGTGAAAGGCGCGGATGGTAATGGTTCCCACTGGTGGTTTACCGCCTGCTTCCCTAATTTCTGGAGTTTCGATACCATGAGCGATCGCATTGTTGAGCATATGCGTGAGTGGGTCATTGAGATGATCCAAAATCATCTTGTCAATCAGGGTATCGCCACCTTCAATCACTAATTCCACCTGTTTACCAAACTTGATAGCATTGTCGCGCACCCCTCGCCGCAAGCGGTCAATCGTCTGAGAAAATGGCACCATGCGCGCCTTTGTCAACCCTTCTTGCAGTTGAGTCGTGACTTGACGGAATTGTCTAGCGACTCGTTCGGTTTCTTCGGTGACAAAATCAATGTCACTGGCTGACTCCCGCACCCTGACGATGAGTTCGATCATTTCCTGAGACAAGGTGTGGAAGGGGGTGAAGCGATCCATTTCTAATTCACTAAAACCGCGATCGCTATTTGCATCGGGTGCTTCGTAGACAGGTTCTCTAGTTTTCCGACTTGCTAATAAAGAAGCTTCTAAGAGCGATCGCTCATATAATTCCTGCATCCTCGCGCCCACATCTGAGAGCTGTTGCACTTGAACCAGCAAGTTATCTAATGATTGTCGCAGTTTTTCATGATCCTGCTCTAAGGTGTTGCGGTTGACTACCAATTCACCCACCAAATTGCTCATTTCATCCAACTGCTTGACCGGCACTTTCATCGTTTCTTCAAATCTCGCCGTCCGCCGATTAGAATTACGTGGAGTTTTGCCTATGGTTTGTTTAGTTGGCGATGAGAGGGAGATGGTTTGGTCTGCTTCTGCTAAGAGTTTCTCCAGATCACTAAATTCATCTCCTAAGTCGAATGATGTTGTAGGAATACTAGAATTAGTTTGTCTATTTTTTGCTACAGCAGGTTGCTGCTCATCAGTCGCTGTCTCAAGATTATCTTCACCCAGCAGCGCTTCTAAGGCTGCAAAGTCATTTGCTGCTATGGAAGCACTATTAGCACTGGATGTCACTTCTACTTCTAACAATGCTTCTAGATCAGCAAATTCATCTTGAATATAGGTATCCGAGCTTACTGACTCTGGTATCTCTACTGTTGTAGGGGTAGCAGCCTCTGCTACAATTTCCGATGCTGGAGTTATATCTACTAAAAGCGATGATAAATCTGCTATGTCTTCTGAGACTTCAGGACTTATGGTTTCTGGACTTTCATCAGTTGTCAGACTTAGCATCAATTCACTAGATTCTGGAGTAGGTGGAGTACTTTCCTCAACTTCAAAATCTGTGAAGTCATGAGTTTCCGTGATTAACTCATCTAGGGTTAACGCTGATAAATCATCATCTAATTCAAGTTCACTAGTTTCTGCAACTGTTACATCAGAAAAATCAATAACTGTTTCTAAACTATCAGAATCATCAGTTTCTTCAACAGCAATATCTATCAACTCATTGGCTAACGCTGATAAATCATCATCTAATTCAAGTTCATTAGTTTCTGCAACTGTTACATCAGAAAAATCAATAACTGTTTCTAAACTATCAGAATCATCAGTCTCTTCAACAGCAATATCTATCAACTCATTGGTTAACGCTGATAAATCATCATCTAATTCAAGTTCATCAGTCTCTTCAACAGCAATATCTATCAACTCATTGGTTAACGCTGATAAATCATCGTCTAATTTAAGTTCATTAGTTTCTGCAACTGTTGCATCAGAAAAATCAATAACTGTTTCTAAACTATCAGAATCATCAGTTTCTTCAACAGCAATATCTATCAACTCATTGGCTAACGCTGATAAATCTGAATCTGTAATCAGTAAATCATCATTTAATTCAAGTTCATTAGTTTCTGCAACTGTTGCATCAGAAAAATCAATAACTGTTTCTAAACTACCAGAATCATCAGTTTCTTCAACAGCAATATCTATCAACTCATTGGCTAACGCTGATAAATCTGAATCTGTAATCAGTAAATCATCATCTAATTCAAGTTCACTAGTTTCTGCAACTGTTACATCAGAAAAATCAATAACTGTTTCTAAACTACCAGAATCATCAGTTTCTTCAACAGCAATATCTATCAACTCATTGGTTAACGCTGATAAATCATCATCTAATTCAAGTTCACTAGTTTCTGCAACTGTTACATCAGAAAAATCAATAACTGTTTCTAAACTACCAGAATCATCAATTTCTTCAACAGCAATATCTATCAACTCATTGGTTAACGCTGATAAATCATCATCTAATTCAAGTTCACTAGTTTCTGCAACTGTTGCATCAGAAAAATCAATAACTGTTTCTGGATGTTGTAAATTTAATCTGCTTGTAGTGGCGAATAAGTTATTATTTTCTGAATTTTCTATACTTTCTATTACTAAAGAATGGCTATTTTCATAAATATCGTCAAATAAATCAACCTCCGATTCAGCAAATGGCTGGGATGAATCTATAGAGGATAATTCTTGGGATTGGGTAGTAAATTCGGGAATAAAATCTAATACTTCTGGTTGTTGTGAAAAACCATGATTTTCCGGTAGAAAAAGTTCCCGACAGTCCCCCAGTGACTGGAGTTCATCGCTAATACTATGAATACTGGAATCATTTTCTGTAAGTTCTCCAAACAATTCGTTTTCAATCTCTGATGAGAATACCAAATCTAACTGCTGAATATCTAAATCTTTTGGTTCTAAATTTTCCGCCAAGGATGATGTAGGCTGTTGATTTTCACCAAAAATTTCACCGGAAGACGCAGCTGCAAACAAACTTTCCTCTAAAGCCTGAACTATATCTTGCTCTAAGATAGATTCTAATCTTTGATCTGGTTCGACTTCAGTTTCTGAGTTCCAGAAATTTCCCAAATCATTTTCTGTTTGATCAAAACCTAATACTGTTGCTGGTGGTAAATCAAATAAATCGCTAATTTCTGATTCGTCTGAAGATAATTGTGTACTTTCTTCCAAATCATTAAATAGATTATTTAAGGATAAACTTTCTGGTATATTTATTAGCTTAGATTCTATAACATTAGGTAGTTTAATTTCTTCTAAACTATCTGTATTTATATCAGTATCCAAGAATAAATCATCAAAATTACTTGAGACCTCTGGCAGATTTACCTTACTGTCAGACTGTATAATTTCATCAAGCTTTAATGCCAATAAATCCTCTATAACATCAGAATTATCTGGTAGACTGCCAGCTTTTTCTCTATTTTCTTGTAATATTTCACTAGCAGTAATAGGAGCTTTAAAGAAATCTTGTGATTCTAAATTATCTTTACCTAAGAAGTTTTCACCAAATAATAAGCTTAAATCTTCTGTATTATGGGAAGTAGTTGGTATTTCTTTTTTATCTTCATCTAGGGATAAGAAATCAGCGATATCATTATCATTTTCTTCATTATTACTGTCACTGATATCTACTCCCAAGTCATTACCATCTGTGATATCTAGAATTTCTTCTTGTTGCCATGTTTCATCTAGTTCTGGTGTCTCACCTTCAAACAAATCAGCAAGCGTATTTAATTCAGCTAATCCTACTTCTGGTCCGTGGGTGTGGATTTTGCTGCTACTCTGTGATGTATGGTCTTCGTTATTAAATAGAATATCTTCAGTTTCAGCTTTTTCTGCTATTACTGTCTGGGGATAAAGTTGCTCAGATATTTCAGTTAGGCTAGTTACGCTATCTGTTGGTGATTCAATCAGAGGTTCACTATTTTCAGTAATGGTAGATTTAGGTTCATAAATTACTGGTGCTATAAATGATTGAGTGACAGAAGTTGGAACGTCACCGAGTAAATTTTGAGCTACTTCTAACAATGGCATTTCTGGAAAGCCCCAGAGTGCTTCTAGCCGATGACTTATTGTGATTTCGGTTTCCCTGCTTCGCAGGACTAATTCTTGGGCCTGTTTAATTTCCGTAATGACGATTTTAGCTAAAGTGAGATATGTATTTTCTTGATTAGCGATCGCGCTGGCTGCGGCTTTGCATAAATTAGACCAGTTAGGCAAATTCCATGTTTTTCCCAGTTTGACTAACTGATTACAGCAGTCTTGTAAATCTTGCCTAGATGCTGATGTTGCTGGTTGCTTAAATAATTGCAACATTTCCCTGAGTGTTTGTAACACTTGGACTTGAAACTCGCTCCACTGATCATTAGCTGTCGCAACAACTGGGGAATATGTTGGTAGAACTGGAGTTGTTTGGTGGGTTTCTTCTTTTGTAGTTGAAACATCTTGGCGAAAGAAGATTTCTGTGAGTGTACCCACGCTATCTGCTGGGTTTGGTTGATTGACTGCATGATCACCAACTTCGCCAGCACCACCTTTTTGTACGAGTTGTTCCAAATGCTCATGTAGCCATTGAAAAACTGGCTCTGTTTCCGACATCAAAGTATTAGCAACTTCTTCCGATAAACCGAACGGCCCGCTTAACTGTTCTAATAGCGCCTTCAGGGTATCGGAAACGCCAAGAAATAACGACTCTAATTTTTGGTCAACCTGAATCGGATTCTCTTTGAGAACTTTAAAACAATCTTCTAAACGATGAGAGGTGTGCTGAATGCTAGTTAAGCCAAGCATTGCTGCTCCCCCTTTAATGGAGTGAGCCGCCCGGAAAACTTCGTTGATCATTTCCGGGTCGTTTAAGGTACTCTGAAGATTGAGTAACCCCTGTTCGATTGTATTCAGGTGGTCTCTGGCTTCTTCAATAAAGTAACCTAAAATCCTCTGTTGTTGTTCCGGTAGCATAGTTTTTTAGTCAATAGTCAGTAGTCAACAGTCAACAGTCAACAGTCATTAGTCAATAGTTAATTAGGTAAACTTTGAACTTTGGACTTTGGACTCTTGACTAATTACCTTGTTTCCATTGTTTCCACGCGGAAACGTTCTACGGAAGAAATCAAGTCGCGGGACACACCAACTAGGTTTTGCAGAGCGCCGGAAACTCGTTGTGCTTCCTGAGAAGTTTCTTGAGCTGTCAATTCCACCGATTGCATTACCTGAGCGACGGCGCGGGATGTTTCTGTTTGTTCTACGGTATCGCTGGTGATTGAGCGCACCAAACTATCGATGCGATTCGCTACTTGAATGATATTTTCCAGCGATCGCTTGGCTTCTTCTGCCAATTTTGTGCCTTTGATTACCTGTTGTGTACCTTCTTCCATTGCGGTCATTACTGAGCCTGTTTCGCTCTGGATTTGCATCACAATTTGCTCAATTTCCTTTAAGGATTTGGCTGATTTATCCGCTAACTGGCGGACTTCATCGGCTACGATGGCAAACCCTCTTCCGGCCTCTCCCGCTCTCGCCGCTTCAATACTGGCGTTGAGTGCGAGTAAGTTAGTACGGGAGGCAATTTGCGAAATCAAGGCGACAATCTTAGAAATTTCTTGAGAAGATTCCGCCAAGCGTTTCACCTTCCGGGTAGTTTCCGCTACAGTTTCCCGAATTTCCAAAATACCCGCCACAGTATTTTCTACAGCTTCTCCACCTTTGAGAGCGATCGTACTAGCATCGCGCGCCACTTTCTCCGCTTCCCGTGCTGCTTCCGCCACTCGTTGAATTGAATCAGTCATCACTTGCACAGAATTTAAGGTGACTCCCAACTCTTCGGCTTGACGCAAGGCATCACTAGATAAGGCTCTAGCAAAGGTTTCCGAATTAGTTGCACCTTTGGTTACTTCCTTAGCAGCCACTTTCACCTGCTGGACAATATCCCGGAGGTTTTGAATTGTCAGGTTAAAGGCATCGGCGACAGCTCCCAGTACGTCGGCTGTCACTTCCGCTTGTACTGTCAAATCACCTCTAGCCGCCCCTTCTACATCATCCAGTAAGCGAATTACTTGACGTTGGAGGTTTTCTTTGGCTTCCTCTTGTTCATCAGCTTTGCGTTGGGCTTCATTGGTGGTAGTAAAAATTACCCGCGCCATTTCATTGAAGCCAGCCGCCAACTGCCCTAGTTCATCTTCGGAAAACACCGTGGCTTGCACATTCAAACTGCCTTGACGAACGGCATCAAATTGTGCTTGTAAATCCTTGGTGGTGCGGCGCATTTGCTTGAGGGTGACGTTCCCCATGAAAGCGGCTGCGGCAAAACCTGTAATCCCGGCTGCCAAAGACATCGCCCAACCTGTATTGCGTAAAGATTCCCGTTGTTCGGGAGGAGAAAAGTTAGTGGCGGTAAAGCCAACTGTGGCAACAACCAAAGCAGAGAAAACCCCAACCGTACCAGCGACTACCCAAGGTTTTTTGTCTAGGGAAGCATTTTCTAATGGCGCTAACCATCCTTGTTCGACGTTGACGTTAGCTTCTACCTTGGGAGCATCTGTTTGGCTAAAGATTGGTACTGCTTCTTGAGAGCCAGTGATGCTAAATAGCTCCTCGTCCCGGTCTGTAGCATTTGCAGTACTTTCTGCAACTTTGCTCAGTGGGGTGCTATTGATTTCCGTAGAACTAGAAAGCATGACATCACTGAAGCTGGAATCTGCTTCTGCCAAATCAAATCCAGGAATATTACCTAAATCGTCAAATTCGTCAAAGTCGTCTAAAAACTCGATATTACTTTTAGAATTTTCTTTATTGAAGATAACGCCTGTATCTTCATCTATTGCCGCACTTTCTGACCCAAAAGCCGATTCAAATGCTTCAAAATCAAAGCTTTCATCAACATCAAAGTCACCCATCTCTTCTTTGATACTATTAGGAGATGATTGTGATTTCAAAGTAAAATCACTATTAACAGATGCTGATGATCCTAATATTTCTTCTTGAGAAGCTATTTCTTGTAACCAATTATTTGAATCAGAATGAGCAAGATTATCTTGACTATCGTTAGGTAACTTTTCTAAGGGAATTGCACCATTTCTGAGTTCTTCTTTACCAGTTGATGAATTTTGACTTTCTTGGCTATTTTTGACTAATTCCAAGTCTTGAGTACTTGCTTCTTGACTATTTTTTGTTAAGAATTCAGTTACAGAAGCTTGCCCAATAAAACTGTTTGTTGTGTCAAATTCTGCAAAAGGTGAATCTATATTACTTTGGCGATGGTCTATGACCAACCCTTGGTCATCGCTTAACGAATCTTTGCCACTATCTAATAAATTATTATCAGTCTGTGGTTGGTCAAGACTCTCTTCTTGCCAAAATAGAGGTAACTCTAATGCTTCCTGCCCGTGGTGAGAGTCTGAGTCTGCATTCTGCTCTGCTTCTGTCTGCTCAATATTTAAGGCAAAAGGATCATCACTAAAGGCTGGGATGGATTCTACAGATTCTGGGATTTTATTAAAAGAAATGCTATCTGTAGGCGTTTCAAATGGATTATCTAAAGACAATTCATCTGTATCTCCTAATGATTGCTGTTCTTCTAAAGCATTTAAATCAAAGTTGCTATCAAAATCTCCAATTGACCCCAAATCTAAATCTTCTTCCTTAAATGCAAATGCACCTAAATCTATTGACTCATCATTGTCCACACTATCAGCCTGTTCGGGAACTGATTGTTGATATTGGCTAATATTTTCCAGACCATTTTGGGCAAAGCCAATCAGCTCAAAGTCATCCGTCAACTCCATTACTTTTTCGTATTCTCCGGTTGCCACATCAAACTGTTGCAAAACATAGTAGACGTGACCCCGTAGTAAATGGCAGTTAGGATCATCTGGCACATTCTGCACGACCAGATCAACTAAACTAGCGGCAACTTCATATTTTTGTTGCGCGTAGGCTGTACAAGCCTGCTGATATTTTTCGAGGTATTCGTCTATACTTGCTGCCATTTGCTCCCCTCCCAATTTCATCCTGCCCACCTTGCACTCCGCAAAATTGCCATTTGGTCGAGTAGTCTTAGAGATTGGTTGTTTTTAGGCTCTAATAACCACTCTCCCCGCAAAAAGGGAGCCATAGTATCCGGTGTGTTTGTAGGTGGCATGAGGTTTTGTACATCTAGCCAATCCATACCACCAATTGCGTCCACTGCTAAACCCACAGTTGTGTCTTGCTCTTGAACAGCAATCACCGGAATCTCTGCTCGGTCTGTGTTTAAAGGAGTTGCTTCTCCTAGAAATTGACCCAAATCTGCCACCCAAATTACTCGACCTCGTAAATTTAGAGTACCCAAAAGTAAAGGAGAAGCATTAGGAATCGGGGTGATTCTATCGGGGCTTAGTTCCATCACCTCTCGAATACCAGTTGCGGGTAGTGCAAACTCCTGATGCGAGGGAATGTAAAACCGTAAATGTAACTCACCTTCGGGACTTTCTACTTGTAATTCAGGACGGAAATGATCTTGACCACTGCCATTTAAAAAGTCCGGTTTGCTGACCATGTTGTTTTCATCCTTATCCTCGCAGTAGTTGTTTGACTGTTCCTACCAATTCGGTTGGTTGAAACGGTTTTGCTATGTAAGCATCCGCACCTTGTTTCATCCCCCAGTAGCGGTCAAATTCTTCTCCTTTAGAAGAACACATGACTACAGGGACGTTTTGGGTTTTCGGATCTGACTTCAATCGACGACAAACTTCGTAGCCATTCATTTTGGGCATGACAATATCTAAGACGACTAGATCGGGAGGTTCTACTTTAATCGCCTCTAATGCTTCTAATCCGTCAGTCGCATGGGTGACTGTTAAGCCACTGGCTTTCAGGAGGTCTGTAATCATCTCCCTCTGTGCAAGACTGTCTTCCACAATCAGAACTGTACTCATAAATGGCTATCTACCTCCTGATGTAGACGTTCCTGTTTGGAACATTCCCTGATCTCCCCACAAAAATTACTGTATAAATTAATTCTATTTTTTTGGTTAATTGTCTAGATAATACTTTGTCTTGGAGTTAGGTTCATTCTGTGATAACATTTTTTACTCGATTTTTTATGGAATCAACAAGTCTAAATAGGGACTAGGGATTAAAGGCTAGAGACTGGAGGTTAGAAGCTAGAGCTTGGAGGCTAGAGAAGAAACGTTTTTATTTCTTCATCGTGGGCTTTTGCCTGAGAGGTTCTAGTTGGGAAAAGTAGGAGACAGAAAGTTTTTATTTCTTGACTAGCCCCTAGTCCTTAGCCTCTAATCTTCAGTCCCTAGACATTTATGTATTTTGTGATGAGCATGAGTAATTCATGATCATGAAAAGGTTTTGTGAGATAGTCTGTTGCTCCGTACATTCTAGTTCTGATTTGATCTATAAATTTATCTTTACTACTCAACATAATCATCGGTATATACCGAAATACTTGAGATTGGCGCAGCATGGAACAAATCTCATAACCATTGAGTTCCCGCATAGCGATGTCACATAAAATTAAATTTGGCTGGAGTTGAAAAATTAGACTTAGAGCTTCTAGGGGATTGCTTAAAGCGATTATCTCCGGTAGAGCGTAGCCCATCGCTTCATATTCTTGTGCTTGCAGAATAGACTCTACAGTTTTACAAATACTGGTTGTATCGTCAATACATAGTATTTTTGCTTTCTTTTTATTCCCTACTACATGGATATTTGTCGGAGAATTACTTGTTTCTGGATAGGTTAGTTTTAACCAACCTTGCTGTACATAAGGATAAATGACTTTGGCGACTGTCAAAATGTCTCGGTTGAGATGACGCGCCAGTTGCCGTAAGGGGGTTTTCCCGTCAGCCCATTGCTTGAGTTTATTCATGGTGGCTTCTGGAAGTGATGAATGTAAGTGAACTTTATCAGCAAGGACTGGTAATTGTTCTGGAGACTGAATATAGGGAGATAGCTGGTGCCATTCTTGTAATTGTTGGGTGATTTGAGTGACTAATGGCGAAATCTCCCAACTAGTTAATTGGGGTGCGATCGCTGTATCCTGACAAAAGATAAAGCTACCTTGATTTAATCTCAACAAGTCAAACAATGTCTCACAAACTAAGCGGTAGATAATATTTTCAAATATCTTAGGATTAATAAGATTTGTCTCTAATAACAGCCAAAGATAGCCATATTCTGAAGAATTTAGTTTACCTAAATCAGCTAGATGTTCTTTGTCTAGACGCATTTCTACGCGATGATGACGTAAATAATCATCAATCCGCAACAAATTATCATCTCCTTTTTGGCAATAAATAATTTGACCATTCAGAAAAAAGATCAGCCAATATTGTTGTTGGCAGTTCTTCAAATAATCAGGCTCCCCTAAATATTCTTGAACGCTTGTATCACACTTGTATAAGCTAGGAGCTTCGATCAAAAGTTGTCCAGTTCGCTGCCCTAATTCAATCAATTGCAGGATACTGCGAATGTCAATTTCCTGTAAATTTCCCTGCATTTAGTTTAGTCCAGAGTCAATAGTCACGAATCAACAGTCAATAGTTGTTAGTTGTTAATTATCTCCCCCTGCTCCCTGATCCCCATTTTTTAGAGAATACATTGAGAGATAAACTGTAAATTTCCTTAATAATTTTCAGATAAAGTTAGTGATAACACGGAAGTCATCATAACTGCCATCAGTACAAAATATTAAAGACAACAAGTAATTTGCTGTTATAAATATCGGGACGATATATTTTACGTCTATAAATAGTTTTGTTCGTCTGTTTTCACTTAATTTAGGTGAAATAAGACAATTTAGCAGAATTGTATAAGGTATATCTCAAAACATAGACATCAAGTACACAAGAGGAAGAACGGTGTGCTGTATTTAGCAGAAGTACAAAAGCAGAAAGGCGGCTTACTGAGTGGTAGTTCCAAAACCGAATTAAAACTGCTAGCTTGTCAGCGAACCGACCAGAATTGGAGTACTGTGTCGGAAGAAGTAATCGCAGCCGAGGAAGCCAGCAAATTAAATGATGGCGCACTGGTTTTGGTAGAACTCACGCCAAATCGTCAAGTGCAGAGGATTCAAGAAGCGGGCAGGCCGCTCGTTAACATTTTGCAAAATTTTTCCCGCCAGTTGGAAAAATATAAGCTCAAAGAAGATGAAATTGACCAATGGAAAGAGTCTCTGACATTCCAGGCGCAGGAGTTGAATCGCCGGGAAATGGATATGGAGGCGCGACTGGAACAGTTGCACGAAATGGAAGATGAGTTTCAACGCCTGGAAGCCCAAAAACAGGAAGTGGACACATCCCGCGAACAAATTGATCAATTACAAGGAGAAATTGAACGTAATCGTCAAGAATTAGAAGGAGCTTGGGAGCATCTGCGGGGTGAGCAACGTCGCCTAGAGGAGCGTTTGCAAGAAGGTAATGTTTTGGACGCATCACAAAGTCAGGCGATGAGTGAATTACTTGATCGCTTGTCTACTCGCATTGCTCCTACAGAAACAGTGCGCGAACATCTACATCTAGCTGTTGAATTAATCGAAAAACAGCAAGCTACTCTTAATCCCCATTGGCAAAATCTAGAACAACAAAAAACTTTAGTTAATCAAAAGCAAGAAGAAGCTGATAAGCTGGCACAAACATACAGCGATCGCCAAAATTCATTAAAACAAGCACAAGATTCTTTACAACAGCAAACTGCTCAATTAAAAGTGAATACAGCCTCTCTTGTAGGCAAAGAAGAACATATTCGTATAGTAAAAGAGCAGTTACAATCTCAAGAAGCTTTATATCAACAAATTAATTCTCTGGCTGCTACTTCTGGTAACGTGATGCCTAACCAGAAAGTTGATGTCCAAGCGCTAGAAAAAATGCCCTTAGATGAATTACAAAAGATCATTCAAGACTTAACAGATAAGTTGGGAATAGATTCTAGCTTTGTTCATGACCAGGAACAAGAACTGACATATAAACAACAAACCATAGACGAACTGCAACAAAAAATTAACCAAGCATCCGAGCAAGATTTAGTTAATTTGCAGATGGAATTGGCAGATGAACAAGACCTGTATCAGATGCTCAATCAAACTTTGGTCGGACAAAGGCGCAATTTGTTAGCTAGGCAAAAGTTGATTCAGCAACACCAAAATATACTGCTAAAGCGACAAGGGCAACCTGTTGCCAATACCGAAGAAGATAACAGCGTTGATTTTAGCCCACTTCTGTTACAAATCGAAACTCAGCGACAAAAACAATCCCAGGAATTACAGCAACTGGAAAGAGAAATTGAACAAATGCGTTCTGCTATTGAGCTAGATCAAGGGATGATTGATAATCAAGCCCACGACCTCGAAGAAAAGCAGCAAGAACTGAAAACTATAGAGTCTGACTTACTTTCCCTAAAAACAGCAACTGCTGAATGCTGGAGTCGAATAAATCTCTATCAAGAAGCATTACAACCAATCCAGGATTGCGTGGATGAGTTAAGGCAAAAGCTGCAAGGAATTGGAGAATCTTTAGCTCAAGTCCAAGAAACAGGGGATTATCAATTACAAACTATCGCCGAAATTCGTCAGACTATTAATAGTTTTCTATGTCAGCCTGAATTGTTAGCATCATGAAAAGTGCTGAGTTATGCCAAATTACTTTTTTAGGTACGAATTACTCCACAGCACTATTGTAAGCATATCCAATCGCCTTGGACTTGAGCGATCGCTCCACCAGGAAAAGGATCAGTTTGCGAACGGTTGGGGGCTGTAATTAAAGCTGTTAATTTCTCGATATGTTCAAAATTAGGAGCATCGGCAAGTATTTCTTGTAGTACCTGTCGCATTACCCGACGTTGCAGCGCTAATGGTGCTTTCTGCAATACCTGACGGTTAAGCCGTAGTGGAGATAAGGGAAATGAGGGAGATAAAAATTCTTCCCCATCTTTCCCCACTCCCCATTTCATCGCCTCTTTTCGCAACTGCTGGGCTGCTTGTTCTAAATACTCTACTTCTGCTTGTAGTAGTTCGGCGGTTTGGGCTATGGCTAATTCCGCTTGGGGATTAAAATTTGTTTGTAAATAGGGAATTAATTCTTGACGGATACGATTACGGGCATATTTTAAGTCTTGATTGGTGGAATCTTCCCAGACTGGTAGCTGAAACTCTTGACAAAATTGCTCTGTTTGGTTGCGAGTAATTTCTAATAATGGACGCACTAACAAAATATGTCCAGTTAGTGGACGTTGCCAGGTTAACGCTTGTAAGCCATCAGCACCAGTACCGCGCATTAAGTTGTAGAGGAAAGTTTCGGCGCGATCGCTGGCTGTGTGTCCTGTGACTATATATTGGTAATTGTTGGCTTGGGCGATCGCACCTAATGTTTGATATCGCCATTCACGAGCCGTAGCTTCACTATTTACAGGTTTATTGGCTGTTTCTAAGTAAAAAGAAACACCCCAATTCTCAGCTAAATTTTTTACATGATCAGCATTGGCTTGGGAGTCTACACGCCAGCAATGATCAAAATGAGCAATACCTAATTGCCATCCCCATTTTGGTTGTAAATCTAACAATAATTTGATTAAACACAGAGAATCTTGTCCACCGGACACTGCGACTAATAGCCGTTGGTTACGCTCAAATAAATGGCGCGAGCGGATGGTACGATGTATTTTTGCATGAAGGTCAGTCCATACCATAGAGTACTGAGTGCTGAGTAGGGTGTAGGGGTATAGGGGAAATAGCCGAAACAACTCATGCAATTTGTGTGTCTTCATTGGAATTCGAAAAGCTTAGTAGTGCGAAAAAGCCTTGAAACCCTTATTAATAAAGGATTATCAACGCAACGGCAATTTTGAGCTTCCTCAAAAAATCGAACGAGGGCATTGGGTTTTAGCCGCTATTTTGACCTTCCAGGCTGTCCATCGTGAGACTCAAAAAAGTTTTCTGCACTACTAATACCAATTTAATATGAAGCTGCATAGAAAAGAGCTTCTAAAATAAAGTTATAAGAGGAGATAGACATTACCTGCTCAAATGTTAATTGCTCGAATAGTTGTTGT
>NZ_JACJRF010000042.1 GCF_014697105.1 Anabaena subtropica FACHB-260 | reverse complement strand
AATGAATTTATAATCACTGTTAAACTAAAATATTTTAATCCTTCGCCCAAAATCTAACATATTTTGGGCTATTTTTATTGGCTTTTTCTTAACATTCAACACTTCTGCATTTGTCCATACAGATGTACAGGGATAATCGCTTTAGTCTTGGCTGTGATTGCTTTGGCTGCTGCTTCTAGGTCAATTAAAGCTGTTTGTGGATCACAATCTACCAAGATTGGTTTAGCACCAACTTGCAAAACTCCAATCAGTGTGGCAACAAAAGTATTAGCGGGTAAAATTACCTCATCACCAGGCCCTATATTACAAGCTTGTAAACCCAAGGCGATCGCATCAGTACCCGAAGCTACACCCACGCCATACTCCACTCCTGATGCGGCGGCAAACGCTACTTCAAACTCTGAAAGTGCCTTTCCTAAAATGAAATCTCCATGTTGCAATACCTTCTGAATCGCCTGTTGTATCTGACTTTCGATTGGCTGATGTTGTAACTTCAAATCTACAAAAGGAATTTTTATAGTCATTTTAGTCATTGCCAGTTAACCTCAAAAATAAATACCAGTAATTTATCTAGTTCTAATATGATTTATTTATGACATGACAGTAAACTTTGAAAAAATTATAATCCGCAAAAAATCGTAAATATTTGATGAACTTTGTACTCAAATGAATTTAGAGACTTCCAAATTAAAAAATATCCACTATGTAGGTAAGGTACGTCAGTGAAATAAAACCCGGCAATAACAAGAAATTATTTCTACTGATGCAACCTAAGAACAGCCAATTTGAGGTCATTTATTTTATATGTTCCTTTATCAGTAAGTATGATAAGTAAACAGCGCTGTCTTTTGAGAATAGATATGCTTCACCAAAGTCTAAAATTAGCGCTGGCTCTGAATCCCCTACGAATTGATTCTGATTCTTAAATTTTTTTTCAATACATTTTGCTCAACTGAAGTAATTTGGCAAAATTATTTACTAATACTAATTAGTCAAGTACATTTCGTTGAAATCAGGAGCTAGAGGTTATGGTATATCTCATATAATTGAGAACGGCTATGTAAAGAAATACCACAGTCTGCTACTGAGTGAAATATGTAATTTACAATCCGAGTTTATTATTTTGGCTGCTGTAGTTAAAAATATTGGGCAAATAGTATTTTTTTATACTTGATTTTAATGTGGACTAACACTGTTCTGTATTTAAAGCACAAACAGTATTTAAGGCATTATACTGTCGTGCAATATTTACTATGAGGACATAATACACAACCATTTACACTATTTTTGTCAGGGGTAGAAAATTTTTGTTCCCAAATTGTTTATCAGCAGTTAAATTGGGGAATGCTTAAAAATAGGACATAATAACCCAGCGTTAGCGGTTATATAAATTACATTATCGAGCATTTATTAAGGTAGCGGTGGCAATGGTAGAGCCGGAAAACAAATTATTTGACCTCAAGGATGGTTGGATTTCTCCAGACACAAGAGAACAACAACGCCTCAAAGGATTATCAGAATTAGGTTTGCGACAACCAGAAACGATACCAGTTTTTGAAGAAGCCACTCAAACTGCTGCTCATTTTTTGGAAGCACCAATTTCCATTTTGGGTTTTATAGATCAAGAACGTCATTGGTTTAAATCGGCAGTAGGCTTATCTAGGCTAGGACTGATGAATCATCTAGCCCAAAACCGTCAGTTGTTACGCCAGGAATCGTTCTGCACTCAAGTAGTAGAGAGTCATCAAGTACTGATTATAAATGATACTCAGAAAATCTCAGAACCTAAACTTGTAACAGGTAAGTTAATAAAAGACTATGGCATTCGTGCTTATCTAGGCGCGCCCTTAATTGATGCTGCTGGAAATTGCCTTGGTGCATTAGCGGTTATGGATTTGGTACCACGCAATTTTACAACCAGAGATATTGAGTTTTTGCAAATCATTGCTCGTTGGAGCATGAGTGAATTTGAGCGCAATTGCCTACTGATGCAAGGAAAATCAGAGCCAAGTAGCTTCAAAAATGCTCCCACTTTCATACTTCATGACGAAGTCAGTGAGATTAAAGTCACTCCACCTAGTGTAGAAAAAGACTCTCATTCAAAAAGACAAGTAAAGATAGAACTTTTGGCGCAACTCACTCAAGAATTACGTACACCCTTAACATCCGTATTAGGGATGGCAAGTGTTTTAGGACGTGAGATTTATGGACCATTGACAACCAAGCAGAGAGAATATCTAGATATCATCCAACACAGTGGCCGGTATTTACTTTCGTTGGTAAATGAAATTACCGAACTAGGAGCAATAGATGAAAATCCCAGTGTACTCAATCTTGCTCCTGTAGATATTGAAATGCTGTGTCAACAAGCTATTAATACTTTAGAAGAAGCAGCTAACCGTCGTGAACAAGACATTCGTTTGTCTATAGAACCAGGACGTAGCCGTATTTGGCCTTTAGACAAAGACAAAGTTCGGCAAATGCTGTATCACTTGATTTTCAGTGTGATTCAATTTTCTGCTACTGGCAGTATTGTGCGTATTCATGTCTCATATAAAGAAAATACGCTCAATATTACTGTTTGGGTTTCTCACCCTTGGTTAGGCGACGGTATTACTGATGTTGATCCCTACTTCCGTCTCAATTCATTATCTCTCATGGATTTGACAAGCGAAGCTGCTATTTACAGTATGCCTCCTGAACCTCAAGAAGAAGTAGGAAGTTTACCAGTTACACTGGAGAAGTTACAAACTTTGGCTGATTCTTATTCTGATCTCTTGGCTATTAATCCTGATGGCGATTTAACTAAAAGTAAAGGTAATTTATCTCGTGAAAGCTTGGGTTTATTGTTAAGTTGTCAATTGGCAGAATTGCATGGTGGACAAATTTCTATTCAAGGTTCACCAGAATCAGGACATCGTTATCTAGTAACCTTACCATTACAATTGGCTACAACTTCAGAAGCCAGCGACATTGCCTAAAAATTTTTATTTCACAGTATGCTTAATGACTCAATGCTTGGCTTCAATTAGCATTGTGGGTAATTACCACTATTTTTAAGGACAAAATTAGCAATTACTAATTTGCCATCTGTGTTATTAGCTTTTTATAATGAGCCGCATTAAGATTAAGTCCAAGTTCAGTAAGAGCTTGCTAATCAATTGCAGCTTATTTTATGAATTTAGTCTGGCAACGATTCACTTTATCCTCTTTACCTCTTAAACAGTTTCTGGCTACCAGTTACCTACACCGTTCCTTGGTCGGACTGTTGTCTTCTTGGCGGCAAACTAGTTTCTTGCTTCAGTGGGGAGACATTATAGCTGCTGCATTACTCAGCTTGGTATATGTTTTGGCTCCTTTTGTATCTAGCACCCTTGTCGGGGTGCTGCTGATAGCTTGTGTGGGATTTTGGTTGTTGTTAACCTTATCTGATGAAAAATCATCAAGCACTAATTCTCTAGTCACGCCCATACACCTGCTGGTGTTGCTCTATTGGGGAATTGCTGTAGTAGCAACGGCATTATCGCCAGTCAAAAAAGCAGCCTTAACTGACTTGCTAACTTTGACGCTGTATTTGCTGCTATTTGCCCTTTGTGCAAGGGTGCTGAGGTCGCATCGTTTGCGCTCTTGGATTATTAGCCTCTATTTATACGCATCACTTGTTGTCAGTATATATGGAATGCGGCAATGGCGTTTTGGTGCGCCACCACTGGCTACCTGGGTCGATCCTGAGTCCGCACTTTCTAAAACAACAAGGGTTTACAGTTATTTAGGCAATCCCAACTTATTGGCTGGTTATCTTGTGCCTGCGGTAATTTTTAGCCTTATGGCAATTTTTGTTTGGCAAGGCTGGATGAAAAAATCTCTAGCATTAACAATGCTATGTGTCAATACTGCTTGCCTAATCTTTACTTATAGTCGTGGAGGCTGGATTGGTCTTGTAGTAGCAGTCTTGGCAGCGATCGCATTACTAGTTTATTGGTGGAGTGTGCAAATGCCAGCTTTTTGGCGAACTTGGTCGTTACCCATACTTTTGGGAAGTTTGATTGGGGTATTGGTGATAGCAGTAATATTTGTTGAGCCAGTACGCTTACGGGTTTTAAGTATTTTTGCTGATCGTCAAGATAGTAGCAATAATTTTCGCCGCAATGTGTGGGATGCTGTCTTTGAGATGATCCGCGATTACCCAATTATCGGCATTGGCCCTGGTCACAATTCTTTTAATAAAGTCTACCCCCTTTACCAGCGTCCTCGTTATACTGCTTTGAGTGCTTATTCAATTTTCCTTGAAGTAGCTGTAGAAATGGGTTTTGTTGGCTTAACCTGTTTTTTGTGGTTAATTATTGTGACTATTAATACAGCATCTGTGCAATTACGCCGTTTACGCCAATCTGGCGATTTGGAAGGATTGTGGTTAATTGGAGCATTAGCCACGTTGCTGGGAATGCTGGCTCACGGTACGGTCGATACTATCTGGTTTCGCCCTGAAGTTAATACTCTTTGGTGGCTAATGGTGGCTTTAATTGCTAGCTATTGGAAACCTTTAGTAATAGACCACAATCCAGAGGTCAACTTACCCAACCCCGACCCGACCAGCAATTAAATGTTACTTAGATAATGAGGCACGGCGCGATAGACTACGCCCCACTTTAGGCGATCGCTAGTCAGAGGAAAATCCCTAAGATGAAAATTGCAGGTGAACAGAATAAAATTTTCTTCAACTTCAACTTAGTTATCTACCGCCGTGCCTAATATATAAGGCAAATTTGACAAATTGTTTGGTAATTTTAACTATCTATTCCCGATAGCTACTAGCACCAGGCGCACTAGGATCGCGATAACGGGTTGGTTCATCATCACGTTTTTTACCAGCCAACCCAGCTAAACCTAGTAGACCGATTAAGCCAAGCCAACCCCAATCAAAACCATCACGAGCTGCTGTGCGATCATAAGTTCTGGTTGTAGTGCCATCAGTTCTAGGGACAGTATCTACCTGAGCGTTTGCTGGTAAACTAAAAGGCAAAGTTGCCATACTCAAAGTGAGAACAGCAGCGCCAACAGTTGCAGTGAAGTCACGTTTCATGGTGAGAGTTCCTTGTCGCTTCCAAAGTTACTCACCACTGTATCTAGTCTTGAACCTAGCAGAATCAATCTGCGGCTATAAACTCTGTATTTTTTTAACTCACCTGAAGATATACAATAACTCTGCTGGTTGCGATGGCGTTCCGCACACCGTAGGCGATGAGCTACGCCCCACCGTCGGTGATCGCTGTCTAACTCTAATGAAGTAATCAAGAAATAGAAACAACTAATAATTTTTCATTGCTCTTTGAATATCTCGTTGGTCTTGGCGGCGTTTGAGGCTTTCTCGCTTATCGTGGAGCTTTTTACCTTTGCCAAGGGCGATACTGATTTTTACCCAGCCGCGTTTGAGGTACATTTTCAATGGTATTAACGTCAAACCTTGCTGTTCTACTTTACCAATCAGCTTACGAAGTTCTTGGCGATGTAATAGCAATTTTCGCGTCCGGCGCGGTTCGTGATTAAAATACTGTCCACTGGCGTTATAAGGGGAGATATGCACGTTAATTAGCCATGCTTCTCCATCTCGAAGCAACGCATAACCATCTTGGAGATTCACCTTCCCCGCGCGGATTGACTTGACCTCTGTTCCAGTCAACTGAATGCCGGCTTCATAGGTTTCTAAAATTTCGTACAAGTAACGGGCTTGTCGGTTGTCGCTAATAACTTTGTAACTTTCGCTCTTATCGCTCATTGAGAATTAGGCCGCTTTTAAACTTACTGCAAAAATAGTTTAGATGGATGAGCTAGTACATAAAGTTGTAAGGCAAAACAGCTTCTAGCAAAGCTTGTTAACCTTTTTCTGATGGATAGTTATTTTTCTCTAGCTTACTAGTAAATCCAGCAGGGTATATTAAACTACTATAATAAATGTTGAACTAAGTCTGAGTAGTATCTAAAATAATTTAGTTTTTCTCCGTTTCAATGGAAAATTTTCCCCTAAATATAGATGCTGAAGGAATTAGTATTTCTTTATACTGTAGTAGTGAATTAATTTTTATCCATAGTTTTCAGTTAAGAATTACAAAATTGTCTGTACTTTTATTTCGTTAGGGATTATGGCGGTTTTAGAGTTTTTTAACTAACTAATGATTTAAGATTTTCTTTATAAATTACTTTTGCAGCAGTCATTAGCTGCTAATCCTGTCATAGTATGAAACATGAGAACACTATTTCATCGGTGTTCATAGATGGAGCTTGTAGAAATAATCTCAGTAAAAAATAATGCTAGGGGTGTACTGTCCATGCCCTTGACGATCCTTGTAGTGGATGACGATCTGGGCACTCGTCTGTCTATTAGTGATTATCTGGAACTGTCTGGCTACTCAGTGATTACGGCTAATGACGGTCAAGATGCTTTGACGATGGTAGAAGCATACCATCCTGATTTGCTCGTGACTGATATTGTGATGCCAAGAATGAATGGTTATGAGTTGGTGCGTCGGGTACGTCAACAACCCCCGTTCCGTTTATTGCCTGTAATTTTATTAACAGCGCGTACCAAGACTCAGGAAAGAATACTCGGTTATCAGTCGGGATGTGATTTATACCTACCTAAACCTTTTGAACTAGAAGAGCTAGCAGCAGCAATTCGTAATCTCTTGGAGCGATCGCAAATCATTCAATCTGAATACAGATTTTCTCACAAAGATACTTCAGGCAATACAATCCCCACAAAAATTGTGGAGAATCATCACTCGGTATTCACTCATGTAGAAAAATCCCAATTACTCTCGTCTTTAACTGCGAGGGAACAAGAAGTTTTAGAAATGCTGACTCACGGTCTGTCTAATATTGAGATGGGACATCAATTGCACTTGAGTTCCAGAACTGTGGAAAAATACGTTAGTAGTTTATTAAGAAAAACCGCTACCAGCAATCGGGCGGAACTAGTACGTTTTGCTATTACACATGGTCTGGTGGAATAGGTGTTGCATTTATGCTTCTAATTGCTGGTTGGTGATATGTTGCAGCAAACCTTCACAAGCATCCACTAGCAAATCAATGACCTGATTAAATCCTTCCGTCCCACCGTAGTAGGGATCTGGAACTTCCTTAAGGTTGTGACGAGAGCAAAATTTACACATCAAATGTACTTTGTTGTGATATTTTCCAGTTGGGTCAAGTGCAGTAATGTTGTCATAGTTGTCTCGATCCATCGCTAGAATTAAATCAAATTCTTGAAAATCTGATGTTACAAATTGCCTAGCCTGTCCACGTAGTTTAATTCCTAACTTCGTCAGAGCCGCAGCACTCATCCTTCGGTCTGGCGGACTACCGATGTGATAGCTAGAAGTACCTGCGGAGTCACAAAAAATACTATCGCTGAAATTCGCCTGGTCAATGAGATGGTTCATAATATTTTCTGCCGATGGTGAGCGACAGATATTACCCAGGCACACAAATAGTAGTTTGTAAGACATAAATACTAATTCGTAATGCTTAATTAAGACAAAGTAGTTTGATTAAGTTTTATTTCAAGAATGTAATACAAAAATTCCTCTTAAAAAAGGTCAAAAGTCAGTAGCCGAAAGTCTATAGCATACAAAGTTTTTGACTAATGACTGATGACTAATGACTGATGACTAATGACTAAAATCCAGGTAATTCTAACCCACTTGTCAAGTCTTCCATGCGTTCCCGCATTGTGGCTGTAGATTTGTTGTAAGCATCTTTCATTGCAGCTGTTACCAAGTCGGAAAGTAAGTCTGCCCCTTGTGCTAAAGCATCTGGAGAAATTTCTACACGCTTTGGTTCTTGGTTACCACTGACAATTACTTTGACTAATCCACCACCTGCTTCTCCCAAAATTTCCATTTGCTCCAATTCTTCTTGGAGTCGCTTTGCACCCTCTTGAACTTGCTGCGCTTTCTTGAAAGCTTCGGCTAGTTCTTTCATTTTTCCCAAGCCAAAGCCAAATCCTTGTCCTTTTCCTGTCATAATTGGTAGTTCGCGTGTGCGTTGAATAACAAATCAAATTCAATTATAGATGCGGTGGGCAATTTGCCTCTTTTTTTACCAAAACTTTAGGGATGAGAAACTAGGGACTAGGCGCTAGGGGTTAGAAATTATTTAGATATTCATGATTGATTTGTTTTAGAACTAATCAATTTCTCACTAGCTTCTAGTCTCTAATTTCTAGCCTGTAGCCTCTCAACAAGCCGCCTGAAATTCGCCGAGCATTTTGACTTCTGGCTCTAACAAGATTGACCAGCGTTCTTGTACTTCCTGCTGGATATGACGAATTAGGCAGAAGATATCGTTGGCTTTGGCTCCTCCGCAATTAACTATAAAATTGGCGTGGAGATGGGCTACTTGTGCGCCACCTATTTGGTAGCCTTTCAGCCCTGATTGTTCAATTAACCAGCCAGCCGCGTAAGGTTTGGGGTTGCGGAAGACGCTACCGCAACTGGGGAAGTTGTAAGGTTGGGTAGTTAACCGCAATTTCTTGTGTTGTTTGGTTGTAGCTGTGACATAGGCGGGATCAAAACCTGGTTGCAGTTGGAAAGTGGCTTGGGTGACTACACGATCGCTCCCTTGCAGTAATGAAGTACGATACGTATAACCTAATTCTTCTGGTGTGAGTGTCTCAATTGTGCCATCCGGGGACAGTACTTGAGCGCTAATCAATATATCTGCGATACAGCTATTATGCGCTCCGGCATTCATTACCACAGCACCGCCAACGGTGCCAGGTATACCCACAGCCCACTCAAATCCTTGCCATCCCAATTTTGCTAGTTCCCATGCCAAGCTAGGAATTGATTCTCCAGCAGCTACGGTTACTTGACCGGTTTGTAGGTCACAATGGCTGTAGCGCAGATGACGGGTGGCGACTACTAAACCTGATATTCCGCGATCGCTTACTAACAGATTAGAACCTGCACCGAGAGTTGTTACTCTTAAATTATGTTCTTTTGCATATTTGAGACTGGCTTGCAATGCTTCTATATTGCGAGGAGCAACGTATAATTCAGCTGCTCCCCCAACTCTGTAGGAAGTATATGCAGATAACAAAGCCTGGGATTTGATCTCGCAATTAGTACCGGGTAAGTAAATGATTTTACTTTCTCTTGAGTGATTGGTATCCTGTGTCTCTATATTGGAAGCAGGAACTGTGCAGGCGTTTCCAACAGCCTGGGAAATTTTCATCTTTACATCAATTAATTGTGAAATTTTTACATTTATCTGCCGTAAAATTACAGCAATACCGATAAAACTGTTGCTAAACAGACTTTTTGCTCAGATACAAACCTTCAAGCAGTGAGTATCTTCACAATGTGGCTGTAGCAGGTGCGCACAGTGTGGTAATAATTTCCGGAATTGCCTGATTTAAATTTCCTGCACCCAGAAATAGAGCTAAGTCACCAGGGCGGAGAGTTTTGAGTAAGTACTCACACACTGTAGATAAAGTTGGTTGATAAACTACCTGTTGGTGTTCTTGAGCAATTTTCTCTGCCAAGTGTTCACCACTGATTAGCCCTAAATTGGGTTCGCCTGCACTATAAATATCAGTCAGGACAACCAAATCAGCATGGCTGAAGGACTGAGAAAATTCTTCTAAAAAGGTCAGGGTGCGACTATAGCGATGGGGTTGGAAGATAGCAACCACTCTTTGTCCTGGTCTGGCTTGGAGGCGAGCGGCGGCTAGGGTAGCTCGAATTTCACTAGGGTGATGAGCATAATCATCAATGAAGGTAATACCATCGACTTCGCCACGAAATTCAAAGCGTCGTCTTGCACCTTCAAAACTAGCGATGCCTTTGGCAATTTCCCCAAACTCTAAACCCAAGCGCCGACCAACTGCTACTGCTGCGAGGGCATTACTCAGGTTATGACGACTCAGTAATTTTAATTTCAACACGCCCAGAGCTTTGCCTTTTTCCCAGACTAAAGCAGTGGTACCATCGGCGCGGTAGTCAATATTAGTAACGGTGTAGTCAGCTTCGGTATCTTGATGGAGGCTATAAGTAATTGTTGGTTGCAGGCGATCGCCAGAGGCGGTGCGTAGTAACTCGCGTACTGTTGCACAATCAATACTACCAATTAGGGTTTTACAACCCTTGGCAAATGTTTGAAAGATGTCGACTACTTCTTCTAAGGTGTCGTAGTGGTCAGGATGATCTAATTCAATATTAGTGATAATACCAATTTCAGGAGCGTGTTTCACTAAGGAGCCATCTGATTCGTCTGCCTCAGCTACTAAATAGGGACTTTGCCCTAATCTGGCATTGCCTTCCCAAGCGTTTACTTCTCCACCGACAATGATTGTCGGATCTAAACCTGCGGCTAGTAACATATAGCCAATCATGCTACTAGTTGTGGTTTTACCGTGAGTTCCCGCTACAGCAATGCTATGGTAATCGGTAATTAAAGCAGCTAGTACATCTGAACGATGTAAAATCGGACAGCCTAATTCTAGTGCTGCTTTATATTCTAAATTGTTGGAGTTAATTGCTGTTGAACAAATTACTTGGGGCAATGTTAAATTGCCCATTGGAAACATTTCTTGTTTATTTAATTCTATTTCATTAGCTTCTACTTTAGGATGAAAGAATTCAAGATTACTTGCTTCTTGTCTACTAAAAATATGCGCTCCGATAGATTCCAACTTACGCGTAATATGATTAGGTCGTAGGTCGGAACCTGATACTGGCAATTGGCGTTTTGCGAGAACGTATGCCAGAGCAGACATTCCTATACCGCCGATTCCAATAAAATGAAATGGTCTACCGCCAAAATCTACACTATTACTCATTGATTACTCCTCTTAACACCACGCCACACCATAAATCACAAATAACACGCGTATCATAACAGGATTTGGATTTTTACTGTAACTACTCCTATATCTTTTTCAAGGATGATTTTCTAGAAAATTTCTACTGAGGTTTTGATTATTGAGAATGATTTTACCTTGGTTAGAGGTTTTTGCTATTTCTATACTGTTTTTATGATTATTCAGGAAATTTTCGTCACATCGGGAAAGAAATTCTTGTAATAGAAAATACATAATATTCCATTCCTTACTGGTGTTGACTATATAACTATATTCGTAGCGAAACCGCTTTTAATATTTCATCAAGCCAAAGCATGAATTGATTACAATAATACGTCAGCGATGAAAATGATTTTCAATTGCACAAAGCCAAGGCATCACCATGCAACATCTGGCAATTTTTGGCGGCACATTCGATCCCATTCATTGGGGACACTTACTCATAGCCGAGGCAGCTTTGCAGCAAGTATCAGTAGAAAAGGTAATTTGGGTGCCGTCACTAAATCCTCCTCATAAAAAAGCAGCAGCTTTTAGACATCGCCTAGCAATGCTGCAATTAGCTACACAAGATAACCCAAGGTTTACTGTCTCCTTAGTGGAGAATAATCGCTCAGGAGTTTCTTATGCGATCGACACCTTGCTAGACTTATGTGCTTGTTTCCCAAATACTCACTGGTACTGGATAGTAGGCTTAGACACTTTCCAAAGCTTACCTCGTTGGTACCGTGGACACGAAATAGCACAAATGTGTGATTGGTTAATAGCACCCCGATTACTAGGTGGTGAGAATATAGCTCAAAGTGAGTTGATCTGCAAGCAAGTGAAGCAACAACTAGGGGAGCAGTCGCACACTATTAACTGGCACTTCTTGGATATACCCTTAGTAGGAGTTTCGTCAAGCCTAATTCGCAAACTTTATCGAACAGGAAAGTCAATTCGTTATTTAGTTCCGGAAGATGTGATATCCTACATCGCTGCTCACAACCTCTACTCAGACGATTCTGAATAAAATATGTGTTTTTTTTTCGATCTAACACTTTATGGTTATAAATACCCTCCCCCTTTGCGATATGATTGGGGTCAAAGATATAAACTTATAGGCATATATACAGAGGGCAAGACACTGTGATTAGAGTCGCAATCAACGGTTTCGGGCGTATTGGGCGTAACTTTGCACGTTGCTGGCTGGGACGGCAAAATAGCAATATAGAGCTTGTAGCTGTTAATGACACATCAGATCCGAGAACTAATGCTCACCTCCTAAAGTACGATTCGATGCTTGGGAAGTTAAAGGATGTTGACATTACGGCTGATGATAACTCTATCACCGTTAACGGTAAGACCATTAAATGCGTATCTGACCGTAATCCAGAAAACTTGCCCTGGAAAGAGTGGGAAATAGACCTGATTATCGAAGCAACAGGCGTGTTTACCAGCAAAGAAGGTGCTTTGAAGCACGTTAATGCTGGAGCTAAGAAGGTTCTGATCACTGCCCCTGGTAAAAATGAGGACGGTACTTTCGTGATAGGTGTCAATCATCACGAATATGATCACAACGTACACCACATTATTAGTAATGCCAGCTGTACAACCAACTGTCTAGCTCCCATTGCTAAGGTGTTGAACGAAAAATTCGGGATCATCAAAGGCACAATGACAACCACCCACAGCTACACAGGTGATCAGCGTTTATTAGACGCTTCTCACCGCGATGTACGCCGGGCAAGGGCAGCGGCCATTAACATTGTTCCCACTTCTACCGGCGCGGCAAAAGCAGTGGCGTTAGTCATCCCAGAACTCAAAGGCAAGCTTAATGGTGTTGCCTTACGCGTACCTACCCCAAACGTCTCAATGGTAGATTTCGTAGTTCAGGTTGAGAAGCGTACTATTACTGAAGAAGTCAACCAAGCTCTTAAAGACGCGTCTGAAGGTTCACTCAAAGGTATTTTGGACTACAGTGAACTGCAATTGGTGTCGTCGGATTATCAAGGAACTGATGCTTCTTCCATCATTGACGCAAGCTTGACTCTAGTTATGGGCAATGACCTAGTAAAAGTCATGGCTTGGTATGACAACGAGTGGGGTTACAGCCAACGCGTTCTCGATTTAGCAGAGTTAGTGGCTGAAAAATGGGTTTAATTTAGTCAATAGTCAATAGTTACAAGCTTTCTGAATATGGACTATTGACTAAAATGCTGAAATCCCTGACTAAGAGTGAGTACTTGGTCAGGGATTTTTACGTTTTGATGGAGCAATGATACGTTTGAATCTGATGTGATGCTTCCGATAATGACTGCACCTTGATCTAAGCTTTGTACTAGAGTGTTTGCTAAATCTGGTGGCAAACATAGCACTAATTCAAAGTCTTCGCCACCATATAAAGCATATTTCAATGCTTGTTCTTCTGTTAGCCAATGGTCGAATGCTTTTGGTCGAGGAATTTGGGCGCTTTCTAGAACTGCACCAACACCACTGGCGCGGCAGATTTGTAATACAGCATCTGCTAAACCGTCACTGCTATCCATGCCGGATACAGGGATGGGGAGTTGGGATGCGAAAATTTTCCAGAGATGAGGGAGGACATCTAATCGTGGCTGGGGACGCTGGTGTGCTTTGATTAAAGCATTCTTTTCTTCAGTGGTTAGGTCTTTGCCTATTTTGGGGTCTAAGAGCAATTGTAAGCCTGCGTGGGAGGCTCCATGAACACCTGTGACAACGATCGCATCCCCGACTTGAGCAGTAGAACGGCGGATGATGCGATTGGGGTAAACTTGACCGAAAGCGGTAATGGACAAACTAGTGATAGGCGATCGCACTATATCTCCACCTACGATCGGGGTATGGTATTGTTGCAGGCATTCTGTCATCCCCTGATATAGGCTTTCCACCCAACTGACGCTCAAATCACCAGGAAGTCCTAATCCCACAGTAATTCCTAAGGGAGTAGCACCCATAGCCGCTAAATCTGACAAATTTGCAGCCGTAGCACGCCAACCAGCGTCTTCAGGGGAAGTGGTGATATCACTAAAATGCACCCCATCAACAAGCATATCTGTAGTAACTACCAAACATTGCGTTGGTTCTGTCACCAATACCGCCGCATCATCACCAATAATTTCTGGTGGACAGAAACGCTGTAATCTTTCCAAAAGTCCTTGTTCGCCAATATCTTTGATATTAGTCATTAGTCAGTTGTCATTACTCATTACTTATTACTCATTAGTTTTCCCCTGCTCCCCACTCCCTCAAGTTACGATAATGGTATCGTCTAGGGGTCTGTTGGGATGGTAGCTACACCAGTGACAAATCTTACTTTTGAAGAGTATTTAACTTATGATGATGGCAGTGGTTTTAGCTATGAACTGGTGGATGGCAGGCTGGAATTAATGAACCCCCCAACGATTGAACATTTCTTGATTGCTAAATTCCTGGAGCAATTACTGGATACTGAAATTAAGCGGTTGAGTTTATCTTGGCTAACCTTTCGGGAAACTGGGGTAAGGACGGGGCGAAATAAATCTAGGCTAACTGATTTGTCAGTGGTGACGCAGGAACAAGCAAGAGAATTGCTCAACGTGTCAGCAGTGTTTGAGTCACCACCATTATTGATTGTAGAGGTAGTCAGTCCAGATTCGGTAAAACGAGACTATCGCTACAAGCGGTCTGAATATGCGGCGGTTGAAGTGTTGGAATATTGGATTGTAGACCCGTTAGAGAAAAAAATCTCTGTGTTGCTGCTGGAAGAAGGATTTTACGAGGAGACGGTGTTTACTGGCGACCAGAAAGTTGTATCGCGGACTTTTGGAGAAATAACCATTTCTGTTGAGCAGGTGTTGGCTGCGGGAAGTCTTGTTTAGTAAGAGGAACAAAAATTTTAGTTTGTGTTTGTAGTAAGCCCTTTAGTTTGGTGAATTAAGTACTAAAGTACTTACTACGAACTTGATAGATTAGGCTGGCTGGGGTTGGACTAAATTTTCTAGTCCCTGAACTACCGTGGCTGATTCGACTTTGTCGCCGGCTTTTAGTTTATCTAAAATCTCTCTGCCTTCGATGAGATAGCCAAAAACTGAATAACGACCATCTAGGAGGTTACGTCCGGCGGGGGTGAGTTCTGGTTCAAACAGGAAGAAGAAGACTTGAGAGGAACCGCCATCGACTTCGGTTTCAGGACGAGCCATTGCTAATGCGCCAAAGGAAGAGAAAGGTAGTACTGGCATATCCAGGTAACGACCAGCATCTTCTAAAGTAATCCCGTAGGTTGGTTTTTTATCACCTTCTGCGAGAATTTCTAAAGGAATAGCTCGATATTTCCCTGTTTTGGGATCAATGAAACCCTGTTCCTTTCCTGGTGGGTCTCCTGTTTGTAGGACGTAAGATTCTTCAGAACGAGTAAATTCTAAGCCATTATAAAATCCTCGTTGCACCAAATCTACAAAGTTTCCAGCAGTGACGGGGGCGCTATACCCGTCTACAACAACAGCCAAGTCACCTTTGTTGGTTTTAATGGCTATGGTGGCACGTCCTTTAAGTTGAGGAAGGTTATTGTACTCTTCGGGAACTTCAAAAGGAAATCCTGTCACCATTGACTCTTCTAAGAGGGAGACTAAATTGAGCAATTTAGCTCTCTCTAAGAGGACTTGTTCTTTATCTTTGGACTGTGCAAGTTCTTGAACTTTACCCACACCAGATTTTAATTCGTTAATCCAAGCTTCGGCTTGAGTTTGGCGTTCTTCCGGAACGCTTGTTAGGATTTGTGAAGGTTTATCAAGAATGCGGGATGCTTTGCTCAGGTCTTTGGAGACAGCACTCCATCGGCGATTTGCACGCAGTTGGGCAGAAATATCTTCTAGACTGGCTTGCAGCTCGCGTACTGGCTTATTATTTATCGGGAGTGCGTACCGCAATAAAGCTCTACCGTCAGTAATTGCATTTCCAGAGGGCAAAGCGGCGTTACTGGAGGGTGTCCAGCCAGCTGTATTTATGCCTAAAAATATTGTTACTAACAGTATTGCCATGAGGCTGTTTTTCAGCCAGGATTTTAATAAATTCAACATGGAATAGCTCAATGCAGCATCAAATTGTTGACTAGGCGTAACCCATCAATCATCTTCCCACAGTACGAGTCATGAGTAGTCAAGGGATGAGGTACTAGAGATTGAAGACCACTGACGAATGACAAATGACAACTGACTAATTACCTAATTACGACCCTTGAAGGGTACAATAAATGCCGATTGTCTTCCAAAAGTTGAAAGCTTCATGATTTCTAGTAACGATTTTCGACCCGGTGTATCCATTGTCTTAGATGGGTCTGTATGGCGAGTGATAGATTTCCTTCACGTTAAGCCTGGCAAGGGTTCTGCCTTTGTTCGGACAACTCTCAAAAACGTTCAAAGCGGTAAAGTTTTAGAAAGAACTTTCCGGGCTGGGGAAAGTGTACCACAAGCTACTCTGGAAAAAATTACGATGCAGCATACCTATAAAGAGGGCGATGAATTCGTCTTTATGGATATGGAAACCTACGAAGAGGGACGACTCAGTGCTGTACAAATTGGCGATCGCGTCAAGTACCTGAAGGAAGGTATGGAAGTCAACGTTATTCGTTGGGGTGAGCAAGTGCTGGAAGTAGAACTGCCTAACTCTGTAGTCTTGGAAGTGACACAAACTGATCCAGGTGTTAAAGGTGACACTGCTACAGGTGGCACTAAACCGGCAACTGTAGAAACTGGTGCAACTGTGATGGTTCCTTTGTTTATTTCTCAAGGTGAACGCATCAAAATTGATACCCGTGATGACAAATACATAGGCAGGGAATAGGTTTTCTCTCATTCGAGAACAAATCCCGATTTCAATCCCTATTTAGGGATTAAATCCCTGCCACACTTAGACCAATTCAAAATTCAAAAACCTAGATTCCATGAGGATTTCTGAGTTTGCACTTGTGGCTTAATTTTGGAAAATTGGTATTAATTATTCTTAATTTACGGACTGGTCGAGGTAATAAAAACTGTGCCATTGGACTTTAACGAAATCCGTCAACTGCTGACAACTATCGCACAAACAGATATTGCAGAAGTAACACTCAAAAGTGATGACTTTGAATTAACAGTACGTAAATCGGTGAGTGTTAGCAATCAAATTGTGCCGATCGCTCCAGCACCCTTGAGTGGTGTGGTTGGTTCGGGATTGCCATCGGCTGTACCGATTGTCACCCAGGTTACTCCCAATTTATCTCCGGAAGCTGGGACAAACCGTATTTCAGATAGTACGGCGACTAGTTCTGGCTCACAACCAGGAGGAAAAATAATTGACCAGAAATTAGCAGAAGTACCTTCCCCGATGGTGGGAACATTCTACCGCGCTCCTGCACCAGGTGAAGCGCCATTTGTGGAAGTAGGCGATCGCATCCGTCAAGGCCAAACCGTCTGCATCATCGAAGCGATGAAGCTGATGAATGAAATTGAGGCTGATATTTCTGGACAAGTGATCGAAATTCTCGTCCAAAACGGAGAACCTGTGGAATATAATCAACCTTTGATGAGAATTAAACCAGATTAAGTATTAATGTATATAAGTGAGTCATTACTCTCAATGAGTCATTGGTAAAAATGTCAGTCCTGCGGGTCAATCCTGATGAAACAAGCGTTGCCTGTATCTCAAGAAGTGGTGCAACAAGTAGCCGAATACTTCAGCCTGTTAAGTGAGCCGATGCGTCTGCGGCTATTGCACTTACTAAGGGATGAAGAAAAGTGCGTACAGGAATTAGTAGAAGCGACCCAGACTTCGCAGGCAAATGTTTCTAAACACCTTAAAGTAATGTGGCAAGCCGGAATCCTTAGCCGTCGCAGTGAAGGGACTAGCGCTTACTATCGGGTGGAAGATGAGATGATTTTTGAGTTATGTAATCGGGTTTGCGATCGCCTTGCTACAAGGTTAGAACAGCAAGCCCGTAATTTTAGGGTGCTAAATAAAAATTAGTCATGAGTCATGAGTCATGAGTCCACAACTGTTGACCTTTGACTCTTTGACTGTTGACTTTTGTACTAAAGCGGAAAATCTTTCTTAAAGCTTTCACGAGTTAGGGGTTGATCTAACACCACACCTTCACCGCCTAGAACATCCAATTGTTTTCCATTTACCTCAATGTACACTTTGGCATTGGGGTTTAAACTTGTAGCAGTATAAACAACTTGACCTACTCGACCCATCATTGAAGTGCTACCACCACCACTGGTAAAACTTTCAGACAAATTAACGTGTACTTCATCATTATTTTCTATTTTTAGCCCTAATAGCTTAGTTCCTTGGGGAATGGTGGTGGAATCTGTTCCTTCTGTTGGCCCTGCTAGTAAATTTTGAAAAGCTTTTTCTAAAACTTGGTTTGGCTGTACAGCCGCTACTCTCACTTGTTGGGGGACTAAATCAACATTATTGCCTTTTGGTTGGAGCCAATAAACACTAGCCGTTTGCTCGTTACCTGGCTGTTTGGTTGTTGGCTGTCCTGGTTGCTGGACGCTTTGAGAAGGGTTTGATGGTGTGGGAGTATTCTGGGATTGGGAAGTTATCCAAGCCACACCACCACCGACTGCTACAACTGCTGCTGAGACTGCTGCAATTACACCCGAAGATATACGGTTAGATCCTTGTTGGTTATTCATATTTAAAACCTTCCTGACTGGGGGCTGAAACAGGACTTACACATAGAGATAATTTATTTGAGGTCAGAGTGTGAGGGTGTAAGGATTTGGAAACCTACACCTCCATATCCCTATACCCTTTGCCCAAACCATGAGTTTGACTTCTCATTGGTAATTCCTAAAGATAGTCTTTTTGTGAAGAGCAGCCTGGTTAAGGACGATGTTGACAAATGGAGAGTTTCCAAAAACCTAAAGGATAACTCTGTAGATTCAAATGCTGCACTTTCTCATTTGAGAATTCAGAGGTCAGGAGTCAGGAGTCATAATGACTGCTGTACAACTGATGGATAAATATATCGGGTTGCACACCTTCACTAAATTATATATTTATTGTCTAGAATTAGGTGATAGGAAAAACCCTACCTTCTGGAATTCTGGATTCTGAATTCTTATTGATTCTTCATTTTAGAATTGAGACTTAAAATTCGTCACCTGTCAAATTATGTAAATCTGTAAATGTTATTTTTTCTTGAGATTCTTCACAATTTAATTAGAAATGCAGAGACAGGGAGAATATTTATGACTCTGCATTCCTGAAGAGTTAATTTTTATTTTCTATTGCTGCTTTAATCCACTGTTTGAGTGTTGTAATTATTTCATCAATGGGGATTTCTTGAGATTGGCGAGTCGCCCTTTCTACAACTTCAACCTTCCCGTTGGTAATGGCTCGTCCGGTGACAATTCGATAAGGAATACCAATTAAATCGGCATCTTTAAATTTTACTCCGGCTCTTTCATTACGGTCATCCAATAATGTTTCTATCCCTGATTGATTCAGTTCAGTGTAAAGCTTTTGGGCAATTTCTACCTGTTGAGTATCGTTAATGTTAGGAATTGTCACAATTGCGTGATAAGGAGCGATCGCTACAGGCCAAATAATGCCATCTTTGTCGTAAGATTGCTCTACGGCTGATTGGGCTAACCGCGATACACCCACACCGTAGCAACCCATGACGAGGGGTTTTTCTTCACCCTGTTCATTGGTATAGGTTGCGCCTAAGGCTTGAGAATATTTTGTACCTAGTTGGAAGATGTGACCGACTTCTATTCCTCTGGCACTTTTTAAGAGTTGTGTTGAGTCATGAACAGCGCGATCGCCCGGTCTTGCTTTTCGCACATCTACAACAGTTTCTGGTAGGGTAAATTGTTCGCCCCAATTAGCACCAACGACGTGATAACCAGCTTCATTCGCACCTGTAATGAAGTTTTTTAAATCAACAACGGTTTTATCAACGAAACGGACAAATTTAGGATGAATCTGTTTGTTTACAGCTATGTAATCATCAGCAATATCCGGTGCGATGTAACCCAAAGGTAAAGATTTGGCTGTCCATGTTTGTTGGTTTTCTGCACTGGGAACCGTTAAGGAAATAATCGCTTTTGCACCGTAATTAGCGGCTAATTTCGTCAATTCATTCTGTAATTTTACTTCATTGACTTCTTGATCACCGCGAATAATCACCAGTACTAAAACCGTTAAACCATTGTCATAAATTGTTTGGTAAAGAACGTTTTTAACTACTTGAGTAGGGGAAGCCTGCAATAATTGAGTAACTTTTTCAATCGTTTCTGTTCCCGGTGTTTCCCGTTTTTCAAAGGTAGTAAATTTTGATGGTTCAGCATCCGCAGGTAGAGAAACAGCTTTTTCTACGTTAGCTGCATATTTTCCATCATCGGTGTAGAGAACTTCATCTTCCCCAGCTTCCGCCAACACCATAAATTCTGTGGAACCAGAACCACCGATAGCACCGGAATCAGCTTCTACAGGACGGAAAGCTAAACCAGCACGCCGTAGCATATTGCTGTAGGCTGTGTACATATCTTGGTATGTTTTTTTCAGGCTTTCTTCATCCACGTGGAAAGAATAGCCGTCCTTCATGATAAATTCCCGTCCGCGCATTAAACCAAAACGGGGACGAATTTCATCGCGGAATTTGGTTTGCAATTGATATAGGTGTATTGGTAGCTGACGGTAAGAGCAAATCATATCACGAGCGATCGCTGTAATTACTTCCTCGTGTGTCGGCCCTAACCCTAATTGTTGTTCACGACGGTCAATTAGGGAAAACATAATTCCCTCGGCTTTGGTGTATGTATCCCAGCGTCCCGATTCCTTCCACAACTCGGAGGGTTGTAACTGAGGTAATAAGCATTCTTGTGCGCCTGTAGCGTTCATTTCTTCCCGCACAATCTGAGAAACCTTTTGCAGTACCCGCCACATCAGGGGGAGATACGCATAAATACCGCTACCGATGCGACGAATATACCCTGCACGTAGTAACAATTTATGACTAGGAATCTCCGCGTCAGCCGGATCATCCCGCAGTGTAACGAATAACATTTGTGACAGTCGCATCGTTTATTCCTTGACTCCTAATTGCAAAATTACTAATTTGGTCAATAGTCAGTTGTCAGTTGTCAGTTGTCAGTTGTCATTACTCATTACTCATTACTTATTACTCATTACTTATTACTCATTACTCATTACTCATTACTTATTACTCATTACCTATTACTCATTACCTATTACTTCCCACTCTCCCCAACTTCCATGATTTACCAAGCACAACCACCTTTAGAATTTATCCCTCCGGCGTTTAATCCCTTACTTCTGCGATTTGTTCACCTGTTTTTACCAACGTGGATACGCACTCAAACAGCCATTAACCAAATTGAAGCAGACAATGTTGAGGTTTTAGCAAATTTTTATCATCAACAGCAACAGGGGAAAATACGTTTTCTATTAGCGTTTCGCCACCCACAAACGGATGATCCCTTTTCTTTGGTTTATTTGCTTTCCCAACTCGTGCCAAGGGTAGCACGAGAGCAGGGTATAGCACTACAATCTCCCATTCATGCTCATTTTATCTACGATCGCGGCATACCTCTCTGGGCGGGTGACTATGTTGGTTGGCTTGCGTCCCAATTGGGTGGGACTCCCATACAGAGGGGTAAGGCTGACTGGACGGGGTTACGTTCGGCGCGAGATTTGTTTGCTAATGGAAAGTTTCCTATGGCTGCTGCTCCAGAAGGTGCTACTAATGGTTTATCGGAGATGATCAGCCCACTAGAGCCAGGTATTGCTCAAATGGGTTTTTGGTGTGCTGAAGACTTGCAAAAAGCCGGACGCACTGAGCAGGTTTTAATTGTACCAGTTGGGATTAAATATAGTTATGTGGATGCACCTTGGGGTGCGATCGCTCAACTTTTAGATGAGTTGGCTGTGGCTAGTGGTTTATCTGTGGATACAAGCGCCAACAACAAAATTCCTGATTTGCAGTCACTTTATCCGCGTTTGTTGACTTTGGCGGAACATCTACTATCTTTGATGGAACAGTTTTACACGCGGTTTTACCATCTCAAGTTATCTCCGGTGTCAGAAGGTGTTAGCGATCGCAATGAAGTTTTAAAATTAAGGTTACAGGCTTTGTTGAATGCAGCACTAGAAATAGCCGAGCAGTATTTTAATTTACAACCAAAGGGACAATTGAGCGATCGCTGTCGGCGGGTGGAACAAGCCGGGTGGAATTATATATTTAGGGAAGATTATAAGGATATTAAAGGATTATCTGCTGTGGAGAGGGCGTTAGGCGATAGAGTAGCAGAAGAAGCCAACGCCAGAATATGGCACATGAGATTAGTAGAAAGTTTTGTAGCTGTTTCTGGTAATTATATCCGCGAAAAACCCACAGTAGAAAGGTTTGCGGAAACAGTATTAATTGTTTGGCAAATGTTAGCAAAAATTCAAGGTACAAAATCTTTTCAGCGTCCCAAATTAGGCAAACAGAAGGTCAAGATTACTATTGGTGAACCGCTATCTGTATCAGAATTATATCCCAGGTATAAAGAGAGTCGTTTAGGGGCGAGACAAGCTGTTGCTGATTTGACAAAAGACTTACAACAGGCGTTGGAAAACTTAATTTGAATAAGGTTTGTAGCAAGGAATTTAGTTCTGATAAACTAAAACTTTTGACGTATAAACTAACTAGGAAATACCTTTAATAAATCCAAACTTAAATTAGGAAAAGATGGCAGATGAACAGATTCATTTGGTAGATAAATTAATTTATGCCGATAACCAAATTTACCTTTTAAATCCTGATAAGGTTCGCTGTAGCACTCTAGGCAATCATCTACTAAATTCAATATCCAATAATCAGCAATACCTGCTTCAGCATAAACAGGTAATTTGATTTCTTGGTCATATTTTACAGACGAATCTGCAATTTCAATTAAAAGTAATACATCCGATGGTAGAGGATGATTTTTCAGATAGTCATCAGGAGTATTTTTGACTATGACCATATCTGGTTCTGGTTCGCTGTATTGGGAAATACTAATTGGTTCTTGTCCTCGAAGAGTAGCTTGTTCTCCCATAAGTTTAAATAATTCCCTGTACAAGCGAGTTAGACAAGCAGTATGAGGTGTACCCTTAGCTACCATTTGAAATATTTCACCCTTAATTAATTCAACTCTTTCTTTCTCAGCAAAAAAGCCGATTTCTTCCAAACGATGGTACTCATCTACTGTAAAACGCTTAGTAACAACGAGATTCATATTATTTATGACTATACAGGTATATTTTTATCTTAATATATTTGCAAATATACTCCTGAATTCTTGTAGTATTCTGGGGGATTTTTTAAATAAAAAGTGAAACAGTAGGTTCTTTTAAATAGGAGAAGACATTGAGATAGTAGAAGATTCTTTGGTGGACTCGTCTTTTAAAACGTCCCAAGGAAAATCAAATTCCGATTGAATATCTCTCATTTCATCAATACAATTAGAGAAAAAATCTTTAATACAAGATAAATGATCTTCTTCTGATAAAAATTCTCTTAAACTCTTACGGTAAGAAATATGTGACCATGCAGAAGGACTATTGAGATGATATCCCATCCATATATGAGGTTTAGAAGTGATAATTTTCTGCATAAAATCGATAATTTTTTGACGGTTTTTAAAGCCAGGTGAAACTTCTATAATAATTCCTATATATGGGTATTCAGTTAAACTTTCTGGATTCATTTCAAAATATCCCAATCCACACCAAACATTCCATTTCTTAGAAGATAAGCTATTAGCAATTATATATCTGTTATGAGATTTCCATTGATACAAACTATCTGCTTCGGCATAATTAAAACCTTCAACAGCTTGCCTAAATTTTATCTTTAATTCATCACCGAGAGTAGATTGCATAAAGTTCAAAGTCTTCTGAAAATTGACCATTGTTAATAGATCAATAGATGAAATTTGATTAGTATGTGACATTCCATGAATTTCCATAAATCTTAATATTTATTTAGCGAAAATATCACTATCTTTTTTTGTTAGATAACTGTGAAATTGATACCATCTTAATTGATGAAAACTAATTTTTGTACATAAACTGTCTGGTAAAATTTTTTTAGATTCTTTTGGATCATAATCACGAGTAATGTAGATTAAACTGCGCCGTTTAGGATATGATAAATTACTCAAAATCTCAGCATATCTTTGTAATTGTCTATCCCCTTCTGTTGCAGCAATTTTTGATTCGATAAGGATTACATCTGTATTGGTTTCACTAGTTAATTCAATTACAATATCAGGCTGGCTACCATAATCATGATTATCTAGTGGTTCGTAGTATTTCTGCGTTAAGATATTGATGTTAATATAATTTTCTTCGCTAATAATCGAGTGATATTTTAACCAATCAATTAAAATATCTGTATTAATAGATAAAAAATAAGCTATTATCTCAGTGAAGAAATCCTCAAGTGGTTTACTGCTTGAATGTAAATTCAATAAATTTTTAAATAACGACATTTATCTTCAAATTTTTAGAAAACAGTTATTTCGTAGTCACAGTGAAACTAGACTATAAAAAATTATAGTTATCCTTGGTATTATTTAATTTTACAAAGTTTGTATCAGTTTTAACTTAAGCGATCACCTATTGGCAAGACTACTAAATGATAATTCTAATTAGCAAAAATGCGCTTTTTTAAATATAAAGAAAAAGCGATCGCCTAACAAAGAAGCGATCGCCTAATTTATTATCTGACGATGGGATTATTTGATCATTCCCGAAATTGCCATCACTTCAGGCTCTACGATTTTGGGAGCAAAGAAACCTTTAGCATATATGTGGGGATTTTCTTGAGCAATTTGTGTATATGATTGACGCACTTGAGTATTGACTGCCACAGTTTTCACATCGTACATTTGCGTAGCTACCTTGGGATAGACACCTACGCCAATAATCAACACCAGGAAGCAGGCAGCAATAAATACTTCGCGGATACTAGCATCTCTATATACAGCTTCCCCTGGTAAGAGACAGTCTGTACCAAAACAGGCAGTTCCTTCGTCCTCTTGGTTCTCGAAAGCACCATTGTTAATATTGCAACTGAGGTCTGCACCAGTCCCGTAAAATACCTGTCTCAACATGGACAGTAGATAAATTGGCGTTAAGATAACTCCCACTGCGGCGAGGAATACCATGACGGTGCAGAAAGTCGGACTATAAATGTCGCTAGTAGTGACACCAATAAACACCTTGAGTTCGCTGACAAAGCCACACATTCCAGGAAGTGCCAAAGATGCCATCGCACTGGCGGTAAACAAAGCGAACACTTTGGGCATAGCTTGACCGATACCACCCAAATTATCCATAGCCATTGTATGGGTGCGATCGTAAGTAACACCAGCTAGGAAGAACAACACCGCCGCAATCAAACCGTGAGAAAGCATTTGCAGCATTGCACCACTCACACCGACATCGGTGAAAGAGGCGATACCTAACAACACAAACCCCATGTGGGAAACGGAAGAATAGGCGAGACGGCGCTTCATGTGAGTTTGAGCAAAGGAGTTCAAACCACCATAGATAATATTGATTACACCTAGAGTTGCTAAAACTGGGGCAAAGTAAATGTGAGCATCAGGCAGTAATTCCAAATTTAAGCGAATCAGCCCATAACCACCCATTTTCAACAATACACCAGCCAATATCATCGATACAGGTGCTGAAGCTTCACCGTGGGCATCAGGCAACCAAGTATGTAAGGGGAAAATTGCCAATTTGACACCAAAGGCAATTAACAAACCTGCGTAAAGTAATAACTCTAACCCCAGAGGATAATTTTTCGCGCCCAGTTCGACGATATCGAAAGTAGTATTATCGCCGTAGAGAGCCATTGCCAGGCCTGCTATTAAGATAAAAATGGAAGCGGCAGCAGTGTAAAGCAAGAATTTTGTCGCAGCATAGCGGCGTTTCTGACCACCCCAAATTGAGACAAGCAAGTACACGGGAACCAGTTCTAGTTCCCACATGATGAAGAACAATAGTAAGTCTTGGGCAACAAACACCCCGATTTGGGCAGAATACAGCACCAACATTAAGAAATAAAACAGGCGCGGCTTGAGATCAACTTGCCACGCAGCCAGCATGGCAAGCGTCGTTACAAATCCTGCCAGTAGCACGAGTGGCATGGATATTCCATCAACTGAAACCGCCCAGCTAAAACCTATCTGAGGCAGCCAATCATATTTTTCTACCAATTGAAAAGTCGCACTGCTTGCATCGTAATGGTGCCAAAAGGTGTAGCACATCAAAATAAAGTCCGCGATTCCTACACCCAGGGCATACCATCGCACGAGCTTGCCGTCTTTATCAGGCAGCAAGGGAATCAAACCAGAAGCAACGAGTGGTAGCAATATAATCGCGGTCAGCCAAGGAAATCCATCCGCCATCATGATATTGAGCAAATATACTTATTGGTGAATGGATCTATTGTATGAAACTTTGTAAACTTTTTTTATAAATATTTACCGTAGTCGGACATAGAGAGAATTTATTGCACTACGTGCGTCAGTTGTCAGTTGTCAGTTGCATTGGATTCATTGACAAAAAACGCTAATTAACAAGACAGGAGGCAATGCTGATTGCAAAATGCCTCCTCACTTTTTGGATAATAACAAGCGATCGCCTTTACCCCATGACTCAGATAAAACTTTCAACGTTTCGCCAATTCTGGAGTTTTTCCCTTCAAGCCAATCATTAACTTGAGCATAAATGTTTTCAGGGTGGGTACACTAGCCAAAAACCATAAACCCAAGCGGCGAACTAATACTAATGGGGGGAATTGATTGGAGAACATCCGGTCTAACATATCAGTGAACCCCAAAATTGCTAGGTTCTCTTTTTGTCGCCAGCCTTCGTAACGTTTCAATACCCGAATGTTACCAATGTCTTCACCTGCTTGATGTGCTTTTTGGATTACTTGGGCTAAAGCTGCGACATCTCGAATCCCTAGATTTAAACCTTGTCCGCCTACAGGATGACAATTGTGTGCTGCATCGCCAACTAATGCCAAACGGGGGAGGACATAGCGATCGCTTTGCATGAGTTGCACTTGAAAAACGAAGCGATCGCCCAATAATTCCAGCTTACCCATCTGCTGACCAAAGCGTTGGCTTAGTTCTTGTAAAAATTCTTCGTCATTTAGGGCGCACAAGGCTTTTGCTTCATCGTGGGGGGCTGTCCAGACGATGCGGCAACGGTTTCCAGGTAGAGGTAAAATCGCAAAGGGGCCGCTAGGCCAAAATCTTTCGTAAGCTGTATCGTTGTGGGGTTTCTCTGGCTTGACGAAGGCGACAATGCAGGATTGCCAATATTTCCAGCCATGAGTTTTAATCCCCGCCGCCTGACGAATAGGCGATCGCGATCCATCTGCGGCTACCAGTAATTTGCTACGTACTGTGTTTAATTGATCAGCAATTTTGACGGCGATGACTACTTCATCTTGTTGGTAGTCGGTACTCACCACCTCAGCCGGACAAAGATAAGTCACATTTGGGCAATTCTGCACAAACTCTTGTAAGGGTTCCAATAACGCTTGATGTTCCGCTACATAGCCTAATTCTGGTGTCCCTAAGTCTGTGGTTTCAAACTCCACCACACCAGGGTAATCAGCATCAGAAAGGCGGACTTGGCGATATTTGGCAATTTGAGGCAGAATTTTATCCCAAATGCCGATTCCTTGGTAAATTAGCGCTGATAGTAGATGAACTGCGTAGGCTTGACCTTTAGCTACTGCTGCTGATGCAACTTTGGCTTCAATTAGCAGTATATTCAAGCCAGAATCTTTTAATGCTGAAGCTAGAGTTAACCCAACAATTCCACCGCCGACGATGACCAAATCATAGTCATATCCTTGCAGTTCTGGCGGTGTCGGTTGAGGAGAAATAGTCTGATTAAGCTGCGTTAGCGCCATTGTTAAGAGAGATTAAGCGATCCTAACTATTATTGTTACGCGATCGCCCCTGTTTGAGCAAGTTAGTTGGCAATGGGGATTAGGGACTGGGAAGAGGGATTTCCATACTTTCGTTGTGTGATGTGTGTCACCTAATCTTGTTACTAAAAAAAGCCATAAGAGCAGCTACTTTCTGTATTAAAATCTTCCTAAATCTCCCCAGGGTAAGTGTAATTTCTGCCAACTGTGAAAACTGACACCCTTTTTCATAGCCTATTTCAGACTTTTCCCAATGTATTTTTTGAATTAATTGGTCAACCTGAAACTGATACGAGTGGCTATCAATTCACATCTATTGAACTGAAACAACAGTCCTTTCGTCTGGATGGGGTATTTTTACCCATATCTGGCAACCCCAATCAACCAATCTACTTTCTGGAAGTGCAGTTTCAGAAAGACGAAGCTTTCTACCAGCGAGTTTTTGCGGAAATTTTTCTCTATTTATACCAGTATCAGCCCACAAATGAATGGCGTGCTGTGGTGATATTTCCTAAAAAGAGTGTGGAACCAGAAGAACCTAGACCTTATCGCTTGTTACTCAACAGTTCCCTAATACAACGAGTTTATTTAAATGAACTGAGTAAAACAGCAAATACCTCAATCGGCGTTGGTATTGTGCAGCTAATTGTGGAAAGCGAAAGTAAAACAGCAGGAAAAGCTAAACAACTAATTGGGCAAGCTAAACAGCAGTTAACAGATGCGCTTACCCAGCAAGAAATTATAGAATTTATTGAGACAGTAGTAATTTATAAGTTTCCCAGACTTAGCCGGGAAGAGGTAGAAGCTATGTTGGGTTTGGATGCTATTAGGAACACCAAGGTTTATCAAGAAGCCAAAGAGGAAGGTAAACTCGAAGGTAAACTGGAGGGCAAGCTAGAGGGTAAACTCGAAGGTAAGCTAGAGGGTAAACTCGAAGCAGTGCCTAAGTTTTTGAAATTGGGATTGAGTGTGGAACAAATCGCTGAGGCTTTGGAGTTAGAAGTTGATTTGGTCAGACAAGCCGCAGAAAAATTGTCTTCTTAAGGAGTGAGGTATCAAATTTTGATTTCCTAGCTTCCCCAGCGATAAGATATTATCTAGGCGATACTTAACGCCATGAGATTTTCGGACATTTCAAAATTAGATGTCACATTTTGGACATCATCTAACCCCTCTAGAGTATCAATTAATTTGAGCAGCGATCGCGCCTGATCTGGTTCGGTCACTTCTACATTATTGCCAGGAATCCAACGCAACTCGATTTCTGTCACTGAGAAACCTTTGTCTTTGAGTGTCTGGTTGAGAATTTCTAAATTTGCTACTTCTGTAAAAACTTCTGCTGTCTCATCTTCAGTCATTTCATAAGTTTCCGCACCACCTTCTAAAGATGCTTCTAAAAGCTGGTCTTCATCCACTACACCAGAGACAACACACACACCTTTTTGATCAAACATCCAGCTAACACAGCCAGTTTCACCGAGATTACCACCATTTTTACTAAAAGCTACCCGCAAGTCAGCAGCCGTGCGATTGCGATTGTCGGTGAGGGCTTCAATTAAGATAGCTACACCCCCAGGCCCATAACCTTCGTAACGAATTTCTTCTAAACTAGCGTTATCGCCACCAAAGGTTCCTGCACCTTTAGCGATCGCCCGTTCTATATTATCGTTAGGAATACCGGCCGCTTTTGCTTTGTCTATAGCTGTGCGGAGTTGAAAGTTTCCGTTTGGGTCGGGAACCCCGCTTCTCGCAGCCAGGATAATTGCCCTAGATAACTGAGTGAAAGTCTTTCCCCTCTTGGCATCTACTACTGCTTTTTGGCGCTTAATATTTGCCCATTTACTGTGTCCTGCCATAATCTGAAGCTAATAAATCTGTTTTTCCCAGTCAATAGTTATTAGTTAGTAATTACTCTTTCTACTAGATCCTAACTATGTCCATTAAAGTTAAAAAATTCATTAATCTGTCGCATCAAGTTTGTAGGCGGTTTTTTTTCGCCTCTGATAATTTTAGGGTAAAAAGCAAAAACTGGCGATTTTATCGATATCGCTGGATATCACTGTTTCTGGTAGGAATATTGATTACTAGTGGATGTCAGTTCATACAAAATAGAGTAGATGCAGATAAGGTCATTAATTTAACTTTGTGGCATGGGGTAAATCCGCCGCCTAATCGTGACGTATTTCAAAAGCTAGTAGATAAGTTTAACCAAAGGCATTCTAATATTCATATAGAAGCCATTTATGCTGGACAACAAGACCAGCAAATGCCAAAGATTTTGGCGGCTGTGGTAGGTAATGCACCCCCAGATATTTTGTGGTACAACCCAGCAACCACAGGACAATTGGTAGAACTAAATGCTTTGCTTCCTCTAGATGATCTGTTGGCAAATTCACCAATTAAAGACGAGATTGACCCTAGTTTATACCCGTCTTTGGAATATCAAGGGAAAATCTGGGCAGTTCCTTTCGCTACAAACAATGTTGGTGTTTTCTACCGTCCGAGTCTGTTTCAGGCGGCGGGAATTACACAATTACCCAAAACTTGGACAGAGTTACGTGAGGTAGCTAAACAGTTAACTCGTGATACTAATGGTGATGGGCGAATTGATCAACATGGAATGTTACTACCTTTGGGTAAAGGTGAGTTTACGGTTTTTACTTGGCTACCGTTTATGTGGAGTGGTGGCGGCGAGTTGGTAAGCGGAGATTCACAAAATGCGGCTGGTGTGACTTTACAAGATAATTCTGGGGCGATCGCTGCTTTGCAATTGTGGCGTGATTTAATTACAGATGGTTCAGCTGTGTTATCAGGCCCAGAACGAGGTTATGAAACCAATGATTTGCTATCTGGTAAAGTAGCAATGCAATTAACTGGGCCTTGGAGTTTGGGAGAATTTCAAGCTAGTGGGGTTGATTTTGATGTGTTTCCGATTCCGGTAGGACAAAGACCTGCTACGGTAATTGGTGGCGAAAATTTGTATATCTTTAAATCTAGACCAGAAAGAGAAAAAGCAGCTTTTAAGTTTCTGGAGTATGCTGCTAGTGAAGAATTTCAAACAGAGTTAGCACTGGGAACTGGCTATTTACCGATTAATTTAAAATCTCGTGAAAGTGCAGAATACCAAGCTTTTTTGCAGAAGCTACCACAAGTAAAAGTATTTTTAGAACAGGCTCAATATGCGCGATCGCGTCCTACTTTCCCCGGTTATAATCGGATTTCTGATAGTGTCGGTCGGGCAGTAGAAACAGTGTTGTTGGGTAGAAGTTCTCCCGCCGATGCTTTAAAAGCCAGCCAGCAGCGTTTAGATTTAATTTTCAAATAATTTACATTCATTATGTTATAAAAATCTCATGCATTTTTTATAAATGCTGTGTGATGTGAACATTACTCAGCTTTTTTTTCGCCGCTATATCAGGGTAATACTACTGCTACAATGACCGCTAAAACTCAAAATTTTCCCTTTGGTTTAGCCTTAGTTTCTATAATTTTCCTCGCTGCCCTAAATTTTGGACATTCTGAAACCACCGTACCTATTTTAGGTTTTCATGGCATTATAGATCCTCAAAACAACAACATTAAATCTGTTGCCATACCAGAGGAAATGCACTATTCAAAACAAGAATTAGAAAAGCTTTTAAATGACTTAATTATCAATGATTACTGGTTTTTAAGTACACAAGATTTATATAATTTTTATTTAACTAAATCCCAGGAAATACCAGCCAATTATCGGCGAAAGAAGCCGATAATGCTGACATTTGATGATGGATATAAATCAGTACACACTAAATTATTACCTATCTTATCAAAACTAGAAAAGCAATATGGTCAGAAAGTAAAAATTGTCTTATTTATCAATCCCAGTCGTTTAGAGCAAAAAGCCAGTAGTAGTAAAACCCACCTCAGTTGTGAAGAAATACGAGAAGGGTTACAAAAAGATTTTTATGATATTCAATCTCATGGATTAAATCACAGAGATTTAACAAATTTGTCCCGTCGGGAGATTGTTCGTGAACTTTTACACGCTAGGACTATTTTGAGGAGGTGTACAGAAGATTTAGACCCAAAACAACAGGTGGGTTCTCATTTTGCTTATCCTTATGGAGCTTATAATAAACAAGTTGAGTCCTATGTTTCTCGATATTATTTATCTGGATATTTATATAATAACGAAACCTTCGATTATACCTGTCAGCAAAATCCTTATCAAATTCCTCGTCTAATTGTTAATTATAATAAGTCTTCCCAACAAATTATCAAGATGGCTAAAGACATAGCTCTAATTAATAATCAAGCCTGTCAACAAGAGGAAAAGGGGCAGGGGGTGAGACAGCGCGGTCTTGGGGGTTTCCCCCATGAGCGACTGCGAACCCGAAGGGCAGGGTGACAAGGGGAAGTACCTGCCCCTATTCCTTGCCTCTTCTGGTTAATTATTAGTAATTATGTATTACTTTTATTTTTCCATGTATATACAATAATAACTGATTTTTCCATGTATATACATATTGTGCCAAAATCTAGTAGAAAATTTGACTTACTCTTGATTAGGGAGAAACCCTTTACGGGCAAAAATTTCAATCATTTCACTGCGTGTCAAATTATTTTCCTGTGCTAGTTCTGCTAACTGCTTCCAAGCTGTATCCGTCAACCTGATAGACCTTAATTGCTTGGGTTCTGAACCGTAGTCCATCTGGAATTTACCTGATGCGCTACGTTTGCGTCTTGGCGATTTTTGTCTTGTACCGGAATACTGATTCGCAGATGTATTGTCAGAGAGATTCATCGTAATTAAATCAATCAGATTATTAATCAGGCGATCGCCATCCATCGGCAAGATATCATGGCTATGGAGCATATACTGAAGAATTATAAAATGCACCAATGTACCCAGAAAAATCCGTGCTGTGACTTCTGCATCGGGTAAATTTAGTTCTGGATGATCAGCAAAATATTGACTAAGCAAATCTAAAGCCGTTTTATCTACGTTACTAACAAAAGTTTGTGCTAAGGATGGAAATCGCCCAGATTCGCCAATAATCAGTCTCACTAAACTTAAAAACTCCGGTTCTTGCTCAACTTGCTCTAAAACATTTTTCGCTAAACGGTGTAAAACTATACGGGGTTCTCCTTGGAGAAATTCTGGGTATTGGATGGCGAAACATTTTTCCTGCGCCATGCGTTCAATTAACGCCACAAACAGTCCTTCTTTGTCTTGAAAGTAGCTATAGACAGTGGTTTTCGATACACCTGCGGCGGCTGTGACTCTATCCATCGTCGTCGCAGCATAGCCGTGGGTCAAAAACTCTTGCATTGCACCATTGAGAATTGCATCAATCTTCTCGGCTAACGGTAGACGGTCGGTGTTATTACTTTCTATATCTGCCTTTTTTTTACTCATATTTTTATATCTTCGCTAAATAAACCAGCTTAGACCGATAAGCGATCGAATTTGCAGAGATTTGTCCTAAAAAATGAATTTTTCCATCCCATCTCTCTTGACAAGATTGTAATGTACGGTTTAGTTTAATTATAGATTACTAAACTAAACAGTTTATTTAGCGTCCTAAACAAAAGAGGGGCTTATGGTACGCGATGTAGCAGATCAAGGTTCCGTATTCTTCAAGCGTAACTCCCGGCAATTAATCATCTTAGCGACAACAGCAGGTTTGGCGATCGCAGGTGTAAAAGGTTATATTTCATGGCAAAGTCAAGCACAAGAGTCTTCAACAACACCGATTCCCCAAGTCAGCGCACCGCAAATCAGAACGGTGACAGCATTGGGTAGATTAGAGCCGAAGGGCAAAGTAATTAAACTTTCCGCACCTTCATCATCTGGACAAGGGAGTCGAGTAGAACAACTATTAGTTAAAGAAGGTGACAGGGTAAAACCTGGACAAGTAATTGCTATTTTAGATAACCGCGATCGCCTAGAGGCAGCTTACCAAGAAGCTCAAGAAGCGGTGAACGTAGCCCAGGTAAATTTACAAAAAGTGCGAGAAGGTGCCAAAATTGGCGAAATAGAAGCGCAAAAAGCCGAAATTGCCCGTGTCCAGGCACAAACAACAGGTGATGGCAGAGAACAACAAGAAACGATAGCCAGATTAGAAGCCCAATGGCAAGGCGAGAAATCAGCCCAACAAGCCACAATTAAGAGATTAGAAGCAGAACTAAAAAACGCTCAAAGCGAATGGGAACGTTATCAAAAGCTTTATGCTGACGGTGCAATTTCCCAATCTTTATTTGATAGTAAACGCCTGAGTGTCGATACCATTACCCAGCAGTTGAGTGAAGCACAAGCGAACCTGCAACGGATTGATAGTACAGGAAGTAGGCAAATTAGCGAAGCCAAAACAGCTTTATCTCGAATTAACGCCACAGGTAGTAAACAAGTCAGCGCCGCCGCCGCCACCTTGAATAAAATCGCGGAAGTGCGTCCCATTGACGTGCAAGCAGCCAAAGTAGAAGTTAACCGCGCATTAGCAGCAGCAAAACAAGCAAAAGCAAACCTAGATCAAGTTTATGTGCGTTCCCCTCAAGATGGGGTGATATTTGACATTTACACCCGTGCTGGTGAAGTTGTATCTAATGACGGTATCGTCGAAATTGGGCAAACAAACCAGATGTATGCAGTGGTGGAAGTCTACCAAAGCGATGTCAGCAAAGTCCGCACCAGACAAAAGGTAGATATATCAAGTAATTCACTACCTAGCAAATTACAAGGAACAGTAGATTGGGTGGGCTGGAAAGTGCAACGCCAGAACATCATTAACTCTGATCCCAGTGAGAACATTGATTCGAGAGTTGTGGAAGTTCATGTGCAACTAGACCAACCCTCAAGCCAGAAAGCAGCCAAATTTACGAACTTACAAATCAAAGCAGTAATAAATATGGACTAATAACCATGATTGCATTCATTCAAGAAATACAACGACGCACACCTTTAGGATGGCTACAACTGAGTCATCATAAAAGCCGTCTCTTGGTTGCTTTATCTGGTATTGCCTTTGCAGATGTCCTCATGTTCATGCAGTTGGGTTTTCAAAATGCCTTGTATGACAGTAACACTCGGCTTAATCGTGCAGTACTTGCAGATATAGTGTTAATCAGTCCCCAAAGCCGGAATATGCAGAATTTGGCTACATTCTCGCGGCGGCGATTGTTACAAGCTGCCGATGTTCCTGGCGTGAAGTCAGCAGAATCCATGTATATCGGTTTAGTCACTTGGAAAAATCCCCAAACTCGCCGCAAAACTTCAGTGCAAGCAATTGGGCTTAATCCTGAGCAACTTGCTCTCAACATCCCAGAGGTGAATAATCAACTAGATAAGATTAAGCTACCAGACCATTTTATCTTTGACCGCGCAGCTAGGGGTGAATACGACGAAGTTTTTAGTCAAATTGATGCAGGTGAGAGTGTCACTACCGAAGTAGATAAACGCACTATTACCGTTAGTGGAACATTCAAACTAGGCGCTTCTTTTGGTGCTGATGGTACTTTAATTTCTAGTGATGAAAATTTCTTGCGGCTATTTCCCCGAAGACAAGCAGGAAGTATTAATTTAGGTTTAGTTAGTGTTCAGCCAGGTTACGAACCAAAACAAGTAGCAGAGGCATTAAAATCTTACCTACCAAATGATGATGTCAAAGTACTAACTCGTGCTGAATATATCAAAATGGAGGAAGATTACTGGAAAACAGAAAGTCCTATTGGTTTTATTTTTAGTCTCGGTGTATCAATGGGGTTTATGGTGGGTGTGATTATTGTTTATCAGGTTCTTTCCACTGATGTCAATGCCCATATAAAAGAATATGCCACATTTAAAGCAATGGGATATGGTAATTCTTATTTACTAGGGATAATTTTTGAAGAGGCGCTTATTTTGGCAATTTTAGGCTTTATTCCGGGTTTTATTGTTCCCTTAGGACTTTACCAATTAGCCGCAAACGCCACAAATTTACCTATATATATGACAGTAGCTAGGGCTTTAATAGTTTTATTATTAACCCTTATTATGTGTATTCTTTCTGGAGCGATCGCCACACGTAAATTACAGTCTGCTGATCCAGCAGATATGTTTTAAACAGCAAAACCTCTCAAGATTTTTTGCATTTCTGCGTGCTAAATATCTTCTTCAAATCACCTATGCAAACCATTAACAAATCTGCACCAGTTATTTCTATCCGCAATCTTGATCATTACTTTGGTAGCGGACAACTCCGCAAACAGGTTTTATTTAATATCAATCTAGAAATTAATGCAGGTGAAATTGTGATTATGACAGGCCCTTCTGGTTCTGGGAAAACTACACTGCTAACTTTAGCTGGTGGTTTGCGTTCAGCCCAGTCTGGGAAGTTGCAGGTATTAGGAAGGGAACTTTGCGGTGCTAGTAGTAAACAATTAACTCAAGCACGACGCAACAATGGTTATATATTCCAAGCTCATAACCTACATGGTAGCCTGACAGCACTGCAAAATGTGCGGATGGGTTTAGAGTTACAACCAGGAATTTCCACCCAACAAATGTTGACTCGATCGCAGAAAATACTCGAAGAAGTAGGATTAGGAAATCGGCTAAATTACTACCCAGATAACTTATCGGGAGGACAAAAACAAAGAGTAGCGATCGCTCGTGCTTTAGTCAATCAGCCGAAAATAGTCTTAGCCGATGAACCAACAGCCGCCCTAGATAAACAATCCGGGCGCGATGTTGTAGAACTAATGCAAAAATTAGCCAAAGAACAAGGCTGTACAATTCTCCTAGTTACTCACGACAACCGCATTCTAGACATTGCTGACCGAATTGTTTACATGGAAGATGGTCATCTAGTCAGGGATGCGGTAAGTGTTAACTAATCAGCAGGAGAGATAGGGGAGCAGGGGGAGCAAAGGAGCAGAGGAGCAGGGGAAGCAGGGGGAGCAGGGGAGGAAAAATCTCACGATAATATTTGCTCTCACCCATTGAATATTTTATTTTCTGAAAGTCACTCATTACTCATCACTCATTACTCATTACTTATTACTCATTACTCATCACTCATTACTCACCACTCATTACTCATCACTCATTACTCATTACTCATTACTCATTACTCAAAAATTCTAAATATCCCTCGCTGAGTTCTTTGACGGCTAAATCATAAAACTGCTTACCATGCTCTGGTGTTGCTAAAGCGGGATTAGAACCCATGCGTCCATCTGGGTAATGTTGTCTAAAGTCGGTGGCGCTATAAATTCTGTGTCCCTTGGCTACTTCTGGTGAAAGAGGTGCTTGCTTAATTGCTTCTGGGTAAATATATTGAGTCACCGCTACTTCACTGGGGGTAGCATGAGAACCTTCTTTGTCACCATACAATTCTTTGGCAAGTTGGTATACAGAACTGCACATAAACCAGTTGGCGACTTGACATTGTACCTTATGGGCATGGGGAATCTGTAAATCTTCTAAGTAGACGTATGTTTCCGAAAATGCCGCTTTGAGGGTAGCAATATTACCGCCGTGTCCGTTAATAAAGTAGAACTTGGTAAAACCGGCTTTGGCAAGACTGGTTACATAATCTCTCACCAGCAGAATTAAAGTGCTGGGGCGTAAACTCATAGTACCTGGAAAAGCTGTATGGTGTAATGCCATCCCTACATTGATTGTAGGCGCAACGATCGCCCCAGTGGCTTCACCCACACCATGAGCGATCGCTTCGGCACAAATTGCATCAGTACCAATTAAACCCGTCGGCCCATGCTGTTCAGTCGAACCAATAGGAATAATCATCCCTGTAGATTTTTGCAAATAGGTTTCAACTTCCTGCCATGTACTTAATTTTAGTAACATTTTTTACTGATTTCCGCGCCAGTTGTTTTGGATTTTCTTTATTCAATAATTATGACGAGAGAACAAGGATTCGGAGAAGAAAGAGTTTCATCTTCCCAAAAACTCAAAATTATCGCAGCTAAACTCTGTGAAACGAAACTTATAGGGCTAAAATAGCGTCTCAATTCAGGTGTATTCTTCCTGCTCCTCTAAGGTACAAAATGTTAGCTTTTTTAAACGCCTCTCAAAAAATAGGTCATCTGCACTTACTCTGGGTAAATGCCCCATCCATGATTCCTACACATAACTTTACAAAATTGTAATTTTACTGAAATTGAAGCAAAAGCCCGATACATATGGGTTTTCCGGTCTTGAAGTCGAAAAAAAATACAGAACTAGATAAATTCCTGCATAAAGTTCGTGAATAAAGACGTAATAACAATGGAATGGTGGATACGTCTTCATCTAGATGACGGACTCACGGGTGATTTGCTAGCTCACAAGATAAGTGCGACAAATGGGGGTTGTGATGCAAACTTTAAAACAGGGTTTCGAGGAGCGCAATCTCGCTATGGTAACGGAAGCAGAAAAACTAGCGCAGTTTTGGCGTCAGCGACTAGCTGCGGAGTGTCCAGAACAAAATGTGGCTGCAAGAGAGAGTATTCTTCTCTGGCTGTTAGGTCGTGATTTACAACGATTTGACCTGCTCAATACTAAAGAACTTGAAATTGCCAAGCAAGCGATGGAATATCGCTGGAAAATTTTAAGTCAACGCTACTTAGGTGTAGGGCGGGAACGTGCATATCGTAACCTAATCACTCGATTAGGGAGTTTAGTGACATTACGGTATAAAATTCAAACCTGGATTGCCCTGAGCCGCGATCGCCAACGTAGTGTGATTGACGTATTACAAGAAGTGATACAAGAACTTCTACAAAATGATACTTACATTCAGCAGCAAATGGGGTATATCGCAGAAGTTGCCCTAGATAAGCGACTCAGAGATACTTTGCTATTTGCTACGGTGGAAGAGTATTGTATGCGGCCAGTCCGCAATCAGCCCTTGTTAGCCTATCGTTTTGTCAACTATCTACGCCGTTCTCAACGTGGAGGGTTAACCCAAGTCCCAGGAGGCGATTTAGTTAGGCTAGTTTCCGAAGAAGTGCTGACAGATGACAGCGACAATCGAGTTAACTTGGGAGATAACCAAGCGATCGCTGAATACCAAGAAACACAGCAAATAGAGGAACAACAAGCACTGCGACAGACAGTACAGGAAGAATTTGCCAACTACTTACAAGAAAACCTGGGAACAGAAGCAGTAGACTGGTTAAAACTTTATTTGCAAGGTAAAACCCAAGATGAAATCGCCAAGAAATTAAATAAACCAATCAAAGAAATCTATCGACTTCGAGAAAAAATCAGCTACCATGCAGTACGCGTCTTTGCCCTCAAGGGTAAGCCGGAACTCGTAAATAACTGGCTGGCAATTTCCTTACAGGAGAATAATTTGGGTTTAACACAAAAGCAATGGCAGGAATTCTATGACAACCTAACCCCCGTCGGACGGCAAATACTGGATCTGCGGAAGGCTGGTAACTCCACAGAAGCAGTAGCCCAACAATTACATCTCAAACCTCATCAGGTAATGGGGGAATGGACTAAAGTCTATCTTGCGGCTCAAGCCATTAGGACTCAAGAGTAACTATGGTGAGGCTGAGTACGGAGAACTGAGAAGTGAGTGCTGCGGGCTAAATACTGTTAGTAAAGTGGGCTGTAATACCGCGCTGAGTAAAAATTCTAGCCTCTAGCCTCTAGCTTCTTAGACAGTTAAATTTTAGTTAATTTATTAAAAATTTCTGAGCATCAATCTTTAGGTAGAATTCCGCAATTGTCACCAGGACAATTGAATGTATATCATGTCATCTTTAACTAGAAAAACATTATTTGGTAGTTGCTTTCCTAGCGTGAGCGACTGCCATAACATTTTTATACTATTTTGCTCCTCCTATGGCTGATAAACACCACCAAATTAAATTTCCTCTTTGGCAGTATCTCAACCAACCATTGTTTAACCGTGACTTAGAACTCAATCCCCGGCGTTTCGCCTACAGCTGGCGTATTGGACTTTTAAAACGGTGCTGGAGTAAAGAATGTGATGCCAAAGGGCCACAACAGCATTAGTAATTCGTAATTAAGATTAGGAACGGGGAGAGATGGGGCATAATTTCTACTTACATCATTCCTCTCATCTCCCTCATGTAAGAACAAAAATTAACTGCTGTCCCAAATTGAAATAATGCCCAATCACCTGTGAAATATACAACGCAGATATCGCCTCATACCGGGCATTCACATCATTTTAAAAATTTGCACCTAACTAATGAATTGAACTGATGTAACTATTCAAACATCAGTTGCGGAAGTGAAATTTCCGTAAAAGCGTTAATCTAAGATTCCGTTGCTAGATAAAATCTGGCTCACAAGAAATCAGCTTGAGAAGATTGTGGGCTAGTGCTGGGAGTTATATATGTCCTTTGTACCTTTACATATTCACAGTGATTACAGTCTGCTAGATGGGGCTAGTCAGCTACCAGAGTTGATTGATCAGGCGATCTCACTGGGTATGGAGGCGATCGCTGTCACTGATCACGGTGTCATGTATGGTGCTGTCGAACTGCTGAAAATTTGCCGCAGTAAAAATATTAAGCCAATCATTGGCAATGAAATGTATATAATCAACGGCGATATTGAAAAGCAAGAACGCCGTCCGAAATATCATCAAGTTGTTTTAGCAAAAAACACTAAAGGTTATAAAAATTTAGTTAAATTAACCACAATTTCTCATCTACAAGGTGTCCAAGGTAAAGGTATTTTTTCCCGTCCTTGTATTAATAAAGAATTATTACAAAAATATCATGAAGATTTAATTGTCACTAGTGCTTGTTTGGGTGGAGAAATTCCCCAAGCAATTCTTAGCAATAGACCAGATGCAGCGCGCAAAGTTGCCAAATGGTATAAAGATGTATTTGGTGATGATTTCTATTTAGAAATTCAAGACCACGGTTCCCAAGAAGACCGCATTGTAAATGTGGAAATTGTCAGAATTGCGCGGGAATTGGGAATTAAAATCATAGCCACTAACGATTCACATTTTATTTCTTGTTTTGATGTAGAAGCGCACGATGCCTTGTTATGTATTCAAACAGGTAAACTAATTATTGAAGAGAATCGGATGCGATATAGCGGCACAGAATATCTCAAATCTGCTGAAGAGATGAAACTGCTATTTCGTGACCACCTATCAGATGATGTAATTGCTGAAGCGATCGCCACCACAGCAGAAGTTGCCGATAAAGTCGAGCCTTACCATATTATGGGCGAGCCTCGCATTCCCAACTACCCAATTCCTTCTGGTCATACTGCTGATACTTATGTTGAGGAAGTTGCTTGGCAAGGACTGTTAGAAAAATTAAATCGTAAATCCCGTAATGAAGTCGATCTAGCCTACAGAGAAAGGCTAGAATATGAACTCAAAATGTTGCAGCAGATGGGATTTTCCACTTACTTTTTAGTTGTGTGGGACTACATTAAATTTGCTAGAGATAATAATATTCCTGTGGGGCCTGGTCGAGGGTCTGCTGCTGGTTCATTGGTTGCATACACAATGGGAATTACCAACATTGATCCGGTACATCATGGGTTACTGTTCGAGCGATTTTTGAACCCAGAACGTAAATCAATGCCCGATATTGATACAGACTTTTGTATTGAACAACGGGATAAAGTCATTGAGTATGTAACAGAAAAATACGGTAAAGAAAGAGTTGCCCAAATTATTACCTTTAACCGTCTAACTTCCAAAGCAGTTTTAAAAGATGTCGCCAGAGTGTTAAATATTCCCTACGGGGAAGCGGATAAAATGGCGAAATTAATTCCTGTGGTGCGGGGTAAACCAACCAAACTCAAGGTGATGATTTCCGATGCTACCCCAGAACCAGAGTTTAAAGAGAAATATGATAAAGACCCAAGAGTTCGCCATTGGCTGGATATGGCAATGCGAATTGAAGGGACTAACAAAACCTTTGGTGTTCACGCTGCCGGTGTAGTAATTTCTGCCGATCCATTAGATGAAATCGTCCCACTGCAAAAAAATAATGATGGGTCTGTAATTACTCAATATTTCATGGAAGACCTGGAATCAATGGGTTTGTTAAAAATGGACTTCTTAGGTCTGAAGAACCTCACCATGATTCAGAAAACCATTGATTTGATTGAAGAAAAACATGGCTTTAGGATTGACCCTTATGAAATCACTAATCAAGAACGCAAGGCACAGAAGATATTAGCTAAAGGCGAATATAAAACTCTACCTAAAGATGTCCAAAAGACCTACGAACTCTTAGAATCTGGTGAATTAGAAGGCATATTTCAATTAGAATCTTCAGGGATGAAGCAGATAGTCAGAGATTTGAAGCCTTCTAATATCGAAGATATTTCTTCAATCTTGGCACTTTATCGACCAGGCCCGTTAGATGCGGGATTGATTCCTAAGTTTATTAACCGTAAACACGGGCGGGAAAATATTGATTATGAAAGCCAGCTTTTAGAACCGATATTAAATGAAACCTATGGAATCATGGTTTATCAAGAGCAGATTATGAAAATTGCTCAAGACATGGCTGGTTATTCTTTAGGACAAGCTGACTTGCTGCGTCGTGCTATGGGGAAAAAGAAAGTTTCGGAGATGCAGAAGCAGCAGGAAAAGTTTATTGATGGTTCAACTAAAAATGGTGTGAGAAAGCAAGTAGCGGAGAAGCTATTTGAGGATATGTTGAAATTTGCTGAATATTGCTTGAGTTACGACACGGAAGTTTTAACAGTTGAATATGGCTTTGTACCTATCGGCGAAATTGTAGAGAAAGGTATTGAATGCAGGGTATTTAGTGTTGATAGTAATGGTCTTGTTTACACTCAACCAATTGCCCAATGGCACAATCGCGGTCAACAAGAAGTGTGGGAATATTGCTTGGAAGATGGTTCAGTAATTCGAGCAACGAAAGACCATAAATTTATGACTCAAGATCAACAAATGTTGCCAATTGATGAAATATTTGAACGGGGGTTGGACTTGTTGCAGGTGAAGGGTTTACCAGAGTAAGGGACTTTCCAGTAAAAAAATATCCCATCCCTGGGGAACCTAGAGAATGCTTTTATTCCAGAAATATGACTGTTAAGGATTCTCGCTAGACATGGCTTTGAGTTTTGAGGTGAATGTCTCGGAGCGATCGCTTGTTTCTGGAGTAAACTGCCCAATGGGTGGATGAGTCAATGATATTGGTAGTAGTTTTGTGGCTGTATCAGGGTTCAATAATATAGATTGACCCGAATAATTTTCCTGGTTGTTTAAATTCACCTCAACACTAGCAGCCACGCTCACACTAGAGTATGCCAAAATCTTTTCGGCTGGCTGTTCTTCTGCTTGGTTGACTGGTTCCTGCTGTGGGAAACTCATCAATTGTAGGGATTGATTTTGGCTGATCCCCCGTTCCTCACCAACTTGCTCACGTGCAGGGGGTAACACTGGTGCAGCCATCTGATGTAAGCTTTCAGGGAACTTGCTACAAATCAGGCGCTCAAATTCCATGTTGAAATGATATATTTCCTGACCCCGCCTTTGCCAAAATGCCAAGATTTGCTGGACTGAAATACCTTTATAACGACCTTGATATAGTGCTTCAATTACTGCTAAATGCAACCAGTCGGCGGGATATTGCTTTTGCCAACGGTTAACTAGCTCAGTGGCACTATAACCACTGAGATCAAAACCATAGTGAACTAGTAGGGCTTTTGCCAGTTTGGCACAAGTGTTTGGTACTGATGTTGACATAAGACTTTTGGCTGCTGGCAATCTGTATGAATCATCGACCCATCGCATATAGCCTAGCGTGTTTTTGGCTGTAGGATTTATTACCAAGAATTTCCCAGTCGAAAAGCAGTGTTTTTCATTTTACTTGGTCAACTGCTAACTGTCGAAATAATATAGGGCGAATTAATACTTGGCGCTCTCTGTATGGCTACTAAGGCCTGATAGACCATTGCTGCTACTTCTGCTCTTGTGGCTTCTCTTGTGGGTGCTAACTGTTTGGGGTCTGGATGGTTGACAATAATTTTTTGCTGTGTTGCTGTAATCACGGCTTTTCGAGCATATTCAGGAATATTATTACTGTCAGTGTAAGTGAGTAAGTTATTACTATCAACTGTCGTTAGGGCTAGTCCGTTAACTAGAGAAACGATTACCTGTAGCCTCTGGACATTTTGGTCGGGGCGGAAGGTGCGATCGCTAAAACCACTGACAAAGCCACCACTAGCGGCGATTTGTAAGGCTTTGTATGCCCAAAAATTCTGTGGTACGTCTACAAAATCTGTGGCTGGTCTAGTGGCAGGGGGGTTAAAAGCAACTGCCACCATCGCTGCATACTGGGCGCGGGTCATGGGTTTATTAGGTTGATAGCTACCATCAGCGAAACCGCTAGTGATGCCCATACTGGCTAAACCGCGAATAAATGGTTCTCCCCAGTGTCCGGCTAAGTCAGTGAAGGAGGGGGTATCAACTTCGGGGCTGACTATATAAGGTGAAGCGATCGCTTTTTCTTGTCCATTAGCCACTAAAGCCTGATAAATTAAGGCTGCTATTTCGGCGCGGGTGATATCTCGCAGTGGTTCTAGTTGATCAGTTTGGGGATAGTTGACAACCAAATTCTTTTGTGTAGCAACGGCGATGGGATTTGTGGCATAGCTGGGAATTTGAGCGCGATCGCGGTATATACTCAACACATTCGGGCTACCTCCACTCAGTTTTAAACCATTGACAATGGAAACGATGGCTTGCACTTTGGTTAAGTTCTGCGCTGGGCGAAACGTCCCATCAGGAAAACCGCTAATAAATCCCATCTGGGATGCTTTGGTAATGGCTGATGCTGCCCAAAAATCTGATTTGATATCGGGAAATTTAGGTGGCTGATTGTTTGTGGGTAATTGAAAAGTTTTGGCAATCACCGCCGCATACTGGGCGCGGGTGATTGGTGCATCGGGGGCGAATGTGCCATCGGGAAAGCCGCTAAGTAAACCTTTATTTACCAATGCTTCCACAAAAGCGACTGCCCAATGTCCTGGTAAGTCCAGAAAATTGGTGCTAGTGACAGGATTATCGATGATGGCAGCAATAAAATCTACTCTTCCCTTGACTTGGGTAGGGTTTAACTGATTACCTACAGAAATTAATTGCTGTGTTGTCGCATTTTGAATATCGAACTCGCCATTATTACTAAAAATATTGCCAGCCCCATCTTGACTACTACCCAAATCAGGGATGGCGTTTTCATTGATTAACAATCCGCCTTGGGTATTTTTGACGATAAAATTATGACGTAATACCGGACGGGCATTGCGAGATAGGGCGATCGCTGTCCGATTTTCTGATAGTTTGTTATTGGCTAGTAAAGGTGCAGCAAAGTCACTGATAGCTATACCCAAGGGATTCTTTTGTAAGACATTTCGCAACACTTCCCCTTTACTATTGCGTGCCATAAATAAACCACTAGCAGCATTCTGCACAAACACATTATCTAAAATGGCTGGTTTGGCTGTACCACTAGTAAATACACCTTCTCGACCACAATTAATAAAGGTATTGTTAGCTATATTTGGTGCGGTTGATTCAATCCAGACACCAGTACCTTTAGCTATGGGATTGGTGACAGTCACACCCCTGAGACTAGCTTGATTGAGTAAAACTAAGGTGACATTCTGCACGCTAAAACTGGGACTTTGGTACTCTCCACTCCCAGAAATCAAAATTCCTGCGCCTTTGTTGGCTTCGTTACCTACCACGGTTACTCCCTCAGGAATCACCAGGGGAAAAACTTCTTTATTAGCAGTGTTATAAGTCCCTACAGCTAGCTGAATAATTGCTGGGGGAGTCGTTTTTAAAGCACGGGTGAGGGTTTTCAACGGACTCTGCCGTGAGCCTGTATTAGCATCATTCCCGGTCACGGGATTAACGTAGACTATAGTAATGAGCGTAGTGTTCACCATTAATGATTGAGCAGCAATTTGGGAAATTACGTCCATCATAAGACAACACTACTTTTAGTTTTTTTACACAAAAGAAATATTAGAGGTATTGCGATCACCTACGGTGGGCGGAACGCCATCGCATTTTTCCCCTAGAGTACTGTGGATTAGCTAACCTCTAGTTCCTAACCTTTCTTCTAATAATTGGCTGGCTTGTTCTAAAGAATCTAAAACTTTGTAAGTCAAACATCTAATTTCTGGAGATGGATGTTCAATATCGGGGATCATAATCGGATACATCCCGGCGCTAAAGGCTGCTTCTATACCTACACATGAGTCTTCAAAAACTACGCACTGCACAGGCGTAACATGAATTCTGCGACTAACTTCTAAATATATATCTGGTGCAGGCTTGCCTTCTGGGACATCTTCACTGGTGACAATTGTTGTAAAGTAATGCAAAATGCCTGCGTTGCTTAAGCGGCGGATGGTGCGGCTACGTGATGTACCTGTTGCTAAGGCAATGACGATTTCCAAACTATGTAGCTGACACAGTAAGTTTAACGCACCTGCTTTCATTGGTAAACCTTCTTGCAGTTCTCGGCGATCGCCTATTTCAATCCGTTGGCTTTTGACTGCATCAAAGGGAAAATCGTTGCCATATCTTTGTTTGAGGATTTTTTCTCGCCATGTCAAATCGCGCCCGACAAATTCATTATAGAAATCACCGCTCATTATATATCCATGACTGGTCAGGGCTTGCTGCCATGCCCAACGAGCGATGCTTTCTGTATCAAACAGCAAACCATCCATGTCAAAGATTGCGGCGCGGATATTTTTTAACACACTAAATCCTTTATTTTAAGCTTGACAACAACACACTATAATTAGGGATTCTGAGTGCTGAGTGCAATCAAATAACTTTGACTAAATAATGTCTAACTTACTAACTGCATCTAGCCAATTACCTTTATACGGTAAAAGAGTTTTAGTCACAGCACCGAGAAACTATGCTGCTAGGCTGTCCGAACAAATTATTTCCCAAGGTGGTCTGTCAATTTTCATGCCCACCATAGAAACTTGCTATTTATCTAACTATTCTGAATTAGATGGTGTGATCAGACGCATAGATGAATTTGACTGGATTGCATTTACTAGTAGAAACGGCATTATAGCATTTTTTGAGCGTCTACATAATTTAGATATAGAAATCTCTAAATTACAAAATTGTCAATTGTCTGCTTTAGGAAAAGATGTTGATATTTTATTATCTTTGTGCGGTAGGGTTGATTTGATTCCTCGTGAGTCTAGTCCTGCGGGAATTGTGGCTGAATTTTCGCAAATTGAGGGAATTAGCGGGCAAAAAATCTTAGTACCTATTCCAGAGGTTGTAGGCATATCTGAACCTAATATCGTGCCTAATTTTATTGCGGATTTAAAAAAATTGGGTATGCAGGTAATGCGTGTACCTGCGTATATAACTCAATGTTTAGATAAAAATATTTATACTGTAGAAATCAATTTAATCCGCCAAGGTTTAATAGATATTATTGCTTTTAGTAGTACGGCAGAAGTAGCCAGTTTTTTAACAATGTTTGATTCAAAAAGTGAGTTTGAACGTTGTCTTATTGCCTGTTTTGGCCCTTACACAGCAGCAAATGCCCAAGAGTTGGGTGTCAATGTTTCAATTGTTTCAACAGCAGAAATGTTGAAAGCTGATACAAAACTTTACATTCTTAGTTAGACTAACTCCAAAAGTCCTAAAATAGTCAACATAACATTATCTCCTCAAACCAATGAACATAAC
>NZ_JACJRF010000041.1 GCF_014697105.1 Anabaena subtropica FACHB-260 | reverse complement strand
ATACAACAACTATTCGAGCAATTAACATTTGAGCAGGTAATGTCTATCTCCTCTTATAACTTTATTTTAGAAGCTCTTTTCTATGCAGCTTCATATTAAATTGGTATAAGGATTTTAGTAGCGACTGTCTTGAACTTAACCGACAAGTATTGGAAACTTAACTAATTAAATCATCAGTCTGTTCGTATTTACAGACTGATGATTTAAGTAAGCTAAATATGCTTACAAATTATCAATTCTCGACTCAATTACACTTTGAGTAGACACAGGAACATTGGAAAGAAAGTTGTATCCAGTTCTAGATTCTAGAGTATCAACAGTAACTCTATAATTTCTCCAACTCGCGTTCCGAACACCTTGTGTATTAGGTATATCTACAGCAATGACTCTAGTGCCAGTACTAACGCTGTTAACACCAGAGTTGACAGCATTTAGGACTACAATCACCTTCCATGTTCTTGCCGGGACAGTTACTCTACCATTGGCAATTGTGGTTCTTGTACCATTAGAACCCGTACCACCAGTACCATAAGAACCCGAAATAATATAGAGTTCTTTACCTTGATTCACCACCAAATCTCTACAATAACTTTCTAAACTTGCCCATACACCCTGATTATTGTCTGGTGCTTGGGGTATGATGTTTGTCATTAAAAAAGTAGCAGAGTTGTTGGCTACTGTGTTGGTTCTATCTGCGGAAGGAGCCATGTGACCACGGTCAAAACCACTACCAGTATAATCCGAAGAAGTGACTCGATAGCAGTCTGAAGGTATGGTGGTATCTGCACGGAAATCATCTTGGCGAGGTGCGCTACCTAACCATGATCTATTTAACTGCCAACTAACCCAATTTGGTGTTCCTCGAAAGCAATTGTAAGAAACTGCATACTGTGGCTTGTTCAACAAACGATTGCTGTAACTACTACCAGCATTACTGGGATTCCCCATCGTTAGATGAACGCTTGAGGTTTGGGCTGTTAGGGGATTTTGCAGATAGCTAAACAGAATTATCGGTATTGCTGGTATGGCAATAAGTAGGATACTTCTGAAGAATTTAGGCTTTTTCATGTTTTACTATTGATTTGTTCAAAGACAGAGATACTTCTCTGCAAGTTATATATGTTGGATTCAATAAGAAGCGGTAAAAAATATATAAACAATGTATTAAGTTTTTATAAAATTTAAATTCACATAAAAATATGATGATTCCTGGTTAAGTGAGTTACAGAAATCATTTTTTTAAACGCGGTGAACCAGCGCTGCGGGAGGGTTTCCCTCTCTTACGAGACGCTTACGCGAACCGCAGGCGACTGGTGAACCCGTTGGCGCAGCCTCTCGTAGAGAAGGGAGGGGCGCGGAGGAAGGCGCAGAGGAAAGGGGAGCGTTACCTGATTTGATTCGTAAAGTGTTCAGTAATTCGGTAAATTAGGAGACTCTTTCTTATAAGCACACATTATGAGTCATAATATTTAGTTTTGTAGAGACGCATTATGACGCATCTCTACGGTGATTAACTGTGTCAACGCACTTCTTTTAAACTATCAATTTGCTTGGTAAACATCTCAGTAAAGAGACTCATGACAGTTCGTTCTTCTCTGACTTTGATATTGGCAGTGATTGACATTCCTGACTGTAAGGAAATTTGTTTATCTTGAATTTGCAAGTATTGTCTGTCTAATTTGACTCTGGCAGGAAACCGATAAAACTTATATATTTCATCTGGTTGTAAAGCATCTGATCCTATATCAATTATTTCGCCTTTGATATCACCAAATTGACTGAAAGGGAAGGATTCAATTCTAACATCTACTTTCATACCTTTCCGTACAAAACCAATATCTTTATTGGTAATGAAAACTTCAGCAATAAAGTTTTCATTTGGTACAATTTGTAGTAATTTTTGAGTAGGATTAGCGACAAATCCAGTATTATTTGCTTGCAAATCAAAAATTGTTCCAGAAGCAGGAGCGCGTAATTCTTGATATTTAAGATTCTGTTGAGCTTGAGATATTTTGCTGTTGATATCTGCTAAATTACGTTCATTTTCTAGAACAATTCTCATAAATTGGCTATCAATTTCTGCAATGCGTTTTTTATTGTCACCAATTCTTTCTAAAATATTTTTATCAGAATTAGCAACTGTGTTAGTTAGCTGCTGTTGACCTCTTTCAATTTCAAATTGCAGGCGCTTTTGCTCTTCAATTAATTGAGCTACTTCTGCTGCTAGATTTTGCACCTGTTGTTGTTGATTGAGATACTGTAACCGAGAAATTCCCCCTTCTTCAGATAATATTTTTAAATTATCTAAAATATTCCTTTGTATACCTAAACTTGCTTGAGTATCTTGCAGCTTAACTGTTGTTTGACTTAGTTGTTTCCGGGTTTTAGAAACTTCTAGTCCTGCTGCTGCTGCACGAGAATCTAATTCTGTTTTGGCAACTTGTAGCTGTTTTTGTTCATCGCTATCTAAGCCTATACCTGTTGTAGAATTATTTAATTGAGTACGTAATAATTCATTTTCTGCAACTAAGACTGCTCGATTTCTTAACAAAAAAGCTGCTTCTTGTGGTAGTTGACTGCGGATAAATTCTAGTTCAGAAGCAACACCAGAAGTTGATCTCATTAAACGGCGATAGGTCTGATTCTCTTGAATTAATGCCAGCCGAATTTTTTCTAATGAATTTAATTGAGCAACAGTGGCAATTGTATCAAAAGTAAGTAACAAATCGCCTTTATTAACGGTTTCTCCATCTCTGACAAAAACCTCTCTCACAACACCACTCACAGGTGCTTGCACTTCTTTAACAGTACCTTCTGGCTTTAATTGACCAGTAGCAGGTACTACCTGTTCAATTTTGGCAAAATATGCCCAAGCAATACCCACGCAGGCTAAACCTATTAGGGTAAGCATAATTGTACGTGACCAAATAGGAGATTGACGAAGAACTACGGATTGCTCAAATTCATTTTGATTAAAGTTAACTAAAGCCTTGCTAGACTCTGGTGAAGCTTGACTCTCAATCTTGAAAGTCTGGTCGTGCTTCCCATTACCATTATTACCGTTAAGGCGATCGCTATTAAGTTGAGTCATAGTAGTTTAATTGTTAAAAAGGGAATGGAGAAAAGAACTCTGGACTAATGACTAATGACAATTACAAATTCACTTCCTGTTGTTGATACAGGTAAGAATAATGACCTTTAGCCGCCATTAATTGTTGGTGACTTCCTTGTTCTATGACTTTCCCTGCATCCATGACGACAATCATGTCTGCATGACTAACGGTGTTGAGTCGGTGGGTGATAAAGAATACTGTGCTACCGCGAAAGGATTTAGCTAAGTTGAGGCAAACTTGTCGTTCTGTGGGATAGTCTAAAGCACTGGTAGCTTCATCTAATACTAATAGTTTCGGTCGTTGGAGAACAGAACGAGCGATCGCAATTCTCTGTCTTTGTCCCCCAGAAAGTCCCGCACCCCGTTCGCCGACACGAGTATTGTAACCGTTGGGTAAGCTCATAATAAACTCGTGGGCGACTGCTACTCGCGCCGCTTCGATGATTTCTTCGGTGCTAGCATCGGGATTTGTCAAAGCAATATTTTCTTGTACTGTTCCGTCAAACAACAGGGTTTCTTGGGGTACAACACCAACTTGGCGACGCAGTGAGTACAGTTCTACTTTGGAAATATCGTAACCATCAATCAAAATTCTGCCGGACTCTACGTCATACAAGCGCAGCAGTAACTTCATCATCGTACTTTTACCAGAACCGCTTTGACCCACGATGCCGATAAATTTCCCAGCCGGGATTTCCAAATTAACGTTGGAAAGTTGTAAAGGGCCACTGGGTGCGAAACGGAAGGAAATATTCTCGTATTTAACAGACCCGTAAATCTCAGGTAAGGGAATATTATAGCGGTCAACTTCGGCTTCTTGGGGTGTATCAACGATATCGCTCAACCGTTCTAGGGATAATGCTGTTTCTTGGAAGCTTTGCCAGAGTTGAGCTAGGCGTAAAATCGGGCTGGTGACATAACCGGAGATAATTCTAAAAGCGATTAATTCCCCTAAAGTTAATTCGCCTTGGAGTACCAGATAAGCACCCACCCACAACACAAGTAAACTACTGAGTTTGTTGAGGAATTGACTTGTAGAGTTAGCGAGTGTTGATGTGATGACAGTTTTAAAACCGGATGCTACATATCGAGCATATCGCTCTTGCCAGGAAAAGCGCGATCGCAGTTCGATATTTTGCGCCTTCACCGTCTGAATCCCAGACATCACCTCAACTAAATAGGATTGAGTTTCTGAGTTGCGTTCGGCTTTGGAACGTAATTGTCTACTGACGGTAGGCGATGCAATTAAGGTGATAACAATAAATATGGGAATCGTCCCTAAACCAACTAGGGTGAGTTGCCAGCTATAAAATAGCATGACAATGATATACACCACTGAGAAAACCGCATCTAATCCTACTGTCAACGCCGTCCCGGTGAGAAACTGACGAATATTTTCTAATTCATTGATACGGGTAGCCAGTTCACCCACAGGTCGCTTTTCAAAGTAACGTAGTGGTAGCCGTAATAGGTGGTCAATAATTTCTGAACCCAAACCCATGTCGATGCGGTTGGTCGTATCGACAAATAAGTAAGTCCTTAATGTGGTGAGGACTGCTTCAAATATTCCCACAGCCAACAACAAAACGCCCAAAACATTCAGCGTACTGATACTGTTCTGGACAATGACTTTATCAATAATTAGCTGAATAACTAGGGGATTGGCTAACGCTGCTAATTGGACAAAGAAGGAAGCAATAAAAACTTCTATGAGAACTCGGCGATGGCGAGATAAGTAGGGGAGAAACCACCGCAAACCGAAACGTTCTTTTGGTGTCTCTTTGGTGGAGGACAGCAGTAATACCCTGATTTGTGGTGGGTAACTGTTTTCGACAATTTCTAAATGCTCAACTATCTGTGCAGGTTTGCAACTTACTATGCCTTGGGATGGTACACCTAAAACTACATTATTAGTATCGGCTGCATATAAAACGGCATAACCATCACCATATTTTACCAATGCTGGGGTAGGAACACGAGTAATAGCCGCCGCAGGTAAATCTACAAGATTGGCTTTGAGTCCGATTAATTCTGATAGATAAGCGCAGGCGGGAAAAGAGATACTACCTTGGCGTTTGATTTGCTCATTTAAAATGCGGCGCACCACTTCTTTGCGGAAGGGAATTTGCAGGTGCTTGGTAAGCATTTGAAAACAAGCAAAGGTAGAATTTAATTCTCCCTTACCCCGGACAAAGGGGAATTTTTGTTTTTGTTTACCGTGGTTAGATGAGGAATCTGACTGGGGAATTTCTTCCTCGGTGGCGTAAGGGATATCTAGAACTTCTGCAATCGCCGATTGGCTATCATGAACAGTAAGTTGTCCAGGTTGACGATAGTCGTTATCTAAGAATAATAAATCTGACGGTGCTAAACCAATCAATCGCGCCGGACTTTCTCCCCTCACCTCAATTACCCGATTACCATCACTGGGTTCTAGGCGAGAACCAATAGGGTAATTCGTGACTGTACCGCCACTAACAAACCAAATACTGTCACTATCTAATTGATGGAGGAAATTTCTTCCAGGTGGAAGGTAATCTATTTTGGCATTTTGTAAAGCTTGTGTAGCCAGTTCATCAAGGTTGTTAATGACATTCGCTTGCTTGGCTAACTGGGAACCCAAAACATCGAAAACTTCTATGATGTAACTTTGGTTTTGGCGTGCATGAGCAAAAGCCGGGTAGGATTCCAACAGACCTAAATAATGTGCGGCATTTAAAGTTAAACCTATCACTTCATCGGTAGAGGCGATCGCAGTTTCACAAGCCACATCCCGCAATAATCCTATCTCACCAATGATTTCCCCTGGTTTCAGTAATTTGATGGTATGGGGGACTTGCGTTTGTGGATCAAATCCCAACAGACGCACTTGTCCTTCATAAATAATTGTTACTCGTTCTGGCGTTCTTTCTTTACCAATGATTTTCTGACCGATACGATAGCGAAATGGCTGTAAATTCTCTAAGAGGTTACCAAGTTCTGCACTTGGTAACTGGTCAAAACCCCCAAGGGTTAAAAGAAATTCTTGAAAAGCGCTTTTAATATAAGTCATGTCTAAATATTTATCTATGGTTAAATAATTTAACTGAGAAATTCACTCTTAATTTTGTACAATTTATCAAATCTTAAATTCAGTGAATATACTTCAAGATTTAGCTATACTAATATTCCTCCATATAAATTAACCAAAATATTTAAGGGTATATACCCGAACTTAAATTATCATGATTTTGATTTCCCAGGATTACTGTAGCTAAAATACTTAACTTTGTGTCGGTGTCTTTGTGCCTCTGTGGTTAAAAAATTATTAACCACAAAGACACACACAGAGTTTTTACTAGGCGACTACACTAACAGAGAAAACAAAATCAGCAGCAGTCAGACTAGTTGAGGTAATTCCTTGTAAAGCAACCAATTCAGTTGTGCCTAGCTTCACCAAAGTATCACCACCTTGCTGTACCAAGCTCAAACCACTAAATTGAGTTACCCCAATTCCCCCCAAACCAATTTTGTCCATACCTACAACAAAATCAGTAATAGTATTCTTGCTAGTAGGTAAACTACCATTAGCAACCCAGAACTGGTCAGCACCAGTACCACCACTCAGACGGTTATTACCACCTTGTCCAGCGAATAGTACATCATCACCATCGCCACCAAACAAAGAGTCATTGACATTGGAGAACAGTAAGTCATCACCTGAACCACCGTAGAGACGGTTATAGCTACCGTTACTCATGAGGGTGTCGTTACCAGAACCACCGAATACTAATTGACGAGAACCTTCAATGATTTGCAGGCTGTCATCCCCGGCTGCACCAAATAGGTTATTAGTCCCGCCTGCTTCCACTACAGTGATTTCATCATCACCATTACCACCATTAACAGTGGTATTGCTAGCAGGGCCATCCACACCGATGAAGACCTGATCATCACTATTTCCAGTAGACACGGAAGCATCACTACCCACAAACACAATATCATCACCGTTGCCAGTGAAAATGGTGTTACTTCCCAGGGAATCTACTGTATCTGCACCATCACCAGTGAATAAGATTTGCCCTGGTTCAGCCGTAATCTCATCATTTGCAGGAGAACCAAATTGAATATCTAATGGCTGGGTGATTGGTAAATTATTTGGCAGTTCTAAAAGAGCCAATCTGCTAGATAGGGGAGCAACTGTGACGCTAATTGTCCCGTCAGGATTGACAGTAGTTCCAGTGACACCGAAATCGTTGTCATTGAGTAGGGCGAGAGTATTCGGTGCAACGAGTGCGAGTCCTTCCAGTTTACCCACGCCAATGTAACCAAGTTGAGCCGCATTCGCAATGAGACTCTTATTGACAGGGTTAATATGAGCGGCTGTTAACTCATCAGGTGTCAGTTGTTCAATGGTTCTGCCAACTGGCAAACTATAGTTAGCGGGATTATTGATATTGGTAGCTCCCGCCAAATCAATCAAGAAGATCAATTTATTAGCGGCGGAGGTTTCATCATCATCACGCTCCACTACCGCAAATCTCCCGTTACCCAAGGAAACAGCATCACCAATTTTGTCAGTATTTGGTAGACCTTCCAAGAGATAGAGATATTCGGCTGTTACCTGTTGACTAACAACGTCAAATTCCAAAATTCTCAGGTTGCGAGAATTGCGAGAAACGGTATCACCACCATTGTCAGGGTTATCAATGGGACTCTGAATAAAGGCGTAGAGTTTGTTACCTTCCAGCGCCACCGCTTCAAATCCCCGATTATTGCGGCGTTGAGCGTAAACTTCGGGTAACACTTCCGTGCCAAAAGTGCCGGCTGGTTGGTCGGGATTGGGTGCAGTTGCAGTTCCTCTGGGGATAAAACGCTCAATTAGTGTACCGTTACTATCAAACTGGTAAATGGCTGGTCGGTACTCATCAACTAACCAGTAATTGCCATTTCTATCAACAACAATCCCTTCCAAATCTGCACCCAAGGGGTCGTTTGGTAAGACTTGATTTTGCAAGTCCACAGGGATTTCATCTGTGTAGGCGGTATTCCTTGCTCCGGCTTGTAGGTTTGGTAGTCCTGTTAATGGTGTGGTTCCGTCTTGACGGAATAACCCTATTCTTTGGGTAACAGCAATCTCACCTGTGTTGCGATTCAGTTCAAAGGCGACTATTTCCGGTTGGAAATCGGGTAAAACAAATGGTCTATTTGCACCGATGTTTTCGCCATTGGGGCCGCGATCGGTGTGGGCGACAAATTTCAAGTTACCATTAGCAGCAATACCTTGGAAGTAAAGCCCAGAGAAACCACCAAGGAGAATTTCTTGACCATCTAAAGCTGTACCTAATGGGGGTAACTCACCAAAATCGTAGATAGTCAGTCTAGCTTGGGGAACGGGATTACGAGGATCGTAACTAGTGGTGTCAATGGCTAGTGGTTGAGAGAAAGCATTGGCGATATTTTCCCAAGGTACTAACTTGAAGTTGGCATTGACGTTTTCATCATCAACAATTGTGGCAGGTAAATTATTGCCATCTTGGGTAACAAACACACCAAAGGGGAAATTGGGGCCTAATGGTAAGTTAATCACATCGGCACCATCCGACTCTTGTACACTGTCGATCGCTCCATTATTACCGACAGCAAAAGTCCCTACATATTCGTTGTTACCCTCTCTGGTGTAAGCAATAAAGGAATTATTACCTTGGCTAGATGCGAGGAGATAGCCTGTACCGTTGCTGCCATAATAAATAGTCAAGCCTTCTACATCGTCAATTAGATAGGAACCACCCAAGTCTCTAATTGTGTCAATGAGTCTACCTGTATTACCACGATTGGGTTCTGCTTCATACTTCCAAATACCCACATTCTCTTGTCCAATATAGAGAAAACCAGTTTCTTGGTCTACTACCATCCCCTCGGTTTGGGGGTCGAGTCCCGCATTTGTAGGGATAGTAAAGTTGCGTACTAGTTGGGTGCCAATTGTGCCATTACCTTGGTCTATTAGCCTTAACTGGGCGATATCTCCGGTTTCGCGGCGATTGACAAAGGCGTAGTAATCGTTAGTGATGGGGCTACGGTATAAAGCTAGACCGTAAGTGCTACTAGAAGATGAGGAATAGGGCGGTGCAAAAGGTGCGCCTTGGAAGACTGTACTAATACTGCTGTCGGTGATATCTTCTAGGTATTGACCGGGGGTGCTGGGGTTGGGGTTGATTTTGAAGATTACTAGTTGATCATTTTGGCGATCGCTGGCTACGGCTATATCGATAGATTCGCCACCCAAGCTAAACCCATATTGTATATCTACGTTGTTGTAGCGGACATCACCAGGGTTAATACTCTGTAACAAGTTTCCTGACAAGTCGTAGACTCGTAAGCCGGCGTTTTTTACGGCGGTGACAACTAAGCTATCGGCTGAGTTTGTCGCATTTACATAAATAGCTGGGTCATCAGCATCAGCATTCTGATCAATTACAGGGATGCTAGGACTATCATTGTCGAGTAGGTCAGGACGAGTTTCGACAATCGGTGCAACTGTGGGAACTACCTCTGCACTCAAGGTCAGGATTTGCGTAAATTGAGTACCGCTAAAGTTGTTATCACTCACTAACACAATCGACTGACGACCATCAGCTAGTCTAGGGCCAAAGGCTAGACCTTCTACGTTATCTAGTCCAGTGGGTAAGTCTAAGTCATTGAGGTTTAAGATCAGGCGCTTTTGGGCTGGTTCGATAGCGGCTAATTGTTCGGGACTCAGGCTGTTGAGTGAGTCGATAGTACTGATATCTGTTGCACCTTGGAGGGTGATTTCATACAGTTTGATGGTGTTACCTGTACCGGATAATCCAGCAGAAAAGGAACGTTCCAAGGCCAGTAATGTCCCTCGGTTATCAATCGCCAGTAATTCTACCAACCCATTGGTATTAAATCCACCTACTGGGTTAGGAGCCTCAGCCACAGGGTCGGTGATGTACAAATATTCTTTTTCTGGCTGACCACTGATGAGGTTGTATTGGAGGATGCGAGAAGGAGTACCAGCACTAACAGAAGCCACTGCACCATCTTGAAGTAGAGCGTTTTCGGTAGCTGTGTAGAGGGTTCGTTGGTCCGGGGTGATGGTGAGACTTTCAAAGGCGAGGTTATTCCGTACCCCTGAGATTTGCGTATCACCCGCATCCACAATCCCGTTATTGTTGGTGTCTTCTACAACTGGTAAAAACTTAGTAGGCACAAGGAGCGATCGCACTTGTTCCCCTGTTGTTAAGGAAAACTCTCTAATAAAGGGGTCACCCACACGACCAGCACCAGGATTCGCTTCACCTTCGGAGGAAATAAACACCGTCCCATTATTAGTTAAAGCAATACCTTCTGGGTCAAGGCTGAATAAAGGAAAAGTATTACCATCACTATCTTTGAGGGTGACTACATCCGTAAATGTCACCTCTCCATTATTTGTGAATGTATAAAAACGGGCAGGTGCAAATTGCGAGCGATCGTCTGATATGGCATAGTAGCGATCGTTATCTGCATTATATGCGACACCAGATAAACCACCTAGTGGAGCTGATTCTCCATTCACTGTGCCAGCCGCACCAGTAGGTATAAAGCCAGTGGGAAGGATTGTTTGTCCCTGAAAATCTACTTCAATGATCGTTTTCCCTGGTTCAGTTGCTCCCACTTGCACGTCTACGAACACTAAACGATGGTCAGAACTGGGGAAAGGAAAAGTCCCTACTGGCGCAAATGCCTGGTCAGTGTCTACAGGCCAAAAAACTTCGGAGTTGACGATTTGCAAGTCACTGGAGGGTAGGACATAATCTGCCCGCAAGTTACCCGAACTATTATCATTAAAATCGGCAGTATCAAAAGCAGGATTGCCCGAATGGTTAATATTTGCCCCACCTTGCAAGGCTGACTGTTGCGCTCCCCCCGGACTGCTGGGAACAGAATTAGTATTGATACCAGGATTTTGTAACAGTTGGAGAATCGCGTTATCAAAGCTATCACCATCGTAGGGATCAGCATTTTGATCACCCATAATTACAAAACTGGAACCAGCATTTAGACCCCCTGTTCTGCCTTGGTCATCATATATATAACCACCCTCACCAGGGGTAACATAATCTGCCCAAAAACGAATTTCATCATGGTTGCGTTTGCCGTTGCGGTCTTCTGCACCATCGAAAACTGGGGGTGTGGGGTGGCTAACTAGGACATGAATGGTTTGTCCATTCACTAAGATGGGTACATCCCAGTGACTTTTAGAAGAAAGCCGTAAAATTTCTTGTTCTTCTGGTGAATACCAAGGTGTATCAGCACCAGGAGTTTGAATAGTGGGTAACAAAGAATCTGGCATATCCTTCCACAAGAAATTCTGGAAGGTGCGGACATTGGCGGTATCAATTGGGTATTTAGATAAAAGCACCATCCCGAATTGACCAGGAAAATTCCCAAAACCAAAAGCATCATCACCATATCCTGGTGTGCCTGGGGTAGTGACTGCTACACCGTTATTATTTAAATCAAATCCAGAAGCAATACCCGTGTTGGAGGGAGCAATATAAATGTAGGGATAATTAACCGGGTTTGCACCGTTTTGGCTAACGCCTAGATAATTTTCTAGAAGGAATTGGACTGGCTCTAAGGGATTGCCTTCAACATAATCAAATTCATTGATTAACAGCACATCTGGGTTATTGCGCTGGATAATTTCCGCTACAGCTTTTGCTTGGGCATTATTAGGTGTTGCAAGATCACTGACAAGCTGACCTTCGGCGTTGCGGTTGAGAGAAGCATTGAACTGAGAAAAGCGGACTGTTTGATTAGTTGGCATAGGATTATGTATGTTTTGGGAATCAGAGATGAAGGGGCGCAGAAGGCATGGGAGCAGAGAGCGAGAAACTTAGAGAATGTCCCTCCTCTCTGCCCAATTCCTGCGCCTTATGGAATGCTCAAATTGACGCGAACAATCACGTCGTTATAGTCAAAGTCACCTCCATTGGGTAAATCTTCAAAACCGAAGGTGTTGTCTCCCAGGAGGCGGATGTGGTCTATTTGATTGGGGTTGGCTCCTAAGAAGGGAAAATAAACTTGGTTGGTTTGCCCACTGAGAACTCGATCTACCGTGCTGTTACTGATGATGAATGGCGCATAAATCCCTCCGCCGGCTAACTGTGATGCAAAGTTGGCAGTACCTTGGTTGGGAACTGCTAAGTTGATATCTGGAACCCTGCTTCTAACTGCTGCTTGAGCATAACCAGTTTGTCCTGGCAGCAAATCAGCATTACCATCACCGTTAGTATCAATGCCACCATCAACATCAATAACTCGATAGAAACCTACAATATTGTTGAAGGCAGCTTCCCGATTGACGATAAATTCTGCCCCTATCTGTTGACCTGTGAAACCACGTAAGTCTATTAGTTCTCTTTGTTCTTGCCCTTGTAGTCTAGTTCCGGGGGTTTCGGTGGCGGTGGTTCTTTCAACGGTGACTATGAGGTTATTGAAAGTTTGGTTATTTTGCTGGTTTCTCCAGGCAATTTGGTAGCGATCGCCTCCCAAATCGGCAACCTGCGCAGCATTATTATTTGCTGTACCAAATAATACGTTGGCATTTCTACCAGCTAACACCGCATCAGTTGTACTATTTTCTACCAAATAAAAGACTACACGAGAGCCATTATTTAACCCTGACAAGATGCGCGAACGTTGCAAGGGGTCGTAACCTTGGGGGTTATTGGCAATGGCAGAAAATATGACTTGTCCTCGACTCAAGGCAGCTTGCACATAGCCTTGGCTACCCGGTGTAATGCCGTTGATGGTGTTTTGTTCATCGTCAACGACAAAAAAGCCGATTTCGTTCACGCCTGTGCTGTTGACTCCTGAGAGGCTGACACGCAGGTTGGTGTTGGCGGCTACTGTCAAACTATTGTCAGTGTTAAGGCCAGTTTCACCTGCACCGAGGTTGATAATCCGGGGACTGTCAGGACGGAAACCGCGATCGCTTATTTGGTAAGGTGTCTCTCCATAGGTCGCCTGCATATATTCAGCAAGGGCATCTTGCTCTGTACCTGCGGCGGCAAATGTAAAGTTTCCTGGTGCTAAAGCAACTGGCGCATCAATCACACCATTACCATTGACATCAGCCGTTTCCCCCCGTAAGTCTACCCGATTAGCCAGGGTGGGGTTATCTAACACAAAGCGGGGGAATGGATAGCTGTCACCACCTAAGCCCGGTGTAGTTGAAGAAATGGCAGTTCCCGCGAGGAAGTTCAATGTCACCATGCGGAAGGTGCGGTTGGCATCACCAATTAATCGACCATCCTGCACCAACACATCACGGGGAGTACCATCTTCATTGAGTACGGTTAAACTGCGGATGCGATCGCCTTGTCGGGTAATATTACCGTTATTATCAAAAGCGATCGCATTCCTGGTTGCATCAAAACTAAAATTAATCCCTGCTACTTGCGGAAACTGCCCTGGTGTGCGTCCTGGTGCTGTGGCTGCTACTCCATGTTCTAGTAACCACTTGAGTTGCTGGGCTGTGACTGTAATTAAGGTCAAACTATTGTTAAACCTGAGGGAATTTTCTATATCTAATTGGGAAATATCGCCTTCTTGCTTATCTGGTGCTAAAGCACTAGGTTGAGTAGGTAATCGACGAGTGCCAGAAGCATCAACCGCACCTCCTGAACCGTCAATCGCACCAATGTTATCTCGAATCCCGCCACCATTTTTCAGGGAAATGACTACTGTCGGATCAACTTGTCGAGCTTGCCACAAGTTAGCATCAGCAGTTAAACTGCCAAAGTTGGTTTCCTGTGTCCGTACATCGTTGCGAGTGCCGTTAAGAAAGACAGTTGAACTACCAACAATCAAGTTGTCTTTACTACCAATCACATTACGAATACCATCGGTAATCGCTACTATGTTTTGATGTTGTGTATTTGCCGTAGCATTGGTAAAAGTAGTAATGTCACCTGCTGGATCAAAATTACTTACACCATAAACCCGATCTACACCTACTTGGTCTGTGGCATAAGCACCGTTGATATTAGGATCTAAAGTGTTAGTCTGGATGATACCAGCATCATCGAATGTAGCTACTAAGCGCCCGACGTACTGATAATTAGCTTCTGTATTCACTACTAATACAGGCTGATTGCTGGCAGAATTTCTAATTAGGGGATAAACACTCCCTGAAGTATCACCTGCACGTAAGGAATCATTGCCATCAGCTAATAAAGTGTGGGAACCACCGGCAACAATTACATCAACATCTCTTAAACGAGGGGCTAGTTGATTAGCTTCAATATCTAACTGCTGCATATGCGCCAGCAGAACTACCTTGTTAATCCCCGTCCCCGTCAATATATCAACTTGTCCTTGAATTGCTCCCGCCAAAGCGTCATAGTCAACAGGATTGCTGGGGGAAACACCTACACGCCCAGGACTAGAAATTGTCGGTAACAATGGTGTAGTTGCACCCACAATCCCGATACGCTCATCATCTGCATTACCCAATATCCCGTCAGCACCAGGTAGAGTAATCACTGTACTTCTAGCTATTCGCCGAGGGATGGTACTAGCTTCAGCAGTATCTTGATTAGTAGCTAAATCTGATGCACCAATACCACCATCAGGATTTGTCGCACCAGCAATTTCCGGTGTAAAGTCTAAGTTCGCACTCAGGTAAGGAAAGTTAGTCCCTGGATTCCCAGCACCACTACGGAGAATATCACGGACTTGTCTTACACCCAAGTCAAACTCGTGGTTTCCCAAAACTGAAGCTTGAATACCCAAAGCGTTGAGAATCCCAATGTCACCCCTACCAATCACAGGGGCGGTGGAACTTCCTAAACCTCCTACACCATTAAGGCTGGTGTCACTGGAAGCATTTAAAAATACCCCAGGAATATAGTTATCCCCAGAAGATAGAGTTAAAGTATTAGCTAATACATTAGATGGAACTCCAAACGTATCTACATCGGTATTAGTTCGTAGACGGTTCAGCACGGCTGAAAATCGAACAGCATCAGAAGTCTGAGGACTAGTACCGGCAGCATTGATGCCACCTTCAAAGTCAGAAGCGTGGAGAATCTGGAGAGTAAATGTCATTATTCTGGATAGTTAAACAACATTAACAGCAAAATTTACCGCAGGGGATAACTGCGGTGAGCTATGATAATGCCACTGAAAATCAGGATATACACCATGATTTTGTGACATAGCTTAATTCGTATTAATTCGGTTGTACAAAAATCAAACTATCCTGGCTAGATTAAGAAACTCCTAGCAAAAGGTTAAAAAACAGATTCTTACCGAGATATAGCAATACTATTTGATTTGTAAACCAAAAGATTTATGACTAGTTCAGAAAATAAAGGTTCTCAGGGCTACCCTACGGGAACGCTATGCGAATAGCCCTTTAAAACCCAGTAAATGAGCGATAAATCGCTCACTACAAACAAGACTTTATTTCTCCTAAGTGGAGTACTTACCATTAATTTCTACATAACCTTCTGTGAGGTCGCAACCCCATACAGTTGCAACTGCTGCGCCAATGTTGAGGCTAACGTGAATATCGACTTTCTCTTGGGACATAATTTGTTTTAACTTTTCCAAGTTCTCCGATTGGAAGGTATTCGGATATACTTGCACCTCATCAAACCTAATTACCACCTGATCTGGATTAATATCACGCTCGTCTTCACACTTACCTATCGCCATCGCTACTCTTCCCCAATTGGGATCTGCACCGTACACAGCAGTCTTCACTAGTGGGGAATTGACAATGGCTTTGGCTACTCGTTTAGCTTGGGTATAGTTAGCGGCTGAGTCTACTGTCACCTCAATTACCTTAGTCGCACCTTCGCCATCACGGGCAATCTTTAACACTAAATCATGGGCGATTTCTTGCAATGCACTAGCGAATTCGGCTTCGGGAACTTCACCTGCTAAACCATTTGCCAAAATCACAGCACTGTCACTAGTAGAAGTATCAGTGTCTATACTTAAACAGTTAAATGTTTTATTTATAGTAGAACGAAAAATTTCCCGCAGTTTATTTGCAGGAATTGCGGCATCGGTAAAAAAGAAAGCTAACATTGTCGCCATATTCGGCTCAATCATACCTACACCTTTAGCAATACCTACCACCTTGGCATTACCAACTTGCCGCGCAGCTATTTTAGGTACAGTGTCAGTGGTCATAATACCCCGTGCAGCTAAATCAAAATCAGCAGCCGTCAATTTTTGACCCATACCTAACAAGCCGGTGCGAATTTTTTCTATCGGGTAACGTCTACCAATTACCCCGGTGGAAGCGATCGCCAGATTTTCACCTGCAATCCCAGTTTCTTGCGCCACCAGTTGTATAATTTCTTGAGCATCAGCAAGACCAACAGCACCATTCGCCACGTTGGCATTTTTGGAAATCACAATAATCCCTTGCACCTGACTATCTTGTAAATTTTGACGACTAATAGTCACACTAGGGCCAGCGAAAAGGCTTTGAGTAAAAACGCCATCAGCAACACAGGGTACATCCGATTGCAAAAATACAAAATCTTCGGTAGTATCGCGGATACCCAAATTAGTAATAAATGTACTAAATCCTTGAGGTGTGGAAGATGCAGTTAGTGACATTTTTATCTGTGAAGAGTAGGGAGTAATGAGTGTTGAGTAAATAATACCAGCCCAATTCCCCGTTCTCAGTCTTCCTTGAATGTTGGATTTGTCTTAGTGTAGCGGATGCAACAGAATATTTTAAATTTTAGATTTTTCAGTCCCCAATCCCTAATTTTTCTGAAAAAAGAAAATTTGCAATAGAGGCTCAACCCCTTACGATAGATAATTTGCCGCACTTTTATTAGAGAAAAAGACTGATTAGCCGTGTTTAGAATGAAATAGCTAGCAGCTGATTCTACACACACCAGAGAGCTACAGAGGAACGCAATGCTAATTTTTGAGGAGCATTTTCAAGACAATCGCTGTAGCTGGGTAACACGGGAGAGCGACGAATGCAGCCTTTGCATGGAAGTGAGTCATTATGTATTTGACCATAAACGTGCAGGTGATACATATTGGCTATCGTGGAACTCAGCCGAGTTTTTTTATGAGAGAACCAATTTTCATATTCATATAGTGCTAGAAAAAGCTGCTGGTGTGGATGATCATGGTTATGGTTTTGTGTGGGGACTGTCAGATGTTAGCAATTTCTTTGAATTCCTGATTTCTGGAAATGGTCACTATCGCATCACTGAAATCAAAGATGGTAGCTTTATTAATTACACAGATTGGAAACGATGCGATCGCATTCACCGCAGTGACTCGGTGAATCTATTGGAAATTATACGCGTCGGAAATTTCGTGGAGTTCTATATCAACAGCACTCTGGTAGACAAGTTCCCCGCCGATAAGTTAATGGATGTATCAGGGAAAAATTTTGGTTTTGTGATTCATGACAAAATCAAAATGAAAGTCCATAGCTTGATTGTCAGCGCTCCTGATACAGAAAAGGACTCAGTTGAGAGTAATAACGATATTCATAATTCCAAACCGGAAACCAGAGCCTCCTTCGTTGAGCATGATCCCCCAGACAAGGATACCCTAGAGGCAGTATTTGCAGATTTAAAAGCATTGGTAGGACATGAGCAAACTAAGCATCAACTTTTTTCCTTAGCCAACTACCTGAAAGTACAAACCGAACGGCGACAGCGAGGATTAAAAATAGTAGACACTTCACTACACCTCATGCTTTACGGCCCCCCAGGTACAGGTAAAACAACCATCGCCCGCTTAGTGGGACGTTTATATAAACAATTGGGATTCTTCCCACGGGGACACGTTGTAGAAACCGATCGCGCTGGTATCATTGGTGGTTATATTGGACAAACTGCCCTGCGAATGGAAAGTGCCGTACAGCAATCCATTGGTGGTGTATTGTTCATTGATGAAGCTCATGCTTTAGCACCCGAAGATACGCCTAATGACTTTGGTAAAGAAGCATTGCAGATATTAATTAAACGGATGGAAGATTTTCGCGATCGCATGGCGGTAGTCGTCGCCGGCTACACTGATGAAATGGATCGTTTGTTAGAGTTAAATCCTGGATTCAAATCACGTTTGAATCGGTTATTTTATCTGGATCACTACACTCCTAATGAGCTGTTATTAATTTTCAAGAAGTTCTGCCAAGACAGTGGTTATATTTTAGATCCCTCAGCCATTATTGTATTGCAAGCCACCTTTGAAGTTGCCTACGCCACACGTGACAAGAGTTTTGGTAATGGACGCTTTGCCAGGGCGTTATTTGAACGCAGCATTGAACAACAAGCAAATCGCATCGTTACTCATTTACAAGAGTTAGATGATTACCAAATTAACTTGATTATTGCTGAAGATTTATCCTGTATGTACTGACTGGGGACTGGGGACTTGAAATTAATCCCCTCTCATCCCAAAAACAACTTATATGCTGGGTTCTGGCTTTCATCCCAATACTGGTAGCCAAGGGAATCGAGAAATGCTTGCCATTCCTCCATTTCTTGGGGAGGGACTTGCATTCCTACAACAATGCGTCCGTAATCTGAGCCGTTGTTGCGGTAGTGGAACATACTAATATTCCAGTTGGGACTCATAGAGGCGACAAACTTCATCAATGCCCCAGGACGTTCGGGAAATTCAAAACGGTAGAGTAATTCATTATGGGCTAGGGGAGAGTGTCCACCAACCATGTGGCGTAAATGTAGTTTTGTCAGTTCATCATCTGTTAAATCCAGGGTTTGAAAACCGCATTCTTCAAATGTCTGCACTATTTTGGCTTTATCAGTGCGGTTTTGAATCTGCATACCAATGAAAATGTGGGCAATTTTCTCATCAGCGATGCGGTAGTTAAACTCTGTCAAATTGCGTCTACCAATACATTCGCAAAACTTCCGCAGACTACCCGACGCTTCAGGAATGGTGACTGCAAATATAGCTTCCCGGCGTTCACCAAATTCTGCCCGTTCCGCCACAAAACGCAACCGATCAAAATTCATATTTGCACCGCAGGCAACAGCAACTAAGGTTTGTCCTTGGATTTGTTCACGTTCTACATAGGCTTTAGCACCGGCGATCGCCAACGCCCCTGCCGGTTCTAAAATAGAACGGGTATCTTCAAATACATCCTTAATGGCTGCACAAGTATCATCTGTATCCACCAAAATAATTTCGTCTACATATTCCTGACACAGGCGAAAAGTCTCCTCTCCCACTTCCCTGACTGCTACACCGTCAGCAAATAAACCCACCTGTGACAACCGCACCCGATACCCAGCCTTCAACGATTGGTTCATCGCATCAGCATCAACAGGCTCAACCCCAATAATCTTAATTTCTGGACGCAAGCGTTTCACATAAGCTGCAATTCCAGAAATCAAACCCCCACCGCCAATAGCAACAAAAATTGCATGAATTGGTTGCTGGTATTGGCGGAGAATTTCCATGCCAATAGTTCCCTGTCCAGCAATCACATGAGGATCATCAAAGGGGTGAATAAATGTTAAACCCTTCTCTGCCTCCAATTGCCGCGCGTAGGCATAGGCATCATCATAAGTATCCCCATGCAATACCACCTCTCCACCTCTTGCCTTAACTGCATCTACCTTCACTTGGGGAGTAGTCACGGGCATGACAATAATTGCCCTCGTTCCTAGCTGTTTTGCCCCCAATGCCACACCTTGGGCATGATTCCCTGCCGATGCTGCAATTACACCCTGTGCCAGTAAATCAGGGGTTAGATTCACCATCTTGTTGTAAGCACCCCGCAGTTTAAAAGAAAACACAGACTGCATATCCTCGCGCTTCAACAGGAGTTTATTATTCAGTCTGGTAGAAAGATTCGAGGCATACTCCAGAGGTGATTCCTGGGCAACATCGTACACACGAGCAGTCAGAATTTGTACTAAGTAGTCGCAAAACATGGGGTAGATGGAATGAGCAAGGGCTGGATAAAGACTAATTTTACGTTAAGTTTGTCCCCATACTTTGGTGGTTATTGGCGATCGCTAACAAATCACTCGTAAGCAGTCATCACAAACTGCCTTTTTCTCCTTGTGTCTCTGTGGTTCAATATTTTTACGTCAACTACTCAAAACACGAAAAAAGGTTCTTCCTGCCCTCCCCACTTGCTATTTTCAAAATTTGATTAAGCTGAAGATACAAAGTAAAAAGACTTCTCAGCGTGCCAAATGCTTAAATCAACAATTATTTTTCTAATTATTGGGCTGATCATTGCGCTAATTTTGCTCAGTCCCCTGCTGATAAGAAAACGCAGATACCTTATTAAACAACGTCCATTCCCCCCACTTTGGAATGCCATTATAGAAAATAATTTACCTATTTATCTGCGCCTTTCCCCTGACGAACGCCGACGACTGCAAGGGCATATTCAAGTTTTTTTAGTAGAGAAACAATTTATTGGCTGTAGAGGCTTGCAGGTAACAGAAGAAATGAAATTGACAATTGCAGCTATAGCCTGTTTACTCTTACTCAATGAGCGAGGACAGTACTTTCCTAAACTGCGTTCAATTTTAATTTATCCCAGAACTTATTTTGTAACTCAAACCGTCGCTGTTGATAATTATATTGTAGAAGAAAGACGTGATGCCAGGTTAGGAGAATCATGGACTAAAGACCAAGTTATATTATCTTGGGAACAGGTAAAATATGATATTGACAACTGGAGAGATGGACGTAACGTTGTCTTACATGAATTTGCTCACCAATTAGATCAAGAAGATGGTCAAGCTGAAGGTGTACCTATTTTGCATAGAAAGTCAGATTATACTATTTGGTCGAAGGTGATGACCGCAGAATATAAACAACTTTGCAATGATATTCAGCAAGAAAGAGAAACTGTAATTGATAGCTACGGTGCAACTAATCCCGCAGAATTTTTTGCTGTGGCAACCGAAACATTCTTTGAAAAACCGCAGAAATTAATGGATAAACATCAGACACTTTATAAGTTGATGCAAGTATATTATCAGATAGACTCTATCTTATGGGTTTAAATCTTATCTGCCGAATTGGTATTTGGTAGTTCTGATTGATAGTTGTTTTTTTGCTGCTTCTTATGAACAAATAAGAAAATAAACGCTAAACAAATTAATCCTGTTGAACTGATAAAACTACCAGCTAGAGGAGACTTGCAAATTGCTATAATTGAACCAGATATAATTGATATCACCCCAATAGAAAATCCGAAAATTTGTTCTAATTGCCTTTCATTACTTTTTTGTTTCATATCTAATATTTGAGTATCTATCAGCTTTTCTCGCATTTTATGCTTGTGTTCTTGCTCTCTTTCAACCATAGAAATAATCCGGTCGGATGTATTGGGATGGATAGTGTTATATTGCTGAAGAACCATCGGTGGTGGAAGTTTACCCATAAATTCAATGCTAGCTTCGATACAGTGACTAAGTTCTACATTTATTTGTTTCAAATCGCTATCATGAGCTTGAGCCTCGACATTAGTATTTTCAGTTTTTTTGTCGGAATTTGATTCATTCATTTTCTAATGAATATTCTTATATATGTAAATAGGTAAAAACAAATCAACTCAAGCTAACTAATATAAAAATCTTTAATATTAATATTAAATTGTCCTCAGAGCTTTACTTGTCATTCTAGGGCTAAAGCAATTCCTACAGCGATCGCTCCTATTAATCCTACCCCTTCACTTCATCTCTAATCTATAGCAGGTTTCGCTTAGATCACACAAGTATGATGATATGACGATCTGCCGTAAGTGATTATATCCAGTCAGGCGGAGACGATTACATTTATAACATTTTTATTTAAAAATATTACTATTTTTTATATATTTATCAGTAAAAACACTAGAATTATAATTTTCGATAAATTCCCCAACTCTAATATTTACAGAAACTATAAATAAATATCTATACATTTGATCGTTATTTAGGGCAGCATAATAAATAACATCATATTGGTTTGTTTTCACTGGCTGGTGAATCAGAATAACCAAGACACCTAAGCAACAATTTGCCAATCTTCAAACGCCACAAAGGATCTATGCAATTGAATCAAAAGCTCTATTTATACTCAGCCCTAGATAATTTTAAATTGCTCAACAAAAGTTACACCGCCAAAATCATGTCAGTGGCGTTTTTAGGTACTCACATCCCGCTTTTGACTTTATTATTCAGTTTCGTCATCTCCAATTCCTATTCTTGGGAGATGACAATTCGAGTTCTGGTTATTGCTTTATTAGCTACCTTAATTGGTACAGCCGCTACCCTCTATGCACTTCACCATTTGCTCCTTCCAGTCAACTTGACATCTGCCACACTCCGAGACTATCTCAATAATAAAGCCTTACCTAGTCTGCCTACAGAATTTGTTGATGAAGCCGGAACGCTAATGGCAGATACATCACAAACTCTCCGCAAATTAGACGAGTTGATTGACTATATCAGCAATTATGACGAACTCACTGGCTTGCCCAATCGGGACTTATTGCGAGAACGTGTTAATCAGATTATGTCTCAATCGCAGCACAGCCAAAAAATGGTAGCTGTAATGGTGTTGGGGATTGATGATTTTACTGGGGTGAGTCATGCACTAGAACATGAGCAATCAAATTTACTATTAAGAGCAGTAGCCCAGCGCTTGACAAGTTGCCTAGCCCAGGCAGATATTTTAGCTCATATGAGTGGAGATGAATTTGCGATCGCTCGCATAGAAATTCCTTCGATTGAAAGTATCGTTAACCTTTCTCAAATGCTGCTGAGTATTATAAATAAACCATTTACTATCCAAGGCAACCAGATTCACATCACAGCTAGCATCGGCATCACAATTAATGAACCAGATAATCTTCACGATATAGATCAGTTATTGCAGCAAGCTCATATAGCCTTGTATCAAGCTAAACAACAGGGAAGGAGCCAACACCAGTTTTATTCGCCAGAGATTAACGCTCAACTACAAGAACGATTGGTGTTAGAGAATGAACTGCGTGGGGCCTTAGAACGAAATGAAATCATCGTTTATTATCAACCCATTATTGATTTGTACACTGGACAAATAACAGCCGTTGAAGCGTTGGTACGCTGGCAACATCCCACACGGGGTTTAGTATCTCCTGCCAAGTTTATTCCCATCGCCGAAGCCAACGGATCGATTGTGGAAATTGGCGAATGGGTGTTGCGAACTGCTTGTCTGCAAAATCGTGCTTGGCAACTGGCTGGACTTCCACCAATACGGATGTCGGTAAATCTATCAGCTAGACAATTTGAACAATCAAATCTGGTAGAACTTGTCAGTCAAATTATGCAAGAGAGTGGTTTGCATCCATCTTATCTGGAACTGGAGGTCACTGAAAGTTCTTTAATGACAGATGTTCAGCGTTCTGTAAACATCTTGAAACAATTACAAGAGTTAGGCGTATGGTTAGCTTTAGATGACTTCGGTACTGGTTATTCTTCTCTCAACTATCTGAAGCGCTTTCCTGTAAATATGCTAAAAATTGATCGGTCATTTGTGCAGGATGTAGTCTCTAATCCCGATAGTGCTGCTGTGACTAATGCCATTATTGCCTTAGCCAAAAGCCTGCAATTGAAGATCACCGCCGAGGGGATAGAAACCCAACAACAACTTAATTATCTACAAAAGCGGGGATGTCATGAAGGTCAGGGATATTACTTTGGTATCCCTGCACCTGCCAACAAGATAAGGGAACTAATGCAAGAAAAAGAGGCGATCGCTGTATAAGGTTTTACAGCCATATCACATATCTATTCAGACTCCTTGCCAAATAATTCTAATAAACCAACTGTACCCACAAAAAAAGTGTAGATGCCATATTTAATTGGCATCTTTTTTTTGGTAGGAGCATAAAAAGCGGCGATGATTCCTTCAACTAAGTGGCACGTAACGGCAAAACGCTCAACCCAAAAAATGGGGTTTAAAATGCTGGAAATATTGCTTTTAGTGATTACAGCATAAACATTCCACGCTTCTAAGCCAATAGCACTAGTGATGAGAACTGTAGATATAACTTTGATAATTGAGACTAGTTTTTGCTTTATATTCATCTGGCAATGCCTACCCTACATACATTTCAAAAATCAAGTACAAATTCCGTGGTCTGGAATCTCCTCCATTCGCCATATATTTTTTCCCCTAACCTGTCTATCAACAGATGTTGAACTTGGCAATAATTGACATTATGTAAATAATCAGCAATCTGATCCTTACAAGAAATACAGCCTATGCCCGTCGCGCAAGATACATGGAAACATGAATATATCACTACCAATGGAGTGAAACTACACTACGTCACCCAAGGAACTGGGCCATTGATGCTGATGTTACATGGGTTCCCTGAATGTTGGTATTCCTGGCGACACCAAATACCAGAATTTGCTCAATATTTTCAAGTTGTGGCTGTTGACTTGCGTGGGTATAACGATAGTGACAAGCCGAAGGAGCAATCAGCTTATGTCATGGATGAGTTTATCAAAGATGTCGCGGGACTCATCAAAGGACTAGGACATGAGAAGTGTATTTTAGTTGGTCATGATTGGGGTGGTGCGATCGCTTGGTCATTCGCTTATGCTCACCCCAGTATGTTAGAGCAGTTAATCATCCTCAATTTACCCCACCCAGCCAAATTTGCCCAAGGTCTCTATAGTCCTCAACAGTTATTACGTAGCTGGTATATCTTTTTATTTCAACTCCCAGGACTGCCTGAATTACTCCTCCAATCTACCAATTATCAAGCAATCTCAAGTACTATTCAAGGCACAGCAGTTAATAAAAATGCCTTTACTCAAACTGACCTGAATATCTATAAAGATGCAGCTGCAAAACCAGGTGCTATCACAGCAATGTTGAATTATTATCGCAATATTTTTTCTAGCTCCTTCTTTAATAGAGATTGGGGTATTTTAAACGTACCAACACTGATGATTTGGGGAGAAAATGATACGGCTCTTGGCAAGGAACTTACTTATAACACTTCAACCTATGTCAAAAACCTACAAATTAAGTATATTCACGCTTGTGGACATTGGGTACAGCAAGAACAGCCAGAATTAGTCAACCAGTATATTCGAGACTATTTAGTAATTTAAATTACTAAATATATTTTTTACTATGTATTATTTAGTAATAGGAAAATACTGAAAACTTTTAATAAGAAACATTTACTAAATGGTGCAACAGCTTAAAAATATTTAACACTAAATTAATTCAAGTATTTATGCTTAATTCTTTAGATAGAAATGGCTGAAAGTCAGATTCAATCTTATGTCTAGCAAGACAATCAAACTTTGTATAGATTATAAGCAAGTTGTGCTTTAAATCAACATTATCCTGAATTTTAGTGAGATAATAGAAATGTGAGGTAAAGAACGGACACAAATTAACTAGAAAGGGGAAAATATATGAAACTTAAGCTATTCGCGGCTCTAGCCTTAGCAGCTCCCCTATTTTTGGCTAACTCAGTCACAGCCGGGAATCCGCAAGACCTACAAAGGTTATTATCAACTGGGGAATGTAACGGGTGTAATCTAACAGGCATGAACCTCAGTAACGCTCATTTAATTGGAGCCGACTTACGAGGCGCAAATCTAGCTGGTGCTAACCTCGAAGGTGCTAACCTCGAAGGTGCTGACTTAACCAACGCCAACTTAAAAAAAGCTAACTTAACTTCAGCCTACCTAACCAACGTCAATTTCAAGCAAGCTAATCTTAATGGGGCAAACTTGACTCGCGCCCATGTGATCGATTCCAACGTATATGGTGCATCAATGGATGACCTCACCATCACCGATGCAGAAATTTATAATACAGCGATCGGTATAGGTGGTGAAGAAGCTCAAAATATTCCTGATTGGGATTAGGTTGAACTAATTCAGCTGGCTTTAAAAAAGACAGAATGGGGTGGGTAAGTTCAAGTTGGGTGTTATCACCCACCCTTACAAGAATATGAAAATTAAGATTAATACGCACTGGCGTTTAACAGTGTGATCTAGCAAAAAATATACAATTGGTAGTGAGACGCAGTGGCAATGTTACTGCGTCTTTTGAGTAAAAATCCAGAGAACTGACTTGATAAAATACTAGTTGCTCCTTGAGCAAGTGAGATGCCAAAAAATGTAAAGTAATATTTACAACGAATTTGACACCTAACTGAAAAAAGTGGCATCTCAAAGAGCTTTAATCTGGGGCAAGAAGTTTAAGACTTCACAATTACAAATCCTGTTAGTAGATAGCTTAACTATCTTTTGGGGAGACTGGTTAGATTTACGTGTGCGTTTAACACAAGTAGCTGCGTCTGGTTTAATATCACCACTTATATATATTTTAGCTTTTGGTTTAGGGCTGGGTAACTCGATTAGACCAGGTTCCGGCATCAGTGGCAATTATGATAACTATCTAGAATTCCTATTGCCCGGCATGGTAGCCTTATCATCCATGACCATTAGCTTTGGTGGAACAACATTCTCCATTTGTGGAGATAGACTGTTTACCAAAACCTTTGAAGAATTATTACTCACACCCATACATCCATTAGCGCTGCACCTGGGTAAGATGCTGGCGGGAATTGTGCGGGGTTTGATGACCTCCGGTTCGGTGATTTTGGTGGCGCTGATCATAACGAGAAACTGGAACTTTCTCAATCCCTTATTTTTGCTGTTGTTGGTGTTGAATTGTGCCGTCTTTGCAGGTTTAGGCGTAATTGTGGGATTATCAGTGCGATCGCTCGAATCGGTAGGACTATACAATAACTTTGTCATTATCCCCATGTCTTTCTTGGGCGCAACCTTCTTCGACCCCAGTACCTTACCAACAGCATTCCAAGTTGTAGTGTATTTATTACCACTGACCTATACCAGTACTGGGCTACGTGCAGCAGCTAATTTACCCTTATCTCAGTTCCCTTGGTACAGCATACCTGTCTTGTTAGTCATGGCGATCGCCCTGTCTCTTTGGGGTAGTTATAAATTTGCTCACCAACAAGACTAAACAATTCAAACGTTCCCACCCCTACTCATACCCAATCATGCTGGTTCAGCCAACTACCAAAAGCAAAAAAAGTTTTTCAAAGTTTCTCTCCTGCTAAGTCAACAAAACGTTAATCTGACTGGGTAAAGGGAAAAAACAACAATGACCCAAACATCCAATATTCGCAAGTTGCTGGCTGATGCCAAACTAGGACTGCTGCCTTATTTAGATCAACGCTTAAACGATATCGAACAGATTCTAAAACAGCAAGAAAATCTGCAATTGCAGCCTTATGATATCCAGCTTGGAGACTGCAAAACCCTAGCAGCCAACGAACCTAGACCAGCAATTACTCAGTCGGTTTCTCTAAAATTTGTCCTGACTGGTAACACAGAAGATAAACTGGAACTATTATTGTTAGCTTCTGAATTACAAAACGATGTAGATGCAGCAATTTATGAATGGAGTAACCGTGAGTGGCATCAATTTGAGAAACCTTTAAAGCGGCCGGTCACACAAATTACAGGTGGCTTAGATTATAAAGTCTTAGACACCCTAGATAACTCCTCTCAGATTACCCTTTATCGAGAATTTGATCTCATCTACCCAGTCAGTTTTTGAAGAGTTTCTAGGGCTTTTCTAATGGATAGAATCCACTACTCTAGCTTGTAGCCCCTCTCAGAACTTATGCTAATTCGCCCTGCAACACCAGCTGATGTCCCTGCTGTTTTGCCGATGGTTGTCAAGATTTGTGCCTTACATGAATCTTGGGATGCTGCCAAGTACGGTTATTTACCACAACCAGAAAAGCGTTATGAAAAATGGTTGACAAAGTTAGCAAATCAAGAACGTAGCGTGTTTCTGGTAGCCGACAACCAAGGACAACTGGTGGCTTTTGTAGCGGCGACAGTTGAACAAGAGATCCCCGTTTATCGGACAAAAGAATTTGGATTCATTCATGATCTCTGGGTTGAGCCTGAGTATCGTCAACAAGGCATTGCAAAGCAAATAGTAGAACTAACTATTGAACGCTTCCGGCAAATGGGAGTAGAGCAAATTCGCTTAGATACCGCAGCCATCAACGAAGGAGCCAGAAAGTTCTTTGCATCCTGCGGTTTTCGGGTCAGCATAATAGAAATGCTCATAACAGGGGACAAGGAACAGAACCTGTAACCTGTCCCCTAAAAACTAAACAGCCTGATAGGTAGCAGAGAATGTATCCTTAAGAGCCTTCCAACGGAAAGCGCGATCGCCTCCTCTCTCAACGACTACCTTCACTCTTGGTTCCAAACTCGGTAAATTGGTCAAAAACTCAACCTCTTGATCAGAAAGAATATGCCCTTCAATGATCCACAACACCAAACCCTTAGACTTGGGTGGCAATTGTTCTAGCTGATAACCAACAATTGGCGGCAGATAATATACATTACCTACTGCTGCACCACTACCAGAGCTTTTCTTGCCAAGGTGGGGAGGTCGTACTCCGTGAACTCCTGTGAGGTAAGCTGCTACGTCGCCCAGTCCCCTAGCAGTAAAGACTAGAGTTGTATAGCCAGTCGCACGCAACCGCCGCCGATACCGCCCTTCAAAACCCCCTTCCAAGGGTACATAAACACCTACAGATCCAAATTTCTCCAGATCCCGAATTAAACCGTTACCAGTGGTAATTAGTGCCATAAGTTTTTTGAGGTTTTGTCCTATCCCACTTCGATATCTCTATTATTTACTGTGAAGTGAGAAATTAAGGTAGATCAAGAAGCTTATACTTTAGATTTAGCTATACTCAATCGTGTCAAGCTGCCTGTGCAGGAAGCATCCAAAAAAATTAATCTATAAATTTTCTGGACAATAATCATTGGATAGTTTATATTATTAGATTGTGACCAAACTTTTCTGTCAGAGTGCCATGTCATGCTCATACCGAATCTGGTCTTAGCACCGAAAGCTAAAAAGTCTATTTCTTAAAGGAATAAACTAGCCAGAATTGATCAAAGACTGATACACTAGAAAAGCTTTTAGGTCAAACCAAAAGTTGATGACTAAATAATAAAGTTCATCATCCCCAGGCTACACACACTCTGTAGTCGGAAGAAAACAAGCAAAACCTTAAATAAAGGTTAAATTTGTTTAGTGAAGTAGAAACTGAACAGTGATATTGGCTTCATAGCATTATACAAGTTTCAGTTAAAGGATACTGAGTAGACAAGCTACTTAAGTCCACTACGACAGGGCAGGCGCCTAAGATCGGGAGACCCAATCATAGTACTGCCGCCAGAAAGTGCCTAAGCAACAGCTCGGACGAAAGCGTTGCTGCACAAAGTGCAAAGCTGTAAAGGCTTGCCTTAATACCAGGAGCTATTCCTTCTTAAGGGAAGGTGCTTGTGGCTGTTCTGGTAATTGAGTGAGTGCAACTAGATATATTTAGCAGATAAAGACACCGCCTGATGTGTCCGGAAGAATTTGAAGTGGAATTAACTGCTTACAAATTCATAATTTCGTCCGTTCATCACCGGAATCCACACAGTGTGTCTAGAAAACCCGATTTCGTAGAAAGGAGAGCCAGTAACTGTGTCAGTAGGGATTCTCGGCACCAAACTGGGCATGACCCAAATATTTGACGAAGCAGGAGCCGCAATTCCTGTCACAGTCGTGCAAGTGGGGCCATGCGTTGTTACGCAAGTAAAAAGTAAACAAACCGATGGTTACGCAGCCATTCAAGTTGGTTATGGCGAAGTTAAACCAAAGGCATTGAACAAACCTTTGTTAGGTCATTTAGCTAAATCATCTGCCCCACCGTTACGGCATTTGCATGAGTATCATACTGATGGTTCTAGCGACTACGCCTTAGGACAACAAATTACAGCAGATATTTTTAGTGCAGGTGAACTTGTAGACGTAGTTGGTACAAGTATTGGTCGCGGTTTTGCAGGCAACCAAAAACGTAATAACTTTGGTCGTGGGCCGATGTCTCACGGTTCTAAAAACCATAGAGCGCCCGGTTCCATCGGTGCAGGTACAACACCAGGACGCGTTTATCCAGGTAAACGCATGGCTGGTCGTTTAGGTGGCACACGCGTCACCATTCGCAAATTGACCATAGTACGGGTTGATGCAGAACGTAACCTGCTGCTAATTAAAGGAGCCGTTCCTGGCAAACCAGGAGCCTTATTAAATATTGTACCTGCTAAAAAAGTTGGAAAGTAGTCACAAGTCAATACTAAAAAGTTACTGACAATTGACAACTAAACAACTAATAAAGGACAAAACGATGGTAGAGAGTGTAGTAAAAAATTGGCAAGGTGAGCAAATCGGACAGCAAACGTTCGAGTTGCGAGTTGCCAAAGAAACAACGGCGGCGCACATTGTACACCGCGCCCTAGTCAGACAACAAACCAACGCTCGTCAAGGAACCGCCAGCACCAAAACCCGTGCTGAAGTCCGAGGCGGTGGCCGCAAACCCTGGCGGCAAAAAGGAACTGGTCGCGCTCGAGCAGGTTCCATTCGTTCACCATTATGGCGTGGTGGTGGTGTGATCTTTGGCCCCAAACCAAGAGATTTTGATTTAAAAATGAACCGCAAAGAGCGGCGTTTAGCACTGCGGACAGCATTTGTCAGCCGTGTAGACGATTTGATTGTAGTAGAAGAATTTAGCAACGAGCTATCCCGTCCCAAAACAAAAGATTTAGTGGCAGCATTCACTCGTTGGGGTGCAGAACCGGAAAGCAAAATATTGTTAATTTTGTCGGATTTTCCAGAAAACGTCTATTTGTCCGCCCGTAATATTGAGAACCTGAAACTCATTGCGGCTGACCAACTTAACGTTTATGACTTGCTGCACGCTGACAAAATTGTTATCACCACGTCGGCATTAGACAAACTTCAGGAGGTCTACAATGGCTAAGTTTGACCCCCGCAACCTGCCTGATTTAGTGCGTCGCCCCATCTTGACAGAAAAAGCGACCATCATGATGGAGCAGAACAAATACACTTTTGAAGTGACTCCTAAGGCTAGCAAGCCACAAATCAGAGCCGCAATTGAAGACCTATTTCAGGTCAAAGTTGTCAAAGTCAATACAGCATTACCACCACGGAGAAAAAAACGTGTAGGTAAATTTATTGGCTTTAAGCCCCAATATAAAAAAGCGATCGTCACAGTCGCACCTGGGGATGTAGAGAAAATCAGACAAGTTCTATTCCCAGAGGTATAAACTGTCATGGGTACTCGTTCTTATCGCCCTTATACCCCCAGTACTCGCCAGGTTACAATTTCCGACTTTGCGGAAATCACCAAAACCGAGCCAGAAAAGTCACTGACGGTATACAAACATCGGGCAAAAGGTCGCAACAACCAAGGTCGGATTACCAGCCGTCGCCGTGGTGGTGGACACAAAAGACTCTATCGGATCATCGACTTTAAGCGGGACAAACGTGGTATTCCTGCCACAGTCATAGCAATTGAATATGACCCCAACCGTAACGCTCGGATTGCCCTAGTTTCCTATGAAGATGGGGAAAAGCGGTACATCCTCCATCCCAATAACTTAAAAGTTGGGACAACTATTATTGCTGGGCCAGAATCTCCCATTGAAGATGGGAACGCTTTACCCTTAGCGAACATACCTCTGGGTTCAAGCGTCCACAACGTTGAATTAAAAGCAGGTAAAGGCGGTCAAATTGTTCGCTCTGCTGGTGCTACAGCTCAAGTGGTCGCTAAAGAAGGTAATTACGTTACTCTCAAGTTACCTTCGGGAGAAGTCCGCTTGATTCGACGGGAATGTTACGCCACCCTTGGGCAAGTAGGTAACACCGACGCGAGAAACTTAAGCGCTGGTAAAGCCGGGAGAAATCGCTGGAAAGGTCGCCGTCCCAAAGTCAGAGGTAGCGTCATGAACCCAGTGGATCACCCACATGGTGGTGGTGAGGGTAGAGCGCCTATTGGTAGATCCGGCCCTGTAACTCCTTGGGGTAAACCTACCTTGGGTGCGAAAACACGTAAACCCAAGAAAGCCAGCAGCAAGTTGATTGTGCGCCGTCGTCGTAAGTCTTCTAAACGCGGTCGTGGTGGTCGTGAGTCCTAGAATTTTAGATTTTAGATTTTAGATTGGGGTTACTTTTCGTTTGATGAGACACACCTAATTACTCAAAGTTTAAAATTCTAAGTCCAAAATCCAAAATCCAAAATCCAAAATTGCAGTATGGGTCGTTCTCTTAAAAAAGGTCCTTTCGTAGCCGATCATTTATTAAGCAAAATTGAAAAGCTAAATGACAGAAATGAAAAACAAGTGATTAAAACTTGGTCGAGAGCTTCAACAATTTTGCCCCTAATGGTAGGTCATACTATAGCCGTTCACAACGGCCGTCAACACGTTCCAGTTTTTATCAGCGAGCAGATGGTGGGACATAAGTTGGGAGAATTCGCTCCTACACGTACCTACAGAGGCCATGGTAAATCTGACAAAAAAGCAGGTAGGTAGTCAAGAGTCAAGAGTCAAGAGTCAAAAGTAAAAACTATTGGCTACTGACTATTGACTGTTGATTATTGACAAATGGAGAAAATTATGGCTACTGATACTACTGAAGTAAAAGCGATCGCCCGATTTATTAGAATGTCTCCCTATAAAGTACGGCGCGTACTTGACCAAATTCGGGGACGTTCTTACCGGGAAGCGCTGATTATCCTAGAATTTATGCCCTATCGAGCCACTGAGCCAGTGTTAACACTGCTGCGAAGTGCGGCTGCTAACGCTGAACATAATGCAGGATTAGACCGCACCGAGTTAGTGATTACCCAGGCTTATGCTGACCAAGGCCCAGTATTGAAACGTTTCCAACCTAGAGCGCAAGGTAGAGCTTACCAAATTCGCAAGCCGACGTGTCATATCACCTTGGCTGTGGCTGCTAACGCCGATGCTAAGTAAGTCCTAGACACAAAAAATTGCGTTAAAGTCAGAAATTTTAGAGGAAGCATTTGTGGGACAAAAAATTCATCCAGTTGGCTTTCGCCTGGGAATTACCCAAGAACACCAATCGCGTTGGTTTGCCGAACCTAGCCGCTATCCAGAACTTCTACAAGAAGACCACAAACTACGTCAATATATAGAACAAAAGCTGGGTAGACTCGCACAAAATAACGCTGGTATTTCCGAAGTACGGATTGAGCGGAAAGCCGACCAAATCGATTTAGAAGTACGTACAGCTCGCCCTGGTGTAGTTGTAGGTCGCGGCGGACAAGGCATTGAAGCCTTACGTACCGGACTACAAACACTGTTAGGTGGAAATCGTCAAATTCGCATCAACGTAGTCGAAGTACAACGGGTTGATGCCGATGCTTACCTGATTGCCGAATTTATTGCTCAACAGTTGGAACGTCGTGTCTCCTTCCGTCGGGTAGTACGCCAAGCAATTCAACGCGCCCAAAAAGCTGGCATTCAAGGGATCAAAGTTCAAGTTAGCGGTCGTCTCAACGGTGCAGAAATTGCCCGAACAGAATGGACACGGGAAGGTAGAGTACCTCTACACACGCTACGGGCTGATATTGACTACTCTTACTGCACAGCCAAAACTGTTTACGGCATTCTTGGCATCAAAGTTTGGGTATTTAAAGGCGAAATCATCCCTGGACAAGAAGTTGCTACGCCGCAACCTTCATCCCGTGAACGTGAACGTGAACCGCGTCGCCGTCAACAACAACGCCGCCGCCAGCAATTTGAAGACCGTTCCAACGAAGGATAGTCAAGAGTTCAAAGTCCATAGTCCATAGTCCAAATTGTTTGACTATTGACCATTGACTATTGACCATTGACTATTGACCATTGACTATTGACTTTTGACAAACCATGTTAAGTCCAAGAAGAACTAAATTCCGCAAACAACAGCGCGGGCGGATGGGGGGGTTAGCCCACCGGGGTAGTACCCTCAACTTTGGAGAATTTGCACTCCAAGCCCAAGAACCAGCTTGGATTACCTCTCGGCAAATCGAAGCTTCCCGTCGGGCAATGACTCGTTATATCCGCCGGGGTGGCAAAATTTGGATTCGGATATTTCCAGATAAGCCAGTAACCATGCGCCCGGCAGAAACCCGGATGGGTTCCGGTAAAGGTAATCCAGAATTTTGGGTAGCTGTAGTCAAACCAGGTCGGATTTTATTTGAAATCGCTGGAGTTACAGAAGAAATTGCCCGTGAAGCGATGCGTCTAGCAGCTTATAAGCTACCAATTAAAACCAAGTTTATTGTGCGTCCTCAAGTTGTAGAGGAACAGGAGTAGGTTATGCCACTTCCCAAAATTTCAGAAGCCAGAGAACTAAGTGACGAAAGACTGGTTGAGGAAATTACTGCCGTCAAAAAGCAACTTTTTCAGTTGCGCTTGCAAAAAGCCACCAGACAACTAGATAAACCTCACCAATTCCGTCATGCCCGCCATCGTCTAGCCCAATTGTTAACAGTAGAAGGAGAGCGGAAACGGGCAGCAGCAAGTCAACCGCCTCAAGAATAAAAGTAGGAGATTATGGCAATCAAAGAACGCGTTGGCTTGGTAGTGAGCGATAAGATGCAGAAAACTGTGGTAGTCGCCATAGAAAACCGCGCTCCTCACCCCAAGTACGGCAAGATTGTAGTTAAAACCCGCCGCTATAAAGCTCACGACGAAGAGAATAAATGCAAAGTAGGCGATCGCGTGCGGATTCAGGAAACCAGACCCTTGAGTAAAACCAAGCGCTGGCAAGTTGCAGAAATTCTCAACACCAAAGCTTAGTTGTTATTTTTATAACAACTTTATAAGGGAGACCAATTGTGATTCAACCCCAAACCTATCTCAATGTCGCAGATAATAGCGGCGCTCGTAAATTGATGTGTATCCGTGTCTTAGGTGCGGGTAACAGTCGTTATGGTTTCATCGGCGACAAAATTATTGCTGTCGTCAAAGATGCCACACCCAACATGGCTGTAAAAAAATCTGATGTTGTGGAAGCTGTAATTGTCCGCACCCGCCATCACATCCGTCGAGATAGCGGTATGACCATTCGCTTTGACGATAACGCCGCCGTCATCATCAACAAAGATGGTAACCCCAGAGGCACACGGGTATTTGGCCCTGTAGCACGGGAATTGCGTGACAAAAACTTCACCAAAATAGTTTCTTTGGCTCCGGAGGTGCTGTAATGCCGAGTAAAAAGGACACAACACCCACTTTCCATAAAATGCACGTTAAAACTGGCGATACAGTACAAGTAATCGCTGGCAAAGACAAAGGCAAAGTTGGTGAAGTAATTAAAGCACTGCCCCAACTGAGCAAAGTCATTGTTAAAGGTGTCAATATTAAGACTAAGCACGTCAAACCCCAACAAGAAGGGGAATCGGGACGGATTGTGACTCAAGAAGCACCGATTCACAGTTCCAACGTCATGCTTTATTCGACAAAGCAAAACGTTGCTAGTCGTGTCTGCTACACTTTCACACCAGAAGGTAAGAAAGTAAGGAAACTCAAGAAAACTGGTGAGATTCTCGATAGCTAGAGAATGAGCCGACTTGAGATTTTAGATGTGGAATTAAATTGACAGTCTAAAATCGGAAATTAAAGTTTCCCTGACAAAGCCCAGGGAGCATCAGGAAAAAACTATGGCGACAACAAGACTCAAAACCTTATATCAAGAGACAATCGTCCCCAAATTAACTCAACAGTTTCAGTACTCTAACGTTCATCAAGTACCAAAATTGGTGAAAATTACTGTGAACAGAGGTTTGGGAGAAGCGGCTCAAAATGCTAAATCCCTAGAAGCTTCTTTAAGCGAAATTGCCACTATTACTGGTCAAAAGCCAGTGGTCACACGGGCGAAAAAAGCGATCGCTGGCTTTAAAATTCGTCAAGGTATGCCAGTTGGCATCATGGTGACACTCAGAGGCGAACGAATGTATGCCTTCTTCGACAGACTGATTAGCTTGTCATTGCCAAGAATTAGAGACTTCCGTGGGATCAGCCCCAAAAGCTTTGATGGTCGCGGTAACTATACTCTAGGCGTAAGAGAACAGTTAATCTTTCCAGAAATCGAATACGACAGCATCGATCAAATCCGTGGTCTAGATATTTCTATTATCACCACAGCGAAAAACGACGAAGAGGGCCGCGCCTTACTTAAAGAATTTGGAATGCCCTTTCGCGATCAATAAGTTCATCTAAAGAGGGAACGATGGCGGCTAACGACACAATTGCAGATATGCTGACGCGCATCCGCAATGCCAATATGGCAAGGCATCAAACTACACAAGTGCCAGCCACAAAAATGACGCGTAGCATTGCTAAAGTGCTACAAGAAGAAGGTTTTATTGCTGAATTCTCTGAAGAAGGAGACAGTGTAAAGCGTAACTTGGTGATTGCTCTGAAATATAAGGGTAAAAATCGCCAGCCTTTGATTACTGCTCTCAAGCGTGTAAGTAAACCCGGTTTGCGTGTTTACTCCAACCGAAAAGAATTACCAAGAGTATTAGGCGGTATTGGTATTGCCATTATCTCTACATCCAGTGGAATCATGACCGACCGCGAAGCGCGGCGGCAGAACTTGGGTGGTGAAGTACTCTGCTACGTCTGGTAGTTATTAGTCATTGGTCATTGGTCATTCGTCATTGGTAAAAACCAAGGAAAACTGACAACTGGCAACTGACCCAGTGGGTTCGTCAGTTACTCATGGGGGAAACCCCCAAGAACGCACTGACTCACAACTGACAAAGGAAAAAAATTCATGTCTCGTATTGGTAAACGTCCAATTACTGTACCCGCCAAAGTGCAAGTCACCATTGATGGCACAAAGGTTGTGGTTAAAGGCCCTAAAGGCGAACTTTCTCGGAATCTACCCCCTAATGTCATAGTTACCCAAGAAGGGGAAACCTTACAAGTAACCCGTCGAGATGAAACTCGTACTTCCAGGCAACTGCACGGTTTAAGCCGGACTCTTGTGGCCAATATGGTAGAGGGAGTTTCTCAAGGTTTCCAACGCCGTTTGGAAATACAAGGTGTAGGTTATAGGGCCCAAGTTCAAGGCCGTAACCTAGTCTTAAACATGGGTTACAGCCATCAAGTTCAAATTGACCCACCAGAGGGAGTTCAATTTGCTGTTGAAAATAACACTAACGTTATAGTCAGTGGCTACGACAAAGAAATAGTAGGTAACACAGCAGCAAAAATTCGTGCCGTTCGTCCACCAGAACCTTATAAGGGTAAAGGTATTCGCTATGCCGGTGAGGTGGTCAGACGTAAAGCTGGTAAGACTGGTAAGGGTGGTAAGAAGTAAACATGAAACTTACTCGTAGAGAATCAAAAGAGCGTCGCCATAGACGCGTTCGTGGAAAAGTTCAAGGTTCTCCAGAACGCCCACGACTAGCTGTATTCCGATCCAATGAGCATATTTATGCCCAAGTGATAGATGATACACAACATCACACGCTAGTTGCAGCATCAACTGTAGAGCCTGAAGTAAAATCTAGCTTGGCTTCCGGTGCTAACTGCGAAGCATCAGCACAAATTGGTAAATTGATTGCAGTGCGATCACTGGAAAAAGGTATCACCAAAGTCGTATTTGATCGCGGTGGCAACTTATACCACGGTAGAATCAAAGCACTAGCCGAAGCAGCGCGCGAAGCTGGGTTAGATTTCTAATTTGTCAGTAGTCAATGGTCAATAGTCAGTAGTAACTGACAACTGACAACTGACAACTGACAACTGACAACTGACAAAAAGAGAGCATAAATTATGGCAACAGGTCGTCGTAAAGCTAACCGCACGAAAAAAGAAGAAACTAACTGGCAAGAGCGGGTAATTCAAATCCGACGTGTGAGCAAGGTCGTTAAAGGTGGTAAAAAACTCAGCTTCCGAGCGATCGTGGTAGTTGGTAACGAACGTGGTCAAGTTGGAGTTGGAGTAGGCAAAGCCTCTGATGTTATTGGTGCTGTGAAAAAAGGTGTAGCTGACGGTAAAAAACACCTGATTGACATCCCCATCACCAAATCTAACTCCATCCCTCATCCAATTGATGGTGTCGGTGGTGGCGCTAAGGTAATGATGCGCCCGGCCGCCCCTGGTACTGGTGTAATTGCTGGTGGTGCTGTCCGTACAGTATTGGAATTGGCAGGAGTTCGTAACGTTTTAGCCAAGCAACTCGGCTCTAACAACCCACTCAACAACGCCAGAGCGGCTGTTAATGCCTTATCTACACTACGTACCTTAGCTGAAGTCGCTGAAGACAGAGGCATTGCCATCGAAAAACTCTATATTTAAGTAGTCATTTGTTTGTAGTTCCGAAGCAGCTGACCTTTACGGGTTCACCAGTTGCTTTAAGTCGGGGAAACCGCCCAACGCACTGCCTCACAACTGACAACTGACAACTGACAAACACAGAGTAAGATTATGAGACTCAACGATGTTAAGCCCCAAAAAGGCTCAAAAAAACGCCGCCGCCGTGTAGGTAGAGGTATTTCTGCTGGTCAAGGTGCTAGTGCTGGTCTAGGAATGAGAGGTCAAAAATCTCGTTCTGGTAGCGGTACAAGACCTGGTTTTGAAGGTGGTCAGCAGCCATTGTACCGACGGATACCTAAGTTGAAGGGCTTTCCTGTAGTTAATCGGAAAATTTACACTACGATTAATGTAGAGAAGCTAGCCTCTCTTCCTGCAAATACAGAAGTAACTTTGGAATCTTTGAAAACGGCAGGTATTTTGACTGCTGTCAAAGGCCCATTGAAGATTTTGGGTAATGGAGATTTAGGCGTAGCCCTCAACGTCAAAGCAGCAGCTTTTACAGGTCAAGCTCGTAGCAAAATTGAGGCTGCTGGAGGGAGTTGTGAAGTTTTAGGGTGATTGCCCAACAGCGCACTTGAAAGCTAGCAAACTCGCTTCCAGCGCCTGGTTCATGATAAAGGTAGCACTCTATGATCAGTCGAGATAAAGCCCCAACGGCTCAAGAAACTTTTATGCAGATGGCACAAGCGGCTGGGCTGAGAGGCAGGCTGCTTGTAACTGTCGGTATTTTAATTTTGGTTCGCCTGGGTATCTTTTTACCAGTACCAGGAATTGATAGAACTAGATTTGCCGAAGCCATTTCAAGCAATAATGCCATATTCGGTTTATTGGATATATTTTCTGGACGAGGACTTTCCACTTTAGGTGTCTTCGCTTTAGGGATTTTGCCTTTTATTAATGCGTCAATTATCATCCAATTACTGACTGCGGCAATACCATCTTTAGAAAATTTACAAAAAAATGAGGGTGAAGCGGGCAGACGGAAAATTTCCCAAATTACTCGCTATGTAACTGTTGGCTGGGCAATCTTTCAGAGCGTGGCTTTTTCTGCATTGTTTCTTCAACAATTTGCATTACAGCCAGGTCCAATATTTGTAGCAGAAACAGCGATCTCACTGACTGCTGGTTCTATGTTTGTCATGTGGGCATCGGAACTGATCACAGAACGGGGTATTGGTAATGGCGCATCTTTGTTGATTTTTGTCAACATTGTCGCTTCCTTACCAAAATCCTTGGGTGACACCATTGACTTGGTGCAAGTTGGCGGTAGAGAAATCGTTGGTCGCGTAATTGTGCTAGTGTTGGTATTCCTGGCAACAATCGTGGGTATCGTATTTGTTCAGGAAGGTATCCGTCGCATCCCGATCATCTCAGCTCGTCGTCAAGTAGGTCGTCGCGTGTTAGCAGAACAGCGTAGCTACTTACCCTTACGCCTCATTTCCGGTGGTGTAATGCCCATCATTTTTGCAGCAGCCATCCTGAGCCTACCTCTTTTGATTGCTAATTTTACCAAAAACCCAGAATTGGCAAACATAGTCAACACCTATCTGAGTCCCGGTGGTTCTGGGTCTTGGGTATATGCGTTGGTGTACTTAATTTCCATTGTTTTCTTTAGCTACTTCTATTCGTCTTTGATTGTTAACCCTGTTGATGTAGCCCAGAACCTGAAAAAAATGGGTTCTAGTATTCCGGGTATTCGTCCAGGTAAAGCAACTAGTGAATATATCGAGCGGGTAATTAACCGACTAACTTTCTTGGGTGCAATCTTTTTGGGCTTGGTGGCAATTATTCCTACCGCCGTGGAAAGAGCTCTAGGAGTACCAACTTTTAGAGGACTTGGTGCAACCTCTTTGCTAATTCTGGTTGGTGTGGCGATTGAAACCGCTAAACAAGTCCAAACTTATGTTATTTCTCAGCGTTATGAAGGAATGGTGAAACAATAGTGACCCGACTAATCTTCTTGGGACCGCCTGGAGCAGGTAAAGGAACACAAGCTCAAATTTTGGCAGAGCATTTGCATATTCCGCATATTTCCACTGGAGATATATTGCGGCAAGCCATGAAAGAGCAAACTCCTTTAGGAATCAAAGCTCAAGGCTATGTTGATAGCGGTGAGTTGGTTCCTGACCAGTTAGTGCAAGACTTAGTAGAAGAACGTCTTGATCAATCAGATGCCAAATCTGGCTGGATATTAGATGGTTTTCCTCGTAAAGTTACACAAGCCGCTTTTCTGGAAGAATTGCTGCAAAAAATAGGTCAAGGTGGCGAAAGAGTAGTCAATTTAGATGCACCAGATGATGTTGTGGTGACGCGCTTGTTATCCAGAGGCCGGAAAGATGACACCGAAGAGGTAATCCGTCGCCGCCTAGAAATCTACCGCAATGATACTGCACCTCTAATTGATTATTACAGCGATCGCCAAAAACTTTTAACTATCAATGGCGACCAATCCCAAGAAGATGTCACTCACGAATTGAAAAAAACTTTAGGTTCATAACCGAGACTAAAGCCTAGGGAGTAGGGAATAAGATATTCATCACTCCCTCCTTAACTCAAGATGTTGTCAAATTTAGCTAAGATATATTAATAAACAGTTGATATATTTCTTAAAATGTGTTCTTTTGCAGATGAGTGCTGCAACCGAACAAAAAGTTGTTGAATTGAGGAAAAGACTTGTCTAAACAAGATTTGATTGAAATGGAAGGCACTGTCACTGAGTCTTTGCCTAATGCCATGTTTCGCGTTGATCTAGATAACGGTTTCAACGTTTTGGCACACATATCTGGCAAGATTCGGCGTAACTATATCAAGATTTTGCCTGGCGATCGCGTCAAAGTTGAACTGACTCCCTACGATCTCACAAAAGGCAGAATCACGTACAGACTGCGGAAGAAGTAGATATATGTAAGGAAGTCTACCATAAAACAATTTATTTGGGTGTTACCCATTTACTTAATTGCATAAAATTTTCTAGAAATGCTATAATTTAATATTTGGAGTCAATTTTTAAAGGCATGAAAGTCAGAGCCTCAGTCAAGAAAATTTGTGAAAAGTGTAACGTGATTCGCCGTCGTGGACGCGTTATGGTGATCTGTGTCAATCCCAAACATAAGCAACGTCAAGGATAACATTCCTCAACGGTGAGAGTGACGCGCATCCATATCATCACCAACCAAAACACAACAGACGCGGTTAAACGCGTTTTTCGATCAGCAACTGCGAGAAAAATAGGGAGTACTCATCGTGGCACGTATTGCCGGTGTAGACCTTCCACGCGACAAACGCGTTGAAATTGGTCTAACTTATATCTACGGAATTGGACTATCACGGTCGCAAGAAATTCTTGCGGCTACCGGGGTTAACCCAGATACCCGCGTTAAAGACCTCAGCGATGCTGATGTAGCAGCCCTGCGAGGCGAAGTCGAAAGCAACTATCAAGTTGAAGGTGACTTGCGGCGCTTGGAAGCAATGAACATCAAGCGCCTGGTAGACATTGGTACATACAGAGGCCGTCGTCATCGGATGGGCTTACCAGTCAGAGGACAAAGGACGCGGACTAATGCTAGAACCCGTCGTGGGAGAAGGCAGACAGTGGCCGGTAAGAAGAAGGCTCCTGGCAAGTAATATTTCTTTACTTGCTACCAATAGCAAGTTTTACCTGAGATTAACTGAAATAATATGGCGAGACAACCAACAAAAAAATCTGGTAGTAAGAAGCAGAAACGGAACGTTCCTAACGGAATGGCTTACATCCAGTCTACTTTCAACAATAGCATTGTCACCATCACCGATCAAAATGGAGATGTGATCTCCTGGGCTAGTGCTGGTTCTAGTGGTTTTAAAGGCGCGAAAAAGGGAACTCCTTTTGCAGCGCAAACCGCAGCTGAGAGTGCAGCCAGACGAGCTATGGATCAAGGAATGCGCCAAATTGAAGTAATGGTTAGTGGCCCAGGCGCGGGTAGAGAAACTGCGATTCGGGCAATCCAAGGAGCAGGGCTAGAAATTACCCTGATCCGGGACATTACCCCAATTCCTCATAATGGTTGCCGTCCACCAAAGCGTCGTCGCGTATAAGTCAACAGCTTTGACTGGTGAGGGCAAGAAGTTTTAGCAAAGAAAATCACATGCGATTGCTTGGCAAGTGAAGTAAATGTAAAAGAACTTCAAACGGCTGGGACGATAACAAGCGTGTCAGCTCTTCCATTGGGGAGGGCTGTTATACTCCAAATCACCCAAAATATAATGAATGCCTGCAAGCTCAATAGGCGTGTCAAACCCCACTACCACTAGATGTTGGCAGTTTGATACACCTAAGCCAGCCCAAGGCAATAAAGTAAATTCGAGAGGCAAATATTTTGCCTGCTAGCAGCACCTTAATTAAGGGAGGCTACTCCGTGGCGCAGTTTCAAATTGAATGTGTAGAGTCAAATACAGAGGAAAGTCGGAATCATTACAGTAAATTTATCCTAGAACCTCTAGAACGTGGTCAAGGAACAACAGTCGGCAATGCGTTGCGGCGAGTTTTACTGTCCAATCTAGAGGGAACAGCAGTCACAGCAGTGCGGATTGCGGGTGTCTCCCACGAGTTTGCCACGGTTCCGGGCGTACGAGAAGATGTTTTAGAAATCATCATGCGGATGAAAGAAGTCATCCTCAAGAGCTATTCGTCTCAAGCCCAGATTGGCAGATTATTAGTTAACGGGCCAGCAACAATCACTGCATCCCATTTTGATTTGCCAAGTGAAGTAGAAATTATCGATCCTACTCAGTACGTAGCTACTATTGCTGAGGGCGGCAAACTGGAAATGGAATTTCGCATTGAGAGGGGCAAAGGATATCGCACAGTAGAAAGAGGACGCGAAGAAGCTACATCTTTGGACTTTTTGCAAATCGACTCGATATTTATGCCAGTGCGAAAAGTTAACTACAGCGTCGAGGAAGTACGAGCAGATGGTTCGATCACCAAAGACAGACTACTGTTAGAAGTCTGGACAAATGGTAGTATTTCTCCTCAAGAAGCACTATCATCAGCAGCAGGAATTCTAGTAGATTTGTTCAACCCGTTGAAAGACATTTCACTAGAACCAACAGATACAAATTCCGATATTCCAGATGATCCAACTGCCCAGATTCCTATCGAAGAGTTGCAGCTTTCTGTAAGAGCCTACAACTGTCTCAAGCGGGCGCAGGTTAATTCTGTGGCTGACTTGTTGGATTACACCCAAGAAGACTTGTTAGAAATTAAAAACTTCGGTCAGAAGTCAGCAGAAGAGGTCGTTGAAGCTTTACAGCGACGTTTGGGCATTACCTTGCCCCAAGAAAGAAGCTCTAAACACAGCTAATTTTAAATCGTTCAAAGTTCACTGTAGTATTGTTATGCGTCACCGGAATCGGGTCAAAAAACTTGGTAAACCAGCAGATCAGCGCCGCGCCCTGTTACGAGCGTTGACTACTGAGTTAATCCGTCATGGTCGGATTACTACTACTCTAATTCGTGCAAAAGTGTTGCGAAGCGAAGTAGAAAAAATGATCACCTTAGCAAAAGATGGCTCATTGGCAGCACGTCGGGAAGCTTTGGGCTACATATACGATAAACAGCTAGTCCATGCGCTGTTTGAGCAAGTCCCCTCTCGATACAGTAATCGTCAAGGTGGATACACACGCATCCTGCATACTGTACCTCGTCGGGGAGACAATGCTGAGATGGCAATTATTGAGCTGGTTTAAAGAAGGCAGAAGTCCAAAGGGTAAATCCTTTGCTCAATAGCACCTACTTCAGCCTTTAGTAAAAGATTCTATGTTAGATAGTCACCAGCCTAAACAAACTCAGCGAGTAGCCTTGGTAATTCAATACCTTGGCACTCACTTTCATGGCTGGCAAAGACAAAAGCAGCATCGAACAGTTCAGGAAGAAATTGAGACAGCGATCGCTAAAATTTTGGGGCATCATGTCACACTACATGGTGCAGGACGTACTGATAGCGGAGTCCATGCTGCTGCTCAGGTAGCCCATTTTGAAGCGACAGGTTTGATTCCTGCACACAAGTGGGCATCGGTTCTCAATAGTTATCTGCCCAAGGATATATTAATAAAGGCTTCAGCAAGTGTAGGAAACCGTTGGCACGCTCGCTTTAGTGCAGCTTACAGGCGGTATCGCTACACAATTTACACTGAAGATCGACCGAATTTGTTCGTGACACCCTTCAGTTGGCATTATTATTATGCACCCCTTGATGAAGCTCTCATGCAGGCTGCCCTCGAACCTCTGATGGGAAAGCATCATCTAGCTGCATTTCACCGTGCAGGTTCAAAGCGATCGCATTCTTGGGTAGAGGTGCAAGCAGTAGAGTGTCATCGTAGTGGGCCGTTTATCCATATTGAAATTCAGGCAGATGGATTTTTATATGGCATGGTGCGACTGTTGGTAGGAATGTTAGCACAGGTAGGTTCTGGACAAAGAACTCTGACTAACTTCACCGAACTCTGGAAAGAACAACGCCGGGAAGAAGTAAAACACGCCGCGCCGTCACAAGGTTTATGCCTCTTACGGGTCGGCTATCCAGATTTTCCCTTTACCCCTGACGTTTGGTATGACACCATGCCAAAGTTAGTTATTAGTCAAGAGTCATTAGTCAAGAGTCATTAGTCAAAAGCTTTTGCTATGGACTATGGACTATAGACTATGGACTCTGAAAAAAATGACAAAGGACAAATAAAAATGAGTAAAACATACCTTCCTCCTCAAGAGTCCCTTGAGCGTGATTGGTACGTAGTAGATGCTACGGACAAACGCCTCGGTCGCCTTGCCAGCGAAATTGCCATGATTTTAAGAGGCAAAAATAAGGCTCACTATACACCCCACATGGATACAGGTGACTTCGTTATTGTCGTAAATGCTGAAAAAGTAGCAGTTACAGGTAAAAAACGTACCCAAAAACTCTACCGTCGGCACTCTGGCCGTCCTGGTGGGATGAAGACAGAAACCTTCGCCAAACTACAACAACGCTTACCAGAAAGAATTCTTGAACACGCAGTCAAAGGTATGCTACCCAAAAATAGCTTGGGTAAGCAGTTGTTCACTAAACTAAAAGTCTACGCTGGGCCTACTCATCCCCACGACGCCCAAAAACCTAAAGAACTCAACATTAATACAATCCCTGGAGCAGAAAGTTAATGGTAGTAGCAGAAGCGAATAGCGGTCGCGCCGTGTACTGGGGTACTGGTCGCCGAAAATCATCAGTAGCACGGGTGCGTCTAGTTCCCGGTAGTGGACAGTTGATTGTGAATGGCAAGCCCGGAGACTTGTACTTCCAATTCAACGCCAATTATTTGGGCGTTATCAAAGCCCCCTTGGAAACCCTGGGGCTAGAAAACGAATACGACATTTTGGTAAAAGCAGAAGGCGGTGGCTTAACTGGACAAGCTGACTCCGTGCGCTTGGGAGTTGCCCGTGCTTTATGCCAATTAGACCCCGAAAATCGTCCACCTTTAAAAACCGAAGGCTACTTAACACGCGATCCCAGGGCAAAAGAACGGAAAAAGTATGGTTTGCACAAAGCCCGGAAAGCTCCTCAATACTCCAAACGATAGGAGATGGGGATGAGGTGCTGGGGATTGGCTATAAACTATCTAATCTCTAGCCCATAACCTCTAAAAAGTTATAATTTATATAGATTCACCACAAAAGGAACAATGGCTAAATCTGATATTCATCCCAAGTGGTATCCAGACGCAAAAGTGTATTGCAATGGTCAAGTTGTGATGACCGTTGGTTCTACTAAACCAGAATTACACGTTGATGTTTGGTCTGGCAACCACCCTTTTTATACTGGTACTCAGAAAATTATTGATACTGAGGGTAGAGTAGAGCGCTTCTTGCGTAAGTACGGTATGAGCAGCACTCAAAGCTCCGGCGAACAAAAGAAAAAGTAGCGGTTTGGCTCTGCTGTTAACGACGACCCTGCGTCTGCTGGGTCGATTGTCATTTTTTGCCGAGCCAACTGGTTATTTTTTAAAGGAGCGATCGCACTCATTATGGCTGAATCATACCTGCTGGAGAAACTAAAATCCGTTGAACAAACCTTCAATGAACTGACTCGTCGCCTGGGCGACCCTGACACGGCTAAAAACCCCGATGAGTATCAAAAGATTGCTAAGTCCCGTTCTTCTTTAGAAGAAGTTGTAGAGACTTATGATAATTGGAAAATCGCCCAAGAAGAATTAATTGGGGCGCGTCAGGTACTTAAAGAGGCCAACGGTGATCCAGATATGCACGAAATGGCAGCTCTGGAAGTAAAAGAATTAGAAGAAAAAATAGAGTATTTAGAAACGCGCTTGAAGGTGTTGCTCCTACCCCGTGACCCCAACGATGATAAAAACATCATGTTGGAAATTCGCGCTGGTACTGGTGGCGATGAAGCGAGTATTTGGGCTGGAGATTTATTGCGGATGTATTCTCGCTATGCTGATACTCAAGGCTGGCGGGTGAAGTTGGTGAGTGAGTCCCTTGGTGAAATGGGTGGCTTCAAAGAAGTTATCCTGGAAATTCAAGGTGAGAGCGTTTACAGTAAGCTGAAGTTTGAAGCCGGAGTTCATCGCGTGCAGCGTGTACCAGCAACGGAAGCTGGGGGAAGGGTACATACTTCAACGGCGACAGTGGCAATTATGCCAGAAGTTGATGAAGTAGAAATCCACATTGACCCGAAAGATATTGAAATGACTACGGCTCGTTCTGGTGGTGCTGGTGGACAAAACGTCAACAAGGTGGAAACTGCTGTTGACTTAATGCACAAACCGACGGGAATACGAATTTTCTGTACAGAAGAACGTAGCCAGTTGCAAAACAAAGAACGGGCGATGCAGATTTTGCGCGCGAAATTGTATGAGATCAAACTACGAGAACAACAAGAAGAAGTGACTTCGATGAGGCGATCGCAAGTGGGAACAGGATCGCGATCAGAAAAAATTCGCACTTATAATTATAAAGATAGCCGTGCGACTGACCACCGTTTAGGTCAAAACTTTTCGCTTAATCCTGTTTTGGAAGGCGATTTAGAGACGGTCATCCAATCTTGTATTTCTCAAGACCAGCAGGAACGGTTGGCGGAGTTAGCAACTTCTAGCGCGGCTGGCTAATATCTAGTTGAATAAATTATGTTTAAATCGTCTGTGAGTAACAGGCGGTTTTTGTTTTGCTTCACGCAGAGGAGGACACTTGCGTGGGCGGGTCTCCCGACTTGTTCGCAAAGCGTCTCGAAGAGAGCAAAGTGTCCGTCGCGCAGAAACGCAAAGAAGAACTATTGGTAATACCAATTTGAAAAAAGAATGCGACAGATGGTAAATATAGACAGAAGTAGTATTCAGGGTATGTGATGGCAGGGGTAACGCATATTGAGATTGAAGAAAGTGTCGAGGAACTAGAGGAGTGGCTCAGACATCAAAAACAGTCTCGGTGCAAAGAACGAATACAAGCCCTATATCTGATTAAAGGGCAGGAAAT
>NZ_JACJRF010000040.1 GCF_014697105.1 Anabaena subtropica FACHB-260 | reverse complement strand
ATAGCGTTCCAAAGTTTATGCTAGTCATGGGGGAAGTTTGATTTGAGAAGCTGGTAACTTTCATCTTCTTACTTCTCCCGCCTTTTTTCTTAATTCACATTAGGCGTGAATTAGTATTACTAATTTCATTATTTTCACTTCCAAGAGTGAGGCATCAGCTTAAGTTAACTACCTTCATACTCCTGTAATGTTCCTAACTTGGCAATTCCTGGCCAAATAGCAGCCACAGCAATTACTACAAAAATTGTGCCAATTCCACCACCAACTACGGAGATGACCGGGCCAAATAAAGCTGCTGTCAAGCCGGATTCAAAGTCTCCTAACTCGTTTGATGCACTAATAAATACACTATTAATCGCCGCTACACGACCACGTAAATGATCTGGCGTTCTAATCTGTACTAAGGTATGGCGAATCACAACGCTAATGGTATCTAGTGCGCCACTCAACACTAACATCAAGAGTGATAGCCAAAACCAACGTGATAGCCCAAAGATAATTGTGACAATACCAAAGCCAACGACTGACCAAAGTAAGGCAGGGCCAGCTTTGCGTAAAGGTGGTAAATATGCCAATACAACCGCCATAAATAAAGCCCCAATTGATGGGGCTGCTTGCAGGTAGCCTAACTCTAATGGCCCTACCTACAAAATATCTTTGGCGAATATCGGTAGTAGAGCGATGCCTGCGGCGGGCTACGCCTACGCACCACCCAATAACACTGCAAACATATCTAAGGTAATGGCTGCTAAAATCAGTTGATTTTGCCAGACAAACTTAGCTCCTGCTGACAAGACTTTGAGGGAAATTGGTTCTTTGGTACGAATGGTTTCTTGTTTTGAGATTGCCACCGTTAAGATAAAACATAGCAAACCTGCGATCGCCGCCAGTACGTATACACCTGTAGCACCTCCCAAAAAGGCTATACCAAATCCTCTCAAAGCTGGGCCAATAACTGAGGCTAACTGAAAGCTACTACTATTCCAAGTGGCTGCATTAGTAAAAGCACTAGTAGGTATTAATTGCCACATCAAGGTATCACTAGCGGGTTTCAAGAAGGCTCTGGCAATTCCTGTGAAGATTAAGCAAGCATAAAATAAAATGACTGCGCTTTTAGTCCAGGAAAATACCGCCAATGCTAGGGAACATAAGACTAACAGCAACACTGATAGTAACATTGTGAGTTTGCGTAGGCGCAGCCCGCCGTAGGCATCGCGGCGATCGGCGACATCGCCAGTAATCAAAGTGAGGGCAATCATCGGTAGGACTTGGGCTAACCCCACACCACCTAAGGCCAAAGCTGAATTTGTGCGATGTCTACGACAAGCCGCTCCGCGTCTACGTACAGTTCCCAGCCAATAGCCACAGTCTGCATTTGTGACCCGATGAACAAGAGTACACGCCCGATAGTAAATAGTCGATAATCTCGAAACCTCAGTGCCGCAAAAGGATCATGTTTTGCAGACTTAGCGTTGGGGAGGTTTAAGTTCCGTTTGCTCGAAGACATTTTTTAGTAAAGCCAACCCTTCTTCAATATGGGAAACTTGCTTTGGTGTCAGACCTGCCAAAAGGTCGGCAATATGTGTGCGAGTTTGGTCTTGGGATTGTTTTAATTGATGCTTTCCTTCTTCAGTCAGATTCAGAAGAACTCGCCGCCTTTCTTGGGGATCGTCTATACGTTGTACCAAGTTGCGTTGTACTAGCCGTTCTGTTGTGGCTGATGCTGTCGCACAGGTGACACCTAAATGATCTGCCAAATCAGACAACGAAGCACCTGGACTGCGGTTAAGAAATGCTAATGTTCTCAACTGTGGTATCGATAAAGAAGCGGCACTATTAGCTCGCATATCCGCCCGGATAAACCGCATCACTAACGGAATTGTATCCATTACTCCAGTAGCACATTTTTCAGAAGTTGTGCTTTGGTTAGGTTTATCTGGGGTCATGAAGCTCTTTGTTCTCCTAATTACATTGCTACCCGTGGATAAAGTTTTCCACAGATTGAGGTCAAGACTACTAATGTTAACAAGAGAACTGCACAATTCAAACCAAACCCATAGATACTAGTTCCATTTGCTAGCATCGTGCCGCGTAACGCATCCACTTCGTAAGTTAAGGGATTAACACGAGACAAAAACTTTAACCAGTCGGGCATCATGGAAATGGGATAGATGGCATTACTAGCAAAAAACAACGGCATAGTTAACAACTGCCCAATTCCGGTCATTCGTTCTCTAGTTTTTACCAGACAGCCAATGATTAAAGAAAATGTGCAAAAACAACCTGCTCCCAACATGACGACTAATAGGACTTGCAAAAAAGCTAAAGGATGAAGGTTGAGTTTGACACCTAACAGTAGTGCCAATCCATAAATCACAAATACCTGTGATAAACAACGCACTCCACAGGCTAGGGATTTTCCTAACACCATTGCTACTCTAGGTGTCGGACTAGCCAAAAATTTATGCACAACTCCTAAGTCTCGCTCCCAAATCAGTGTCATCCCGCCTGTAAAAATAGCAACGAATAACACGCTCTGCGCTAAAATACCCGCAGACATGAAGTCTAGATAAGGTAAGTCACCTGTCGGAATTGCCCTAATCCTGGTGAAAACTTGCCCGAAAATCAACAGCCACAGTGATGGTTGCACGGCTCGGACTATTAAATCAGTGGGATCATGCCGGAGTTTCCGCACTTCCATCTCGGCAATCACCAGGGTTTTGGTGAATACCTGAGCAATTGTAGAAATCACATTGGCTCGATAAGTAGGTTTGGACTTAACCCAACCGTTGGGCTGTACGTCTGGTTCTGGCTGTATCACGATAGCTAACTCCCGATGTTAATTGATCGCCTGTGTAGTGAATAAAGACATCATCTAAGGTTGCATTCGGCTTACCCAAAGAAGCTTTTAAATCACTGGGTGTGCCTGTAATCACAACTTCGCCTTGCTGCATAATCGTCACTCGGCTACACAGATTATCGGCTTCTTCTAAAAAGTGGGTAGTTAAAAATATGGTTGTACCGTAATCTGCACGCAGTTGTTCCACAAGTTGCCATACCTGAGTCCGGGCAATGGGATCTAGTCCGACAGTCGGTTCATCGAGGAACAAAATCTTGGGCTGGTGCATGATAGATTGGGCAATTTCTAGCTTGCGAATCATCCCACCAGAGTAGTTACGCACTAAACGATGGGCTGCTGCTTGCAAACCCATAAAATCCAGCACTTCCCGAATACGCTTTTGCCTATGCTTGACAGGAATGTCGTATAGCTTGGCAAAAGTTAAGAGGTTTTCGTAACCTGTAAGACTACCATCAGCAGACAGAGCCTGGGGTACATAACCAAATAGCCGTCTGACAGCAGCAGCCTGACGAGTTACGTCATAGCCAGCTATAGTTACTCTGCCTGCACTCAGGGGCAATAGAGTAGTCAACATCTTGATGGCTGTGCTTTTCCCCGCTCCATTGGGGCCGAGTAAGCCAAATATCTGACCTTGTTCTACTGTGATATTCAAATCATTGACTGCAACTGCTTTACCGAAGTAACGTGTCATTCCTTGCGTTTCTAAAATCACTGCGTTAGGGCTTCTAGTAAGTGATTTAGACAAATCAGTGTTTTCCGTAAGTCTTGTCACTAGTTTGATGCGCTTTCAAATATTTAGTTTATCTAAATATTAGCTTCGCACATTTTATTTAAAAGTCAAGAGTCTGATTGGTGTTAAGAGGATGGTCGTTGATGTGACTTGAGCCATAACTTATTTTTGTTCTTCTGCACGATCGCTTATGACTGAAAACCATTTTATGTCAAGACTTATGCCAGTTTATTTAATTTAACTTTCGGGGGTGGCTTTTTCAAAAATATTGTTTCAATTTAGACTTTACCCTTTGTTTTATTCAGCATGACCTATTGACATTTTGTTTTACATCATTTAATGTAAACATATATTAATGTAAAAAAATATATGGAATTTGAAAGTGTGCGTCAGTGGCAGGGAACTGCGGATGCACTTACAAAAGAACTTAAACGCCAGATTGAACAACTTAAACTATCAGTAGAGCCACCAGCTTTGCGAACTGTGCGCTCGTGGAGAGCAAAGCAACTTTTATCACAACCCAAAGGGCAGGAATTTGGATTCCGTCAAATTTTGGAGGGATTGGTAATAATTTTACTATTAAAGAAAGGTTGGACACTTGCAGCGATCGCTCAAGTTTTACCTTCCTTTGGTGAAGATACTTTAGAGATGCAAATTCTGGCAGAGGCTCAAGGTCAAGACCCCACATGGTTACCTGCAATTTCAGCAACCTCTTTACCGTTACCTACTGGACACCGCCCAGCGATGGATCTGGCTGAAGATGCTGTGGTGTTACTTGCTCAGGGAATTCTTCGCCAATATGAACGGGTTCTCCCAGGTCGAGAAATTGTGCGCCAAGAGGATAGTACACTGCCACCAGAACTCTATCAAGCACTGTGCAAATTGGGCCGTCTATATATTGAAGAAGGATTAAGCGATCGCGCTGCCTGTGTGCATACTGTTTTAGATAACGCTCGATACTCTCTTGGTGGCGATCGCTGGCAGTTAGGGGTTTTTAGCCAATTAGACTTTCGCTTTTCTAGCGTTACCTTAATCGATCCAGATTTACGAGTACCTACTTCAGACTGTGCAGAGATTGCCAACCTGAGCGGGGCTTTTGGTGAAGATAATGTGATTGAGCATCGCTTATATACTCAGTTATGCGAAGCAACTGAACGATTGGGCGGTCGTCGCCAACACAAAGCTTACACCGCGCTACGAGAGTTATTTGGCAGGTACTCTCTGATAGGAGAACGGCAACTATTAGACTACTTGGTTGAAAATGACTTGACCCCTTTACAGCGAATGATCGTTGAAAATTTCTTCCACTTAGTGCCAGATATCTGGCTAGTTGATGGACTAGCACATCGTTGTGCCCACTGTGGAACATTGATGCGATCGCATCCCAACAAAAAACTTTTTTCACAAGGGCGTTGTCCAATTCGCCAGTGCATTGGCCACAACTCGCCAAAAGTATCTGAAAAACTAGATCCCAAAGACATTTTACGAATTGCCGAGCCACGAATTCTTACCTACTGGACAGGCCCAGCAATTGACGAATTAGCCATTTTTGATACAGCCCGACAAAATAAACTCAATGCTGAACTTTACCCGGAGTCGGATTTATGCGATGTGGCAATTAACGAACGGGCAATTGGAATTGATGCTAAGTCTTACACAAGTCCGGTGACTCTGGCTTTGCGTCTCAATCGTAGTATTGGCGGGCTGATTCACTATCGCCGCCGGATTCTTGCTGTGAGCGATCGCTTAATAGAAGACAACCCAAGCTACATTTCTACCCTCATCTCAACACTAGATAAGAAGGGCGATCCCGCCAGTTTAGAAATTATGTCGGTTTCGTCTGTAATTGATTTTTTAAAGAAGATGCCTTATGCGAACCAAACCTGATTTTTGGAAAGGTGTAGACCGAATTTGCTGGCTTTGCGTCTTAATGGAGGAATTTATTGATACTAATTCACTGGAGTACGCGCCAGTAATTATGTCAGGTATGGCCAGCATTTTAAATGCAGCTGTATTAGAGCAAGCCCGTCAAGCTATTTTCAATATGCGGCAGATGTCCTTGACTTTTGTTACACGGCAGTCAGTTCAACACGCAATTGCTCTCTATAACAATCATCATTACTGCAACCATACTAAAGGAGCGTATGAGATTGATACCGAAACACTGCACTTCAAAAGAACAGATCCTTTAGAAGATTCTCAAATTACACAAGCGCGTCAAATTTTAAGTGCCCCTTTGTCATACGATTCGTATGGTTTTACATTTGCCGATCCTCGTCAGGCGATGGCGGTTGCATTAGGTGAAGAGTCAACCGCCGTGAAGTTAGACATCCCTCGTATAAATGCCCCGATTATTGCACGTCGTACACATTCTCTCAACCGCCAACCAAGAGGAAAAATTCGCATTCCCCTAAGTGAACTGCGCGATCTGGCTATTGAGATGGACGAGCGTGAAAAGCAAGATACTGAGCGACGACGTGGTAACTGGGCAGATCGTTTTGAACGCTTTGACCTCATGGTATCGGAGGACGGAAAAGGTCTGCGGAAAGAAAATGATGTTCTGGAATTAGAAGACATCAAGCACTTAATTGGTTTGCCAGGGTCAGGTAAAACAACCATTCTCGTGTTGATAGCTATCTGGCTAGGATTACATGACTATAAAGCAATGTTTGTGTTTCCCTCTATTGAAGTTGCTAGACAGTACATGGCTGAACTGGCATTTCATCAGGTAAAAGTGGGAATGCTTGTCGGACAAAGTGATGAAACTCGTCGTCGTCATGCAGATAATATTGCTGAAGCTATAGCAACACAAGGTAATGGTGGTTTTGCTCACACCTTAGAACAGGCAGAAGTTTTTGGGATGAACTGCGTCCTACCAGCCTTTTCAACTGCCGATATGTCTCTGTGGGGCTTTGGTTACGCACCTTGCAACGAGATATTGCAAGGCGGAGGGAAACAGGGAAAGATGAAGAAATGCCTGTGTCCCTTATGGACAATGTGCGGTCGAAACAAAGCACCGCGAGATTTGTTGGATGCTAATATTTGGGTTGGTCATGTGCGATCGCTCGATACTCAAATATCACCTCACGCGATTCAGGAACAAGTACGATATTTTGAATTAATTGCTCGTACCTTCGATGTAGTTGTTTGCGACGAAGGTGATATGGTGCAGACAGTGTTAGATGGCTATGGGGCAGCAACTTTAAGTATTTCAGGCTCAGAGCGATCCATTCATCGGGTAATTTTAGAACAAATCCATAACCGCTTTGCTGGCAGCGAGAGCCATCGATTATTCGATCGAGATGTAGAACTCTACAGCCGTGACTCGGCAGAATTTGGTAGCTATAATACTTCCTTAATTACCACCCTTCAGAATATGTCTAAGTCGCGGGTGGGAGAACGCTACGAAAATCAATTATTGACTGTATTACGGATTGTTAGCGAACTATTGAATACTTTAAAGAAATCCTCTCAGCAGGATGACCTTGATGAACAAGAAGCCAAACTAGGCTTTAGTAAAAGTCGGGCGCTAACTGAATTTTGGGAAGCGGCAGCATATAACGCCTTCTATGATCGCACAGGTGTTGAGAACCCTCAAAACTTTAAAGCAGATTTGTGGCCTCGGATTTTAGGCTATAACCGTGAAATCCTTGAAAAGCAATGGGAAACTCTCATTAGTCATTTCCGCCGTTACCTGGCTGAAAATCTGATTAAGCGACGTGATGCGATCGTTGAAGAAATTGCCGAATTATTTCTCAAGCTCTGTTTTCCAGATCATTTATCAACAATAGAAGCAGAAGATTTAGCTAAATTACTTATAACTGTTACTTTCGTAATTGTGGGCTACCAGCGAATTGTACCAGGAACTAGAACGATGGTTGCAGATGGTTTCATTCGTGAACCAATTGTGGAATCAACTGCATCACCAGAACTCCGAAAATTTATTCCAGAAAGTATTTTAGGTTCATTTTCTGGAGTGCGATACAGTTTTTCCAAAGCACAAACAACACGTACCGCCGCCAAAAATGTGCAATTGTCCTACATTACATTTGTTGGTGCGCCTCGAATGTTAATGCATCGCTTTCATCGGTTGTTAGAGGCAGATGATGGACATCCAAGCCCAGCCGTTTTAATTACCTCGGCAACTTCATTTTTAGAAGCTAGTCCTGCCTACCACATTAACGCTGGCCCACATTATTTACTAAAACCGCGTCAGTCAGAAAATAAAGCAGAGCAGAGCGTTTATCGTTTCAAATGGTTCCCAGATAGTGAACGTGGTGATGAACCCCTCAAATATAGCGGTGCTGGCGACCTTCAAAAGCGTAATCTTCTGCGAATGGTAAATGCTCTTGTAGGAGGAAGTAAACCTGAAATTTACAAGTCTATGAATAGATTTGATGTAAAGTCTGGTATTCGTCGCAAAGCCGCTTTAGTTGTCAATAGTTATGAACAGGCTCGTTCTATCAAGAAATATATCAATGACTATCATCCTGAAGTTGGTAGATATACAAAGGCAATTGTTCAGTCCCTCAGAGATGGAGAACAACCGGCAGATTTTGTTACCTCTGCTCAATGTGAAGCGTTAGGAGACGATGAAAACTGTGATATTTTAATTTTTCCCATGTTGGCAATTGGTAGAGGTGTGAACATCGTTTTCACCAAAGGAGATAGAAAACTAGATGCGGCAATTGGCTCGATTTACTTCCTGACTCGTCCTCATCCTACCAAGGATGATATGCAGCTTTTGTATAGCTTGGCAGGACGCGCAACACAAGAATTTGATAGTCGAGTTTTTGGTGAAACAGAAGATTTAAATGCGATCGCAACTTCTTGGCAGCAATCGAGAAAAGACCTTTGGAAAACTGCCAATAGATTGTTACGTGAACCCTTAATGGCTAGCCGTTTAGGCCCTGAACTATTCAAATCGTTTACAGCTAATCAAATGGTTGCGATTTTGCAAACAATTGGGCGAGGAATGCGGAATGGATGCCCGGTATCAGTTTACTTTGTGGATGCAGCTTGGGCTAAAAAATCAGCAGAAGGTAAACCCGACTCTGGGCGAGACAGTATGCTGGTTCAGATGCGAATCATTTTAGAAGAATGTGTCAACCATAAAGACCCCGTAATTCGGGAAATTTATCAAGAACTTTATGGCGCATTTTTAGCACCCTTAAAACGTATTGAAGGACTCATTTACCCTGATGAGCTAGCTAATTCACAAGATTTGACGGATGAAGAAGACGGTTTTAATGATTTTTCACCACTATTGGAGATGTAAAAATGACCGACAATTTTGATAATGAAATGGAATTGGAAGAAGACTTTTTTGAAGAAGAGGAAGAACAAGAAACTGATGGTAGTTTAGTTTCAGATACCTTTTATATTCAGCAAGGTCAAATCAAACCAATCAAACAATTTCCTTTAGCCTTCACTGTACCAGATAAACTACCTCCAATCATAGTAGAGGGTTTAACACTTAGCTGGACAAAAGCATCTATGCTAAGTTTTGCCGAGATTCAAAAAGGAGCTAATCTCAAAAATCTCCCCTATGCCTCATTGCGAGGTTTTCTACAAGTAGTACTAAAAGATGCGGCGCGAATTGAACCAGAAGTAGGTCTGAGCAAGGGTGCATTTTATCATGCTAACAGAGGGGATGAGCCAGAACCTTTTGTTTACCTGACTGATGGCGATGAAGAAGAAATAAATAAAGTGCTTCGCCCAATTATTAATGATTGGTTCATAAATTATCTCAAACCGTTTGTTGAAAAAGAGGATATATCCATAGGGATTATTGAGCGATTAGAAGATTTGCGAGAAATAGGAGAGTTAATAAAAATTTCTCCATTTAAATCTCAAGTATTACCTTGGGGTTCAGATGAAAAGACAGGTACAACTCAACCAAAAGACAAGTATGCCTATCGGATGCTGGCAGATTACGCGGCTCGCCAAATTGCTGGACAGGTAATTTTCCCAGAGTTAGGGCCGATTAAACGCATTATTTCCAGCAACGGAACATTTACCTCTGGCATGGCAGAACTGATTATTGATCCGATTACCCTACCTAACACAAAAGGAAAATTCAGTTTTGTAGTGCGTCTGGAAGTCGTTACTTATCCATCTTTGCATCAACCTTTGCTGAAAGTTGAGGTTTCCAAACGTCGCTGGTTTACTCAATTAAAAGCTCCTAAGTATGACCGTAGGAATATTAGCGGTTTCATATTTTCCCAAGACCATTGCAATCGCTCCTTTAGCTATCAAGTAAAATGCCAACAAGATAAAAATAACAAAAAGGGTAAAAATAACAAACAAGAAAATAAAAGTTTTCGTTGGGTGGCAGATACAGATTTTAACATTCTGCAAAGAGAATTAAAACTAAAACAATCTTGTGATGGTCAAGAAATAGCTTCTGGTTTAGCCTCTACTGATAGCTGTGAAGTAGTTCTAACTTACCGTAATGGACTTCAAGATAATTCAGAAGACGAAGAAGAAACTTCAGAAAAATATGGTATTGAAACAGGTGTACCAGAAATTGATAAATTAGATGCGTTTGAGGCGATCGCTAAAATTCTTCAACCATTAGGAATCAAAATATTCGATGGTTACACAGAAGTACCATCTAAGCATAAACTAGATGATACAGCATCGCGTATGATTAATCTTCCGACACTGCTTGGTGGTGTTTTGGAAGCTCTTGAAACAAATACCAAATTGGAGTTTACTCCAAAATATTTAGATCAACTCAACGAGAAACAAATTGATGACTTGCTATGTAAATACTTTGACCTTCGTTTAGAAGGGATTCATTGGGGAAGAAAAGCCTTTCAATTTAAGGGACGCACGCTGAATCAGACAGATGAACTTCAAAAAATCATTCAAGCAAACCAAGCAGCTATTCAGCAATTGTATCCTAATGAGCGACCCTTATTATTTATCTTTTATGAATCTGAGTTGCAAACAGAAGCGAAACTATTGCAGAAAATTACTCAAATCTTGTGGGGAGACACACTCAAAGTAGAGATTAATCTCTTACCAAAAAAGACCCACGGGCCACGAGAAGGTTTACCTGGAAAAAAATTCAAAGCTAAAGAGCGATCGCGTGAGCGAATTAAAGCATGGGAATCCACTGCAAAACAGATTGAAAAGCTAAATCAGCCAACTTTCTGCTTAATCATGGCGCGGAACTTTTACCCAGATCCTACTGGTCAAAACACTGTGAAACCTGATGATAAAGTTAATAAACCTTCAACCCGCCAAGTATTAGCAAAGGTTGGTGCTGGTGTCCAGTTTCTACTACCCATCGCAAAGATACGAAAAACAAACTGTCTTAAACTCACAGACTTTTTCCATCGGATGCAGTCAGCATTAAAAGATTTGCTCTTTGCTCATTCTGGTTACATTAATGATCTGAGAGAAAAAGTTGATAAGTATCTGCAAAGTATCCCGCTAGAAGCCAGACCAAAAGAAATTATTGCAATTACAATCGTCCGTAAACAAAAGGGTCGCGCTCGTGGCAGTATTGGAAATACATTTTTACCAATAGCAATACGCCTGAATGTAGATACAGGTAAATGTGAGTTTTGCTGTGCTTATGATAAAGGAAATTTAGCAATAACTCCTTGGAGTAGCTTTACTGATGCACGAGCTTTTATTGCCCAACTTACTCCAATCAAACTAGCTGACAAAGAGGATGTACGTAAAACTCGATTCATGGAATTTGTAAAACAGATTATTACTAACTCTGTGAAAGAAGGGATGCAACCCTTAGTTATGATTGATTCTTCCAACTGCGTTAAACTTTGGAATTGGTTAGCTGATATCAGAATTAATGCTAATCAAATTAACCTTGGTCAACAGTATGAGAATATGCAGGATGAATGGCAAGGCGCGCGTTTAATTCGCATTCGCCAAGAACTTGCCCCTGGCATTATTGAGAAAAAATCAAGACATTTAATAGAAACTTCTGTAGAAGATACCAGAACTAAAGAAGAACTAAATAAACTGCCGCCTAATCTAGAAATTCCTTCAGCGTCAAGTGCGACTGGGTTATTTCGACTCAGCGCGACTAACCAAACTGGATGCGTAGCTTATCTATCTGTGGCGCGTGAATTACCACAAAGAAAAGCTCGTGGGCAAAGTTGCTATCGCTCAACCGATACTCTAGTAAAACAAACTGGGTTAAAGATAAGTCAACTCTCTAAAAAACCTCCATTTGCGGGTCGCTGGCCTACTCCCAACCCCCTTGAGATTGTTGTTACCTTGAGGCAACCGGAAGATAATCCTGATGATCTAGCTGCCCTTGTGGAGTCACTGCGCTATGGCTTTGGTCACTACAGCGATTGGACAGGTTTGCCTGCTCCCCTATTTTTTGAGCGTGTTGTGCGGGACTATATCAGTGATTTCACTATTGATGATGAAGAAACCGAGAATGAAGACGCAAATTCATAGACAGGATATCTAGAATACTGGTGAATTATATTGTGCGATCGCCTACCTCACAATAGCCAATCGCACAATTTTTGATATGATGATTTGCCTCTTTCTAACGCAACTCAAACCCCAAATTGTTCAAAACTTCCCGCAAGCGATCGCGTCCCGATAGAGATTCCACAAACGCGATTCGTTTAGCTGAGTGTTCTGACCAATCACCGGGAACATCCATCTGTTGGGAATTGTAGAATGCTTTCATGATTTGGTTGTAAACAGCAATTTCCTGGTCTTGTTTCTCTAACTGATAAGTCTCTTGATGCAATACCGCCGCTTGGGGTAAACGCGGTTTAATTTCTACATTTACGGCTGAATCTGCATAACCAACACACAACCCAAACACAGCAACAACATGAGGCGGTAAATTTAACACCTCTGCCACTGCTTCTGGACGATTGCGTAATGCACCAATATAAACTGTTCCCAAACCTAAAGATTCAGCAGCGACGACTGCATTTTGCGCTGCTAATGCTGCATCTATAGCCGCCACCAAAAACATTTCCAGATAATTCAGACCTTCATGGGGTAATCCTTGACTTTCAGCGATGTATGTTAATCTCGCTAAATCTGCCAACCACACCAGAAATAAAGGACACTGGCGAATATGTGCTTGATTATTCGCCAACTGCGATAACTTCTCTTTACGTTGGGGATCTTGGACAGCAATTACACTCCACGTCTGAAGATTTGAAGAAGTCGATGCAGATTGTGCTGCTGCTATCAAAGTTTCTAGAGTGTTTGCGGGTAGGGGATCATGCAAATAAGCACGAATTGAACGGTGAGACAGCAAATTAGATATTATCTCATTCCAAGGAATATCTGCATTAAACCCGTTTACACCATAACGACGATGAAATAACTCAGTTGGATTGTTCATAATCACGAATTATTTATTGATTCTTAGGTGAAAAAGCTGCATATTGCTCAGGTGTTAGCATAGCTTCTCTGACGTTTATTGGTTTGGGAATCAATTTTAGTTCCGAGAATTTATCAGCAACTTCCTGCTGGAGAGTAATTAATTCTGGAGTGATTGGTGTGATGCCAAATTTTCTTCGGTTAGTACTTTTTTGCATCGTTTCCAAATCAATACCCAAGATAGGAGAAAGAGTAGCCGCTACTTCAGCGCGATTTTGATCAGACCATTGTTCCAGATTTTGAATTTCTTCTAGGATGGCTTTAACAATTGCTGGCTGCTGGTTAGCAAAGTTTTTACTAGCAAGATAATATCCGCCTTGCTTATTAATTCCTGTGCCATCAATTAACACACGAGTATCAGCAGATTTTTCGGCTGCTGCATAAAACGGGTCCCAAATTGACCAAGCATTAACACTACCTTTAACAAAAGCTGCACGCGCATCGGCTGGTGGCAAATATATCGGTTGAATATCGCTATATTTCAGTCCATTTTTTTCTAAAATTTGCACCAGCATATAATGGGCGCTAGAGCCTTTTTGAAAAGCAATCTTTTTGCCTTTGAGATCATTGACTGTCTTGATAGCAGAATTTTTAGGTACAAGAATTGCTGAACTAGCCGCACTGGGTACGATTCCCGCGATATATGTGATTGCGGCACCGGCGGCTTGAGCAAAAATTGGTGGTGATTCTCCAGTATGTCCAAAGTCAACACTGCCAACATTCATAGCTTCTAAAAGCTGTGGCCCAGCAGGAAATTCAATCCATTCCACAGATACGCCTTCCGGTTGCAAGCGCTTTTCTAAAAGCCCTTTACTTTTCAAGAGAATGGCTGATTTTTGATAGCCTATTCTCACTACTGATGCTTTGGTTGGATTTGAATTATTAGCAGATACAGCAGTAGTGTTAATTGCATTATTAGCTGTGCAAGCGGCAAATAGCAAGCTGAGGCATAAGCCAGTAAGAAATGCTCCGGTAACTTTTATTGGTAAAGCAGATAATAACTGCTGTTGTCGGGTAAATCTGACAATAATCTTTTTTTGACAAAAAATTATGATTTCAGGACTTACGCAACTGGCACAATGCGATTGCTATTCAATAGTACAAAAGTATTAAATAAATCCGATTCCGAAAGCTTTGTCTTCGCAGTAAAAGTCGCTGCCTGGGAAGCAAAACATGAAATATTTATGAGAAAATAGGTAGAGGTTGTATGAGATAAATATTGCTTACGGTAATGAGATTCACTAAGCTTAATTACTGCCAATACTTATTAAGTAGTCAAATTAATTATACCATTACAAATTTAGCAGAGCATTTAGAGAATATTAGCCATGATGCCATTAACTATTATTTGAAAAAAGAAAAGTTAACACCTCGATTACTCTGGGAGAACGTGAAAGAGGTAGTTGAGCCTGATGCCAATGGTTACATAATATTTGATGATAGCGTTTTAGATAAAAGGTATTCTGAAGAAATAGAAATAGTCAGAAGGCAATATAGTGGTAATGAGCATGGTGTCCTCAAAGGTATTGGTGTAGTTAGCTGCGTCTATGTTAACCCTATTCTACAAAGATATTGGGTAATAGATTACCGCATTTTTAATCCTGATGCCGATGGTAAAACCAAGATAGACCCTTACGGGTGCGCCAGTTCCCTACTGCGGGAAACCCGCCTTCAGGACTGGCTTACCATGTGAAAGATATGCTGCAAAACCTTGTGTATCATAAGCTTTTACCGTTTGATACGGTTTTGATGGATACGTGGTATGCGGTAAACAGTTTAATGCTTTATATTGATGCAATCGACAAAATTTATTATTGCCCTGTAAAAAATAATCGGTTAGTTGATGATACTTTTGGTAAAGAAAAATATAAACGTATTGAATTATTAGAATGGAGCCAAGAAGAATTAGACTGTGGTAAGATAATCAAAATTAAAGGGTTCCCAGCTAATAAAAAAGTGAAACTATTCTGGGTTACTGTTTCTACCAACAGAACGGATTATGTCGCTACTAACGATTTATCTCAAAGTTCCACGGATGTTGTACAAAAGGCGTGTAAAATTCGTTGGAAAATCGAGGAGTTTCACCGAGAGATTAAACAACTAACAGGCATTGAATCTTGTCAATGTCGTAAAGCTAGGCTCCAAAGAAACCATATCGCTTGTGCAATGTTGGTTTGGGTTAGATTAAAGAATTTAGCCTATCAAACTGGTAACACTATTTATCAAATCAAGCATAATTTGCTTTCTAATTATTTAATTCAGCAACTAAAACGCCCAAGTATTCCTATGTGCTTGGTTTGATTTAAATTGTCGTGTGCCACTGCTACGCCCTGCCTACTATTTGTGCCAGTTGCGTAAGTCCTGACTCATTGAAATGGAAGCTTGCAAAGAAGTCTGCATCGAATGCAAAACTACTTGCATCGATACCCTCAAATACAGCAAGAATCAGGGTGGTAGATATATAGATATGACTATGATGTCCATGTTGCGAGACTGTGCGGAAATGTGCATGATGTGCGTCAACATGATTAATGATGGTTCGGAATTTATGGGAAACATCTGTAGTTTGTGCGCCCAAATTTGCGATCGCACCGCAATGGCTTGTGAACAAATGAGTAGCGATGCCACAATGATGTTCTGTGCTGCTATTTGCCGCAAGTGCGCTCAACATTGCAACGCGATGGGACTCAATTCTGCTTCCTATTTCCGCAGATCACGCTTGGTGGTAGAAGATGCACTACTGTCTAGCTAACTTTCCCCCAGGATTAAGTGGACTAATTTATAGCAGACCCAATACGGTTCGGTTAAGCCAAAAACCAGATAAACTGGGGGTTATCACCCCAGTGTACTGACATTGAATGCAACTCAAAGAATTCTCACTGATCTCGCCTGCGATTGAATCAGGTACGGTACTCAAAGCGTTAAAAAAAGCTATCAGAGCAGAGGCTATTGAACAAGCCATTGCAGACACACAGAGTAATCAAGAACGAAAGCGGGCTTTACCGTCGCACCTGGTGATCTGTCTGGTGATAGGTATGAGCTTGTGGTCAAAAGCGTCAATGAGAACAGTGCTAAAAAACTTAGTGGATGGGTTAAGTGAAGCGTCGGTGAGAGTGGGAAAATATTGGCAAATACCCTGTAAATCATCAATAACAGAAGCCCGACAGCGAGTAGGAGCAGGGGCAATACAGTTCGGTTAAGACATATCTTCATTGAGGCAGCAGAGGGGCAGGGTGCGGGGGACAGAGGGGAAATTTCCTCTCCCTGCTCTTTGCTCCCTGCTCCCTTACCTGCCTTTACGAATAAATCTCTTATCCGAACCGTATTGGAGCGGCACTGGTCAATAGGACGTTGCGTTTGAGGAGGGGCGATCGCACTTCTTTTCAGCAAGAGCGATCGCTTGTGTAAAATCTGCGATTCAATACTTCAGCTTAACCTATACTTTGCCTAATAATGGCTTTATAATCTGCATTCCGTCATCTTGCTTTCTCTGTATTAATAGCATTATTTAAGTTATTTTTAAAACAAAACTGCTTGGTAGTCCCTTTGTCTAACCTCACAAAATCGTGTTGCTCCCCCTAGAAATTTCAATAAGTTCGGAATAAAACTGGCTAGCCCAATAACGATATCTCATAATTTCACCATCACCCTCACAGAGAATTGGATGAGTGCGGTAAAGTTTGTTTTTCCAGATGGGGAAGTCTTTTTTCACTTCATTTTCTAAGGTCTTGATCAGCAATGGTGTCAAAGCTGAGGTTATGGTTTTACTAAAAAAGCTCTTAATACTAATAAGCATATGTATCTCAAGCTCTTCTTCATTCACTGGTGTTGTCAAAAATAAGAGAATGAATTCTAGCTTACCGATTCCACTAATACAATATCTTTGTAAACTATATCCCAAGCCATAGAGAATTATTTCGATTTTAGTTTCTATCTGCAAGTTTAATGTTGCAATTTTAAGAGCTTGTTGTGAAAGAAGATATTGTTTCCAAATCGAACCATCTATCTCTGAACCTTGACTTTTAGTAGAATGATCGGAATGTACTGTTGGAAAATGAGCAATATCTACAACTTGTTCATGTAGTTCTTGAACATGAGAATTAATTTGGCACTGGCTACCTTGTTTTAACTGAGTCCATTCTCGAGAAGTTAATTCAGGTATCTGTGGTAATTCCCACGTTGGAGCTTCTCCTTGAGCATGGTAGTATAAAAAAATCAAGCCGTTAATTTCTCTAACGTGCCAAGTCGGAATCTGTACATTAGGTAAACTTCTATTTGCATAAGGTACATCTGTACATTTTCCATACTTATTAAAACACCACCCGTGAAACGGACATTTAATAGTTTCACCTTCAACACGTCCACCGTAACCCAAGTTTGCTCCTAAATGAGGACAGTAGGCATCAAGTACATGGGGAGATCCTTGTTTAGTACGGAATAGTACTAAGTTTTTTCCAAAATAATAAAGTGGCTTAACGCCTTCAAGTGGTAATTCATGACTGTAGGCAATACGGAACCAACCATTGGGAAATGACGTAAATGGAAAACGTTGTTTCATATATTTAAGCTCGTTTGGAATAAATTTATCTTGCTTTGCTAACTATTTAAGTAAAGGCGAAATAATTTAGCTAAATATAACTATTAAGTAATCATGTTTTTCTCTATAATTTACTTACAATTGTAGCTCCCCACATATTTGATCCTGTTCCTAATAGAAGAAGCAAGTCCTGTGAATTTAAATAATTGTTATTGAGTAAATCACATAAGTTTATTAAATTATCAGATGCTAAAGCATGAGCAAATCTTGCTATGTTTTCGGTGTAAACTTGCTCAAATTCAAAGCCTCCTAAGTCACTAATAGTTTTTGACAATAATAAACTATAGTTATTAGTAATTAATTGCTGAAAATCTCTTGGTTCTTTTTCGATGAATTTCATTGCTTTCCACAAAGTTTGCTTGATACCTTCTGTTACAGCATACATATACTCCTCACTTTTCTCATTTATATCTAGTTCACTCATTGCTGCATTAGTGTGTTGAGTTATATGGATGATTTCAAAGTCTCCTTTTTCCGCACTAACAATGCAACTTGCTGCTGCGTCACTTGCTATAGAAATATTTGGTGGAATTATTCTCGTTTCGCCTTCCTGAGTTTGATCTGTAGTCACGACTAAAATATTTCTACATTCTCCAGCTTGGATTAAGCTAGCAGCAGTACGTATGGCAGTGTGTATGTTTCCACATTCAGAAAGAAAAACACCAATTGGGTATGCATTCTCTAAACCTAGTTCATAACTTAAACGACTGACTTCCTTACCATCATAGAATCTAGAATCCCAAAAACTGCTAGTGGCATAGATTAAAACATCAATTTCTTTTCTAGTTATACTTACTTTTTCTAAAGTATGCTTTGCAGTTTGTTTAGCCATAGCTAGTGGTGGTAAGTGACTTTTAGCATATTTTTTTAATCCGAATTTTAACAGTGTTTCTAAAATTTGATTATCTTCTTTAAGCTCATCTAAAGTTTCGATATCTTTAAGATTGCCTAATTCGTATGATGGTGCTGTTAAATAAACTTTTTTATTGCTGAACATATATTTATGTCGATTTTCAATGTTTAATTTCTAATTGCTACTTCGTACAATTCCGAACATCTTGATATAGCAGTACTTTTATTTAACTACGACTAGTTTTTGCTTGATAGATTGCAGAAGTTTCTCCGGAGTAGGGCAATCAAAAAGTGCATCTGGCCCTAGTTCTACACCAAATATCTCTCTGATGCGAGAAGTCACCATAATCGCTTGTAATGAATCTCCATTAAGATTGAAAAAGTCGTCACTGGTTTTAATTTCTTGTATGCGTAAGACCTCTCGAAAAATGTTTACTAGGGCTGTCATTTCCTCTGATAATGGAGAAGTTAATCCTTGACGATAATCGTTCCAAGAATTGTTGATTGTAATAGAGTGGGGTTGAGAGTTTACATGATTTGTTGTCCACTCTCGTAATAAGGGCAAGGCATTTTCCTTGAAGCGTAATACCCTCATAGTTTTGTTTTCAGCCTGGACACTGGCAAAATCTTGAGTAGAAACCAACACTTGGGATGACGATTGTTTCAGTATCCGACGGAAGGCTTTGGCTCCCTCTAGGGAAGTCATCCCCTGCTGTAATTCCGGATGTAGATCAGGAGATGCAACTGGACTAATAGCTTTATTGGTGGAGCGATCAGGGCTGCTCTTGAGCATAAAGCCTTCTATCAAAGCACATTCATAACCAGCTTCATCTAGTAACAGAATATCGAAAGAAATAGTTTCTTTACCTGAGCGGCCGTCATCGAGATAGCGTGCATAAGCTACTATCTTTGATGGTAGTGACCCGTAAAGCCGCAACTTTTGATAACTAAAGGGAAAGTAGAAATCTTTGGCAGCGATCGCAAAACTGGTGGCGACATCAAGCAAGGCGGGGTGCAACTTATAATGGTATAAATCATCACTATAATCTTCTGGTAAAGTCAACTCAGCCATAGCCTGATTTTGACCGAAATATCTATCTGCGATCGCCTGATACCAACGTGGCCCAACACTAACAGGGCCGTAATGCTTCATGTTATCTCTGGCACTTGTCAGCCCTGTATCAGCTGCTCTTTTCTCCTGACAAGCACGCCTTAAGGCTTGAATATCGTAGAGTTTTGGTTGATACTCTTTGAGTAGGGCAATTTCTCCTCGTGCATTTTCATACCAGTAGGACGCATCATCTTGGCTAAGAATAGTAAAGTTGCAGTAATCTCCTCTATCTTCTAGAACAACACGCACTTCACGCTCCTGGGATTCATCCACCTCTAACGTATTCAGAAACAAGACATCGCGCAATTCTATCGCCTGACTTGGGTGCCAATGTTGATAAGCTGCCCTAGCCAATTCTAGGAAGGCTGTACCTGGGACTAGCGGACGCTCGTCAAGCCGATGCTCGTTCACAATCCAATGTCGTGGTACTGACAAGCGGGTGTGATAAACTCTTCTACCTGGAATAGTTTCTACACAATGATCAAATAGAGGATGAGACACCCAATGTAGTTGCGGTGCAGCAGAAGACTTGTCCATAAGCAGACGCATTGCCGCGCCAGCATCACTCCAATTGCCCCAATTGATAGAACAGACAAAAGACTCAGACTCAGCATTCATCTTGTGAGCAAAAGCATCTTGGAAAGCATTGGCAGCACAATAATCTGCCTGGGCGTGGAGTCCAAGAGTGGAAGCTAGAGAAGAACTAATAGCAAAAAAGCGCCTCTGGGGATTGTCAGTTAATTCAAACAGTAATTGCGTACCTTGGATCTTTGGACGCAGCACCTCCATCGCTTTCTGAGAAGTTTCTAACTGCATTAATCCGTCATCGAGTACCATAGCGGATTGGATGACACCATTAATTGCACCAAAACGTTGCTCAACATCGCCAATTGTTGCCGATAGTGCATCGCGATCGCAAATATCACAGTGATAAATTTCCACCTCTCCCCCCCGGAGTTCGATTTCCTGAATCCGGCGAATTCGATGTTGTGTTAATTCTTGGGGATTGGCTTCACTATGCCAACTAGGTGAGACTGCAACTCGCTCACTGCTGACTTGAGCAATAATTAAAGCTGTATCTGTAGTACTTTGCATCTCAGCATGAGCCGGTAAGCTGTCAACCGTTGTGAAACCCTGTTCTGTCAACAGCTTTTCCCATTTGTGCTGACTTAAAAGGGGCGATCGGTTGCGTAAATGAGTGTCCTCAAACTGCCACCAGCCCTTAGATAATCCCCAGATCATATCAATCCAAGGGGGCATCTTCGTGGCTTCAATCAGTGCCAAAATTCCGTTAGGAGCTAAAAGCGATCGCAGGTTAAATACTGTGTTTTCAATATTTGGTGTTGCGTGAACAACGTTGAGTGCCAAAATAACATCAAAGCTGCCAGGAGCATAACCTTGAGTTATCGTATCTCTGGAAATATCGAATACCCTTGTTTGGATGAAGTCAAAACCATTGTCTGCAATCCGATGCTGAAGCTGTTCCATAAAGCTGGGGCTAATATCAGTTACCCAATACTCGACCTTTGAGGAAGTTAGTTGCGATAGTTCCTCAGCAACAACTTGTGTTAATAACCCGCTACCAGCACCGACTTCCAAAATCCGTAGAGGGCGTTTCTCCTGCTGCTGTGCCAAGATCCGCACTAATTCGGCTAATACCCGGCGATAGATCGGCTCCTGAGTATACTCTAAAGTCTTTTTTGTAGCTTGTTCTAGAAAATCGGAGCGACCGTCTGGGTACAACACACTAATTGCCGGAATTTTACCTGAAAGAGCTTCATGGTAGTTTGTAGCAGCGCGTTCTAAAACATCAATAATGCCAGTAAATGCCGGGTAGCTAGCACGTAATGAAGCATTCAAACGAGAAGAATCTTGTAATTGGTTAAAATTTGGGCCAAAATGAAGTCGCCTATTTTGTTTGATGAGTACTTCTTGCTCTTGCAGTAAGTCGATCATAAAATCGACGAATCGTACCATTGAGGGCAATACCTCAAGACATTCTAAAAGTTTCTCGGTATCTATACCTGTTACCGTCTTTGATTTTCTCAGCGCTCCCTTGAGGTAATCAAGAGCATAGCAACAACACAATTCTCGTAGCCCTGATTCTAAACCTGGGTAATCAGCCAGAGATGCGATCGCCAGTTTTTCTGACCATACTGACTCAGCATCATATAAATTCTCTAGATAAGTGCGAAAATCACATATATGCGTTTGTGTCAAGAGGTCATACCAAGATTCTCGTGGTGGAAATGGCGATCGCGTAATCAGTGCAATTTTCGCTGCGTATTCTTCAGCCAAAAAAGTTGCTAAAGATAAACCCACGCCACCAAGTCCGCCAGCGATTACATAAACTCCATGATTTTGCAAGGGAATATTTTCGTTGCCATCATCCGGGGTTAACTGCTTGTGTTCGTACTCAAGAATCAGACGGCTTTCGCCGCGATAAGCAACTATTAGTTCCTCATTGAGTGCAGTAGACTCACAGAACAAACTATCTAACAATCGTGCTGTTTCTGTTTCGTTCTTCGGTAATTCGATATCGAGACTGCGACAAGTAATATTGGCATACTCAAGTGGAATAACGCGACAAGGCCCAAGTAGAGTAGCTTTGGCAGGACTAATGCGATCGCTTGGCTCAATTGCGTGGAGGTTTGTGGAGACGATTGTTAAATGTGTGGTGAAAGAGCGATCGCACTTACCTAACGCTTGTGCTAAAAACAATAGCATCTCGAAGCCAGTTTCGGGAGCAAGCTCATCACTCAGCGATGTCACAAACCAGAAGTTTAAGATATAGCTGGGCATTTGATGACGTTGAGCCAAATCATCCAATAGCAGTCCGTAATGTTCTGCTGTAGTGGAATTTATGGTATATTCCCGCTCCGATAAAACTTGAAAACTGGTACTGTGGCTCACAGTAAATACGTTAATTCCCAAACTTTGCAAATACTGGGCAAAATTTTGACCAACACCGCACTCATCCAAAAATAAAAGCCAGCTATTTTGAGAACCAGTTAAATTCAAAGAACTAAATGGTAAAAGTGGCAGTGTCGGCCGCCACTGCGGTACATAAAACCATTCCGCCAAATTCTTTTTCTTTTTTAATGGTGTCGGTGGTAGTTGCTTAAAAATCGGTGCTGGTTGCGTAGCAACTCTCACAGTTTGGCCTGGTTCATACCAATAACGCCGACGCTGGAAAGGATAGGTTGGTAACTCCACCCGTCTGGGAGTTGTTCCCACATGAAGCTGCTGCCAATTGATTTGACCCCCAGCCAGCCAGATGTGCAGTAGGGACTGAAAAATAGGTTTTTGCTGGTTCGGCGCAGATTCAATAGTGCTATAGACGTTAATGATTGTCTCGCTGTTCTCCTTTGCTGTTTGGGAATCGAGTATTGTCCCAGGTGCTAATTCCAGTAAAAGGTATTGAGAATCAAGAGGTAATTTAGAGACAGAAGCTTGTTGTTTGAGTTGGTCTACCCAATATTCTGGGCTGATTAATTCTGTTTTATCTATCCAATCACCTACAACAGGATCAAATACAGATATCTGAGGTGACTGCAAATCCATAGTTTGCAGTAATGTAGTTAGTTTTTCTGAGGAAGATATATCATGTTTAGCAATTAATATGAGGGCATCTTCAATAGCCATCACCCCAGCAATAGAGGCGCAAATATATTTCCCCAGACCAAAACCAACTACTCCCCCAGGCTCAATCCCTAAAGATTGCAACAGTTGAGCCAGAGCGTATGCAACAGCCAAAAAGATCGGTTGAGTATTGGCTAAGTGTAAAGACAGTTCTGACTCAAGTGAAGAGAATATTTGATACAGATCATCTTGGTAATAGGGTTTGAGGACTTGAAAACAGCGATCGAGTGCTTGTGTAAAAATAGGTTCATCTACATATAATTTGCGGATAACTGCTAAATTTATAGTCCCTAAACCGTGGAATATAAAAATCGGTTGGCGAACATTCTCTTTAGGCAGCAAATTTACCTGATTAACGCCAACACCGCGCAAACCTTCAATAGCTTCGGCATGGGTTTTACAGATAATTGCCCGTCGGCACGAGTGTTGAGCGCGACCTACCTGTAATGTATAAGCTACATCATTGAGACAGATATCTGGATGAGAAGTTAAATAATCAGCTAAATTATGTGTCAGTTGTTCTAATGCTTCGGGAGTTTTAGCCGAGAGCGGTAGCACCTGAAAAGTATCAGCCTGAGATTCACTTTTATGGCTTGGGGCTGCTTCCAAAACCAAGTGAGCATTAGTTCCACCCATCCCAAAGGAACTTACACCCGCCCGTCGTGGTTGATCTTGCTGAGGCCATTCCTTCAATGTCGTATTTACATAAAAGGGACTGTGAGCAAAATCTATTTTTGGGTTGGGGGTTTGAAAATGCAGACTGGGTAACAGCAATCCATGACGCAGTGAGAGAATAGTTTTGATCGCACTAGCGACTCCAGCCGCCGCATCCAAGTGTCCAATATTAGTTTTGACTGACCCGATAGCACAAAAGTTAATTTTTTGGGTCTTTTGTCGGAAAGCTTGAGTTAAGGCTGCGACCTCAACAGGATCGCCTAATGGAGTAGCTGTACCGTGAGCTTCGATATAACCAACAGCCTCAAAATCTGCCCCTGCCATTTCATGGGCCAGGGAAATAACCTCAGCTTGACCATCGACGCTGGGAGCAGTGAAACCTACTTTGTCTGAGCCATCGTTGTTGAGAGCAAAACCTCTAATAATGGCGAGGATGTTGTCTTGGTCTTGCAAAGCATCATCAAGCCGTTTGAGAACTAATATACCTACTCCGTCACCAGGAACAGTACCAGCAGCACGTTGATCGAACGTCATACAATGTCCATCTGGCGATAAAATTCCGCCCTTTTCATAGACATAGCCTGCTTTTTGCGGCACATGAATTGAGCAACCACCAGCTAAGGCCATATCACACTGATAGTTAAGCAGCGACTGACAAGCCATATTGATGGCAACCAGTGAAGTTGAGCAGGCTGTGCGAACGACCACAGCCGGGCCTTTCAGACCTAATTTGTAAGCTACTCTAGAGGCAAAGAAATCAGGGTAATTGCCAAAAAAGACATGAGTTTGTCCGGCTCTCAGATTGAGATCCTCGCTATCCTGTAGAACATGGTTTAGGTATGTTGTATTACCAGAACCTGCGTAAACACCTATCCAACCATCATATCGGTGCGGATCGTATCCTGAATTTTCCAGCGCCGTCCATGCAGTTTCCAAAAATAAGCGATGTTGCGGGTCCATCAACTCGGCTTCGTGAGGATTGACCCCAAAAAAATCTGCATCAAATAGGTCGATATCTGACAAAACGCCCTTTGCTGCTACGTAGTGAGAATCACTAACTGTTGTTTGATTAACTCCAACATCTAGTAATTCCTCGGTTGTAAAATGACGTATTGATTCCACTCCATTGCACAGATTTTTCCAGAATGAATCGAGGTCGTCTGCACCCGGAAATTTTCCAGCCATGCCAATTACAGCAATAGCTAAGTTATCCAAATTTTGCTGTTCAGTCATGGGGTCATCTCCTTTTTCTGGGAAAAGTAACTGTGTGATAAGCATTCTGCTGTTGTTGTGACCGAGTTTTCTCAGGTGTAGACCGGGTGATTTTGCCTTCTCTGGTTTTGAGATGATCTGCCAATTTGCGAATTGTCGGATATTGGAACATCTCTACAACACTTAGTTCCATCTCTAAGGTTTTTTGGAGAATGCTACAGACTCGTACCATTGTTAAGGAGTTACCACCCAAATCAAAGAAGTTATCCTCTCTGCTGACGTTTTCGATTTGCAGGATGTCCTGCCACACTTGAGCAATCTTCTGTTCAATGCCATGTTCCGGCAGACTCCTTTGTTTCTGGTTATTTAAAGTCAAATCATGTGTTTGTGGTAGCGCCACTCGATCAACTTTGCCCGATGGTTTGAGGGGAAGGTGGCTCAGAATCAAGATGTAAGTGGGAATCATATAGTCGGGCAAATGGGCGTGCAGATATTCCCTTAACTGCGGCCCTAATAAGGAACTGAGTTCACCTTGTAGCGGCAGGTTAGCCATGCGCGTCAAATCTGGCAAGGAATTGGGGTTAAGGGCGCGTAGAGTGGACTTGATTGTCTTTTGATGAGGCTGTTGGGGTTGTGGGGCAGCAATTTGGAAAGTTGTATCAAAATACTGGAGATTTCCCGATAAAGCCCAGTTAATCTCCACATCCAACCCCATCTCTCTAGCCATGATCACTAAATCATTAGGATTCACCGCATCACTGTCAGGCTGTTCCTGATTTTTAGCTCGCCATGCCCCAACTGTGTTGGGTTCACCGTTGTCCCTCAGCCAATCTACAGCCTGCAAATCCTCTACCATGCGGGCATTGGGTATGTTTCGCACAGTCAATCGATGCCAATCTCGGTTCCGCAGACGAGCTGGAAGAGAGGTCATACTGATTTGATCTATGCGCCAATCTAAACAGATTTCCCGTCCTACAGATTTCTCATCGTTGCCGTCGAGCTGAATAATTACATCGTAACGGTGGCGAGTTAATTCGTTGAAAGCACTACCACGCTGGAGTTGAATTTTGACATGAGATATGCGGGGGAAAAGTTGTTTTAATGCTTGGAAGAAGCGGGGATCTACTAACAACTCATTCTGGTGGAAGACCCGTTGGCGTACACGACGCTGTAACTCGCTTTTGGAAGTCGAGTCTTCTGCCCGACGCAATGCCACAGCAGCATGAAAGGCTTCTAGTGTAGCTAGGTTACGGATATCACCTAGATAAATTGTACCGCCTGGTTTCATTGCCTCAATAGCAATTTCTAAAACGTTAATTAAATAGTCGGCACTAGGAAAGTATTGAACCGTGGAATTCACAATACAAGTATCAAACTTTTGTTGATACAGTCCTTTGATTTGTTCTGCACTAGCAAGGTGTAATTCTACCTTTTCTGATTCCGCAGGTTTGTTTTGCAGATATTCTGTAATGTAGTCTAAGCCAACTTGAGAGATATCAATGCCGACATATTTTTCTACCACAGGCACAAGTCGGAACAACACCAGCCCAGTACCGCAACCAATTTCTAACACCTGTTTTGGTTGGTAAGAGAGGATTTGCTCGATGCGATAGTCTAACCATTCTCGCATCTGAGCTACAGGAATGGGTTCTCCTGTGTAACTATCAACCCAGCCAGTTAGGTTGAAGGTGGGGTCAGATGTGACATGGGACTGGGTATAAAGGTGCTTGTCAAATAATTCTGCCCAGTTAGCTTTTTGATGTTCCAACAATGACTCGCTATTGTTCTCGTTAACCACTGTGGAAACAAATTCTGGTTTGGGTACAACATAAGCAACTAAAGCTTTATCCTCAGTTTGAGAACCTACAGCTAAAACTAAAGAGTCTCGAACTGCTGGATGTTGAGCCAGACAAGATTGGATTTCGGTGGGTTCAATCCGAAAGCCACGGATTTTCAGCTGATCATCTACACGACCGACAAATTCAAGGATACCATCGGCACGTCTGCGGACAAGATCCCTGGTGCGATAGATTTTGGCGTGAGGATCTAAACTAAAAGGATCTGGGATAAAATTTTCTGTTGTTAAATCTGGTCGTCGCCAGTAACCCCGCGCCAAACCATCTCCACCAACGTACAATTCCCCAACAACACCATCTGGAACGGGTTCTCGCTGAGTATCAAGGATGTAAACGTAGGTGTTAGAGATTGGCTGGCCAATGGGAACTTGCTCTCCATCACAGTCGGAAATGTCTTGCATCCCATGACAGCAACTGAAAGTTGTGTTCTCTGTGGGGCCGTAGCCATTAATGATTACGCAGTCACTACCAAGATGGGTTAATGCTCGTCGAACCTGCTGCACAGAAAGTACATCGCCTCCAGCAAGGAGTTGGCGAAGTCCTCGCAGCCCATCAATATTTTCGTCAACCATCAAATGAAATAAACTGGCAGTTAGCCAAGCAGTGGTTATGCCTTGTTGCTGAATCAGTTGCCCTAATTCTTTTAAGGAGGGACGGCTGGGTGTGGCAATTACTAAACGACCTCCGTTCAACAACGCACCCCAAATTTCAAAAGTAGCAGCGTCAAAAGTTAATGGTGCTAATTGTAAGAGTACTTCTGATGCATCCAGTTTAACGTAGTTGCATTCTTTCACTAGTCGCACTACACCGCGATGGACTACACTCACGCCATTAGGCTGTCCGGTAGAGCCAGAAGTATACATGATATAACAAAGATTTTCAGCACCAATTTGCACAGGTAAGTTAGTTTCCTGTTGAGCCGCGATGATGCCTTGGTTTTGGTCTAGGCAAACTAGTTGTGGTGCAATGCCTTTAAATTCTTTGGGTAGCTGTTGTACCGTTTGACTGTCAGTGATAATCAGGTCAAGGTTTGTATCTTGGACAATAAATTGAATGCGTGCCGATGGATCTTCTGGGTTAAGAGGAACATAGCCAGCAGAAGCCTTGAGAATCGCCAGCATTGCCACTATGCTATCTATCCCCCGTTCCAGGTAGATTCCGATTAACGTTTCTGGTGTCACACCCAAGGTTTGCAAATATCGGGCAAGCTGATTAGCTCTAGCGTTTAGCGATTCGTAGGTCAGCGTTTGTTCTCCATAGACCAGGGCAACTGCCTCTGCTTGTTCAGCTGCTTTGGCTGCAAAAAGTTCGTGGATTGTCTTGTCTCGTGGGTATGAAATCTGCCAGTTATGTCGCCCGGCTTTGAGCAATTCCATCTTTTCCGCAGTTTCGAGAATTGCCACTTGTTGAATATTTTGATCAGCATCAGTACTGAGCGATCGCAATAAATTGACATAGTGGCTGGCTAATTTCTCGATGGTCGCAGCCTGAAACAGATCAGTATTATAAATTAGATAACCAGTTAATCCATCGTCAGCCTGTAACAGATGCATCTCTAGGTCAAAACGTACAGTATGTGCCTGAAAATCACTGGTGGCAATCTCCAAACCAGGGATAACTGATGGTTTCATGGACGCATTCTGAAAAGCGAAAATCACTTGGATCAACGGATTTTGGCTACTATCCCTTTCTGGAGCCAGTACCTCTACTGCCTGCTCAAAAGGAAAGTCTTGCCGTGCATAAGCTGCTTGGGTAACTTGGCGTACCTGTTGCAACAAGTCTGAAAAAGTCATGTCTTGGGAAACTTGACAACGCAGCACCAATGTATTCACGAAAAAGCCAATGAGATTTTCGATTTCGCTACGGTTGCGGTTGGCGATCGGCGTTCCTATTGCTATGTCTTCTTGACCTGAGTAGCGGTAGAGTAGAACAAAAAAGGCCGCTACCAAAGTCATGAACAGGGTGGCACTATGTTTCTGGCTCAGTTTTTCTAGGGCGATCGCTATCTCAGTGGTTAAATGGAACTGTACGCTAGCACCAACGAAGGTCTGCACCTCTGGACGCGCATAGTCTTTAGGTAATTTTAAAGGTGGCAACCCTGCTAATTGATATTTCCAGTAAGCAAGTTGCTTTTCTTGTACCTCACCTTGTAGCCAGGCACGTTGACCAACAGCAAAATCAGCGTAGCTTATTGACAATTCGGGTAGGTGTGGCGTTTCTTTGGTGAGAACTGCTTGGTAATGCTGACTGAGTTCACGGTTAAAGACTCCAATTGACCAACCATCAGCGATGATGTGATGCAAATTGATCAGGAAAATGTACTCGTCTGCCTTGAGTTTAAGCAGGGTAAAGCGGAAAAGTGGTGTTTGGCTCAAATCGTAACGCCAGAGATATTCATCCTTGCAAATCTCTGCAATGGTGTTTTCATCTGTAATCTCAATGACGTTGAGCGCTACCTGCACCGATGACTCGATTCTTTGTACTGGCTCTCCATTAATTATAGGAAAGCAGGTGCGTAAAGATTCTTGACGCGTAGCGATCGCTTGTAAGGCATCTGCTAGGATATCTGCGTTTAAGCTGCCGTGAATACGATAACTGATAACGATATTGTATGCAGGATTGCCTGGGTCAAAATTATTTAAGAACCATAAACGCCCTTGAGCAAAAGACAAAGGTGCATCACCTGCGATCGCTCTAGGAAGTATCTGGGGTAGAATACCGCAGGAATCGCTGAAGACGTTGACAATCTTAGCAGCCAACTGGGCGATCGTAGGAGCGGCAAACACATCTGATAATTGCAATTCGACTGCAAAGGCAGCGCGGATGCGAGAAACAATCTGGGTAGCTAGTAGGGAATTGCCTCCTAATTCAAAGAAGTTGTCGTCAATGCCTATTTTTTGAACTTCTAAGATATCAGCCCAGATATTAGCTAACATCTCTTCAGTAGAGGTATTTGGTGGTACAAAATCTACTTGGTAATTCCTCTGGTCTGGATCTGGTGCTGGTAGATTTCGACGGTCTACTTTCCCATTCGGAGTTAAAGGCAAAGTATCCAATACAACAAAAGTAGAGGGAACCATATAATCGGGCAACAACTCCAAGAGAAAGTCGCGCATTGTAGTGGTGCTAGGCGCTTTGTCTGGCTGCGTGACGATATAAGCCACTAGTTGCTGATTACCTATTTTGTCTTCCTGGGTAGTAACTACTGTCTGGAGTACATTGGGATGTTGAGCTAACACAGCTTCAATTTCTTCCAGTTCAATCCTGAAGCCCCGTACTTTTACTTGGTTATCGATGCGACCAATAAACTCAATGTTACCGTCGGCTAGGTAACGAGCTAAGTCACCAGTTTTGTAGAGACGTGTCCCTGGTTCATTCCTGAAAGGGTGATTAATGAATTTCTCTGTAGTCAAATCAGGGCGATGGAGATAACCTCTGGCAAGACCAGCACCACCAACATATAGTTCACCAATCACGCCAATGGGAACTAATTGCAGATGGCGATTGAGAATATAAACTTGAGTATTAGAAATTGGGCGACCAATGGGGACACAAAGACCAAGTTGGCTGGAGTTTGTGATCGGGAAACAGCAAGTGAAGGTCGTGTTTTCTGTTGGCCCATAACCGTTAATTAACTGACAGTTTGGCAACTCTTGTAAAGCTTTCTGGACGTGGGAAACAGATAGAGTATCACCTCCTACCAACAATTGACGTACAGGCTTTAAATCCTCCAGTCGCCAATCTACCATTAAGTTGAATAAGCCTGCGGTCAACCATAGGGTTGTGACTTGGTATTGCTGAATAATTTGCCCTAACTCCTCTAAAGACGGTGTGTGAGCAGGGGAAACCACTAACCGTCCACCGTTGAGTAAACAACCCCAAATCTCAAAAGTCGAGGCATCAAATGATATGGGAGCCAGTTGTAAAAAAACTTCTGCTGGAGTGAGATGAGCATAGTTAGCTGCTTTGACTAACCTTACTACACCACGATGGATGATGCTAACACCCTTTGGTTTACCAGTAGACCCTGAAGTGTACATAACATAAGCTAAATTGTCGGCTGTTATGGCACTGTGGGGATTTTCTTCACTGTTTTCGTTAATTAGTTCCCAGTCAGAATCTAAACAAACGACCTTGGCACTGCAAGCAGGTAATTTCTCAAGTAACGACTGTTGAGTTAACAAAACTGAAACTTGGGCATCCTCCAACATCAAAGCAAGCCGCTCTTGGGGATATCCTATATCTAAAGGTAGATAAGCTGCACCAGCTTTGAGAATTCCCAATAGCCCTGCTACCATCTCTAAAGAACGCTCAACGCAGATACCCACCAGCATCTCTGAGCCTACACCCAAGCTTTGCAAATGACCGGCTATTTTGTTAGCGCGGATGTTCAACTCTTGATAAGTTAGTTGCTCATCTCCAAATATTACTGCTACAGCATTTGGCTCTTGCTCGACTTGCTCTGCAAATAATTGATGGATACATTTATCTTGGGGATAGGCTACCTGGGTGTTATTCCATTGCGCCAGCAGCTGATACTGCTCAGTAGCAGATAGTAAGGGCAATTGCGTCAGATATTGCTGAGAATCAGTCACAATTCCTTGCAGCAAGGTTTGAAAATACCCCATGATGCGCTCAATTGTGGCAGCTGCAAATAAGTCTGTGTTGTAATCAAAATCCAACAGCAATTCACCATCTATCTCGACAACATTCAAGCTGAGATCAAATGGAGTAAAACTAATAGGTTTAGGGAATAAATCTGTCTCCAGCCCAAACATCTTGGGCAGAAAAACAGGTTGGTCGAAGTTAAATGTTGTCGCAATTAAAGGGGAGCGGCTGGCATCTCTGGCTATATTAAGTTTGTCAATTAGCTTGGCAAAGGGATAATCCTGATGTTCGTAAGCATTGAATAATTGAGATTTGAGATTTTTTACGTATTCTCCGATTGTTAAAGAGTCAACAATAGAACTTTTAATAGGTAGTATATGAGCGCAATAACCTACTAATTCTTCACTGCCAGCAAAAGAGCGTCCGGCTGTGGGAGTACCGATGATGATATCGTTTTGGTTTGTTAATCGGTGCAGCAAAGCTCCATAGGCTGATAGAAGAGTCATAAATAGAGTGCAGCCATTGTCTACGCTGAACCGTTTGACATCACTAGTCAGGCTAGGGTTAAGCCGCATCGTTTGTCTGCTACCCTTATAGGTTTTGATGGGGGGGCGAGAATGGTCAGTGGGTAGGTCTAAAATGGGGATGGAGCCAGCAAATTGTTCTAACCAGTAAGATTCATGGACTGCCATTGCCTCAGTTTGGCTTTGTTGCTCTTGCCATTGCAGATATTCTTTAAATTGCATAGATGGCTTTAAGTGGCAATCAGCACCCTGGCACTGAGCAGAATATAATGCACCTAACTCCTTGAGGATGATGCCCATTGACCAACCATCAACAATAATGTGATGAATAGTCAAAACCAACAAATGCAGTTGTGGCTCTAGTTTGAGAATTGAGAAGCGACAGAGGGGTTTTTGGTTAAAGTCGAAAGGTTGTTGGTTTTCTTTTTGGAACCAATCAGCTACTTGCAAATTGCGATCGCTATTATTTAAATTAGAAAAGTCAATTAAAGGAACCTCTACTATTAGAGATGGTAAAATCTCCTGCAAATCGTTCTGGCTGCTGATAACTGTACGTAGAGCTTCGTGACGGTTAACAATTGTTTGGATAGCTTGAGTTATTGCCCCTTGATTCAACAAACCTTTCAACTCCAGACCAAGGGAAACATTGTATGCTAGCGAAGCATCGTTCCCCATTTGTGCCAAAATACCTAATTGTTTTTGGGCTGCATTCAAGGGAATTGTGTCTGCTACTTGGGCAATAATCAGAGCTTGTTGAGATAAAAGTCTGGTTTCTTCCATCTCATGGGGAATGGTGACAGCTTCCCTAAATCCATTATCCTGTAGTAGTTGCCGCCATTGCCCTGCAGAAAGCAAGGGGTAGGCAGGTCGCAAATCATGGTCAGCAAATTTCCACCAACCTGCTGTTAACCCAAAAGTTAGGTCTAACCAGCGTTGGGGAGCTGTTGTCTCTACTAAAAGAAGTAATCCACCAGGAGCTAATAACTGCTGCACATGGTTGATTGTTTGTCTGAGATTTTGAGTAGCGTGGAGTACATTGGCTGCTATCACCAAATCATACTCATGAACACCAAAGCCTTGAGTAGAAGGTTCTTGCTCAATATCTAAAATTTGACATTTAATATTAGAGTAATTACTATATTTTTTCTCTGCCTTAGAGACGAACAAGGGAGAGATATCCGTAAATACATACTTAGTTTCATCGCCCAGATAAGGCAGAATATGTGAAGTTGTGCCGCCAGTACCAGCGCCAATTTCTAGGATTCTGACTTTTCGTCCTTGCCGATGCTGTAAAGCTGTAGAAATAACTTTCTGCACCAAGGTATTTATGACTACAGCCCCAGGAGAATCTTGATAAAGCTGGGTTGTTGTGCTTAAATCTCCTTGGGGAAATAACACTTGCAGAGCGTGGCATTCTCCTTGTAGTATCTGTGCTAGTCTTTGCCCACAACGCCCCAACAAAGTCAGTTCAGCTTTGGCGATTGGGTACTGTTGAATTAAAGTTGCAATCTCTGGTTCTTGTAAGTCTGTATGCTTTGGCAGTTGGGTAACTTCCCACTCTCCGTCTACGTGACGCAGCACCCCCACTTCTGCCAGCATAAAAAGTAAGTGATTGAGTAACGGCTGATATTGCTCGACTACGCCCATTTGCTTTGCAGCTAATAGCGTTGAAAAGCGATGGTGAAGAGAGAAATTCCATCCCATTTGTGCAAAAGCCCTGAGAACATAGTTGATGCTCAAGTCTTCCAGTTTGGTTAATAACTGTTTGTAAGCATCTAAATTTTGCTGGGAGGGCAATTGAGTGAATTCTGGTCTGAGGCGATCGCTAATGCTTTTTGGTGTTAGCATCGCCTCTGATGGCAAATGCTGACTTTTTTGAGTCGCAGTTGGGGAATGCTTGGAGAAAAAACCTCCCTGTTGCAAGTTATATATACAATCCTTAAAAGCTTGAATTATATAATCAATATCTTCTTCTGTATGCGCCGTGGATAGAAAACAGGAGCGTGCTTCCCAGATGTAAATTCCCTTCTGTGCTAGATGATAGAAGAGTAAATCCATCTCTAACGGCTGATATAGATAACTAATATTTCCTAAGAAAGTAAAACGTAAAATTGAACCACAATATAAGACTTTAATGGGAATTTTCTGTGCTTCAAAGTAAGCGTTGAGGGTTTCGGCTAACCGTGATGTTCTCTGATTCAACTGCTCGTGAAGTGCGGTTCCCTGCATCTTCAAGTACTTGAGTACAGCTCGTGCTGCCACCATAGCTAATGGATGCTTGGAGAAAGTCCCAGCAAAAAATGTTGTTTCAACCGCAGGATATGAATCATCACCGTAACGCCACAAACCGCCATCAATTCTATCCATGTAAGTCGCCTTACCAGCAATAATGCCAATGGGCATCCCACCGCCGATGAGCTTACCATAAGCGATGATGTCTGCTTGAATACCAAACCAAGCTTGCGCTCCACCAGGATGAATACGAAAACCTGTGACTATTTCATCGAAAATTAATGCAATTCCAGTTTCTTGCGTTAAATGCCGTAATTGTTGCAAAAATGCTTTGGGTTGTAGATCCGGCCGGCGGCTTGGTATCGGTTCAACCAAAACAGCAGCCAATTCATGAGCGTAATTTTTGATAATTTCCAGAGATTGGGGCGCATCATAGGTGAGAACTAAAACATCATCAACCATAGATTGCAATACCCCAGGAACCATCGGTGCAGAGCTTAATTCCCCATTGATATTTTCTGCGATCGCCAAAACACCATCAAAATGTCCGTGGTAAGAGCAGCTGAATATAGCAATCTTAGAGCGGCCTGTGGCTGCGCGTGCCAAACGCACGGCTGTCATCATTGCCTCTGTTCCTGTATTACAGAAGGTAACTCGCTCTACACCCGTTAGTTTACAAATCAATTGGGCTACTTCACCAGCAATTTTTGATTGAGTGCCAATTTGTATCCCTTGCTGTAACTGCTCTGCCAAAGCCTCAGTAATAAAGGGGGGATTATGACCAAAAAGGTGGACACCAAAACCCATTGTTAAGTCTATATATTCATTGCCATCGATATCCCAAAACTTTGATCCCAAAGAGCGATCGCCCACTATGGGATAACACATCTCTTTGGTTTCCAAACGAAACTGGTTTAATGCTCTCCTATCTGCCCAAATTGGCCGATAGGCTTGTGCTAGTTGTTTTGATTTTTCAGTCCGTTGGGTATAACGAGCGATCAGAGTTTCCAAATGATGCTGTTGTTGGGGATGCAATTGTCTGGACTGGGATTGTTCAACTTGCCAAAAAGGAATAGCTGAGGAAGATGGAGGGGTACTTGCTGGCAACTCAGGTTGAGTAGTAGCATCTGCCGATTGAGCAACTTGGTGATGCTGCGGTTGCTCTTGAGAATCGACAGTATTAGTTTCTGATGAAGGCGATCGCTTGGGAGGTAATTTGTTGTTGCTTAAGACTTCTAACTGCTGCGACATGATCTGAGACATTACCTGAAGCTGCTGCTGGATAATTCCTTGTAGCCCTGTCTCTGGTACTATCTGTTGATTTTCCGGTTCTGGTGTAGGTGTGACAACGATAGGCGGTTGAATTGGCTGCGGCAATTGTACTTGAGGCTGTGGCGCATCGATTTCAGTTTGCTGTTCGCCTAAATTTTGGTTGATGTAATTTGCCAGTGCATCCAGTGTTGTCAATTCTTCAAAGAACTGGCGCATGGCAATCTTCATTCCATAGGTATTTTCAATGCTGCGCGTTGCATTAGCAAGGACAATGGAATCAACCCCCATTTCTAGAAAAGGTTTATAAATATCTACTTCCAGTGGGGACAATTGCAGCAAATTGGCAATTAACAAACTCAATGTTCCCAAGATTTTGTCTCGCTGGGTGGTTTGAAAGGAAGTATTTGCCTGGGAGTTGGAGTCTTTTGTTTTCATCAGTACACTCTTGTCATCAAACCAGTGAATTTTTTGCTGAAAGGGATATGTAGGAAGTGATACCCGATTTTGTGAGTAGTCCCGATTGAACTCGATCCAGTTGATATCTGCTCCCCGGACGTACAAAGTAGCAAGGCTTTCCTCTAACACTTGCCAGTCATGCTTAATTGGGTTTAAAGAAGGTAGCCAAAGCGCGTTTGTTGTGGAGCGATCGCGTTGACTCATACTGCATAGAATCGGCTTCGATCCTATTTCTAGAAACAACTCGTAACCTTGTTGTAATAGATAATCAATGCCGGCGCTGAATTTCACAGCTTGGCGAGTGTGTTCTCGCCAATGGTGAGCGTTAAGTACAACCCCTGGCGGTATCAGTTCCCCAGTTAAATTAGAAATGAGTGGTAAGCAAAGCGGTTGCAGCGAAACTTGGTTAATAGCTTCTGCCAACTCATCCAGCATCGGTTCCATTAAAGGAGAGTGGAAGGCATGAGAAACTTTTAAACGCTGAGTTTCGATTCCTTTTAATTGCAAAGCAGCAATTATTGCTCTGACTTCTTCACGCCTGCCAGAAATGACAATATTTTGTAAGCCATTAATCGCGGCAATACTTACCTGCTGTGCGTAAGGTTGAATGGCTGCTTGCACCTGATTCTCATCGGCGAAGACTACTACCATCTCACCATCTTGGGGTAAAGCTTGCATCAAACGCGCTCTTTTAGCAATTAGCTGCAAACCATCTTCCAGGCTGAATGCTCCCGCTACACAGGCAGCAACATACTCACCCACACTATGACCCATGACTATTGCTGGTTCTATGCCCCAAGATTTCCATAACTCAGCTAGGGCATATTCAAAGGCAAATAAGATGGGTTGAGTATAGGCAGTTTCATCGATGGGAGAACTTGTACCTGGTGGGTAAAGTACTGACAGGATTGATTTTTCCCCAAGAGGACGCAGGATTTCATCACAGCGATCAAGCACTTGGCGAAATTTCGGATCTGTCTCGTATAACTGACGACCCATGCCTATATATTGTGACCCCTGACCCGTGAAGAGAAAGGCTACTTTCGGTTGACTCGTACCCAGCACTTGCTCACAGAAAATTCCTGGCAGTTTTTGTCCGGTAACAAAGGCAGCTAATTTGTCCCTCATGGTTGCAGTCGAGTCAGCCACCACACTCAACCGATGATTAAAGTGCGATCGCTTGGTACTAGCACTAAAGCAAATATCTTCTATAGCTAAATCTAAGTTAGCGGCTAAATAATCTTGATAACGCTGTGACAATTGCTTTAGCGCCTCTAGTGTCTTAGCTGATAATGTCAACAAATGCCATGAGCGTTTTGTATTTGCTGGTACTACTGGGGATGGTGGGGCTTCTTCCAGCACTAAATGGGCATTAGTGCCACTAAAACCAAAGGCACTCACTCCCGCCAACCGAGGGGTTGTCCCTGCTCGCCAGGGCGTTTGTTCAGTTGGTACGACTACCGGAATTTCATTCCAGCTAATATAAGGATTGGGCTGCTGAAAGTGTAAATTAGGTGGAATTTCCTGATGCTTGAGAGCTAATACCACTTTGATTAAACCTGCAATTCCAGATGCCGCTTCTAAGTGACCAATGTTGGTCTTTACCGAACCAATTATCAATGGCTGGTCTGGGGAGCGGTGCTTACCAAAAACTGTTGCTAACGCCCCCACCTCGATCGGATCGCCCAAAGATGTGCCAGTGCCATGAGCCTCTACATAACTTATTTCCTCTGGCTTGACCCTGGCATTCTTCAGGGCATGAGAAATCACAGCTTGTTGAGCCGGGCCATTGGGAACAGTTAGTCCACTGGTGCGCCCATCCTGGTTAACTGCTGAACCACGAATTAGGGCTAAAATGTTGTCTCCATCAGCTACTGCATCTGACAAACGCTTCAGGACTATGACTCCGCAGCCTTCCGCACGCACAAAGCCATCGGCTGAGGCATCAAAGGTCTTACAACGACCATCGGCAGCTAACATTTTGGCTTTGGAGAAATTAATACTATATTCTGGTGACAGGAGTCGATTTACACTGCCTGCTAGTGCTAAATCACACTCTTGATTACGCAGACTTTGACAAGATAAATGAACAGCTACCAATGATGAGGAACAAGCTGTATCCACTGATAAACTTGGCCCTTGTAAACCTAAAATATAAGATAAGCGACCCGATGCGACGCTATGGGAAGTACCTGTTGCTAAGTAAGGGTCAATTTCTGTAGGCTCTCTAGTCAAAAGTCGTTGAAAATAATCATTGCTAGAGATACCAATAAATACACCAGTTTGACTGTTAACTAGTTGTTCGGGTAATAAACCTGCATTTTCCAGTGCTTCCCAACTGACCTCTAGAAGCAGCCGTTGCTGGGGGTCAAGGCTGGCGGCTTCCCGTGGTGAGATGTTGAAAAATTGAGAGTCAAATTCACGTAAGCGATCGACAAACCCACCATGCCGGGTATATGTTTTCCCCGGAGTATCTGGGTTTGAGTCGTAGTAAGCATCAATATTCCATCGATCTGGCGGTATTTCAGTAATGGCATCTACTTTATTGCATAGCAACTGCCAGAAAGCTTCAGGACTATTCGCGCTACCGGGAAATCGGCAACTCATCCCGATAATGGCAATAGGTTCAGTCTTGGCACGTTCTAAAGTTTGCAGTTGGGATTTCATTTCCCTAAGTTCCAGCAGTGCCTTTTTCATCAAAGATTGATGATCGGTATTTACGGAATTATTGCTCATAAAGCTTTGCCCTCCTCGATCGCTGCTAATTCTTGGGCTAGTAAATCTGCAATGTCATCTGGGGATAGTTCTTCTAACTCAGATTTTTTATTAAGTTGTGATTTGAGAGATGCTGGCGAGAATTCTGTTACTAATACTTCCTGAGTCAAATAATTAATCAGGGTTTTCATAGTGGGATAATCAAATATTAAGGTGGGAGACAAAGTACATCCCAGACTGGTTTGCAGACGATTTCTCAATTCCACAGATGTGAGAGAATCCATCCCCATCTCGAAAAATCCCTGCTGTGGATCTAGAGATTTAGATGGATTTAAACCTAAAACTTTGTTGACTTGTGAGCGGACATGAGCAATCAAAAGCTCTTGACGATCGCTTTGTTGAGCTGCTTGAAGTTGTTGGATGAATTTTACAGGAGCGATCGCTGGCTGCTCAGAAACTTCTGTAAAGTCAGCAAAGAAGGGTAAAGGTGGTGATTGCTTCATAAACTGCGCCCAGTTGATAGAGGCTACCCCAACCTGAACCAAGGGCTGAGACAATAACATTTCCAGCACTTCCAACCCCTGCTGTGGGGCTATGCTTCCTATCCCCTTAATTTTGAACTGTTCGGCTACCTGATGTTTGACGACAGATCCGAAATCAGCCCAAGCGCCCCAATTGATGCTTAATCCTGGTAATCCTTTAGCCCGACGAGCAGAGGCTAGGGCATCCAGAAAGGCATTTGCTGCTGCATGGTTGGCTTGACCTGAATTGCCCAGTAGAGAAGCAGTAGAGGAGAATAACACAAAAAAGTCTAAGGGCTGGTTTTGGGTCAAAACGTGTAAATTCCATGCTCCTTGGACTTTAGGAGCCATAACTCGTTGGAAACGCTCCCAATTCTGTTGCAACAAAATACCATCATCCAAAACCCCAACGGCGTGAATAACTCCCCGCAATGGTGGTTGGGAACTCTCAATATCCGCCAGCACTTGAGCGACTTGCTCTGCATCAGTAACATCAGCTTGGACTACCCTGACATTAGCACCTGATTGCTCTAACTCCCTCAACTGACTCTGCACAGAATCATTAGCAATACTACGCCCCACAAGCACTAAATGACGCGCTCCCTTTTCTACCATCCAGCGAGCCACCAATAACCCTAAATCTCCTAAACCGCCAGTGATTAAATAAGTGCGATCGCTAGAAAAGGCTACTAACTGCTGAGATAGAACAATTTTGCCAATGTGTTTAGCTTGCTGGAAGTAGCGAAAGGCACTAACTGCATCTTGTATAGAAAAGACCTTTCGTGGTAAAGGCTTGAGTTTGCCCTCTGAGAATTTTTGCATCAAGTGATTTAGCAGCGACTTGATCAAAGCAGGCTGTTGTTGACATACCTCCATAAGATCAATCACAAAATAAGAGACATCAGACCTGAGTTTCACTACTCGCTCCGCTTCCCAAATGCCCCTTTTACCAATTTCTAAAAAGCGACCTTGAGGACTGAGAATCGATAAACTTTTAGGGATGAATTCTCCTGTTAGACAATTAAGGACAATATTCACCCCTTTACCTTGAGTAATTGCCATAACTTGATCAGCAAAATCTAAGGTACGGGAGTTCATAATATGTTTTACTCCCAAAGACTTGAGAGATTCCCATTTACCATTACTAGCTGTAGCAAACACTTCAGATCCAGCCAACTGCGCTAGTTGCACTGCGGCTTGACCTACCCCGCCACTAGCCGCATGAATCAACACCCTGTCCCCAGGAGAGATTTTAGCCAGGTGGTGTAGCGTGTAGTAAGCTGTTAAAAAAGCAGATGGGATGGTTGCAGCCTCCTCGAAACTGAGAGTTTCTGGCTTCATGGCTACTAGAGCAGCGTTGACTGTGACATACTGTTGGCAACTGCCAGGAGTAATAGTTAAAACTGCATCTCCAATCTCAAAACCTTCTACTCCTTCCCCAATAGCGACCACCTCACCAGCACACTCCAGCCCCAATGAACCAGGATCGCCAGGGTACAAGCCTAGTGCATTGAGAACATCTTTAAAATTCAGCCCGGTGGTGAAAACTCGAATCTCTAACTCACCAGCACGAGGTTTACAGCGATCGCTAGGCTGTAGTTGTAAATTTTCTAGTTGTCCTCGCGTTGAGATACTGAGTTGAAATGGTTGGTTATGAGGAACATTCAAGCGGTTGGCAACTGAACGGCTACGTACTAACCTAGCCACTAGACGTACACCATCACGGAAAGCCACCTCATATTCGCCAACACCTAACCAAATCTCTGCAAATAAGTCTTGTACCTGACTCTCGACTTTGTAGGGGTCTAAATCCACTCGCACACAGTTAAGCTCTGGATGTTCTAGAGTAATGACTTTTCCCATTCCCCATAAAGGAGACTGTGCTGCTCCTAGAAAGTTTTGAGTTGTGGCTGGTACTGCACCTTTGGTTACTAACCAAAGGGAAGGCGGCGTAGAAAATCCTGCTTTTACCAAAGCTTGGACTAGATGTAATGTACTAGCACATCCTTTTTTTGTATCTACCTCTAAATCTACTCCTCTAGCGTCCAAACTCCACAGATGCACCACTCCTCGCAAAGGCTGGTTTGTTGCTAATGCCTGGAGGAGTTGTTGAAAGTCGGTCGGGTTGCTGGGGTCTGCTATGAATTTATCTGGTAGCTGTTTATACTCTTGTCCAGGGAAGACTAAAGTACAAACTTCTCCTTGAGACTGTAGTAATTTCGCTAAATCTTCACCAATACCAAAACTATCTGCCAAAATTAGCCAATGGCTTGGTTGAGATGTTGTGAGTTCTGAATTTATACATGGCACTTGGGCCACAATTACCGATTGTGGAAATACATTCTCTTTGTCAGAGCTAAGGGCTGTAGCTTCTGTAAATCCAGTTTGTTGTAATAATTTTAACCATTGGTTAGCAGAAAGTAAGGGATATTCTGGACGTAAATCGTGGTCGGTAAATTTCCACCACCCATCCAGTAAACCAAAGGTTAAGTCTGTCCAGCCCCTCCGGGCTGTTCCTTCCAGTAAGACTAACATCCCGCCAGGAGCCAATAACTGCTGTACGTGTTTGAGCGTGAAAGTTAAATCTCTAGTAGCATGGAGTACATTGGCTGCCAAGATTAAATCATATTCATGTAAATTAAATTCTTGATTTTCAGGTGGTTTCTCAATATCTAAAACCCGATACTCCACAAAGGGGTAATTGTGAAATTTCTTTTGTGCCTGAGTTGTAAAAAAACTGCCAATATCGGTAAATACATACTCTACTTGATGGGCGTTGAGGTGCGGCAGAATATAAGAGGTTGTTCCCCCAGTACCTGCGCCAATTTCCAAAATTCGCACCCCAAGTTGAGCAGGCAAACGCTCCAAGAAAGTGGAGATTGCCTTCTGCACCAATACATTCATGGGCGCGAAGGCGGGAGAATTTTCATATAAGCTGGCTGCTGTTGTGACATCCCCAGCAGGAAATAGCAATTCTAAGGGAGGACAATTTCCTTGCAGTACTTCTGCTAGTTTCAAGCCGCAACGCCTGAGCAAGGTTAGCTCCGCTTGGGCGCTGGGGTATTGCTCTAACAGGGTAATCCAATACTCTTGTGGATCTTGAATTTGCGGGACTGAAACTACTTGCCACTTTTGTCCTACTCGTCGCAGTATATCGACTTCTACCAACATCTCTAGTAGACGATTTAGTAGTCGATAGTGTTGGCTAACTATGCTTAATTGCTCTGCTATGAATGCAGTACTAAAGGTTGTCTGGGATTGAAACTTCCATCCCAGTTGTTTGAAAGCAGACAAAACATAAGCAACACTCAAAGCTTCCATTTGATGGAATAGCTGCGGTTGCGGACTGAACTCAGCTAGCACAGGTGTGAGGCGATCGCTAATTTCACTAGGAGTTACTAAAAAGTCCCGTGGTAGAGAACGGCTAAAATTCGCCTGGGGTCGCCATTCCACCTCATAAAGCCAGTCTAACCAAGATTTATCATTAGTTCCCAAGATTGCTTGTTGACTGGTTCGCTTACAGGAAAGCCCATCAACTCGGACTACGATAGTCCCGTTTTCATCGTACAAGCGTAAATCAACTATTAAAGTTTCTGGATGAGAAGCTTTAACAGGGCGTAACTGAGCATGACTCCACAGGTTCAGCCCCAGATGGTTGTAGACTTCTAAGCGTTCTACGGCTACGGGTAAATAAATTTCTGATTTTACTGTTTCAGGGAAAACTGCGATCGCCACTTGCAAGCAACCATCCAGCAACACCGGATGCAGATGATAATCCAAAGCTTCGGCTACTAATGTCTCAGATATCCGAATGCGCCCTAAAGCTTCTCCTTGCTGCCGCCATAGTTGTTCAATAACTTGGAAACTTGCACCGTAATTAATGCCCCTCTCTTGACACTGTTGATAGTAAGCTTTGACAGATATCTCTAGGAAACAGCGACTCCTTAACTGGCAGAGGTTTACTTGCTCTAGTTGTGGCTTTTGTTCTTTAACTACAATCTTGCCGGAGGTATGTAATTTCCATGATTCATCATCCGATTGCAAGCTATAAATCCTAAATGCAGACTCCGCAGAGTTTTGGCCCAAAATCAACTGCACTGTTTGGATTTTCTCTGCTGGCAAAATCAGCGCATCAGAGATGATGACATCCTCTATAACTAAATTCTCAGATTTGAACGTAGCGATCGCAGCGACTATCGCCATTTCTAAGTAAGCAGCAGCAGGCAAAACAGCTTTTTCGTAAACACAATGATGCTGGAGAAAAGCCGGTGCATCGCTAGCTAGGGAGGATTCAAACAAAATATCTTGATGAGCTGAACGTAACCGTTGACCCAAAAGGGGATGAAGAGAATTGGAAGTTGATGCTTTTTGATTTGTATCAATCCAGTATCGTTGGCGTTGAAACGGGTATGTCGGCAATGCAACCTTTCGTCGCTCATAGTCTCGGTCAAAGCCTGACCAATTCACCTGCACGCCTGCCAAATAAAGCTGACTTAAACTGTCGAGTATTTGATGCCAATCTTCTTGCCCTGGACGCAAAGAGGGCAGCCATAGACCAACTGTTTCTGGTAGGCACTTGCGACCCATTCCTAGTAGAATCGGTTTTGCTCCACATTCTACAAAAATTTCATAACCAGCACGATACAGAGCTTCCATACCTGCGGCAAAGCGCACTGGTTGCCGGATATGCTGACACCAATATTCAACTGTAGCTACTTCAGCCTTTGCTAACTCCCCAGTGACATTAGAAATGAAGTCAATTTTCGGGGGGAAATAAGTTATCTCACTTGCCACCCGCGTAAACTCCGCCAGCATTGGCTCTATGAGGGGAGAGTGGAAAGCATGGGAGACTTGTAGAGGTGTAGCCTTGATTCCCATTGCTTCTAGTTTTACTACCACTAAGCGGACAGTATCGCGCTCTCCTGAGATAACCACACTTTCAGGGCTGTTAAAGGCAGCGATTGCTACTTTATCTGCATAAGGTGCAATAATTGGCACAACCTGAGATTCTGAGGCTAACAAGGCCACCATTTCTCCATTAGCAGGCAACGCTTGCATCAGTCGTCCGCGTGCGGCAATCAACCTTAAACCATCTTCCAGGCTGAAGACCCCTGCGACACAAGCGGCTACGTATTCACCGACGCTATGACCCATTACTGCTGCGGATTTAATTCCCCAAGACTGCCATAATTCTGCTAAGGCGTACTCTATGGCAAATAAAACAGGTTGAGTGTATGCTGTTTCATCTATGGGTGAAGTTTCTCCTGCTTCTGGATAAAGAATTTTGAGCAAAGGTACATCTAGATAAGGGCGCAGAATTTCCTCACAACGGTCAATGGTGGCGCGAAAGGTCGGCTGTGTCTTGTAGAGCGTGCGCCCCATACCAATGTACTGTGACCCCTGACCTGTGAATAAAAAGGCTACTTTGGGAGAATTATTTCTATGTAGATAGTTGCTATATAGACCAAAAGTTTCCTGATTTTCCGCAAAAGCTTGTAGTTGCGCTTGCAAGTGGGTGGTGGACTCAGCGACGACAGCAAGGCGATAATCAAAATGCGATCGCCCTGTATTTGTCGTAAAGCACGTATCAGCTAGTGGTATTCCCAAATTTAATTTTAAATACTTTTGATAAGACTGTAGAAGTTCCTTGAGAGCCTCCTCAGTTTTTGCCGAAAGCGTCAATACATGGAGAGGGCGCTCAACTTCCGCCACTACACAATCTGGTGCTGGTGCTTCTTCTAAAACTATATGGGCATTAACACCGCCGAAACCGAAGGAACTTACCCCAGATCGTCTAGGGATCGAGTCCCCTTCTTTTGTCCTTAACTGCTGCCAATCTTTTGTTTCTTCTACTACGTAAAACGGACTATTATCTAATTTAATTCGTGGATTTAGTTGCTGATAATTAATTATTTTCGGCAATTTCTTGTGCTGCATTGCCAATAAAACTTTAATTATTCCAGCTATGCCGGCTGCTGCTTCTAAATGTCCAATATTTGTCTTGACAGAACCTAATCCACAATAAATTTCATGAGATGGGAGAATGTTGTAGTGTTGATAGAGTTGCGTAAATGCTCGTTTGATGCCATTAATTTCAATTGGGTCTCCTAATGGGGTTCCTGTACCATGAGTTTCGATGTAAGAGACTGTATTAGGTGGAATATTTGCCTTTGTATATGCAGAGCGAATGACTTGTGATTGAGCATAAGCATTAGGAGAAGTTAAAGTCCGGGCAGCGCCGCCATGATTAACAGCACTTCCTCTAATCACGCCATAAATATGATCTTTATCTTTAATTGCATTTTTCAGAGATTTTAATAAAAGAACTCCTGCCCCTTCACCTCGCACATAACCATCCGCTTCCGCATCAAAAGTTTTACATTGTCCTTGCGGTGATAACATACCCAATTTACTGAAAGAAACGTAATAGGTAGGAGTAGACAACACACTGACTCCACCGACTAACGCTAGCTTACATTCATTGTCTTTCAGCGCATTGATTGCCTGATGAAGTGCCACAAGCGAGCTGGAACAAGCTGTGTCTACAGGTACGCTGGGGCCATGAAAATTGAAAAAGTAGGATATACGATTGGGAATAATACAAGTATAAGTACCGGTGGCGATGTGACCTTCAATATGATTTTGGTACTTTTCCAGTAATTCTTTATAGTCAAAATTACAAACTCCGATAAAAACACCTACATTAGCTCCTGATAAGTCTGTAGGGGAATATCCAGCATCTTCTAGACATGACCAAGTAAGCTCAAGCATTAACCTTTGTTGAGGGTCTATGATTTGTGCTTCTCGTGGAGAGATACCAAAAAACAAGGGATCAAATTTGTCTGCATCTTCTATAAATCCACCCCATTTACTAATACTTTTGTTAATTTCATGGGGATTTGCAGAATATAACTTCTCCATATTCCACCGATTTGCAGGAACTTCAGTAATGCTATTGATTCCTTGCTCAAGATTGTTCCAAAACTGGTGATAGTTATTAGCCCCAGGAAATCGGCACGCCATGCCAATGATTGCAACTAAATTTTCTGATTGTGTCATACTAATTAAATTTGAAAATTTCAGTAATTTTGTAACAGTCTTTGGCGGCGTTAATGGATTAATTTTCTACAACCATATCTAGGAGAATATGCAAATTATCAATTATTGATAAAATATTAACAAAAGGATTAATTATTATACATTTCCAAGCACTAATTGGCATCCCTGATTTGTTGACAATTACCTGATGAGAATATCCTAAAATAGGTGTGTTATGACTTCGCATATTCTTACTTTTGGCAAACAAATTGTGATTATATTCATTTATTTTTTGAGTAAAATTACAATCTTCTTCACTAGTTCCAAGTAACTCTCTGTTGTAAGCCTCTTGCGCTTCCATCCCAGGTGGATAAAACCGCCAAAGTGTGCTTGTTCCAGGAACATTTTGATTTAAAACTTGGACAGAATTTTTAAAACTGAATTGCAATTTAGATTGAAAAATGATGCTTTGTTGGATAGCATAACCAATCATAGTTTGGTATCCTTCATAACCCAACGCATATAAATTAGCTAAAATCATTAAAGGGCCATCTCCTGGACGAGAACTTTCAGGCGTGTAAGCACCTGGAAATGAGCAGAAGATATCTTCAGTAAAATACGGGGTTTCGTGGAAATCCTTTTGTAGTAATAACAAATCTCGTTTATTTTTAAAGATTAAGGCACTAGAAGTATAAGCTGTAAAACCATGTTTATGTGGGTCGACTGTAATAGAATCTGCATAAGATAAACTAGAATATAAATTGTTTAATTTTCGAATAACATCAAGAGTATCTGTAGAAAATCCTAAAGAATTATCAGTAATTTGATAATTTTTAAATATACTATAAACCCACCCAACAGCAGCATCTACATGAATATGAGGTTTAGGGACATGATATTTTCGGCATAATTCTTCGCAAATTCTCACAACACCTTTAACATCATCCACACCAAAAGAATCAGTTTGTCCAGCAATTAAATATATACAGACAACCTGTTTATTTTCTTTGATAGCTTTCTCCATCTGAGATTGGAAAGCTGGCAAAGATATACTAAAATCAGGTGTAACAGAAACAGATATAACATTTTCAGTGCCGATACCAAGTAAGCGAGCTGCGTTGACATTGGTATAATGACCAAGAACTGATTGTATAACCACAGGTTCTTGATTAGAAAAGGCTTTAAAGCCTTTTTCGCCTAAACCAGGGAATGCTTTTTCCAAGGCACATCTAACTGCCCAGTAATTACTTGCAGAGCCTCCTGATGTAAAATATCCTCCTGATATTTTTGGTTCAAAACCTATAATTTCAGCTAAATGTGAAATAGCTAACTGTTCAGCTTCAATGGCTTTTCCAGCATAGCTTTCATAAACTAAATTTGGATTAATAATAGCACAAGCAAATTTAGCAAGAATAGCTGGTATTAAAGGAGGAGGAATAACATTTAGAGGAGCATATCCTGCTGAATAATTGGGAACATTTCCTAAATAATTTAGGATAATATTTTGAATAACATCTTCAATTGACCAACCTTTTGTAGGGATTTTATTGATTTCTAATTCAACTTTGAATTCTGAATTTATCGAATCTGTTAAATTTGCATCAATTAATATTTTTTTTAACCCGGTTAACAATTGAGTAACAACATCCAAAAAATCATCATCTAAATTTGTGTTGTTAAGACAATATTTACTATATTTTAAAAGTGAATTATTTAATTTTTGGTTTTGATTAATTAAATAAAAGCCATGTTTTTCTTGATGTATTGCCTTAATCATTTTAAAAATTATTTAATCGTGAAAATTTACTTGAATCAGGAATAAATTTTAGCGTTAAATTTTCTCCTTTTTTACATTAAAAGAAGAGTTTCACCTAATAAATATTTATCTAATGCTGGTGAAATACTGAGGCGTGAAGGGGGATGAAATGCAAGAGCATGGACAGAAGCAAGTAGGTAAGCAACCTCAGATGATTTAAGAAATGACATACCACCTAAAATTTCTACAGCCTGCGTTGTGACACATGCGATCGCACGTTGAACCAAGTAACGTACAAATAGAGATTTCGCTACTGTTTTCTCATCTTTATCTCCATTCATTATGGAATAAGCCAAACCCTCAAGTGCAGCCATTGCACCTTCCACCTCTGTTGCTAGTAAAACACGCTCAGAAGGTATACCTTTGCCATCTTTGAATACACGCTCAACTAAAGCACTAGCAATGCCAAGATAAGCAGCTGAGATGAATAGTTCAAACCAAATAAATGTCTGAGCCTGTACCGAATTTAAATGACCAGGCTTACCCATATAGTAAATACATTCTTTGGGTACATAAACCTCTTGAAGTCTGACCTCATCACTTTCTGTTCCTGCAAGAGGCCAAGTTTCCCAGAAAGGGTAGCGCTCTACACCTGGTTCACTCGCTGGGATAATTACCATTACTAATTCATCTTCGTCTCCTTGGTGTGCTGGAAGCATAACACTAGCAGCCATCAAGTCCATAGACCTAGACAAACTACAAGGCTTCTTGCTACCACTGATGATTAGACCACCCACAGTTTCTTTGACTTGCATACATGAAGCAAGTATGTTTTGTCCTACTTGTCCTTCTGCAAAACCAGAAGCAAAATAGAGGTTTTGTCGAGCAACACGCTCTAGTAGAGCAAAACCAGGCTGATTAGTGATCATCACCTGAGTCATAACTACTGTGATATGGTGCATAGTCGTTGCAACTGCTAACGAAGGAGAACGACTTGCAATTGCACGTAGAATACGAATAGCTTGGAGTGGAGACGCTCCTAAACCAGCATACTCGGTTGGGATTAATAAACCAGGCCCACCAAATTCCCTAAAAACTTGGAAAGCAGGATTATTTCGGCTTTCCATTTCTAGCAGAGGAATATTTATAAGAACTGCGTCCAATCCTGGAAAAAACTTTTCGAGGGTTGCTCGTTCTTGACTTAGAATCATAAGACTCGCTTTATAAGTTTGCTATAACAAGCTCTAAAGTAGATGTCAGAAATACTAGTTCTCTAAAATGTTGTAACATATCAATTACTAAGTCTTCTCGGCATCATCTATAGCCTACTTTTGGACAATTAATATAAGTCACAAAATACCCCGCGATCGTTTTTCATCGAAGAGTGAAAGCATCAAAAACTCAATCATAGTTTTGCAAAAAAATATTATTGAAACGACTATACTTTTTAGTTATTGATCGAGTGTAGGTACTATCTTTATCCTCTTTCATATTAGATCCAGACGTAAAGTTTTTCTCTTTACTAGATGGCTGAATTTTAATAAATCCAGCCATCTACGAATCATACTTTGGAGACTCCTACTACTCTTTGATCAATCTTGAACAAAATGACAATTCTTCATGATTTTAGTTAACGAAAAATCAAGATTTTGTTCCAGAGTGAGATAAAAGGGTTAAGGAAAAGTGCCAGCCAAGCAATTATTAAAATTTACCAAGAATCCAGTTACCAGGAGAATTTTCATCTTGAGAGAGATAGAACTCTCGGACAAGCTTTAAAACTTCGTCCTTTGTAACAAAACCATCACCATTTGTGTCAAGCTTTTTAAAGATTGCCTCTTCTTCACTTGCTCCTAAACCATAAGCCGTGAAGAACCGCTTGTAATTTTCTAGAGTAAGTTTACCGTCATTATCACTATCGATTAACTCTACAAGTCGGCTGGTTGAATCAATTACGTATTGATCAAATTGCTTCTGGTCATTAATAATGTTCTCGCTGTATTTGTACCATTCATCTAAGCTGACTTCATCGTTACCATCACTATCAGCTATTTTCTTTAATTCATTCCAATGCTTTTGGCAATACCTTAGCCAAAATAAGAGGATGAAGAGAGAGGGCCGATGTAGTAGAGTTATTGTCTCTCACAACGACAACTCAAAAACCACAATCAGCCCATGCCCGATATC
>NZ_JACJRF010000004.1 GCF_014697105.1 Anabaena subtropica FACHB-260 | reverse complement strand
TCAAAAACCTCCTGGTATTACTACTTTGGTTCGCGGTCTTGAGCAATTTGAATCCACTTTTTTTGGCTGGAAACTCGCTCTGGGCAAACTTGTGTGTACACCGTAGCCTTGTAGGGGAGAGGTTTGGAGAGGGGTTTTCCAGATCCCGTGAAAAGTCAGGGAATAAGCCCTTCCCCTCTGGGCGGAGCAAGCGGAGCAGGGGTACAAAGCCCCGCCCTTCTAGGGCGCTTGAACTGGGGCGGGAGTACAAGCTCCGTCTTAGTCTTCTCCTTTGCTCCCTGCTCCCCTGCTTCTTTTAACAGTGAGATCGTGTGTATTCCCAACAAGATTAGCTAGAAACAGGGGACTTAAACCCCCAAATTTGGTTAAAAACAGAACCAAGAGACTTTTAATACTGTCACCTGTTCCCCATAATTTGTCCTCTGCTATATATAAAGAAATGTTAAAAGTATTTGCTGATCGGGGTGGTACATTTACAGATATTGTCGCTGTTACGAATAATCAGACAATTGTAGATAGGCTTTCAAGGTATAGAGAACGTTTTCTGATTGTTCCTCTTTCTAACCAAGAATGGATAATAGTATATAAATTACTTTCTGAGAATCCTGAACAATATCAAGATGCAGTTATCCAAGGTATTCGAGATATCATAGGAATTTCCAATAATGAACCCATTCCCCATAACACTATAGAAGTAATCAAAATGGGGACAACAGTAGCTACAAACGCACTGTTAGAAAGAAAAGGAGATAGGGTTGTCCTACTCATTACCAAAGGATTTAAAGATGCGTTGCGAATTGGCTATCAAAATCGCCCAAATATTTTTGCCCGGCAAATTATCTTACCCACAATGCTGTATGAACAGGTAATTGAAGTAGACGAACGCTATGATGCCATAGGAAATGAATTAAAACCTGTCAATCTTGAACAAGTCAAAAAAGACTTACAAGCAGTTTATCACACCGGAATTCGTAGTTGTGCAGTTGTTTTCATGCACAGCGATCGCTATCCCACCCACGAACAACAAGTAGCCCAAATTGCTCAAGAAATTGGCTTTACTCAAATTTCCATATCCCATCAAGTTAGTCCCTTAATGAAGTTAGTGAGCCGGGGAGATACAACTGTTGTAGATGCTTATTTAACTCCGATTTTGCGGCGTTATGTTAATCAAATAGCCAAGCAGTTACCTGATGTTAAATTAATGTTTATGAAGTCTGATGGCGGTTTAACTGATGCTGATAGATTTCAGGGAAAAGATAGCATCTTAAGTGGGCCGGCTGGTGGTATCGTCGGTGCAGTTCAAACTAGTAAAAGAGCAGGTTTTGAGTTAGTAATTACCTTTGACATGGGCGGTACAAGTACAGATGTTGCCCATTTTAAAGGAGAATATGAACGCCAATTAGATTCCGAAATTGCTGGAGCGAGGATGCGAGTTCCCGTATTAGCAATTAATACTATTGCTGCTGGCGGCGGTTCAATTTTATTTTTTGATGGTTCTAGTTATCGTGTCGGGCCAGAATCAGCAGGTTCAAATCCAGGGCCTGCTTGCTATCGGCGTGGTGGACTTTTAGCTGTCACAGATGCCAATGTGATGTTAGGTAAAATTCATCCCCAATATTTTCCTTCGGTTTTTGGGAATGATGGCAATTTACCTCTAGATAAAGATATTGTCATTAAAAAATTTAACCAATTAGCCCACGATATTAGCAATGTCACAGGAACTCATCGTACACCAGAACAAGTAGCAGCTGGTTTTATGGCGATTGCAGTAGAAAATATGGCAAATGCGATTAAAAAAATTAGTTTGCAACGGGGTTATGATGTCACTGATTATGTTCTATGTTGTTTTGGTGGCGCGGGCGCACAAGTTGCTTGTTTAATTGCTGATACATTAGGCATGAAAAAGATATTTATTCACCCTTATTCTGGGGTTCTTTCAGCGTATGGTATGGGATTAGCTGATGTTAGAGCTACCAGAGTCGGAGGCGTAGAACAACCTCTAAGTGAAGAATTAATTCCTCAACTGATGCAGTTAATAGAATTGTTAGAAACTCAAGCTAGAGGTGAATTAACAGATGGTCAAATCAGTGTCGAAGAAGTAATCCAAAAAGTTAATTTAAAATATGAAGGTACTAACTCTACCTTAACAGTTAATTTCTTCTCAGATATAACAGTAATGAAACAAGAATTTGAGGTAGAGCATAAATCTCGTTATGGTTTTACTCAGTCAGCAAAAAAAATAATTGTTGAATCTATTTCGGTAGAAATAATTCAAAAAATGACTACTCTGGAAGAACCATTAATTACTCGTAATATTTCTATTAATGAATCACCTAAATCTGTTGAAATAGTACGAATGTTTACAGCAGAAAAATGGCATGATGCACCTGTTTATCATCGGGAAAGTTTACAACTAGAAGATATTATTAGCGGCCCAGCTATCATCATCGAAAAAATCAGCACGATTGTAGTTGAACCTGAATGGCAAGCAAGATTAACTGAAAGAAATCATTTAATTTTACAACATTTATAAATTGCGATCGCCGCCACATCTGCTCCTATTTTTGTCACCCCCGATATTACAATGGATAGCGTCCAGAGAATGACACAGCAACTCAAATTTGAATATGAGTTTAGATAAGAAGGAAGAGTATATAGCTTTTAATGACTATGAAGCATTTGCAGAAGCTTATGTAAAGCTTACAGAGTCAAGTTCCCACAATGCTTACTACGAAAGACCAGCTATGTTCTCAATTTTGTCTGATATCAAATTTAAGCGAGTATTGGATGCTGGTTGTGCAGGCGGAATCTATTCTGAATGGTTAGTCAATCGTAGTGCTGATGTTGTAGCTATTGACATCAGTGAAAAAATGGTGCAACTGACAAAGCGAAGACTAGAAAACAGGGTTCAAGTTTACCAAGCTGACCTGAGTAAACCCTTAACCTTTTTAAAGGATAATTCGTTTGATCTAGTACTAAGCTCTTTAACTCTACATTATTTAAGAGATTGGGAAGCTGTTTTAAAAGAGTTTTACCGCATTTTATCGCCTGAAGGCTTGCTTTTATTTTCGACTCATCATCCTTTTATGGATTTTCAACTTTTTGAAAAAGTTGATTATTTCGCCACGGATTTTTTAGAAGACTCTTGGCAAAACTATGGAAGTACATCTGTTCGTGTACGCTTTTATCGCCGTCCCTTAAGTGCAATGACTTCTGCTCTTACTAGTGCAGGGTTTGTCATGCAAAAGATTGTTGAGCCACGTCCTACAGAAGAGTGTCAACAACACTATCCTCAAGCCTATGAAAAACTATCCACTAAACCTTGGTTTTTGATTCTCCTGGCTCAGAAAAAATCCTAACAATGATGATTTTGATAAAACAACCTGTGGAGGGCATGATTTCAAGCATATCGACTCAGGCAAAATATGGGTTTCCAACACATAGGATGCAAAAATGTACACAATATCTCAACCAGATCCCGTCCGTTTAGAAATATTTAAAAATCTCTATCAATTTATTGCCGAACAAATGGGAATTGTTCTGCAAAACACCGCCGCATCAGTCAATATTAAAGAAAGGCTAGATTTCTCCTGTGCGATTTTCGATTCATCAGGATTATTAGTCGCGAATGCCCCTCATATTCCTGTACATTTGGGGTCAATGAGTGAAAGTGTTCGTAGTCTCATTCATGATAAAAGCGACACAATCAAGTCAGGAAATGTCTATCTATCTAATAATCCCTATAACGGCGGAACCCACCTCCCTGATGTCACAGCTATTACTCCCGTATTCCCAGAAACTAGCGAAACTACTCTCACCGCCACCCCCCTCTTTTTCGTTGCTTCTCGCGGACACCAAGCAGATATCGGTGGTATTACTCCAGGTTCTATGCCTCCCCACAGTACTACAGTGGAAGAAGAAGGTATTCTTTTTGATAATTTTCTCTTAGTTAAACAGGGAAATTTTCAAGAAAATCTAGTCAAAAATTTCTTAGCCAATCATCTTTATCCTGCACGTAATCCTGATCAGAATGTAGCTGATTTCAAAGCACAGATTGCTGCTAATGAAAGGGGAGTTAAAGAACTTCATAAAATGGTTGCTCAATATGGACTAGAAACAGTCCTAGCATATATGAAATTTGTCCAAGATAATGCTGAAGAATCAGTGAGACGGGTAATTGATGTACTCAACGATGGCTCGTTTTCTTATGAGATGGATAGTGGAGCTAAAATTCAAGTCCAAGTGAAAATAGACCGGAAACATCGCCGGGCTAAGATTGATTTTACTGGCACATCTCGACAGTTGAATAGTAATTTTAACGCTCCTAAAGCCGTAACACAAGCAGCAGTTTTATATGTCTTCCGAACTCTAGTTGATGATAATATTCCTCTAAATGCTGGGTGTTTGAAACCTTTAGAAATTATCATTCCTGAAGGCTGTATGTTGAACCCAACCTATCCAGGAGCAGTAGTAGCAGGTAATGTGGAAACTTCCCAAACCATTGTTGATGCTTTATATGGTGCGTTGGGTGTAATGGCTGCTTCTCAAGGAACAATGAATAATTTTACTTTTGGGAGCGATCGCTATCAATATTATGAAACTATCTGCGGTGGTTCTGGCGCAGGAGCTAACTTTGATGGTACGGATGCAGTTCACACCCACATGACTAACTCCCTCCTGACTGATCCAGAAGTATTAGAAACCCGCTACCCTGTACTTGTAGAAAGCTTTAGTCTGCGTTCCCATAGTGGTGGCAAAGGAGAATATTCAGGCGGTGATGGAGTAGTGCGGCGTATCCGTTTTTTAGAACCCATGACAGCTAATATTCTCTCTAATCATCGGCTGGTTCCTCCCTTTGGCTTGAATGGTGGAGAAGCAGGAAAAGTGGGACGCAACTGGATACAACGTCACAATGGAACCAAAGAAAACTTAGATAGTACAGCTACAGTAGAAATGAAGCCTGGGGATGTTTTTGTGATAGAAACCCCTGGAGGCGGAGGATTTGGTTCACAATCATCAGAAATCACCAAAAAAATTCGGCTTTAAGAATGTACAACACTTAAAATTCAGTTCATCAAGCCTAACTTTTCCGAGAAATATTGCCGGTATAACTGACAACGTGGAGTTACTTCATTACCTTTGAGATAAATTAGCCCAATACTATAACCATTGGAGAAATAATAACTGTGTTGGACTGAATGATTGAGGATTCTAGCCATCAATATCAATCTACAACCTTATCCTTACAGGGTAAGGTTTTTTGCATTTCTATCATTTGTGCTAAATGTCAAATACAAAAACGTTCTTTACGAACGTGGCTAGTCAATAATTTCTGTATTGTAGAAATATCAGCTAAATCTCATAGTTCTAGATCCGTTACACAACAATTAGCTGCATTTTTTATTCGTAAATTTTTCTTGTTTCTCTGCCTGATTCGCCTCAAGTGCTAATTAATCCCATCACAAAATTTTCTTGGTTTTGTTAGTTGCAACATTTATTTTCTGTATTTCCTGATGAATTTGATGACAAGCGATACACCAGAAGCATTAGAATCAGATAAGGAAATTGAGCGTCTCATTGATGAAATAATGGCATCAACCCAAAACCTTTCTGATGAACAATACCGCACAAAAATGCAGCGCCGCAAGGAAGTACAGGAGCAGCGCATATCACAAGCTGTGCCAGAGAAAGGGTTAATTATTGTTAACACTGGTAACGGTAAAGGCAAAACTACAGCAGCATTGGGTATGGTATTACGATCGCTCGGTCATGGGTATAAAGTAGCGATCGTCCAATTCATCAAGGGTGCTTGGGAACCTTCAGAAAAAAAAGTATTTAGCTATTGGGAAGACCAGATAGAGTTTCACGCAATGGGAGAAGGCTTTACCTGGGACACCCAAGACCGCGATCGCGATATTGACAAAGCCCAATCCGCGTGGGAAAAATCATTAGAATTCATCCGCGACCCCAATTTCCAGTTAGTGCTACTCGATGAAATTAATATTGCCCTCAAAATGGGCTATTTGAGTGTAGATGAGGTACTAGCCGGTTTAGCTGACAAACCCCCCAGTAAACACGTAATCCTCACAGGTAGAGGCGCACCAGCCGCCCTCATCGAACGCGCAGATTTAGTTACAGAAATGACTCTAATTAAACATCCTTTTCGTGACCAAAACGTCAAGGCGCAACCAGGGATTGAATATTAATCACTGACTATTGACTGCACATTTGCAGAATGCGGCGATCATTAGCACTAATGGTATTAATTTGATGATAGTCTTGCAGTGCTAGAGAATAAGCGTAACTAGTTGGCTGATCATCTGAAAATCTGGGTAATGTACTGGCTGCTGATACCTCAAGTGACGCACTTGCATCTGGTGTACCAGTAACAGTCATCGCTAAATTGCCTGACTGGTTGATTGCGCCTTGAAAACAGCTAAACTCAGAGTTAGGCATATACAATGCGCCTAATAACCTACCTTGGCGTTTTTGGAACAGAATGTACCCTTGCCCTATTTGGTCTGGTTGTGGTGATTGACCATAAAGATAAATGCCATCTTTTTTTGGCAAACTAAATTTTGGCGCGATCGCTGGTTTTTTTTCAGCTTTTTGATTACTTCTTAGCGCTGTTGTTTTAACATTCTGCGCTGAACTGGTTTCCCTATCTTCACGAACTTCGCTTAAGCTAACTAAAAGAGGAGTTTGGGAACTATCTTGCACACCATTAGTCGATAACGTTGTAGAGGTAGACATTACTACAACTTCCCTACTCAGCACTGGCTTAATTTGTTCACCCACCATACCAAGGGTGAAAAGTAGACCAATGGCGGGAATTCTCAACTGACGTAAGGGTAAAAATTTAGAAATATTGTTAAGCACCCGACTCCTCCTGTGACAAACTTAACGACTGCCTCTCCAACTTGTCTTAAACCATAATTAAATTTGTAACGTTTAAGGCTCGGTCAAAGGTCTGATTTATACTCTCTAGAAAGAATACTTTGGAAAAACGACGGTTTTTTAGATTTTCAGCAGGTAATTCTAAATTATCAGCGATTAAGAAAATTCTGCTTCACCTAACAGATTCAATCTATAGGATGATGTAAACTAGCAATCTAATCATTCACACATTTTGATATGTTGCTGTTAAATTTCTTAATTTAAAGAGATTTTTGTCAGCACATAGAGATATACAACAGCAAGTATTTCTATTTCGGAAAAGTAAAAATATTTTTTCCAATAAAATAAATGTTCCAAAACAATAGGGTGACATTTATCAGGTAGTAGCAAGTAGCGCAACCGTAATTATCAATTTGTAATTCGTAGTACTCCTACGGCTAGACTTATCCTGCGTAGCCAAGAAAACTACGTAACTCTTCATGGAAGTTTGTATTTGTTGCTGAATTTTAGAGAATTTGCACGTGGGTTATTGGCTTGCTTAAAGTCCTCATATCCTTAATTTATATAAAAAATTGCCCCCTGAATTTAGGAGGCTGAAAGTCTGATTATGAGACGTAGCGCTGCTACGTCTGTAAGATTAGCTGGCGACGTATTCTTTAACATTGGCTCGACGGCGACGCAGATGAGCAAGTGCTTGATGTTCTAATTGGCGGACGCGTTCACGACTGAGATTCAATCGTTCGCCGACTTTCGCCAAGGACATTTCGTTACCATCTAGTAAACCGAAGCGCAAAGCTACGACTTCTCTCTGTTGGGGTGTAAGTTCTGCCAACAGGGTGTTTAGGTCTTGGCGCAAGAATTCTTGAGTGGTGTAATACTCAGGGGAAGGACCGTCATCTTCGAGCATTTCTTGCAGTTCTGTATCTTGGTTGTCACCAACTTTCACATCTAGGGAAACTGGTTGACGCGCCATGTTCAGATACTCACGAATCTGAGCTGGTTCTAGTTCTAATTCTTTGGCAATTTCCGCAGGTGAAGGAGAACGTCCCAAAGTTTGAGCTAGTTCACGCTGAACTTTTTTGATTTTGTTCAGTTTCTCGGTAATATGGATAGGTAGCCTGATAGTACGACCTTGTTGAGCGATCGCACGGGTAATTGCTTGACGAATCCACCAGTAAGCGTAGGTTGAGAATTTGTAACCCCTCATCGGGTCAAATTTCTCTACGCCTCTTTCTAGTCCTAGAGTTCCTTCTTGGATCAAATCCAGAAACTCCATGTTCCGCTTTTGGTATTTTTTGGCGATCGCCACTACCAAACGCAGGTTCGCTTCAATCATCTTTTGCTTGGCTCGCTTACCCTGAGTTACAGTCTGTTTCACTTCTGTTTCAGACTTTTGAACGTGGTCAGCCCACTCTGGTAAACTGGGTTCGCGCTGCAATGTTTTGGTTAAAGCCTCTTTCGCATCTATTAACGACATCATTTGCTGCACCTGCTTCCCGTAAACAATCTCTTGCTCACGGGTGAGCAGGGGTACACGACCAATTTCTCGCAGATAGGTTCGCACCATATCAGCCGTGAATTTGGTATTTGTGTCTTCTGTGTGGGTGTTAACAGTAGGCATTGGTGCGTTGTCCTCTACTCCGTAAACACAATTAATCTTGAGTAACAAATCTAACTGGGAAACTTAAACCGTATATCACAGAACTCAAGGCGCTACCAAACTTAAACAATTTCATGTATCCGTTTTTTAGAAGGCGCTTCCTTGAGATAGGTTCCCCTACCATCCGACAATTGTTTAATGTCTTACAAGCACAGTGGTCGATTTTCCAGAATTCTCTCTTTCAGTTACTGGCAGCAACTGTTCAATCCGAAGTCAGTATGAGTTCCACTTAGTTTTATATTAAGACAAATCAGGTAGATAGTAAAGTAGTCCAAAGAAGGATATAGATTATAATGTAAAATTGCCTTTTTTATAAAAAAACTTTTTCAATTCCTTATAAAAGCTAACTATACCTATAGTGACGCGAAAACCTCCTCTTCTGTTGCCTGCCAGTAGGGAGATAACCGAACTCTATGAGATCAGACTTTACTACTTACGTAGTTAGTTGTTAGTTGTCAGTTGTTAGTTGTCATTCTTCTTTACTTCCCCTGCTCCCCCTGCTCCCCCTGCTTTTTTTTAGAATCCCAAATCGGCTTTGGCTAGTTCAGCAGCTGCGAATACTTCTGCGTCTGGTTTTTCTTCCCAAGCTGCGTCACCAATTTCAGAGTAGAAGCTAGAGTCATAGGGACGGGTTCGTACTACTACGGGCATAGGTACAGCGTGACCTAAAATCAATGCTTGTTGCTTGGAGTCTAGTTTGGCTAATACAGACCTTAAACCACCAGCCCCCGATACGCCGGTGAAGATTGCATCAATGTCTTTGTCATCATTGAGCAGGGCGGTGATGCGTGTCCCAATTTGGGACATAACTTCATTATCTATCCCTGAGGGTCTTTGATCAACCACTAGTAGTGTTACGAAATATTTACGCAGTTCACGGGCGATTGTCCCAAAGATAGTGCTTTGGACTATTGCTGGGTCGAGGAAGCGATGGGCTTCTTCTATTGTAATCATTAATGGCGTGGGGCGATCGCTGGGATTTTTGCTTTGCAAGAACTTATCGGCTTTCTTGACGTAATGCTCGTGAATCCGTCTGGTGATCATGTTAGTCACTAACATATAGGAGAGCATATTTGATTGGGAACCAAATTCTATAACTACATTTTTCCCAGCTTCTAAGGACTGCAATATTTTACTAATATAATTCTGTGGGCAAACTGCCCGCATATATTTAAGTCCATCTAAACGCAACAGCTTTCGCTGTAACGCCATAATTGAACCTTTGTGTCCCCGTTTCTCCTCACAGAACATTTCAATTTCTTCATTAGTCATATTCAGCAACTGGACAATCCAAGATTTGCCGAACTCACTATATAAGATATTGGCATTATCTAAAGCAGCTTCCGATAAGCCTAAATCTCGACTACATAATTTAACGTCTTCGACTTCGATTTGCTCATAACTCAGATAGAGTTCTTGAGAATCCCTTACACCCCGGCGCTTGCTTGATTCAGGGTCAAGGGTATACACTTCGACTCTACCCGGAAACAGTTGCTTGAGTCCCTTAACGGTGTTGACGTTCTTTCCTTCCGCTACTGCTTCCCAACCATATTCAGAGTGCATATCAAAAATCAAGTTAACCGCCGCATTCTTGCGAATCACACCAGCTAAAAGTAAGCGCGTGAGGAAAGATTTACCAGTACCAGATTTACCAAATACGCCGTTACTGCGTTCGACAAAGCGGTTTAAGTCAATACAAACAGGGACATCCATATCCAAGGGTTTACCGATGGAAAAGTTTTTTCTGTTGATGTCATCTTCCCAACCAAACACCCGGCGAAAATCGTCAACGCTGGCTTCGTAAACTTGACTGAAGTGACTGGGGATGGTTTTGACTGGGAGTAATTCCATCGTGGTACTGGTTTGGGGTTGAAAAGAAGCCAAACCTGTAGAAGATGGAACAAAAGGATTTACTGATTTACCATCTGTTGTTGTCAAAGACTCATCGGATTCAGGGGTGAACATCAGCATCGGTGAGAGGTTAATTGTTCCATAAGTCCCACTCCCGGCTAAAACGTCCCGTAAAAAAGTGTCCTCCCAACTGGGTGGACTAGCAATAATGCGTGCATTAGCAGTTCCTAAGGCTACATCTGTCAGCATACAGAAAAACCGCGATCGCATCCCTTGGACTACCAAAAACTTACCCACCCGCATATCTTCAACGGAAATATCCGGGTGTAAGCGCACTTCTAAACCCCCAGTGAGAGAACCTTGGATTACTGAACCTAATGGTTGTAGTAAGTTGTCATTGGTCATTAGTCATTAGTCATTAGTCAATGGTCTATTAATTCTCTTCTCCCCCTACTCCCTTACTCCCCACTCCCATCATTTACTCAATCTGAATAGATGTTGGTGCGCCACCTGTGGGGGATGGACCAATTAATGGTTTGCGGAATTGGGTGTAGAGGCGATCGCGCCAGGCGAAAAAGGGAGCATAATCAGGGTTATCGGCTAATGATGGCACGCCTTTACCTCTAATACTTGCGGGTAAGTCTAGATAGGGGCCTTCAGGGAATTTTAACAATATTGATAAACTTGCTACAGCTAAATCAGCCAAGGTAGGTTCATCCCCAGTTAAATAAGGACTATCTGCTAATATTAGTGTAAGCGCTTCTAGGTCTTGTTTTAAATCTGCGATCGCTGACTTAATTACGTCTGGACTATAACCGACTCCAAACCCTAAGACCCTAAGAAAATCACTGGGTACGCCTTCAACTAAGGTTTTCAGAACGTCTGGTGTTGAGGTAGGTAACAAAGATTTGCGGAAATTTTGGTCTTGACTGATAGCAGAAAATAGTGCTTTTCTACCTTTGATGCCGATTGATTCATCAGCCCATTCTTCTATTAATAAAGTTAAACCCCTTTGTTTGGGATCTTGTGGTATCAAGGGACGGTCTGGATATTGTAAGTCTAAATACTTGGTGATCGCTGTAGAATCTGGAATATATCTATTCCCATCTTTCAATACTGGTACTTGTTTTTGTCCAGTCAACCGGAATAATTCTACTTGTCCAACTCCTGGTGTCACTTCAATTTTGCGGTATTCTAAACCTTTGTAATCTAGAATTAGCCGCACTTTTTCTGAGTATTGAGATAGTTCCCATTGGTATAATTCCAACATGATGTATACCTGATTACTGAGTATTTTATCAACATTCTAATTGTAACTTCACTTCTAGTAAATTTTCTGATTAAATAATTAATTTATTCTCGGATTTCTTGGCAAAATAAAGTCTATTTTTGGGAAGAATTTTTGACTATATCTGCATTTTCCTGATATCTTAATTCTTCAATTGATTAATGGAGTCACCACACATAAAATCAAGGTAAAATATTAAAGTGATTGCAAATGCTGGGAGAATTTTAAACTAATAAAAAACTGATTGACTAATTGCTGTTATTGTACCTCATAACACCGGGAAGTGCTGTAGAACTATGGTTCTACCATACCCTAAATTAATTTTATTTTTACTTTATAAATAACCTCTTATTAATTCTAGACAATTCCAAAATTTCCCAGAATAGTCTATTCAGAAATTGACAAATAAATTTTATTCAAGTCATAACATCCTATTTTATTTTTGAAATACCCGTAGAGTGTACCTTGCAAAGAGGTTTGTTTTTTATTGTTCATTGCCTACCTAAGCGAGTAAATGCAGAAATAAAATTGGATTTCTATATATATTATTTAGGGAATTTTTAAAAATTCTAGTAGAATTGATGTCTAAGTATATGGTGGGTGAGCAATACTCTCAAAAACCCGAATATGGTTAGCATTGACTAACTTAACCTATGTGTATTTCAAAAATCAAATACCAGTCCTACATAACTTAGTTATAGAATTATAGAATCTTACCTACTTACCCCGCATATTTTTAAATAAAAATATTACTTCTGTGGTTAGATTTTGTTTGTTGTAAAATGTTATAAATCTTTATGTAATCTAATTCAAATTCAAAACAAAGAGAAATTATGAGGGTGAATCATAGCAAACTCCTGACAAATTTGGCAAGTGTAGTGAGTTTAGCAGGCGTAAGCCTCTTCATTACCTTACCATCTGGAGCCAGAGAAGCATTAAATCCCAATCCTACTAATTTCCACCAAGCTCCCGATAATCAGAGTCTACGTATAGAGGCAAATGCCAATAATAAAAAACAGATAGCACAGAACACTAGACCAAGTATTTTTAATGAGCCTCCTTACAACCGTGGTAGTCGCACCACACCCACTCAGACTACTCCTCCAGCAACACAACCCACCACTGAAACACCAGGTACAACTCCACCAGCAGCAGGAACAACCGACACTCAAGGTCAAAACTTATTAGCATTGGTGGAATCAAATAACTCCTTCACAACGCTAAACAAAGCATTAAAAGCAGCTGGATTAACAGAAACTTTACAAGGACAAGATAACCTAACAGTTTTTGCACCTACTGATGCTGCGTTTGCTAAATTACCACCAGATGCTTTACAAGCATTGTTGCAACCAGCAAATAAAGAAGTATTACTCAAGGTACTTACTTATCATGTTGTTCCTGGTAGTGTGTTATCCACTGATTTGAAATCTGGTGAAGTTAAAAGTGCCGAGGGTGGCGCAATTAATATCAAAGTTGATAATCAAGGTGTCAGCGTCAACGATGCTAAGGTAGTACAGGCAGATATCAAAGCCTCTAATGGCGTAATCCATGCGATTGATACAGTAATCTTGCCTCCTGACTTGTAGGATTTTGATAGCCAAAATTACCAGACAGAAATTAATTTGGTAAAAATAAAGCCCCACTCAAATTTTAATTTGAGTGGGGCTTTTTATCTGAATTTAATTTTTGATTAGTTCGGGCTTTTTCATAGCCTACAGAAAGCCAAATACATCTGTAATTGAATCTCTAGATAAAAGAGCCTTTAATTACAAATTATGAATTATTTTCTCGCAATTACCCACACTGCATGAACAATTCCAGGAATATAACCTAAAAACGTCAAAAGTATATTAATCCAAAAATCCTTACCTATACCGACTTGTAAAAATACTCCCAAAGGTGGTAAGAAAATCGCACATAAAATCCGAATTAAATCCATTTCTGTCTCCTTTTAATTAACCGCCACTAATTTTGGCTTTGTAGCCTAGCTTAATCAAAATGTCTAAAATTTTTTGTTTGTGTTCGCCTTGAATTTCAATCTCATTATCTTTAACTGTGCCACCTGTACCGCACTGAGTTTTTAACTGTTTGACTAAATCTGCCAATATTTCTGGTTTAGTTTGAAACCCAGTAATCACGGTGACAGTTTTACCTTTGCGTCCGGCGCGGGTAGCCTGTACTCTGACGTTTTGTTGTTGTGGTGGTAATTCTGGTGTCGGTCTTTCTGTGGCTGGGGAGATACCGTTGCCAAATTCGCGGTAGACAAAGTGCTTGTCAGAAGATTTGGAATTGGAAGAAGACATAAAATCTCTGTTTTAGAAAAATTAAAATTAAGGCATTTTGTCAGTTAAGACATCGTATCCTATGTGCTTCAGACTTTCCTATAATAATTAAGTCTATCCCATCATCAAAAATCATTCCGTGACTACAACTCCCCTTTCTCCAAATTTTCCCGCAACTTCTCAGGTTCCCGATACCCAAGGACGCTTTGGACGCTTTGGCGGTAAGTATGTGCCGGAAACCTTGATGCCGGCTTTGGCTGAATTAGAATCAGCTTATCAGCAATACCGTAATGAACCAAATTTTCAAGCCGAACTACAACAACTGCTGCGAGATTACGTAGGGCGTGCGACACCATTATATTTTGCTGAACGCTTGACAGCTAATTATGCTCGACCAGATGGCACAGGGGCGCAAATTTACTTAAAACGAGAAGACTTAAATCATACAGGTGCTCACAAAATTAATAACGCTCTTGGTCAGGTATTGTTAGCCAAGCGCATGGGTAAACAGCGCATTATCGCTGAAACTGGCGCTGGACAGCATGGTGTGGCAACAGCTACAGTTTGCGCTCGCTTTGGGCTGGAATGCGTGATTTATATGGGCGTTCACGATATGGAACGCCAAGCCTTGAATGTGTTTAGAATGCGGTTGATGGGGGCTGAAGTTCGTCCGGTAGCGGCTGGAACAGGAACACTCAAGGATGCTACATCTGAGGCAATTCGGGATTGGGTGACGAATGTAGAAACCACACATTATATTTTGGGTTCGGTAGCGGGACCTCATCCTTACCCCATGATGGTACGAGATTTCCATGCGGTAATTGGACAAGAAACTCGCACTCAGGCTTTGGAAAAATGGGGTGGTTTACCCGATATTCTGTTGGCTTGTGTGGGTGGTGGTTCCAACGCGATGGGATTATTTTATGAGTTTGTCAATGAGCCATCTATTAGGTTAATTGGGGTAGAAGCAGCCGGAGAAGGTGTGAATACAGAAAAACACGCCGCTACCTTGACAAAAGGACGGGTTGGTGTATTGCATGGAGCTATGAGCTATCTACTGCAAGATGAGGATGGACAGGTAATTGAGGCACACTCGATTAGTGCAGGGTTAGATTACCCTGGCGTGGGACCAGAACATAGCTACTTGAAAGATGTTAATCGGGCTGAATATTATAGTGTGACTGATGAGGAAGCGTTGGCAGCATTCCAGAGATTGTCTCGGTTGGAAGGAATTATTCCCGCGCTAGAAACAGCCCATGCGATCGCCTACCTCGAAACCCTCTGTCCCCAACTTGACGGTAGTCCCCGCATTGTTATTAACTGCTCTGGACGTGGTGACAAGGATGTGCAAACTGTAGCTAAGTTTTTAATTCCACAATAAATCTATCTAAAGACAGATATTTTGCTGAAGAGTAATAGATTTACGCGGGCAGTTTTCAGGCGATTTTCTGGAAAATTTAGCGAAAAACCAGACTAATGGTAGAGGGCGATTCGAGCGATCGCCCTCTCATTCATGAAAATCTATGGATTTAAAAGTTATCAGAGAATATTCAAAGGGATAGGGGTAGAACCAAAGATATACAAAGCCACAGCAAATTTGTTCAATTTAAGGCGGTTTGTTTAGATGAACTGGAAGTTTACTTTCAGCAACTAGTCTGGCCTTGAAAATGCTTAAAACAACAATTTACGCTGTTGCGTTAGGAACTTTCGCTCTCACCAGTGGAGCGAGTGCAGTTTCTCTACAAAATCAGGCTCCTGCGCCCAAGTCTTCATTCATCTCCAGCGATAATCTTCTCGCGCAATATAGTTTTCCCAGACGATACAATCGTCGTCCTATCCAAGTTCCCAGACAATCTTATCCTCAAAGACCATATAATCCCTCAACTGGGCAAAATAACCCTCAAAATCCCTCAACTGGGCAAAACAACCCTCAAAATCCCTCAACTGGGCAAAACAACCCTCAAAATCCCTCAACTGGGCAAAACAATCCTCAAAGTCCCTCAACTGGGCAAAACAACCCTCAAAATCCCCCAACTGGGCAAAACAACCCTCAAAGTCCATCAGGTGGGCAAAGTAATGGCAACACAGCTTCTATAGAACAGTCAGTTTTTCAGCAGATTAATCAATACAGACAGTCTCAAAACTTAAAACCACTAACCCGGAACGCTAGTATTGACGAGCAAGCTAGGATTCACAGCCAAAACATGGCTAGTGGTAAAGTTCCCTTTAGCCATCAGGGATTTGATCAGCGCACAAAAGCGTTGAATATGCCTTACAAATCTGCAAGTGAAAACGTTGCTTACAACCAAGATAGAGACTCTGCGACACGCGCGGTGCAAAGTTGGCTCCAAAGCTCAGGACACCTAGCCAATATTAAAGGCAATTTCAACGAGACTGGGATTGGTGTTGCAGTCAACGCCCAAGGGGTAGTCTACCTCACTCAGATTTTCATTCTTTCTTAGAGATGTTACAACACAATGTCTCTACATATGCTTGAATCACTAATGTAGTATTCATTACCAAATATTATGAATACTACATTTTTTTAGAAAAATTTGCCGAAAATATAGTTTTTTATGTTAGAAATAACAAACAAAATCCCTAGATTGTTAACCACCTATGTAGTTTTACTAATTTGCCAAAATTACGATGATAATTAAACTCTAAAAGTATCCTGTTATATAACTTAGAAACTAGAAGTTAGAGTATAGGTCTTATAAGTATGTACACAAAGTAATTCTTCATGTCCCGACAACCTGCTTTTGGCATCGCTTTAAGTATGCTTGTCCTTGCCGGAGGATTAATGGCTCCTCTTATACCAGGTCACACTTCTACAAAAAGCACTACTGGTAATTCACCATTGTCGATTTTTTCTCATCAGGTTGCTACAAATAATACAACCTTTCAAACTACTGCTTTAGAAAAATCAGTATTTGAGCAAATTAATCGGTATCGGGTGGCTAGAAGACTACCAAAGTTGACCTTAAACGCTAGGATAACTCAACAAGCAAGAGTTCACAGTCAAAACATGGCTAGAGGTAGAGTTCCGTTTAGCCATCAAGGATTTGAGCAACGAGTTAATGCTATTCCTCTTCGCTACAACAGTGCTGCGGAAAATCTTGCTTTTAATCGGGGATATGATGACCCAGCTAACCAAGCTGTGATTGGTTGGATAGATAGCCCTGGTCATTTAAACAATATCAAAGGCAATTACAACTTAACTGGTATTGGCGTTGCTACTAATGGCCAAGGGGAAGTCTACCTGACACAAATTTTCTTGCGTACTAGATAGATGGAATTGTCTGTTTTTTAGACAATAATATTGTAGTGTCGGTGATTCGTCGGCAGAGACTACATATATTATTGAGTGACCCATGACAATACAAGACTTTCAGGTAGGCGATCGCGATCTTAGTGACGCGGTTCTTGCCGAATATTTACAATCCGAGGCGATCACCTCCGGTGGGCAAAACGCTATCGCTGTCGATACAGAAACTATGGGATTACTACCACAGCGCGATCGCCTCTGTCTAATTCAGCTATGCAATCCAGAAGGTAAAGTCACTGCAATTCGCATAGCCAAAGGACAAACCCAAGCCCCCAATCTTAAAAAACTGCTAGAAGCAACAAATGTCCTGAAGGTTTTTCACTTCGCCCGTTTTGATGTTGCTACTTTGCGTCACCATTTGGGTATTCATGTCCAACCAATTTTCTGCACTAAAATTGCTAGTAAGTTAGCCCGGACTTACACCAATCGTCACGGACTCAAGGACTTAGTGCATGAGTTAGAACAAGTAGAACTAGATAAGAGTTCTCAAAGTTCCGATTGGGGTAATGCTGCTAATTTAACTGAAGCTCAACTCAGTTACGCCGCCAATGATGTCCGCTATTTACTTAGCGCTCAACAAAAGTTAGTTGAAATGCTCAAACGCGAAGAACGTTGGGAACTAGCTCAAGAATGTTTTCAAGTTCTACCCACAATTGTCTCTTTGGATTTATTACAATTCAAAGATTTATTTGAACATTAATTTAGTCAATATTTCACAGTCAATAGTCAATAGTCAATAGTCCAAAGCTAGAACTAATGACCATGACCAATGACTAATGACCAATGACTATCAAACTTCTTTCTTCTGATTCTCTAAATGATTTTGCATTCGAGAGACAACATTGTAGTCATCTGCGCCTGCGGGAGTTCTGGATTCTACAATTCCTTCTGTTGGGCCGCCGATCGCTTTCCATGCAGCTAAACCACCCTTGAGTTCAGAGACGTGTTCAAAGCCAGCCGAACGCAGGAGATTTACTGCTTGGGCAGTTTGTTCATCATTTGTACCGTAAATATAAATATCCCGGCTTTTTTCTAACGATGATGCGGCTCTATCTACTAAGTCATCGATTGGCATTGCCATCGCACCCATGATATGACCATCATTATAGGTAGGGCGATCGCGTACATCCAGTATGGTAAAAGCTGGTTCGCCCCACTCTAAACGAGACTTGAGTGCATGAACATCTGACTGTGATTGAATGGGTGGTTGTTGAGGAATAATTCCACCTAATGGATTGTTAGCCATAACCTAACTATTAACTACTAATTGCATTAACAGTAATTTAACTAACTTTATCAATCTATTTTCTCTGGCTATGGTATGAATATATGCAATTTATTTCTTTCGGTAGACCATAGACTATAATTTGCAATTTATCAAAAAAGTATCAGCGCCTTGCTTTTGAATTACTCTTTATTTTTATTCCTGATTAATTTTATTTATCGCTAGAAACAATTCATCCTCAATTTTTCGTTTTACTCTACTATCTACAGCATACTTCAAGCAATCTATCAGTAATTTATTAGCTTGAAAGTATTGCTGCAATAATTTATTTTCTTGCTGATTAAATTGCCAATCATGTCCAATATTACGATATTTAATTAGAATATCTCTCAATTGTAAATTCCATATTTTTCCATGATATTGCCACCAATGTCTTAATTTTTCAATGCTACTTTCCGTACTAGGTAATTTATTTTTTAGTTTTCGTAAATCTTCTCTAAATTCAGCATTCTCAACTATGTCAATAGCTTCATCAAAATTAATATTTAGAGCGTGTACATGATTGAATGTATAACCATCATTAATATTATGCTCAAAAGCAAGTTCTAGCTCACTAGCACAGGTCAAATTCGTAAAAAGCAACTGATCAAGAGTTAATTCAGGATTAAAAGATAGATTAACTAAGAAGTCCCATTCCATAACGTAGTTAGGACTATGAGCAAAATTGTAGTTACAAACTATATAAAAAGCACGAACATTAGCTGTTTTATGTACCTGAGAAATTTCACGAGTTTTTTGATGCAGCCAAATTAGATAACTTTGAATTTTTTTTTCAGCAGCGACAAACTCATCAATTTTAATTTTCATTAACCGCAGCATCTCATCAGGTTTTTCTAGCATACTGACGGTTAATAGCAATATTTTATGCCAACGATGGTCACCAAGATTGGTTATTAATAACTGCCACAAATCATCTTGAAAAGTATCAACAATATATTTTGCTGTGAGATATTCTTGAAATGCCAAATGGGAAAAAGAATCAATTCCCCTTGCTTGTTCTACTAATAAACCATCTTGAGTTTCAATTCCTTTCAACAGTGCTGTACTATTTTGCTGCACTTGAATTATATTTGATTGTCTAGACAAGTACTCAGATATCAATTCTTGGATTTTTTCTTGCTCAAAAAAATAATGCCCTTGTAGAAAAGTATTAAAAGCAAGATGAGAGAGTAACTTTTTTTTATTCCCTAAAGTTAGGTTAGTATAAAATTCATCTCGTTTAATACCTCTAATTTCATCCCATCTAGCTAATAAAATGTTCAATGCTTGCTCATACAAATTCGCTGGTTTGTATGGGAATTTCCTCTTAACTCTAAATACTAGACATAAGAGATGCAAAAAGATTGGTGTAGTAGCCAATTCTCGAATTTGCTGATTATCCGGTAAGTCCAATTGTTGGATAAATAAATTACAAGCAGCCTCTCCTTCGCTGCTCGACAGATGAGCAACCGCAACAAACCATTTTTTCACAAAAAATTCTACTTGTTGTTTTTGAAAATCTGCAATTTCAACCTCACTGAATCCGGGAAATCTATATTTTTGGGCAGCAACTCGACACGTAATAACAACTTGATTTTTGTAAAATGTTTGTATAAGTTGGCGAATTTCCCTGATAACTTGATCGACATTATTTAATGGCACTTCATCTAAACCATCAAATAGAATAAAAGCCTTACCTCCAGTCAGTATTGCTAAAATTGATTCTTCTTCAATTCCTGCACAACAACAGTCTTTAATGATGTATTTTAAGAGATTTAATTTACTTTCATTTTGAGTATCTTCAGCAAATTCTTTCAACTTGATAAAAATAGGTACTTGATTCGGTAGCAATTTACCAGAATTACATTCAATTGCTAGGTACTGTAAAAATGTTGTCTTACCAGATCCAGGTTTACCCAACAACATCAACTTTGAATAGCGTGATATGGCTTCTAACCCTGGTAATGCTCTTTGATGTTGTCCTTGTCCAAACCCCTGAAAGCTAGACTCAAAGCAACAGTCTTTCATTAGATCAGAAATTTCTCGCCATTGTTGACTTTTTATCTCTTCCAAAACACTGACAGGAGTATAAATTTCCACTAATTGAATAGCCTGTGCAACATCTAACATTTGCAAAGTACTGCACTGGTCTTGAATTTTATCTTGACGCTTTTGGCGCATTTCCCGCACCAACAGATCAATATCTACTCCGTTGGGTTGTAATTTATCCCCCCACGCTATATCTTCCGATAACCCGACAACTTTTTGCCAAGATAGTCCTAGTTGTTGGCAAATTTGCACAAAACAACTGCGAGATACTGGCTCACCCGCGAAAAACTTAGATACTGGTTGACGTGTTATCCCCAACGCTGCTGCTAGTTTTTGTTGAGTCAATGTTTTGTCGGTTAAGGCTGTTTTTGCAGCTCTAATACCTTCAGGTGAGGCTCTCAGTCCTTGACTGGTCATACTCTCAGCTATAATGTGTTCTTAATTACTAATCTTTTGGTAGCTGCACGTAGACACACTCCAGAAACATACTCGTATCTTCCTGTAGGTAGTTTTTCCATAGGTTAGATCAGAGTACGGTATATTACGTTTGTATTGACTGGAATTGCTTTGTGGCTTTTTTGTAAAGCCAGCCAGATTTATTTAGAGAAGTTGTACAGACTGGGAAACACACTTACAAATATCAACTTCTCTCAACTTTGAAGATTTATGATTTTAGCACATCAACCGAAAAACATACCAAGGTTATACAAAAGTCATACATTTTGTTTGCATAATCATAGCTGAACTTTTCATAAATTTAATGGAAAATTAAATGTAGCTAAGTAATACAACGATAATGTATAGCTGTCAGCTAATATCAGTCTACGTACTCATCGGAGGTAGACACAAACGAACGCTCCCTACTAACAGCGCCCATAGCACAGTTACCTTAACGGCTATATCTTGTGTAGGCGCATTCTCAACAACAAAACGCTAGATAAACAATAGGCTATAACAATCGCTAAAACAATATGGTGATGCTTTCCGCTACAAACCCCAAAATTCTTGTTGTAGACGACGATTTTGGAGTCCGTAACCTCATATATCGCTTTTTAAGCCGCAAATATCAAATAGAGTCTGCCCCAGATGGTAAAACAGCTTTGTCATTGTTTGAACAATTTAACCCAGCTTTAGTAATTCTTGATTGGAATCTCCCAGATACTAGTGGTTACAATCTTTGCCAAGAAATGCAGAGTCGCAATAATGTCTTAGTAATGATTTTGACTGGAAGAACCGAGGAAGCTGACAAAATTAGAATCCTGGCGGCTGGTGCTGATGACTTTATTACTAAGCCATTTAGTCTGGCTGAAATTGAAGTTCGAGTCCAAGCTCTTTTGAGACGGATACGCTCTGTGAAACCTTCTCCTTCACAACGCTTGATATTCAAGCAGTTAGCAATTAACCCAGAAGGACGAGAGGTGACACTTAACGATAAACCTCTTAATCTCACAGCCCTAGAGTTTAATATTTTACATTTTTTAGCAAGTCATCCGGGTCAAGCTTGGAGCCGTCCTCAGTTAATCCAAAAAATCTGGGGTTGTGACTATGTGGGAGATGGACGAGTAGTGGACGTACATATCGGTCAGCTACGTAAAAAGTTAGAAGCTGATACGAGTGTACCTGAGTTTATTAAGACTGTTCGTGGTTACGGTTACAAGTTTGAAATACCCGAACCGACAACTATTTAGATTATCCAAAAGTTAACTCACACACTACTATCAGGGTGTGGCTATTTATAAATAGACTACCGATTTACATCTTATTTGTTGATACTTGCAGTAAATAATGATCTTTTGTCAAATATATAATGCTGCTTCTAATTGATCTTTGAGGTCTGCAATGAGTGTTTCATGATAGCTTTTACTTCTAGGTCTTATTGTTTAACACCCAACCTTTGATTAACCAACTCAGCCGCTAAAACGATCGCCTCCTTCATACTGGTTGCATCAGCAATACCCTTACCTGCAATATCAAAGGCTGTTCCGTGGTCGGGGGAAGTCCGAACAAACGGTAAACCAATGGAAGTATTAACAGCACGGTCAAAAGCCATCAGTTTGACGGGAATTAAGCCTTGGTCGTGGTAAAGTGCCAAGTAAGCATCAGCAGGGTTTTTCACAACAGCATTGCCATACCAAGCCTGACTAGGTTTGACCCACATTGTATCGGGGGGAATAGGCCCATCTAGTTGAAAATTGGGGCGTTTTTGTCGTTCTGCTTCTAACCAGGGAATTAACCAATCCAGTTCTTCAGTTCCCAGTTGTCCTTGTTCGCCACTGTGGGGATTTAAACCAGCGATCGCTATTCTCCCACTTGTGATGCCAAAATCTTTGTCTAAACACTCCACTAACAAATCTAATTTTCTTGCCAACAACTCTGGTGTTAGCGTATCTGCTACTTGACGTAAAGGTATATGGGTAGTAGCTAATAAAGTCCTGAGTGTCCAACCAGTGTAAGGCGATCGCCCCACAAATAACATCCCAAAGCGTTCAACACCAGACTTTTCAGCCAATAATTCCGTTTGCCCTGGGTAATTATACCCTGCGGATTTCCACGCAGATTTAGCTATGGGAGCAGTAACAATTCCATCAAATGCACCCGCGAGAGTTTGAGCGATCGCATATTCCATATAAGCAAAACTCGCCGCACCACTAGCCGCGTTACCAGTTCCTAAAATAATTTGGTCGGTAATTTCTCTGTTAACAGGTACATCAATAAGTTTTAATAAGGCAGGATTAGCCAAGGACGCTAAATTTTCAGTCGAACTTAGTTGTTTATGAGTCTCTAGCAATAAATTTCTATTACCTAGTACAGTTAGGTCATAGTTTCGACTAACTTCTGAATCAGCTAAAGCTTTCAAAATTACCTCTAGTCCGATTCCTGCTGGATCTCCTATTGTCAACGCTAAACGCGGGCGATGTTTTTGAAGTATATTTACTGTCTGGTCTTGATTGAATTGGTACATATAATTAATTTGGAGAAGAGTTTATTGGTTGATTTCATCTCCCAATAGTAGGGATTGACTATCAAACTAGTTTAAAATTATTTACACAGGTCTAATCCCAAGAAAAAGGGCAAGAGCGCAGAGGAAAAAATCTTACTCAGCAACAATTACTCATATACCTGGATTAGACCAAAAAGCAAAAATCTGTTGGTAAAGGAGAATCACATCAATGAGCGGCGAACTTTTGAATGCAGCTTTGTTGTCCTTCGGGTTAATTTTCGTAGGTTGGGCGTTGGGTGCTTTATTACTGAAAATTCAGGGCGCAGAAGAATAATTGACCTCTAATCGCCTGTTTTCAACAGATGAGAAGCCTTGATCTCACTGGAAAAATAGCTTGTCCGGCAAAGCCGCATCTGTAGCTGCACTCACCGGACAACGCTATTTTAGGAGTTTTTTCAGTATCAATTCTGTTTCGTAAAAACCCAGTAACTTTTATTTACAGATATAATTCTGTTAAGATTCTTTTCATAAAAGTTTAAAATTTGTTACAACCCTCATGACATTATTAATAGTCGGTGCCACTGGCACCTTAGGAAGACAAGTGGCTCGTCGTGCGATCGATGAGGGATATAAGGTGCGCTGTCTTGTACGGAGTGCTAAAAGAGCAGCTTTTTTAAAAGAATGGGGAGCCGAATTGGTAAGAGGAGATTTGTGTCAACCCCAAACCCTTGCAGCAGCGCTAGAAGGTGTAACAGCAGTAATTGATGCTGCCACCTCTCGTGCTACAGATTCACTGACTATTAAGCAGGTAGACTGGGAAGGTCAGCTAGCCTTAATCCAGGCGGCAAAAGCTGCGGGTGTAGAGCGTTTTATATTCTTTTCTATTATTGATGCCGATAAATATCCAGAAGTACCTCTGATGGAAATTAAACGGTGTACAGAATTATTTTTAGCTGAATCAGGCATAAATTACACTGTTTTGCGCTTGGCTGGCTTCATGCAAGGGTTAATCGGTCAGTATGGTATCCCCATTTTAGAAGGACAACCTGTTTGGGTAACAGGTGCCTCTTCCCCAGTCGCCTACATGGATACCTTAGACATTGCTAAGTTTGCTGTGCGGGCGTTGAGTGTACCAGAAACAGAAAAACAAGCTTTCCCTTTAGTAGGTACTCGTGCATGGAGTGCCGAGGAAATCATTAATTTATGTGAGCGCTTATCTGGCAAAGAAGCTAAAGTCAGACGAATGCCAATCAACCTACTACGAGCTGTGCGTGGTATTGCCAGATTCTTTCAATGGGGATGGAATGTAGCTGACAGGTTGGCATTTACCGAAGTGTTGGCAAGTGGTAGACCTTTAAATGCGCCAATGGATGATGTATATCAAGTATTTGGGTTAGAAAAAGAACAAACTACTACTTTAGAAAGTTATCTACAAGAATATTTCAGTAGAATTCTGAAGAAGCTCAAAGAGCTAGATTACCAGAAAACTAAAACTAAAAAGCAGAAAAATAAAAAAACTCCATTTAAGAAAGTCAATAGTCAATAGTCATTAGTCATTAGTTGTAGATTTAGACTATAGACTGTAGACTTTTGACTCTAAACTAATGACTACTGATCCAAAATGTGTAACGATTACATAAAACAAAGCGTCGCTTAAAATTGGATATTTGGGTGTGCCGAAAGTAGGCATTATATACAACGACATTAAACCGATAGCCGGTCGTGTTGCTATCGAGCTAAAAGACAAGCTAACCGCAGTCGGTTGGGATGTAGCTATCACATCTAGTATCGGTGGCATATTGGGCTATTCTAATCCTGAAAGCCCTGTATGCCACACGCCAATTGATGGTTTGACACCTCCTGGTTTTGATCCAGAGATGAAATTCGCCATAGTTCTAGGAGGTGATGGTACTGTTTTAGCTGCATCGCGTCAGGTAGCGCCTTGCGGTATTCCGATTTTGGCAGTGAATACTGGACACATGGGGTTTCTAACGGAAATCTACCTGAATCAATTACCCCAAGCCATAGAACAGGCGATCGCAGGTGAGTATGAAATTGAAGAACGAGCCATGCTCACGGTCAAAGTACTGCGAGGAGAGTCAGTACTTTGGGAAGCTCTATGTTTGAACGAAATGGTTTTACATCGTGAACCATTAACTTCAATGTGCCATTTTGAAATTGCTGTAGGTCGCCATGCACCAGTAGATATTGCCGCCGATGGAGTAATTGTTTCTACACCTACTGGTTCCACAGCTTATTCCTTAAGTGCGGGTGGCCCAGTCGTCACCCCTGGCGTACCAGCATTACAGCTAGTTCCCATTTGTCCTCATTCTTTAGCTTCTAGGGCTTTAGTGTTTCCTGATACGGAACCAGTAAATATTTATCCGGTGAACATCCCCCGATTGGTGATGGTAGTAGATGGCAATGGCGGATGTTATATTTTTCCAGAGGATCGAGTGTATTTAGAGCGATCGCCCTACAATGTCCGCTTCATTCGCCTACAACCACCAGAATTTTTCCGTATTTTACGAGAAAAACTCGGTTGGGGTCTACCGCATATCGCCAAACCAACTTCGGTAGAATTGCCTTAGTCATTAATCAATAGTCAATAGTTGTCTTTTTCCCCTGCTACGCCACTTGCTGCACTTGGGGAACCCCCTTCTCTACGTTCCCTGCGGAGCGTCCCGCAGGGAACGTAGAGAAGACCGCAGTGGCTCCCCTGCTTCCAATACGGTTCGGTTAACAGAGTTATCTGTTGAGGCGAGCTGTTCTTGTGCAGGGGGAGAATAGAAGCAGGGGAAGAGAAATTGCTTAATAATAACTCTCTTCCCTCCCCTGCCTCCCCTGCACCCCCTGCTTATCCGAACCGTATTGCCCCTGCTTCTACTCCCCACTCATCACTTATTGCCTATACAATTAAACATCCAATATTCCCAAATCTTATGATCGCTGCTCATAGTCCCTGTGTTTTGGTGATCGAAACTGATGATAGCCTGGCAAATCAACTGTCTTTTGATTTACAAGAAGCTGGCTATGATCCTATTTTGGCCAATGATGCGACTACTGGTTTGCAATACTGTCGCGATCGCCAGCCTGCGTTAGTGGTGTTAGACCGAATGCTGGCGGGTGAATCAGGACTTTCGTTGTGCAAAAATATGCGAAATACCGGAATGCGATCGCCAGTACTGGTTCTAATGGCTAGGGACACAGTTGATGATCGGGTTGCTTGTCTAGAAGCCGGAGCCGATGATTATATTCTTAAACCTTATCGTCCAGAAGACTTTTTAAGACTGATTCGCCTTTATTTAAAACCTGATGTTGATACCACAGAACAGTTACGCTTTGGTGATTTGGTTTTAGATATAGCCAATCGCCGCGCTGTTTACAGTGGACGAAATATTGACTTAACAATGAAAGAATTTGAACTCTTAAAGTATTTAATGGAACATCCCCGTGAAGTATTAACCCGCGAACAAATTCTAGAAAATGTCTGGGGTTATGATTTTATGGGTGAATCTAATGTCATTGAAGTCTATATTCGCTACTTACGCTTAAAAATTGAAGATGAAGGTCAAAAGCGCCTGATTCAAACGGTGCGTGGCGTTGGTTATGTTCTCAGGGAATCGTAAAAACTCACAACCACAATAATGCAAATTTTACTGTATATTTAAACACTCCCACTCTCCAACGAGTGGGATATTTGTTGATAACGAGTTTTATTCAACAACTCCATCCTGATCCTCCGTCTGGAGAGTTTTGGAATCTTGTATCGTGCTTTCCTTCAAAGGCGTAAGCCTACCCGTAGGATATTTTGAATGGATTGAGAACCAATCTTACAAAGTTGCAAAAAATACAACCAAAAGCTGTGGGCTTTTTCGGTTAATTTTTGTAAAATCGAAGTCTAAATCACAAAATTAAAGATTGTATGATGCGTCGGTTAACTTTAATTTCCATGCTATTGAGTATTTTCCTGATAGGTTGCTCTTCGGAAAGCACTGCCAAATCGCCTACGGATACAGCTAGTTCTCAGCCTGCGGTACTGGCAAACACTGGACAGACACTACCAATTTCTGCTAGGGCAATTATTCCTAATGGTACAACCATTGAATTAGAAGTAGCACGAACACAGGAACAGCAACAAATGGGACTGATGTATCGGCCAGCTTTACCAGATAACCGAGGAATGATGTTTCCCTTTTCCTCTCCGCAACCAGTCAGCTTTTGGATGAAGAATGTACCTGTTGCTTTGGATATGGTTTTTTTGGAAAACGGTGTAGTGAAGTATATTGAGGCGGCTGCACCTCCTTGCGCTAAAGAGCCTTGTCCAACCTATGGCCCTAACGTCCCCATCGATACAGTGATTGAATTACGCTCAGGAAGAGCATCTGAGTTAAATTTGCAGCCAGGGGATAGTATCAAGATTGAGTTTTCAAATATCAGTAATTGACTACTATCACTTACTGAATCGCTTGCAGTTAAAGAAAAAATTGATTCTTAGTTCATAAGGTTTACGTAAAAAAAATATCAAGTATACGTAAAAAGCAAATTCTGCGGTTAATATTTAATATGATGTCAGATACAGCAAAATCTACACATTCTCAGGTAAAATTTCAGCCTGTAGAATTTTGATGCCAAAAATCTTCCTTTTGGCATAAGTGTAATTAGTTGTTCATAAGGCAGTATTAGCTATGGAATCTTTTTTACTAAAAGTGTATATAAGTCAAGCACTAAAGTAAAAAAAGATAAAGCTTATGTGACCAGAACAACTAGTAGCTGGAAAATAAAGCATCTAGACGGGATTGCAGTTAGGATTAGCAATAATCCTCCGGTTTTAACTAAAAAATAGCTTTGTTTGAAGAATTTTAAAAAATTTACTTAAGTGAGTATCCGGTAATCGTATATTCACGGGTGAAGTAATAGTTGCCAACGACAAAGACACAGGAAAACACTAAATGACAATTCAGACTAAACAAGGAGGTGAGTTACAGATGTCACCATCAACTTATTCAAGGCTAATTCATTTTCTACAGGAAGATTTATCAATTTCTGCCGCATCTTTAGCAGTGGCCCTACGCCATCGAGAGCAAGACCCAGGGCCATTGCCGATGATTCTTTGGCAGTACGGTTTAATTAGTTTAGAACAGTTAGAACAAATTTATGATTGGCTAGAAACAGCGTAAGATATAAATTTCTCATCTAGGAGAATCAAAGTATGTCACAACAACTCTGTCTTGTGCCAAAACTGAGATGGAGAGAATTGACTCTCATCTGTTCTATTCATTTAAATATAAACAAACGAAAAGAGCGAGTTCATTATTCAACTCGCTTTTTAAATTTAGTCAAGACTTTCATTGCGCTTTTAATTTTTTAATTTATGTATATTGAAAGCCAGAATGTTAACTATAAATGGTTTCCATCATTTTGAATTGTGCTGCTGCTACACCAGCACCTGGAACAGCCCCTTTGTAACCAAGTTCAGCAAGGACGACTTCTAGGGATGCTATACAGCTAAGGATATCGCGATCGCTTACAAATCCCAAGTGACCTATCCGAAAAATTTTGTTTTTCAGATGGTCTTGACCACCTGCTAGTTCTAAATCAAAGCGCTGTTTTAAGAATGAGCGAATTTTATCTGCTTCTATTCCCTGTGGTACTACAGCCGTCAATGCTGGACTAGCAAAACTATCTTCTACTAATAAAGGTAAATTTAACCCTTTAATTGCTGCACGGGTGGCATTCTTCAATCTTTCGTGTCGAGCAAATATTGATTCTAAGCCTTCTTCTTTCAGCATCCTTAAAGTGGTTTGTAATGCCACAATTAAGTTTACAGGTGGACTAAAAGGAGTAGTATCTTTCGTGGCAGCTTGGCGATATTTGCCCAAATCTAAGTAATATTTTGGTAGCTTTGCTGTTTGATAGGCTTTCCAAGCTTTTGGACTGACACAGACAAATCCTATTCCTGGTGGGGTCATGTAAGCTTTTTGGGAACTAGAAACAACGACATCTAACCCCCAAGCATCCACCGGCACGTTTACCACACCCAAGCTAGTAATAGCATCAACAATTATTAAAGCTGTACCGTGTTTTTTTACATGGCGATTGATGGTTTCCAAATCATTCAACACACCAGTTGAAGTTTCACTATGGGTAATAACCACAGCTTTAATTTGCTTTTGGGTATCTGCTTGGAGTTTTTCAGCAAATAGAGACGGGTCTAGAGGTTTACCCCATTCAGCCGTAATTGTCTCTACATTCAATCCGTAGGCTTGGCTGACTTCTACCCAGCGTTGTCCAAATTTACCATTAGCACCAACTAAAATGCGATCGCCTGCTGAGAGAAAATTAATTATTCCCGCTTCCACTGCACCTGTACCACTGACATTCAGTATCAGTACATTATTTTCAGTTTGGTGCAGCCATTTCAGGTTTGCTGTCACCTCTGCCAAAATGTTGCTAAATTCTTGGGTACGATGTCCGATTGGGTGTTTGGCTAACGCTAATAAGGTAGTCTCTGGTACTGGTGTCGGGCCAGGCATCATTAACATAATTTGTAATTCGTAATTCGTAATTCGTAATACTGGTAGGGTATTACGAATTAATCAGGAGTTGCAACTTGCTCTCCATGATGGTTAATTGACCAACGATGTTCTACCAACAGAGAAGAACTTTGACAAACTTTTTCTAAGTACTTTTGCTGAGATGCGGCTTTTCTGAGAGTAATAATTAATTGATTTACTTGATGTCGCAATTCAGGGTTTTGGCTGACTGCTGACATAGTTTGTCTTTCTAATAGTTGCAGTATGAGTTCGTAATGGATTGGTGAAGGTAGGGGAAGTTGCTCCATGTAGTCGATGGGTGATTTTAAATTGGGGATTTTGTAATGCTTAGTTGCTATATGTTATTTAGTCAATTTTTACACAATAAATAGATATTAACTATAATTTTTGATATGACAGAAAATCAACAAGTACTTAGAATACTCTGGGGAATATTTTTAAGTTTCATGATTGGCTACGTTTGCGTTGCTTTGTTGGGTGGCGCCGTGCTTAACCCAACTGCGTTGCGAGTTTAAAATATATCCTATATTAAGAATAACTTTTAAACAGACCTAGAGAATAGGTGGGCGATCGCTAATTCTGGATCTGGTTGTTTGACTAAAGATTCTCCAATCAACACAGCAACTGCACCAGATTGAGATACTAAACTCAAATCCTCTGGGTTATGTAATCCTGATTCACTCACAACTAGGATATCTCGTTCTTGTAACTGGCTACCTCTGGCAGCTAAAAGTTGGCAAGTGGTTTGCAAGTCTACAGAAAAATCTTCTAAATTACGATTGTTGATACCGACTAAAGATACACCATCCAAGGCCAAGACACGGTCAAGTTCTTCTAAGTTGTGGACTTCAACCAAAGCTGTCATATTCAGAGCCTTGGCAATTTTGATAAAGTATTGTAAATCTTGGTCGCTCAATATAGCTGCAATTAATAAAACAGCATCTGCACCTTGAATCCGTGCCAGATACATTTGGTAAGGATAGATCACAAAATCCTTGCAAAGTAATGGTAAATCTACGGTAGCGCGGATTTTAGCTAAGTTTTCAAAGCTACCTTGAAAAAACTTAGCATCCGTTAATACCGAAATACAGCTAGCGCCACCTTGTTGGTAGGATAAGGCGATCGCTACGGGGTCAAAATCTTCACGAAATACGCCTTTACTTGGTGAAGCTTTTTTTACTTCGGCAATTAATGCAGGTGTGGTTCTGCCCTGTTTTAAAGCAGCGACAAAATCGCGGGTGGGGGGTGCAATACGTGCTTGCTTTTGCAATTCCAGCAAAGGCAACCTTTCACGCATTTGCTCCACTTCTACTTCCTTATGCCAGACGATTTCCTCCAAAATGTGTTTTGGTTGGGCATCTGGTACAGCAACTTGATAGCGCAATATCGATACATTTATAGCAGGGTTTGGTTGCCGGCGACGGATTTGCATGGGGTTGTCAGTTGTCAGTTGTCAGTTGTCAGTCGTCAATGGGATTGGGGAATGAGGAATAGGACGTGTTAATCATTACTTCCTACTCCCTATTCCCTACTCCCTAGACAATAGCTCGTTTATACGCTTCATCCAACACTTCTGATAATGTTGGGTGGGCGTGGACTAGATGGGCTAGGGTTTGGACGGTTTGACGGTTGGCGACGGCGGCGGATGCTTCGTGGATGAGGTCGGAGGCGTGTAAACCAAAAATATGCACGCCTAAAACTTCCCCGGTGTCTTTGCGGTAGATAACTTTAGCTATACCATCGGCTTCGTTTTCGGCTAAGGCTTTGGAATTTCCTTTGAAGTAACTTCTGCTGGTGGCAATTTCAAAACCTTCAGTTTGTCCTAACTCTTTAGCGCCTGTTTCCGTTAGACCGACGTAGCTAACTTCTGGATGGGTAAATGCGGCGGCGGGAATGCTGCGATAGTCTACTGTTCTTTCCCGTCCGATGATATTTTCGACGGCGACAATGCCCTGTGCTGAAGCCGCGTGTGCCAGCATCATCTTCCCATTGGCATCACCAATTGCCCAGAGGTGGGGTACTACTTCCCCTGCTGATAACACTGCCATGCGATCGTCAACAGGAATAAAGTTGCGGCGGTCAAGTTCTACACCAATAGATTCTAAACCGAGATTTTTGGTAGCTGGGATGCGTCCTGTCGCTACTAGGCAAGCATCTACCTCGATGACATCGACAACTTCCTTAGTTTTGAAATCTGCCAATTCAATTACCACTGGTGAACCAGGGATAACTTTTTTGGCGTATATTCCCACTTTGGTTTCAATATCGCGGGGCGTAATTAGCACCCGTTCCGCGAGTTTGGCAATATCGCGGTCAAATCCTGGCATTAATTGGTCGAGGGCTTCAATCAAGGTGATTTCACAGCCCAAAGCTGAGTAAATATCCGAGAACTCTAAACCAATGTAACCACTACCAATAATGGCAATCCATTCAGGTAATGTTTCTAACTTCACGCCTTGATCGCTGGTGAAAACGGTTTTGCCGTCTACTTCAATACCCGGAGGTACAAAGGGAACAGAACCAGGAGAAAGGATAATATCCTTGGCGGTGATGGTTTTTTCACCACCATCTCCTGTCACGGTGACTTTTTGTGTCCCCGCAATTCTGCCCCAACCTCTAATAATGTCTACTCCTAGACGTTTGAGGCTGTTGGTCAAATCACCTTGAATTTTGGAGACGAGATTATTGGCATGATTGGCGATCGCTTGGCGATCAAATTCCACGTTACCAATTTGAATCCCCAAAGACTTCAGGTGATGGGCATCGCGTAATTCCCGCACACGTCCAGAGGCAGCCAACAGCGCCTTCGATGGAATACAGCCTCGGTTGACACAGGTTCCCCCCATATCGGCTGCTTCGATAATCGCCGTCTTCAGACCACAACTGACAGCGTGTAGGGCTGCGCCATGTCCCCCTACACCAGCGCCTATTATGACTAAATCGTAATCAAATTCATGACTCACGTTAGTTTCCCCGTGTGCTTCGCCTATCTATTCTCGACCCGTCCAGCCATCCATGCAAGTCTTTTGAGGTGTGGAAGTTACTAAATGTAATTTGGGGAGTGGAGAATAGAAGCAGGCGGAGAAGAGAACTATTGACTAATGACCAATCTCCTAATTGCAATCAATGAGAGGAAAGCCTAAGATTTATCTACGCACAGGATTTTTGCAGGCGATCGCTCAATGTCTTTCCCCAATATCAGTGAATTTACCGTCCGTCGCTATGCTAACGCCAAATCTTTCCAACGTGGAGAGGCTTACTTTGAAGCGGGTGCTGTGACTACAATTACTCAACGTGGTCACCAGATACAGGCAGAAGTAGAAGGCAATGAACGCTTACCCTATCGTATATCTCTAAATTTTGATGATCAGGGTATAACTTCGGCAAAGTGTACTTGTGCTTACAACTTGGATGGTTGGTGTAAGCATATTGTCGCTACGATACTGGTATCCACAAGACAACCAGAAATTATTGAGCAGCGTCCTACTTTAGAACAATTATTAGATCGCCTGGATCATGTCCAGAGCCAAAGGCTTTTACAAGAATTAGTCGCAGAACAACCCCAACTAATTGATGTGATTGATCAACACGTTAGTTGGATGACTAATCCTGTACCCAAACCGATATCTACAAAACCCGGACGACAAGTTAGTGTGAATCTGGCTTCCTTTCGCGGACAAGTCAAGCAAATTCTGCGGGATGCAGTCCGTTATTTTGAGGAAGGGTATGAGGAAGACCCGATTACCGAAGATTTGTTTAGTTTGGTGCAAACTGCTTTAGAATTTTCCCAACAAGGCGAAAGTAATAATGCGATCGCTATTCTCGAAGCCATTACCTCTACCTGTGCGGAAAATTGGAATGAGGTATCAGAATACGGCGCTGACAATGATGAAATTGCCTGGGAATTAAATCTGGCTTGGTGTGAAGTCATTCTTATGGCTGAACTGACATCAGAAGAAAAAGTTGATGTCCAAGTGAGTTTGGAAGTTTGGCAAGATGAATGGAATGCGGATTTCAGCATGAGTTTAGATGCTTTGCGTCAAGGCTGGGATTACCCACATTTGCTAAGAGTTCTCCAAGGTGATATCAGTGAAATGGGTGTATGGGAGCGAGAAATCCCTAACTATGCTGATGATTTAGCACAAATTCGCCTCAAAATTCTCGAACGTCAGGAACGTTACCAAGAATATTTATATTTAGCCCAAGCAGAAGGACAAACCCAAGAATATTTAACCATGTTGGGGCGCTTGGGCAGGGTAGAGGAAGCAATGGCGGCGGCACAAATTCAGATGAACTCCATAGAAGATGCTTTCGCCCTCGCTAAAACCTTAGCCGAACAAGGTTCATTACCCGAAGCACTAGATATAGCCCAAGTGGGCTTCAAGTTACCGGGGAATTGTCAGTATGAATTAGGCATCTGGACAAGTGATTTAGCCGAAGCTGTAGGTAATCCAGAGATTTCTTTACTCGCACTCAAGGCGGCTTTTCAAGTTAAACCCTGCTTTGTGGATTACCAGAAAATGGCAGAATTGGCGGGGGAAAACTGGGAAAGTGTCAAAACAGACTTGTTAAAAATTGTCCGCACCTGTAAAAGTTGGGGAATAGAATCAGCCAAGGTGGATATATTTTTACATGAGGGACTGATTGAAGATGCCATTTCTACAATCAGTGAACTCAGTTCCTATAATTCAGCCTTAATCCACAAAGTCATGCTAGCAGCGATCCCTAACAACCCAGACTGGGTAATTACTAATGCCCGTCGCCGTGCTGAAAAAATTATGGATCAGGGTAAGGCAGAATACTATGGTGAAGCAGTCGAGTGGCTGAAAAAAGTACGTACTGCTTATATAAAATCTGGTAGAGAGGCAGACTGGTCAAAGTATCGGGAAAAATTAATTGATATCCACGCCCGTAAACGCAAATTGATGGGAATGTTGAAGGAACAGGAGATGGACTAAACTATTATTAAATATATAGACATTGGCAAACAAAGCTATGTCTAAATTTGTTCAATATATGACCTTTTTTGAATTGGTATTAATAGTACCTAGTTATTACAGCTAGAATATACTGATGAATCGAGGTAATTAATAAGATTGCTTATGAAGAAGCATCATCTCTTTGTGACTAAAAAACATTTTTCAAAAACCAATTAACTTTATTCTTACTAATAAATTTTGCTTGGTCGGATATACTACACTGATCAATGTAATTTTATGAATCAATACTTATGTTAAATGGCGTTTTTATTATTTATTATTTAATTTAATAAATCAAGTAAAGCAATAGAAAAATCGGACATAAGGACTTATATAAATAAAGTCCGCTTGCGCGGACTACGGACATTGGATAAGGTTAGGTTATTACCAAGATGGCCTACTATTTTCTAGAGGCTGATTTCATTTTTGATTAATAACTGATATAAATCAAGTATCTTCCACTAAGTTTTTAGACATAATTCCTGAAATTGTATCTAGGAATTACATGAGTTTTAAATTACATTAGTCACAGTACACTCTAGCCTCTAACCTCAACGAAATCTACTTTTATAAAAAGATAAACGCTATAAGAAATGTATTTTATTTATCCTAGATACTCAGACATAATTCAGAAAATTATGTCTAAATTCAATTTAATTTTCTGAAAATTTTAGTTTAAAAATAAATTAGTGGTTCACGAGGACAACCCTAGAAAGTTTTATTTCTGGGGTTTTATTTTTTTTAATCAAATGTTTGGCATTATATCTTACATTTGAAGCATTAATTAAAATTATCCTCAATCTTGTGGTAGATTTTTTAAAATTTCTAGTGCCTCATCACACCACTCTATCCAAGATTGCTCATATTTAATACCTGCTTTTAAAACTAAATTTCTCAGTTTTTCTTCCTTATTTAATTCTTTTTGGTAAGGACATTTCTCTTTTTCAATCTCTTGATAGGTAAATAATTTCTCTAAATGGATTCTGCGATGACGTGCGATATCTTCTATCAGGATACTCATCGGAACTAAACCGCCAGAAAAAATTTTGATGAACAAATCTTCTCTGATTACATCGGGTTCACTGGGTTTGTCCATCCAGTCAATCAGGTGCTGCTTTCCTGGTTCTGTGATTGAGTATATTTTCTTATCTAGCCTTCCTTCACGAGGAATAATCTCGGACACAATTAAACCCGCAGATTCTAGTTTGCCTAATTCTCTATAAATTTGCTGCTGGGACGCTTGCCAAAAATAGCCTACAGACTCACTGAAGACTTTGGAAAGATCATAACCACTGTGGGGAGCATCAATTAAACAGGAGAGGATTGCTTGCGATAAACCCATAAGGAACGACTTGACAGATATTTCTTTAAGTGTACACTAGAACTTGTATACAACAAGTTGAATAAAAACTTTTTAGTGTAATTTTTTGTATACAGTAAATTTAGTCGCCAAAATTCAGGCGGTGACTCATGCAAAACCTCCATCCAGACCGATTCAGGAATTTCAAGTATCCTAATAGATCGCTCATTATTGGTGTAATTGCTCTCAGCTTGGCAAGTACTGCTGGTTCGTTATATTGGCTCTCTGGTATGGGAAATCCGGGGAAAGAAGTTACTCCAGTGGAGATTGGTAACCCTCCTGTCATTAAAGCCATTACTGCTTTGGGGAGGATAGAACCCCAAGGCGAAGTCATACAGGTGTCAGTTTCGCAGACGGCTGGTAGTAACCGCGTAGCAGAACTATTAGTGAAACAAGGCGATCGCGTCAAACAGGGACAAATAATTGCTATTCTGGATAATCGTGATACTCGACGGGCGACTGTAAATAGAGCCAAACAGCAAGTCGTAGTTGCACAATCGCAATTAGCACAGGTCAAAGCCGGAGCAAAACAGGGAGAAATTGCCGCGCAACAAGCCATAATTGCCGAGCTAGAGGCAGAATTACGCCAAGAAGTTGCAGCCAGAGTGGCGACAGTGAGGCGTTTAGAAGCGGAAGTCAGAAATGCTGAAATTGAATATCAGCGCTATCAATCTTTACAAGAAGCGGGTGCGGTTTCTGCATCTATGAGAGATAGTAAAAAGTTGACTCTAGAAACAGCCAAAGAGAGTTTACAAGAAGCCTTAGCTAACCGTAGCCAAACATCAGAAACCCTTAAAGAAAGACTCAGACAAGTAAAAGCTACCTTAAACCAAATTGCCGAAGTGCGTCCTACCGATGTGCAAGCAGCACAAGCACAAGTAGTCAGCGCCAAAGCCGCAGTACAAGAAGCCCAAGCTAATTTAAACTTGGCTTATGTCAAATCACCTCAAGCTGGTCAAATCTTGAAAATTCATACCTTAGCTGGGGAAGTAGTCAGTGATAAAGGCATTGTCGAAATCGGACAGACTAATCAAATGTATGCAGTCGCCGAAGTCTATGAAGTTGATATCAATCGCGTCAAAATCGGACAAAGTGCAACCATAACCCAACTCAACTTACCTGGACAATTGACAGGAACCGTCGAGGAAATTGGCTTACTAATTGCCAAAAAAGACGTACTCAACACCGATCCAGCCGCCGACATTGATGCACGAGTAGTAGAAGTAAAAATCCGCCTCAATCCCGAATCCAGTAAGCGAGTCACAGGTTTAACTAATTCAAAAGTCAAAGTAGCGATCGCTTTGAGTGAGGAGTAGGGAACTGTTAACTTTTGACCGATGACCAATGACTATTAACTATTAACTATTGATTATTGACTAATAACTATGAAAAGAAAAATTCCTTTAGCATGGTTGCAATTATCGCGGGAAAAGGCACGGATGTTAGTAGCGATCGCTGGTATTGCCTTTGCAGATGTGCTGATGTTTTTACAACTTGGTATTCGTGAAGCTTTATTTGATGGTGCTGTACAACTACATAACAGCTTAGAAGGTGAGATTGTGCTGGTGAGTAGTCGCTACAAATCCTTATTTTCACAGCAGCGTTTTTCACAACGCAGACTATACCAAGCAATGGGTTTTACTGGCGTGCAATCAGTCAGTCCTATCTATGTCGATCCCATTCCTTGGAAAAACCCTGATAACCAAGAAACTTGGAATATTTTTGTGATTGCTTTTAATCCAGAAGAAAAAGTACTGAACTTAGCTGGTGTACAAGAGAATTTAACTAAATTAAGAGAACCGGATACAGTCTTATTTGATCAAGGTTCCCGTAAAGAATTTGGTCAGATTGTTTCTAGATTTGAAACTCATATATGGTGAAGGTTCACTGAAAAAGCAGATTCTTTTTGATATTAATCTGGAAATACAACCAGGAGAAATCGTCATCATGACTGGCCCTTCTGGTTCAGGAAAAACTACTTTACTAACACTCATCGGTAGTTTGCGCTCTGTGCAATCCGGTAGCTTAAAAGTGTTAGGTAAAGAAATATATGGTGCTACCAAAAATGAGATGGTGGCAGTACGGCGTAACATTGGTTATATATTTCAAGCACATAATCTTCTAGGTTTTCTCACAGCCCAGCAGAATGTGCAGATGCCTTTGGAAATGAATGATCATATTCCCTTTGGCACAGCAGCAGCCAAAGCAGCAGATATGTTAACCACTGTAGGTTTAAGAGAAAGACTGAATTATTATCCTAATGATCTCTCCGGTGGACAAAAACAAAGAGTAGCGTAGGCGTAGCCCGCCGCAGGCATCGCTCGTGCTTTAGTACATCATCCTAAACTAGTATTAGCCGATGAACCAACAGCTGCGCTAGACAGTAAATCTGGACGAGATATAGTCAATTTAATGCAGCAATTAGCCAAAGAACAAGGTTGTACAATTCTGCTAGTGACTCATGATAACCGTATTTTAGATATTGCCGATCGCATTATCCACATGGAAGATGGCTATTTGCGTAAAAGTTAATAGTCAACAGTCAACAAAGGGTTTAAACCAATGACTATTGACTATGGACTATTAATTTAACATCTTCTTAAACCCTACTTGATGATCAATTGATAAGTTTTTTCTGCTTGGTTGGAAAAATCCAGCAGTTTACCAACACCTGGAAATCTTAGTAGGGACGAATATGGAATTCATGAATAGCAACTTCCTCAGAACCCATTGCAAACGACGAAATTTCTTACTGGGTGCGGGATTGTTCACAGGGTTAGCCATAACCAGTCAATTGCATCCTGTGATCGCGCAAACAAGATTTTCTGGCTACCCATTCAGCTTGGGTGTTGCGTCTGGAGACCCCTTACCAGATAGCGTGGTGTTATGGACAAGACTAGCACCAGATCCTCTAAATGGTGGTGGGATGTCACCAGTCAATGTTCCTGTGCAATGGCAAATTGCCCGGGATGAAAACATGACACAGGTTGTCCAGAAAGGAACAGTTTTAGCAACACCAGAATTAGCACACTCGGTACACGTTGATGTGCGTGGACTAGAGTCTGATCGTTGGTACTGGTATCAATTTAAAGTAGGTAACGAAGTCAGTCCTGTAGGACGTACACGTACAGCCGCAGCGCCTTATAGCTCCATTCAAAAATTTAACTTCGCTTTTGCCTCTTGCCAAGATTGGCAGAACGGCTTTTACACAGCCTATAAACACATGGCTGAAGAAGACCTCGACTTAGTTGTGCATTTAGGTGACTACATTTATGAATATGGGCCTCGTTCTGGTGCGCCACGTCAGCATATTGGCCCAGAAATCATTACCATAGCAGACTACCGCAATCGTCATGCTTTGTATAAAACTGATGTTAATTTACAAGCTGTTCATGCTAACTTCCCTTGGACATTTACTTGGGATGACCATGAAGTAGATAACAATTATGCCAACTTAATACCAGAAGATAACCAGAGTCGGCAGGCATTTGAGCAGCGACGAGCTAATGCTTACCAAGCCTACTATGAACATATGCCGTTGCGCCTATCTTCTCTACCGAAGAAAGCTAGTATGTTGTTATATCGGCGGTTGACCTTCGGTGACTTAGTTGAGTTCAATGTTCTAGATACACGCCAATACCGTACAGACCAACCTTGTGGTGATGGACTCAAACCACTTTGTGATGCAGCGTTAGACCCCAAAGCGACAATGACAGGCGCAAGACAGGAGGGTTGGTTACTCAGGGGATTAGACCAATCACAAGCACGCTGGAACGTGATTGCTCAACAAACCATACTGGCTCAATTTGATTTTGATGCTCGTCCAGGTTCGGAAGTATTCAATGTTGATCAATGGGATGGTTATGTTGCTGCTCGTAATCGGCTCTTGAGCTTTTTAGAACAGCGCAAACCCTCTAACCCAGTAGTGATTACTGGGGATATCCATTCCAGTTGGGTACATGATTTAAAGGCTGACTTCAATAACCCACTTTCAGCAACAGTTGGTACTGAGTTTGTTGGTACTTCTATTACTTCTAACTTTCCTACCGGTTCCATTGCTCCGGTTAGAGCTGCACTGAGCGACAATCCCCATACAAAATTCTTCGATGCAGCTTTCCGTGGTTATGTTCGTTGCCAACTAACTAGAGAACTTTGGCAAAGCGATTTCCGTGTTGTTTCCAGCATCATTGATCAGAATGCTTCTATTAGCACTCTTGCTTCTTTTGTTGTCGAAAACGGACAACCAGGCGCAAAAGCAGCGTGATATATAGATTTTAGGAGAGGGAAAAGCGATCGCCTTTTTCTCTCCTAATTTTGTTGCTGTTTGAGGTCATGATAAATTTTTTCAAAACTTAACCTCTTATTTGTCTACTCATGTTCCCAGCATTTGCAAGTTGTGTAAGGTAGAATAAAGTCCCCCTGAATTTAACAATTCATCATGACTACCTTGTTCTACTAACTCACCACGCTTCAACACAAAGATTCGATCGACATTGCGAATAGTAGACAAGCGGTGAGCAATAATGATGGCAGTGCGTCCTATTAACAGTTCGTCTAATGCCTCCTGCACTAACGCTTCTGTACCCACATCTAAACTAGCAGTGGCTTCATCTAACACTAAAATTTGGGGATTGCGAATAGCAGCGCGAGCAAAGGCTAAAAGTTGCTTCTGTCCACTAGAAAGATTAGTACCCCGTTCTCGCAATTTAGTATCATAACCTAAGGGTAACTGTTCAATAAATTCAGCAATATTAGTTTGTTGTGTGGCTGCTTGAATCTCTTCAAAAGTATAGTAATCTCCCAATGTAATATTACTTTTGACATTACCAGCAAACAAAAAACCTTCTTGTAAAATCACTGCCATATATCGGCGTAATTCTGCTTGCGGTAAATCGCGGATATCTATTCCATCTACTAATATGCGTCCTTGGGTAGGTTCGTAGAGACGGCATAAAAGACGGATGATGGAGCTTTTACCTGCGCCAGTAGGCCCTACTAATGCAACTTTTTCACCGGGATGAATGACAAAATCTAAATCTTTGATGACGTAATCATCATCTTTATAGGCAAACCAAACGTGTTCAAAACGGATTTCTCCCAAGTTTGGTGTATCACTGAGATGTTGAGACTCTAAATCAGCGACGATTTCATCGATGTAACCGAATTTAGCATCAAAGATAGAAAAGCGAGAATTGGCGCGATCGCCTATTTCTATTGGTTCATCTAAAATATCACTAACTCGTTCAATTGCTGTAAATCCAGATTGAATAACAGTAAATTTTTCCGCGAAATCTCGTAAAGGGTCGAATAAACGCTGGGCATATAAAATAAATGTCGATAAAGTCCCAAAATCCAGTCTATTGCCTGAAAGTAACCAACCACCCATCCACAATACACCAGCGATCGCCAGTAAACCAATCCATTCCAGAGTTGCTGAAACAGCTGAATCATAAAATATAGTTTGATCTACCTGCTGGGTGTAACGTTGGTTTGCGTTGCGGAATAACTCAGCATTGAAATTTTCCCTTCGGAATAACTGGACTACATTAATCCCCACAACATTTTCTTGTAGTTGGGAATTTAATAAAGAAAGTTCTTCCCTGGCTTTGTAATTAGCTTTGCGGTACTGTTGCTGGAAGTAAATAATTAAGAAAGTAACTGGTAACAACATCACCAGCAGCAAGGAAGCAAGTTGCCACTGGACAGAAAACATTAAACCAGAAATTACCACCATCAAAAACACATCGGAGACGATACCAATAGCACCAGTGGAAAATACGTCTCCTAGTACTTCGACATCGCTGGTGAGCCGAGTAATCAATTTACCAACTGGTGTACGGTCAAAAAAACGTACTGCCAAAGATGTTACATGATGAAATAAATCTTGGCGGATAGCGGCTGTGATTTTTTGCCCTAATTTCTGTAACAAGTAGCCTTGAAAACCCGTCAGTGTCAGACGAACAATTATCGTCAACAGTAATAATCCTTGGATTATATGTAACCCTTGTGACAAGGGACGATTCTTGAGAAACTCGTATGCACTAGGTTCATTACGAATTAGAGATACAGCCTGTCCTATCAATAAAGGTTGTACCGCACTAGCTAAGGCGATCGGCAATAGTAGTATCATTGCCAGAATCAGCAGTTTGCTATTGCGCCGGGCGTAAGGAACTAAACGCGAAAATAGCCGCCAGTCATTGTTGAGCCAACGGTTTTTTCTGTAAGATTTTTGGGAGAGTTGGTAGATGCTCATAGTAGGAGCATTATATTAATTTTTACTGTTCTATAGTAATCCGCTTTGATTTTTGTATCCCTCACGGGAGACGTAGCCATGCTTACTTGCGTGTGCGGGAGTGGGGGAGAAGAGGAATTAATGATGTTTACTTTTTTTACTTCTGACTCACCACTCATAACTTCCGAAAAAATATTTATTTTGTAAAGTTGCCGTAATGCTACTGGCATAGATGAATTTTTGTAGTTAGATTAATAACACTATAAAATAGCTAGCGTTGGGCTATGAATCGCTTTTCGGGAAACATTACAAATTTACACCAGTACAATTTGCAGCAGAATCAGCTTGCGCAAATGTGTGGCTCCAAACAGCTATTTTGCGATCGCTATGAAATATTGCGAATATTAGGTAGAGGCGGCTTTGGGATCACATTTTTAGCGCAGGATGCTGTGTTACCCGGAAATCCTTTATGTGTGATTAAACAGCTTTGTCCTAAAGTCGCTAGTCCTAAAAGTTGGCAAAATGCTTGTCAGCGCTTTGAAAAAGAAGCCAAAACCTTAGCTAAACTCGGTAGCCACTCGCAAATTCCCATGCTGCTCAACTATTTTGAAGGCGATGGGGAACTTTATTTAGTACAAGAATACGTGCGGGGCTGTACTTTGGCGCGAGAAGTCAGACGCGATGGGACAAAACAGGAAGCTGAAATTAAGCAATTTTTGCGGGAATTACTGCCGATTTTGCAATATCTTTATCAAAATCAAGTAATTCATCGAGATATTAAGCCACAAAACTTAGTACGCTGTGCAGACGATCGCCGGATAGTATTAATAGATTTTGGTGCAGTTAAAGAAAAATTAACTGATGTTGGGATAAATTCACTCAATCAAAATGCTCACACCAATTTTGTGGGGACAATGGGATTTGCACCACCAGAACAGTTTTCCTTACGTCCAGTTTATGCCAGTGATATTTATGCCTTGGGTATGACTTGTATTTATTTGTTAACTGGCAAAGCGCCTTTAGAATTAGAAAATGACAGTCAGACTGGAGAAATATGCTGGCGTAAATACGCAAATGTCAGTGACAATTTTGCCAAAATATTAAGCAAAATGGTGAAGATTTCTTTAGATGAGCGTTTCCAAAAACCCCAAGATGTCATTAGAGCTTTAAATGTAGAAACTGATTTGCCCAACTTGAGTGATTGTTTAACTACCAAACCATTAAGTAACAAATTTCCCACAAAAGTAGAAACTTCTGAAAAATATACCCCATCTGTAGCCAGAACTGCGATCGCTATTCGAGAATGGAAAGCCAAACTTAAGCAAAAACAGCCAAAACGCCAGTTAAAACCTGACTACTCTGGGGTATCAAATTGAGAGGTTAGAGGCTAGTGTTAGGGACTTCCAGATAAAAAAATATCCAATTAGGTTGGGTGCGTCAGTGCGAGAAAACCTAGCCATACCAAGAAATTATTCATACTGACGCACCCTACTGACCGTCAATTTGGAATAATTTATTTTTTGGTGTTCCCTTATTTACTCAGCATTCTCTACTCAGCACTCCCCAATCCTCAGTTTATTTCGGAATATTCTATAATTTGGAGAATAATTAATTATCTGGCTCTCTAGGTTTTGCTGCACTGAGCAAAACTGTTTAGCATTTACCAGGATTGACGATATCACTGCTCCCTAAATTCCCACGCCAGTGTTTTCTACCAAGAGTACGTGAGAGCCACTATTCATCAAGGGAATTTCGGGACAAAGTTCATATACATTTTCATGCAGCCGCGCCTGTCAGAACATGATCTGCTGCTTAAATCCAGATTGTCCAAATCCATTAAATGCTGATGGAAAAAAGTCGTGTCAAACTTGTGGTACTACCTTAGTAACGCTTTTAAGAAATCGCTTTCGTGTTATCCGAGTGCTTTCTGATGAAGGAGGATTCGGCAGGACTTATCTATCAGAAGATAAAGATAAATTAAATGAACCCTGTGTTGTTAAGCAACTAGCACCGAAATTTCAAGGTACTTGGTCGCAAAAAAAAGCAGTGGAGTTGTTTGCTGAAGAAGCCAAGCGCTTACAAGAACTCGGAGAGCATCCGCAAATTCCGACTTTGATAGCTTACTTTGAGCAAGATAATTGCCTGTATTTGGTGCAACAGTTTATTAATGGGCAAAATCTCTTAAAAGAGTTGCAGCAGCGTAAGAATTATCGACCAGGGGAAATTCAAGCAATTTTGCTGGATTTACTACCTGTACTTAAGTTTATCCACGATCGCGGTGTGATTCATCGGGATATTAAACCAGAAAATATTATCCGGTGTCGCACTGATGGGCGATTAAATCTCATCGATTTTGGTTCATCTAAACAATTAACTGCCAAGGTACAGAATTTTGGCACATCCATTGGTTCACATGGTTACTCCCCACTAGAACAAATTCGGGATGGTAAGGCTTATGCTGCTAGTGATTTGTTCGCCTTGGGGGCTACTTGTTTTCACCTGGTAACTAGCGTTTCACCCTTCCAATTATGGATGGAACATGGTTATAGCTGGGTGTCTAATTGGCGGCAATATTTACGTAGTCCATTAACGCCTGAATTGGATTTTGTACTGGATAAGCTGTTACAAAAAGACCTCAAGCATCGCTACACATCGGCTGACGAAGTTATCAAAGATATTACGCCTAAACAGCAACTCGCCTTACCAGCCGCAGGTCAAACCTCTGGAAAAATCCCCGTAACTCAGACACCATATTTATCTAAGTTACCCCGAAAATATTCCCTACTGAAAAGCATAGTCTTGGTTAGTGCTTTTATTCTGTTGTTTGGTTTTAGCGAATCTTGGTTCAGCCAGTATCGGCGGATTTACAGCAGTTTATCCTCAAGATTAATTCAACCTAAATCTGGTGAAGTGGTTTTAGTACAGCCGCAAAAGCCAACATTGAGAACTATTTCCTTAGCTCATATTCTCCCAAGTCATGAAAACTCGGTTGTTTCCCTCGCTGTTAGTCCTAATGGTCAAATCATAGCTAGTTGTGGTAGCGATCGCACCATTAAAATTTGGCAGTTAGCTACAGGTGAAGACATCTCCACCCTGAATGGACATTCTCGAAAAGTCAATGCTGTAGCTTTTAGCCCAGATGGTAAAACCCTAGTGAGTGGTAGCGATGATAACACTATCAAAGTCTGGAATCTGAAAACTGGTAAAGCAATTCGCACTATAGAAGGACATAGGGATGCAGTTCATACCCTAGCCATTAGTCCCAATGGAAAAACTTTAGTGAGTGGTAGTGATGATAACACCGTCAAAGTCTGGAATTTAACTACGGGAAGGCTTACAAGTACACTGACAGGGCATACCTTTTGGGTGCGTTCCGTCGCTATTAGTCCAGATGGTGTCAATATTGCCAGTGGTAGTTTTGATAAAACAATTAAGATTTGGAATTTAGAAAATCAATCTTTGACTCACACACTAGCGGGACATGGTGAAACGGTGACATCTATTGCCTTTAGTCCAGATGGTAACACTCTAGCTAGTGCCAGCCGCGATCGCACCATCAAACTTTGGAATGTAGCCGCAGGTACAAGAGTTCGCACATTAAGAGGTAGTACCGAAACAGTAACATCAATTGCCTTTAGCCCAGGTGGTAACACTCTCGCCAGTGCTAGCCGTGACCAAACAATCAAATTGTGGAATTTAGAAACAGGTACAGAAATTCTCACCCTAGAAGGGCATGAAAATACTGTGACATCCTTAGCTTTTACTCCTGACGGCGAAAACTTAATCAGTGGTAGTGAAGATAACACCCTGAAAATTTGGCGTATGGGTAATTAGGTAGAAGCCAGGGGAGCAGGGGGTTCTGGGAAGGGGAGCAGGGAGCAGAGGGAAAGAACCTCCCCTTGTCTCCCCACCCCCTGCCCCTTTTCCTCTTCGTTGGCTGTTGACTAATTTAACTATCAATTGCTCCTCTTACCAAAATCACGGTACTATCGACACCAGAAGCGATAGCCTCTGGAATATTACCTTGAATTACTTGTTCTAATAAGCCTTCACGAGAAGCGCCTAAAACCACAACATCATACCCTTCATTTTTCACAAGCTTAATCACCCCTTCTACTACTGAATCAGCTTGTACTGGGGCAGCAACGACAGTACTAGACAATTGACGGCGACGCATCAATTGACGGATAGCTTGTTCTAATACTGTCATATCTGGTTTGAATTCTAAAGATTTAAACACCCTTGTCAGGCGGATTTGTGGCTCATCTCCCAAAGTAACTAAAGCAGGTAGCAATTTAATCGCTATTCTAGCGTTGGGGCCGCCAGCCATAGGGACTAGCCAGCGATTGAATTGGGGAGTGGGGGTAGAGGGTAGGGACAGAGGGAGAGGAGAACTGTTGACTATAGACTCTTGATTAATACCTAACTTCACCAGCACTACATCACAGGTGGCTTGGCGGATGATTGTGTCTACAACGTTGCCGAAAATCCTCCCAGGTGTCGATGTGTTACCTTTCCAACCCATGAGAATTAAGTCTATGTGTCGTTCGTTGATGGTTTCTAAAATTGCTTGAGCAGAATCGTGAGCGACGCGAATTTGGGTATGTAGAGGGATGCGCCATTTTTTGGCTAATACTTCTGCTTGTCGGAGAAGACGGCGACTTTTGGCAGTTCTGACAGTGGTTTCCGATGGGGAACTGTGGCGGGATACCAACATTACTTGCACACACTCTATTTCATAATGGCGATCGCGGGCAATAGCGGCTGCCATTTTTAATAAAGTAGCTGCGGTTTCGGGGTTGGCTACTGGTACTAGTAATCGACCTCTGCCGATGCTGGGCGATCGCGTTTGATAAACTACATAAGATGGTTCTGGTTGTGGCCCCGGAGTAGGATTTTCGCAGTTGAGACGGTCTGCTTCTGCCCGGATAATGTCTGCACGGGTGATAATCCCGATGAGTTTTTGCCCTTCTACAACTGGTAAGCGACTGATTTGATAGCGATCTAGTAAATATAATACATTACTCAGGCTATGTATAGGTGTTACCGTCATGGGATTGGCGGTCATGATTTCCCTGAGAAGAGGACTATTTTCGAGATGGACATTGATGCTTTTGGTTAAATCTGATTGAGTGAGAATCCCTACTAATTTGTTATCTTCTACTATTGGAAATCCCCGATGATGGGAACTGGCGAAAGCTTGTTTGGCTTCTTCTATAGTCATATCTGCGTCTAGGGTTTCTACCCTTTGCTGCATGACATCTTTAGCAGTGAGTTGGGTTAATATCCCTTCTACCGACACTTGTTTGCTGAGGGTAATGCCATTTAATAGTAATAACTTCTCATACAGGGAGCCAGGTACTACTTTTTCTGCTACTAAGTAAGCTGTCACAGCCACTATCATTAAAGGCAGCACCAAATTAAAATCTGTGGTCATTTCAAAGACAATCACAATTGCGGTGATTGGTACTTTAGAAACAGCACTAAAAAAACCTCCCATTCCCGCCAAAGCATAGGTAACAGGAGAACCATCACCTGTTACAGAATACTCAAAAACCCCTACCAAATGCCCCAAGGCCGAACCCAAGATTAGACTAGGAGCAAATAAACCTCCGGGTGCGCCAGAACCGAATGCTATCAAAGTTAGGATAAACTGAGCAACAAAAGCGATCGCTGCAAAAGTTGGTTTTAAGTTACCAGTAATCACATATTCCCTTAACCCAGCATTATCACGAAAAGAATCTGGCAACAACGAGACGATAATCCCGGAAACTAAACCAGCCAAGGCTACCCGCAAAGGTAAGCTAATGTGCAGATTCCGGTACAGATGAATACTGAAAATCAATCCGCGATTAAATAATGCACCAAGCAACCCTGCTAATACACCCAAAAGCAAAAAGAAGGGAATTTCTGGAAAAGAAAAACGACTAGAGTAAGAAAGTAATTGTATGTCTAAATTTAGACTGCCACCACCCAACAACCGGGAGACTACACCACCAATAAACGAGGCAATAATGGCAGTTCCTAAGGTTAGTCCCGATAAATCTTGCAGTAATTCCTCAATAATAAACAAAACACCAGCAATGGGAGCATTAAACGCCGCCGCCAAACCTGCACCCGCACCCGCAGCAATCATTTGTCGCCGATGGTCAGGAGAGGTGGGAACCAAGCGACTCATTCCCGCCGCTAAACCAGCTCCTACTTGAACTGTCGGCCCTTGTCTTCCTAATGTCAGTCCACAACCTAAAGCAATAATGGCACTCAGTAGCTTAATTACCGCTACTCGCCAAGATAATTTCATCGGTATATTTGCTAAGGTGGCTTTGACTTGGGGGATACCACTCCCTGCCGCCTCTGGTGCTAATCTTTGCACCAAAAAACCAGCCAAATACCCAAAACTTAGACCAATGATTGGTAGGGCTACCCATGCAGGTACAACATGAGAACTATGAACTCGCCATGCCCCTAAAACTCCTGAACTGACTTTGAGAAATACCGCAGATAAGGCAGCTAAAACTCCGATAACACAAGCTTCTGCGATCGCTAAACCCCGTCTAGGCTGTAACCAACTGCGAAGGTACATAGTATTAATTTGTAATTCGTAATACTGCTACGCGGTAGGCTTACACCTGCGTAGCAAAGCAAGCTACATAATTCCTAATTGGAGTACTGGGTAACAAATTTCTCTCTGCCCTCCATCTCCTAATTATTTCTGCCAGTTATCGATAGTCCTTCAACTATTAAAGACGGAGTATAACAAGAACCGTTCCAATCAGCATCACTGCCTAATTCAACTTGCTTGAGGGCGGTATAAACATTGCCTGCGACCATTGTATCTTTGACGCGACCAATTACTTGACCTTTCTGCACTCGATACCCTAATTCGATATTGATAGAAAAGTCACCAGAGATCCCACCACCACCACCTAGCATTTGATCTACAATCAAGCCATCATCCATTTTTTGAATTAGGTTTTTTAGGGATGCAGAACCGGGTTTAATCAAGAAATTAAATAAGCCAGGGGTGGGATAACTGCCTAAACCAGGGCGAAAACCATTACCAGTTGTGCCATTACCTAGTTGTTTTCCGGTGGTGCGATCGCAATAATAATTTTGTAAGACCCCTTTTTCGATAAATACCAAAGATTCAGTCGGAGTACCTTCATCATCAAAAGGGCAACTGTAAGGCCCTGCTTGCGGGTCTTGGTAAAGAGTAAGGCTGGAGGCGATTACCTGTTTATCCAGGCATTCTGCCCAAGGAGAAGCCACTTCTAGTACACGTTTGCCGTTCAATGCTGCTTGTGCCGTACCCCAAAGCATATCCGCCGCTTTGGAAGTAAACAAAACTGGAACTCGACCGTTAGGGGGTGGGACATTTTCTTTAGCCCAAACTAATCTTTGTAAAATTTGATAAGCTAATTTTTCTGGGTCTAAATAATTACGCTGAGTTTGACCATCGGCAACACTTAAAAAATCATCACCACGAACCCATTCGGCGGACATATAGCAGCTGAGTGTCGTATCACTGTAGTAGCAATCTAAACCTTGAGTATTGACAAGCCTAGTAGTTTCAACATCACATTCCCAGTCACTATTACAGAGGACATCTGGATAATTATCGCGGATAAGAGCGATCGCTTCTTTACCCCAATCGACTAAAACTTCTACAGCTACAGCCTCGCCTAAGTCTGGGTAGGATGGCTTAAAGTTACTAACCAATTCCACTGATTCTGGTTGGTTAAGTTCGCTCAAAGCCAGAGCGCGTTCTACCATTGCCCCTGGTTCCACTGAACCATAAGCTACCGTGAGTCCTGGGCGACCCTTGCGCCATAGCCGCAGTGCCGTACCTTCAGATTGGCTGGTTTCTAGCTGCTTGAGTCGGTTAGCCTCGAAAAATATCGGACGAGAAAGCGATCGCGACTGATACACTTCGGCTGCTTCCGCTCCCGATTTAATCGCTAGTTCCAGCAGCTGTTCTGCTAGTGTATCTTGTGACAAATTTTCAGAACCCATGACCCTCGATGAATTGTGGATTTTGGATTTTGAACTGGCAGTAGACGCAGATCATTATCCCAAATCATTGGTGATTATCCGCGTATATTTCAGACGGACGCAGATAATTATCCCAAATCATTGGTATTTCTCAGCATTTAATAAGCATTGGGTACTGGGGATTGGGTATTAGGAAAGTTTTTTCTCCCCTGCTTTCTCCCAGTCCCCACTCCCCATTTAAGGCAAACCTACCTCTTGTAATAGCCAAAATCCAGCAAAAGATTCGGCTTGCGGGTCAGACTGCACGCCGATAAAATGTACACCATTGGCTTTTTGTTTGGCTTCTTCAAAACCTTTAGCTTCTCCTAAGGTGGTGGGATTTTTGATATTCGCTAAAATCCAACTTTCCGTAGCACCAGTTTCTAAAACTAATCTTGTTCCTTGACTGGTATCTACTCTCAAAAATGCCAACTCTAAACCAGACATCCAACCTGCTATGGGTAAGGCTCTGGGAGAGAACATCAAAACGCCAGGAATGCGGGTTTCCGGCGATATCTGTGCTAAATCTAAGGGAAATGCTTCAGTAAAGCCAATTTCCCACTCTGGCATTTCTGCTAATTCCGCAGCCGATAAAGAGACAAATACCCATTTTTGTCCTTCCAACGCATCAGGTAAGCGTTGGGGTAGAGGACTATCCAAACGCACTGAGGGATTTGTCCCTCCTTGATAACCTGGTTCTTGGGGATAAACTTCATCCATGCGCTGCTTGAGCCATTGATTGAGAATCAAAGTGCGACGGCTAGGCAAAGCAGGAATGCCTGCATCCTGGCAAGCTTTAATAATCATGTTATTCATTTGGCGGCGAAAAAAGCGGACTTTGATTGGTGCTTCTCCCGCTTTGCTAATTGCCTCTTGAATCGCCGTTTTTAACCATACTGAATTCACTTCAGTACTAGGACAATATTGTGCATAGCGAAACAAGGAATCTGTCTTTGTGCGAATATCTAAGGGACTTTCACAAATTAAAACTTCCCAAACTTTTTTCTGATTTTCGTCCAAAATAGGACGGGAGTAAAAATCTAATTCCCAAATACTACCCATGTTCTGCCGTATAAATCTGGCGAGTTTATATTGTGCTTATACTCTCACTCTACCAAGATTGGTCATTGGTCAATAGTCAATAGTCAATAGTCATTCGTTCAGTTGCTAATAGTTTTCTTCTCCCCCTGCTCCCTGCTAGGCTACTTGCTCCTATTGCTTCGCTTCACCACTTACTAGTTCTGTGGGTTCATAATAACGGCAACCCTGACAAGGGCCACTGGGATTGACAGCACAACGGAGATAGCCAGAGCGAGCGTTGAATTTGCAACTGATGTCACCAATTAAGTAGCCCACACCTTCTAAATAATAGCGATGGTCTCCGACCGACCGTCGGGCATCGCTCTCTACCGATCTAATATTTTGTTGTAACCTCACCCTATAAACATTTGTGGCTGCTTGTCTGAGGCGTGAGTGTGTCCGTGATTGGGTTTTACGGATGACCCACAAGGAGAACATGGACGGTAAGAAACCAATGGCAATCACTAAAAGTGTTCTTAACACCTTCTCTTAACCTCTTTGTATCGGCTGCGTCCTAGTTGCTTCCATCAGCATAACCGTTACCGCTTAAGGGGTAAACTGTGATGTAATCTACAAAACTTTAAGATTTGTTTATATTTTAAATGGGGATTTATCACAAAGCACCAAATATCATCCCAGTCAGTAAAATAAAACCAATCCAGACATTTTGCCGGAACATTTCACCATAAACAGGATTGGGTAATTCTGGTTGTCTTAAGCGCAAAACCTGCCAAATCCAACCGCTAGTGGCGATTCCTAAAGTAATCCAGAATGCTAGATGTAGATGGATAGAAACACCTAACAAGACTAGGCAAATAACTGTACCTGAAAAGAAAATACCAATAGCTAGAGAAGCGTAATCACCAAAAAATAAGGCACTGGAATTAACACCAATGCGCCGATCATCTGCGCGATCGCTCATGGCATAAACTGTATCAAATCCCAATGTCCAAAGTAATGTTGCACCCCACAGTAACCAAGTCGGTTGGGAAATGTTTTGTGTTACAGCACTCCAGCTAATTAACACCGCAAAACCCCAAGCGATGGAAAGCACCAATTGCGGCACAGGAAACACACGCTTCGCACCCGGATACAGTAAAATTACAGGCACGGCTGCCACAGATAGCCAGAAACTCAAGGGGTTAAGGTAAAATGCCAGAATTGCCGCACATAATAAGGCTACAATACCGACTCCAATACCAACTTTTATAGAAAGAGTCCGAGCTGCTAAAGGGCGATCGCGGGTTCTCTCCACTTCTGGATCAATATCCCTATCCCACAAATCATTGACTACACATCCAGCCGCACTGGTAGCCAGAGTACCCAAGATAATTACCCCCACCAGAGGCACAGGCGGTTTACCAGCAGCTGCTAAAAATACAGCCCAAAGAGCAGGAATCATTAAAATTAACCGTCCTTCTGGTTTATGCCACCGTAAAAGACGGACAATTGTTAGCCAAACTGGTTCCTGTTTAGTTTCTAACATGGGGATTTAATTCGTAGTTCGTAATTAAGGGTGAGGAATTAGCTAAATAATTGAGCTTTTAGCTGCCAATCTTGACTTTACACATCTTCACATCTATAGGATAGCGTTATTTGATATTTGTAAAAACACAATCTTCAGTGGCAACTTTAACTAAACTTAATAAAATAGTCACTAAAATTGTAAGTAGCAGGGTGAATATACTTAAATCAGGTAGTTCTGACTACGATCAACCTGAAAATAAGTGTGTTGCAACGTGTATCAGTGCCAACTACCCCGACACACCATTCATTACTATCCATCCTGAATACAGAGAGAAGACTAGATGCAGAATTTAGTTTCATCTAGCTGGGAGAGCGTCAGCACTCAACCAGTTCAGCAACACCGGATTATTGCTGCCATTGACATGGGAACCAATTCTCTGCACATGGTAGTGGTCAAGATTGACCCCAAACTACCGGCTTTTAGCATTGTTGCTAAAGAAAAGGAAACAGTGCGACTGGGCGATCGCAACATTGTCACTGGGGAGTTAAAACCAGAGATCATGGCAAAAGCGATCGCTGCTTTGAGGCGCTTTCAAGAAGTTGCGAAAACTGCCAATGCGGAAACCTTGATTGCCGTAGCAACTAGCGCGGTGCGGGAAGCACCCAACGGTAAAGAGTTTTTACACCAGATAGAAACAGAATTGGGTTTAAATGTTGACTTGATTTCTGGTCAAGAAGAAGCACGACGCATCTATCTTGGTGTTTTGTCGGGGATGGAATTTCATAACCAACCACACCTGATTATTGATATTGGTGGCGGTTCTACAGAATTAATTTTGGGTGACACTCAAGAACCTCGTACCCTCACTAGCACTAAAGTTGGTGCTGTGCGACTCACCAGCGAGTTAATCACCACAGACCCCATCAGCAATATCGAGTTTCAGTACCTACAAGCTTATGCGCGGGGGATGTTGGAACGTTCCGTAGAAGAAGTCCTAGCTAACCTCAAGTTTGGCGAATCTCCCCGTTTAATTGGCACTTCTGGCACAATTGAAACCATTGCCATGATTCAGGCGCGGGAAAAATCGGGTACAGTCCCCTCTACTCTCAATGGCTACGAATTTAGCCTCAAAGACCTACAAGAGTGGGTAAATCGCCTACGGAAAATGACAAATGCGGAAAGAGCCGCCATACCTGGGATGCCAGAAAAGCGGTCTGAAGTCATACTTCCAGGGGCAGTTATTTTACAAGAAGCGATGACTTTGTTGGGTGTGGAGTCCTTAACAACTTGTAGTCGCGCACTACGGGAAGGCGTGATTGTTGACTGGATGTTAAGCAACGGCTTAATTGAAGACAGATTGCGGTTTCAAAGTTCGATTCGCCAGCGTAGTGTTCTTAAACAAGCCACCAAGTATCAAGTCAACTTAGAGTATAGCGATCGCGTCGCCGCATTTGCCCTGAGTTTATTTGACCAAACCCAAGGCCTACTACACCACTGGGGAAGTAACGAACGGCGATTACTTTGGGCAGCAGCAATCTTACATAATTGCGGTCATCATGTCAGCCATTCATCCCACCACAAACACTCTTACTATCTGATTCGCAATAGTGAATTACTCGGTTATAACGAAACTGAGATCGAAATTATTGCCAATTTAGCCCGTTATCATCGCAAATCACCACCCAAGAAAAAGCACGAAAATTACCGGAACTTGTTGAGTAAAGAACATCGGCAAGTAGTAAGTCAACTGAGCGCCTTATTAAGATTGGCAGTAGCATTAGACAGAAGACAAATTGGGGCGATCGCTCGCATCAAATGTGACTATTATTCACACTTTCAGCAGTTTAATTTACTCATCCATCCATCCCAAATAGATGATGATTGTGCCTTAGAACTCTGGAGTTTGGATGTCAAAAAAGGAGTATTTGAAGCAGAATTTGGCGTAAAATTAGTGACACATTTAGAAAAAGAACTGCTGCCTAATTTCTCATAAATGCAAGGGTAAGCAGGGAAGACAATCTTTGTGTAGGAACGCTGACACAAACCAAGAACTTTTCACCACGCCTACTTTTTTACTTCTTCACAAAAAGACACAATTCGGTAAAATTGGTTAGAGTAATCTCTGCACCAGTAAACAATTAGGCATCACCAAACCCATGCAACTGAACCTCAGTGCATCTAAACTTCCCCTAGCCCCCCTACTGTTAATTGCCCCATTTTTCCTATGGGGAACGGCAATGGTAGCCATGAAAGGAGTCATTCCCCACACCACACCATTCTTTATGGCCGGAGTGCGTTTGCTACCAGCAGGAGTGTTAATTTTAATTGCTGCCGCACTTTCCGGTAGACCCCAGCCCAGTGGTTGGCAAGCCTGGTTATGGATTGCCCTATTTGGGATAGTAGACGGAACCTTATTTCAGGGCTTTTTAGCCGAGGGATTAGTCCGAACCAGTGCGGGATTAGGTTCAGTAATGATTGATTCTCAACCGTTGGCGGTAGCCTTGCTGTCCTTGTGGCTATTTCAAGAACGGATTGGTTTATGGGGATGGTTGGGTTTAGGGTTAGGAGTCACAGGGATTAGTTTAATTGGCTTACCAGATGAGTGGATTTTCGGTTTACTTGGTACAGGTGCAGAGGTGACAATTGGTAACTGGCAAAACTTATTTGCTAGTGGGGAATGGTTAATGTTGTTAGCCGCTTTATCAATGGCAGTGGGAACAGTATTAATCAGGTTTGTCACTCGGTATACTGACCCAGTGACTGCGACAGGGTGGCACATGATCATCGGTGGGTTGCCATTGTGGGGAATTTCATCAGTAACAGAATCCCAACAATGGCAAAATTTAGTAGGCTCTGAGTGGTTGGCATTGGCTTATGCTACGGTTTTTGGCAGTGCGATCGCCTATGGATTGTTTTTCTACTTTGCTTCTAGCGGTAGTCTCACCAGTCTCAGTTCTCTCACCTTCCTTACACCCATATTTGCCCTTCTATTTGGTCATCTCTTACTCTCAGAAGTTCTCAGTAGCTTGCAATGGATGGGAGTATTTCTCACCTTAATTAGCATCTATCTCATCAATCAGCGTGATAACCTGGCAGGCAAAAACCAACAACCCATTATGGAAGAAACATCCATAACACCAAAGCCACTACTTACAGAAGCATCAGCGAAAAAGCTCAATCCCGTCACTATACAAGTGAGAGAATCTGAGCCAGAAACCCTCCCCTAAATGAGAAGGCTAAATCAGGAGAAAAGATAGAATAACCAAACAAAATAAGATATATTACTAGCAACTTAGGTTAAATTTGTGCGTCAAAATAAAAAAGAATACTTAGAAAAACTTAGGTTATCAATAATACGGTAACTTCAATAACACATTTAGGCTCTAAATTTTAATATGAGGCTACACTACTCCTCAATTTTCATACTTACCTGTTTTTCTTGTGTGGGTTTTTATTCAACTCCAGCCACCACAGCTACAACTAAGCTCGCACCGGAAAGATTAGAACTGGCACAAGTCAGTTCTATCAAAACTACTAGGCAAGTTGTTCTTGAACCAGGTAGTCAAGGGCCAGATGTGCAAGAATTACAAACTCAATTGAGTCAGTTAGGATACTACGACGACCTTGTAGATGGAAAATACGGTCAAAGTACAAAAACTGCTGTAGCAAAATTTCAGCAAGCCAAGAGTTTGAGAAGAATAGATGGGGTCGCGGATATAGCTACTAGGCGGATTTTGCAAACGACCTTGACAGATAGCAATAGCAAACTGGCTGTAGCCTCACCCTTGGACTCTGCTGCGGCAACTCCTGCCACTAATAGTAACTCCAACCCAGCCTTTAGAGATTTTCTTTGGTGGTCAATATTGGGTTTGGGAACTTTAGGAACTATTGGCGTAACCTTGTTTTTGTTGCGACGCTTTGACCCAAACAAACAACAAAAACAGCCAAAAACTTCACCACAAAAAGCTTTAAGTGCTAATCAACAAGACCCAATCAGACCAGTTTTACAAGAGTTAGCACACACATCCAACTACCAAGAAAATACTGCTCACGCTAGCGTTTCCCAAACAGCGAAAGCATCAGCCCCAGCAACATTACTCCCCATAGAAACAACATCCCGTCTTGCTAAACTCAATATTGTTGATGAGTTGCTTCAAGATTTACGTAGTAACGACCCGACGAAACGGCATAAGGCTATTTGGGATTTAGGACAGCAAGGCGATTCACGGGCAATTCAGCCACTGGTAAATCTTTTGATTGATGCAGATTCACAACAACGCAATTTAATTCTGGCTGCTTTATCAGAAATTAACGTTCGTTCACTCAAACCAATCAACAAAGCTTTTGCTGTCTCCATGCAGGATGAAAGCCCACAAGTACGTCAAAATGCTATTCGTGATTTGACTCGCGTTTATGACATGATGTCTCAAATGAGTCAGATGTTAGCCCATGCTCTAGATGACCCTGACGCAGAAGTACAAGCAACAGCGAGATATGCTCTAACTCAGATGAATAGGATGCGGAATGTGGATAAACAGAGCCTAGTAGAAAATCGTCAAGAAGATTCTCAATAAATTTTACTCATTTTAGGCGTTGCATGATTTGTAGCATACGTATTGTTTTAATAAGCTATTCAGCAACGCCAAATTTTATAACTTTTTCATCTGGATTTGAATAATAGTGTTGGGGCCTGCTAACACAAAAGCCGCATCACCAAACTTAGGGGCGCTGGTGCGAACGTCTGGGTTGCGGGAAAATCCAAAAGGTTCAACAGGCATACCTAAACTATTTCGGTTGAGAGTGCCATCACCATTAAGGTCTTGAATTACAGCAACAGCGTAACTACCAGCTTTTAAGTCGTCAAAAGTCATTTTTAAGGGTATTTCGCTAATCTGAGTACACTGCCTTTTTAATACTCGCTGGCGGTCATTTGGGAAGCCTTGACTACTAGCAAATATGCTAACGCAGACTTGCCCTTCATTATTGTTTAATCCATCAATTTCCACAGTCAGCTTGCCATTGAAATTAGCTCTAGCGCTTAATGACCAAGCTAAATTTCCCAAAGCTGCCAGTAGTATGATGCTAACTGTCCATTTTTGGCTCATAAAATGTACTTTGATTGGCTCATGCAGACTTATCCTGGCATGATTCAGTCGATATAGGCAAGTAAAGATGGCTACGCCTTCCGTGAGGGATACATAAATCAAATCGGATTGCTGGCTACATTAAATCTTAAATTGGACGGGAATTTTAATAATAAACTCAGCCCCTTGTCCCAGGGTAGATACACAATCCATCTGTCCACCGTGTTTTTCGACAATAATCTGATAACAAATAGATAACCCTAATCCAGTACCTTTACCTACAGGTTTAGTAGTAAAGAATGGGTCAAATAATCGCTTTTTTACCTCATGAGAAATTCCGGGGCCATTATCAGCAATACGAATAACTACTTTTTGATCATCTGTAAGTTCAGTGCGAATGCGAATTTGTGCTTGAGTTACCATTTCAGAATTTTTGCCTACGGACTGTTGACTGTTGACTATTGACTCTTCTAAAGCATCAATAGCATTTACCAGAAGATTCATTAATACTTGATTGAGTAACCCAGCATAGCAATCAACTAGAGGTAGGGTTCCATATTCTTTGATAATGCTAATGCTGTGATGAGTTTTTTGGTTCTTGAGCCGATTTTGTAAAATTAGCAGAGTACTATCAATACCTTGATGAATATCAACAGGTTTTCTGTCAGCCTCATCCAAGCGAGAGAAATTGCGTAAAGAGCGAACAATTTGCTCAATGCGATCGCAACCACTCCGCATAGAATTTAGCAAGTCAGGTAAATCGGTAGTAATGAAATCAAGTTCACTTTCAGCGATCGCCGTTTGAATTTCTGCTACAGGATGAGGATAATGATTTTGATATAAATTAATTAGGTTTAGTAATTGGTGAGTGTAATCGATAGCATGGACAAGATTACCAGCAATAAAGTTGATGGGATTGTTGACTTCATGCGCTATACCTGCGACCATTTGACCTAAAGCCGCCATTTTCTCATTTTGCAATAGTTGAGTATAGTTATTTTGCAGGTCACGGAATCCTGTCTTGGCTATGCGCGATTGTTTTTCTACTTGCTGGAGTCTTGTCAAGGTGAGAGCATGAATCTGGGAGTTAGCTAAAAGTAACTGATGGAAATCAACTATTCCATACTTTCCTGATTCACTTTTTATTACAATTGGTTCATAGACCAATTGGGGCGATCGCTGCAATGCTGCTTGAGTCGCTTCTGTGACCAGCATATTTGCAGGAAAGATAAAAACCTCTGGTTGGAGAAAATTATAAAGGCTTTCGACAGGTCGCATCGAAAATAGCCCAAAACTATAAGGGCGACTCATTATCTCAAAAAATCTCTGCCGTGAAATCATCCCCACAAAATATTGGTTATCAGTTAAGATAATTCCAGGCAATAAAGACTCATGTTCAAAAAGGCTCATCAATTTATTACCCGGAACATGGATCTCAACTCCAACCCCCCAAACAGGTAATTGTTGTAACGTAGAATCTAATTGCAGGCTCCAATCATTAGTATTTTCCACGTCGGAAGTAGCGAGCATCATCTTATTCCTTTGCCCTTCAGGTATTTTTGCTGCTTTCCACTCCGAACGATGACAGTTCAGAACATTACTAGAAAAGCAGTATCGCCATACCTAGTCTTCCCAAAGTAGAGTTACAAATATTCACAATAGTTAATATCCAGCCCACACTTCACTAAATCTTTACAAGCTGGATTCCCATAACCCAAACACAGAGAGCGATTCCCAATCCAAAATCTAAAATGGTGCAAGGGGTTGGGGGTGTAGGGTTTTGCTCGCTTATACTCTTATATCCCCATACCCCTACACCCCCAATACGGTTCGGTTAACAGAGTTATCTGTTGAGGCGAGCAGGGGGTGCAGGGGGAGAATAGAAGCAGGGGAAGAGAAATTGCTTAATAATAAATCTCTTCCCTCCCCTGCTTCCCCTGCACCCCCTGCTTATCCGAACCGTATTGCCCCCTATTCAAACCCTTGTCAGATCACTGCGTAAGTCCTAGATTAACCTACTTACGACGGCGGAAGAGCAATCCGAAAAGAGGGACAATACCTAGTGCAAACATTGTACCGGGTTCAGGAACTGAAGTAGAGCTAGGAAATAAGGTAGAGCGCACTGCAACAGCCGTGTCCGGGTTATCAGTAAATAAACCGTCAATACCTGTCTGATAAAATAGCCGATATTCTTCTTGGGGATTTCCTTGTAAATTCGCTGGTAAGAACACATTTTCGTCACGGAAAGTCCAAGCATGAACAATTAAGCCAGCTTCATGAGCATCCTTAACCAAGGTGGTAGGAGATAGCAAATTACCCTGACTATCTCTAGGGATAATTAAGTTTTTATTCGCACCTATTCCATTTGCATAGGTAGCAATTTCTGCCAAACCTAAGGGTGTAGCTAAATCCCTATAAGTTGTAGGAACTCCACTGACGGTAAAATCATAAGGTTGTCCACCAGCACTGAGAAGTTGTACTAAAGGGACATTGGTTAATTGTCTGAGGTCTTTTAAGTTGCTAACTTCAAATGATTGAATAAAAACAGGAGCATCTTGATCAACATATCCATTTGCATTCAAAACATCTACTAATATTTCTTCCATTGATAAACCGATGGAATCGAAATAAGTCGGATGCTTAGTTTCTGGATAGATACCAATAGTACGACCCAGTAAAGAGCTTTGTTCCTTTGCTAAATCAATGATTTCTTGCAAAGTCGGAATTTCAAACAATCCATTATATTGAGTATTCTGGGGACGGATAGCGGGGATTCTCTCTATAGCGCGGAGAGTTTTCAATTCAGCTAGGGTAAAATCCTCTGTAAACCAGCCTGTAATGGAACGTCCATCAATGACTTTAGTAGTTAAGCGGTCTGCAAACTCTGGACGCTCATAAACATCTGTACTAGTATCTGTAAGATTCAGCGTACCATTAGAGTTAAAAATGGCTAAAGCGTTTTCATGACGCGCCACTAAAACACCATCTTTAGTAGCGACTAAATCTGGTTCAATATAGTCAGCACCCATTTGAATTGCTAATTCATAAGCTGCTAAAGTATGTTCTGGACGATAACCGCTAGCGCCCCGGTGTCCAATAACAATAGGAGGTTGACCCGTTAACGTTGCTGCTAGGACTTTTTCTGTTGGCATAACTGTTAGTGTAGCCATTCCTAACAACAATGCTCCAAAGAAATGTCGCATAATTTCTCCTCACAAGTATTTGGTTACAAAAAATTGCTGAAATTAACTCAAGTGCTTCTGTTAAAAAACTGCTGTCTGGGCTGGAAAGTTGAGCCACTTAAAGTTGTTTCTGTAAAAACACTTAAATTAAGGTACAAACCAAACATTAAACTCTGGTTAAATACTGATTATAGCTGTTTTAAGTTTTCCTATGTTTCTATGTGAAATTGCATATACAGTAGAATTCAGGAGTCAGGAGTAGAAATTTCTATATCACGCCTGATTTCAAAACACGTATTGTTTCGTAGGCGTTTCCAGACTCCTTACTCATTATGGTTGTGGAGTCATTGATGAGATAACCGGAGTTTCAAAACTCAATTTACATTAAACGTATATCTGCTTTTGAGTCTAAAGCGCTCCCTGGGGTAGACTCAAGATCTGAGGCGTGATTTCATTTAATAGTGATAGAAAAAATAAAACTAGATTGCTAGTGCAAAAAATAGATAAATAACAAGACAAGCGATCGCTGCTATTATGTGGAATAAACCTAGAGTCACAATACTAGCAATAGTATGATTACTGGTATATTTCGATGCTGCTTTTTTAAAAATTTACCAATATTGATAAATTAATAGAATAATATATTTTACTTAGTAATAGAGGGTAATATTGTCCAATCAAAATTTACCATTAAAATGAAAATGACTACACAAATTTATTAATAAATTAGTAACAATATTTACTGTACTCAAGTAGTCTCACTGCGGGATAGTAAACATTAGTTCATACTAGGAGAAGACAGTGAACCTATTAAATGAGGCTCAAGAACAACAACTTCAGGAAATCAGTAAACATTTACGACAAGTAAGACAAGAGAAAGATATACGTATAGAAGAAGTAGCTGCTAAAACAAACATTAGACTATATTTCTTAGAATCTTTAGATGCAGGCAAATTTGCAGAACTACCTGAGCCTGTTTATATTCAAGGATTTATCCGTCGTTATGCAGATGTTTTGGGTTTAGATGGTCAGACTTTGGCTAAAACTTTTACTGTTAATGTTGAGCCTTTAACCCACGAATTTCAGGCAAATAACACTGAACATATAAAAAAAAGACCCAACATTCGCATTCCTCTTTTTGTTCCTTACATTTTATTACTGGGAGTTGCAGCGATCGCACTTATTTATGTACTCAATCCCAAGCTAATAACTGAATCTCTCGTAAATAAACAAGACTCAGTAGCTACTAACCCAAGACAATCAAACCCTTCACCTATTACAGTTGTACCTCCAACAGAAAAACCAGATTCAATAGTTACCGAATCACAAGACTTAACATCATCACCTGTGGTTCCATCACCTACAACCGCAGCTTTGACAGATATACCTACAGCAACCCCATCACCTACACCTAGCGCTGAAAATAATGATAATTCATCTGTTGCAGTTACTTTAGAACTTCAAGGTAATTCATGGTTACAAGTAAAAGCCGATGGTAAAACAGAGTTTGTCGGTGAATTAACCAAGGGGGAACGAAGAACTTGGACAGCAAAACAAGAATTAACTGTACGTTCTGGTAATGCAGGTGCTGTACTAATTTCTGTGAACGAGAAACCTGCACAACTCTTGGGTAATAGTGGTGATGTTAAAGAGGTAACATATACTCCAGAAGTTATTAGTCAATAGTCAATGGTCATTAGTCATTAGCCAACGGTCAAGAGTTAAAAATGAAGGTTTTAAATTATGGAATGTGGACTATGAACTATTTGACCATTGACAACTAAGATATTTTTGGCTGATTGAGATGCCAACTAGTAGACTGTTCGTAGGCATAGGCTACTTGCAATAGTTGGTCTTCTCTTAGTACTTTGCCAATTAGTTGCAACCCAATTGGTAATCCCTGTTCATCAAAACCACAGGGAACACTTATACCCGGTAGACCAGCTAAATTGACAGGAATAGTCATCAGGTCATTCAAATACATACTTATGGGGTCAGCAGTTTTTTCCCCTGCTTTGAATGCTGTGGTGGGTGCTGTCGGAGAAACTAACACATCAACGTTTTTAAACGCATTGTCAAAGTCTTGCTTAATCAAAGTACGCACTTTTTGGGCTTTGATATAGTAAGCATCGTAATAGCCAGCAGAAAGAGCGTAAGTACCAATCATGATTCGGCGCTTGACTTCTGCACCAAAACCACTGGCGCGGGTACGCATATACATAGACAGTAGATTGTCTCCTTCCGGCGCACGCCAGCCATATTTTACGCCATCGTAGCGGGCTAGATTGGCTGATGCTTCTGATGGAGCGATTATGTAGTAGCTCGGTACGCCATAACGGAAATTAGGACAGGAAATTACATGAATTTCAGCACCTAAACCCTGTAACTGTTCAATTGCTTTGGTAACGGCTTGTTCAACAACAGAGTCTAAACCTTCACCAAAAGTTTCTTTGATAACACCAATTCTCAGTTTACCTCTAGCTTTTAGGTCTGGTTTTAAGCTTGCTATGTAGTCAGGGATTTCTACTTTTAGACTAGTGGAATCTTGAGGATCGTAACCTGCGATCGCCTTTAATAATATCGCTGTATCTTCTACTGAGCGTCCAAAAGGGCCAATTTGATCCAAAGATGAAGCGTAAGCAACCAAACCATAACGTGAAACCAGCCCGTAGGTAGGTTTGAGTCCCACTACACCACAAAAAGAAGCTGGTTGACGAATTGAACCACCAGTATCAGAACCAAGAGCCACAACGCATTCTTCCGCCGCTACAGCCGCAGCTGAACCCCCAGAGGAACCACCAGGAACTCTCGATAAATCCCAAGGATTGGCTGTGACTTGATAAGCAGAACTTTCAGTAGAACTACCCATAGCAAACTCATCTAGATTGGTTTTGCCAACTACCACAGCCCCTGCATCTAGTAGTTTTTGTGTCACGCTTGATTCATAGGGAGGCACAAAATTTTCTAGCATCCGAGAAGCGCAGGTGGTGGGGATTCCTTTGGTACACATATTGTCCTTCACACCGATGGGAATCCCCGCCAGCAGCCCAATTTCCTCGCCTGCGGCTATTTTGGCATCCACAGCACGCGCCTGCTCTAACGCCTTCTGTGCCGTTATATGTAAGAAGCTATGCAATTTCGGCTCTAGGGCTTGAATACGGTCTAAAGCTTCTTGGGTAATTTCAACGGCAGAACGTTCTTTTTTTACCAGATGTTCGTGCAACTCGCGGATGGATGCCATGATTGCTCTCATAGTGACTCAAGTCATTGATTTTAGTACATATTGCGTGGCATTGGTCATGGGTAAATAGTCATTAGTTCAGTTGCTAATAGTTTTCTTCTCCCCCTGCTCCCTGCTACGCCACTTGCTTCTTCTCTCTGCGCCCTTTCTCCTTATTTATGAATAAATATATACAACAAGCGCTTTAAAAACAGCAACCAGATGTTTAGTAACTGCCTTTTTAGGAATTATTTAAGTTTTGGCAAAATTTAGCTAAAAATAGCTAAATAATTAGCTAATAATTTTAGCTATTCTTGTTTAAGGCTAAAGCAGTGTTAAATTGTCGAAAATTATATACTATAGAGTTTAAGAAAAGTTAAAAATTGATTAAATATAGGAATTATTCTCATAACCATAGAATTATTTTGAGGTAGAAATAGATGATAAAAATAGTAAGTCGTAAATATGTAAGTTTAGAAAATGTTTATGACATTGGGGTTGAGCGTGACCATAATTTTGTTGTCAAAAATGGTTTAATAGCATCTAATTGTTTCAATAAATCCCATTCAACAGCTTATGGATATGTCACTTATCAAACTGCATATCTTAAGGCTAATTATCCATTAGAATACATGGCGGCGTTGCTGACAGCTAACAGCAATGATACGGATAAGGTGCAGAAATATATTTCCACCTGTCTGAGTATGAATATTCAGATAGAACCGCCAGATATTAATCGCTCTGGCGTAGACTTTACACCAGCCGCAGAGAAAATATTGTTTGGATTTTCAGCTGTGAGAAACGTGGGACAGAATGCGATCACTTCAATTTTAGCAGCGAGAGACGAAACAGGAGAGTTTAAATCGTTAGCTGATTTTTGCGATCGCGTGGATCTGCGTGCTGTTAACCGCCGCACACTAGAATCACTAATTTACTGTGGAGCTTTTGACAAAATTGAAGCGAATCGTCACCAATTAATCCAAGATTTAGAATTAGTCTATGATTGGGCGCAATCCCGTGCTAGAGACCGCGCTAGTGGTCAAGGAAACCTGTTTGATTTGTTGGGTGGATATTCTACTAATACCAAAACAGCTAATAATGCCTTTGAAACTGCGCCTAAGGCTAAACCTGTACTGGATTATCCCCCACAAGAAAAATTACGATTGGAAAAAGAATTATTAGGTTTTTATGTCTCAGACCATCCCTTAAAATCTTTAAGGCAAGTAGCACCACTCTTAACCCCAATCAATCTTTCGCAATTGGGAGAACAACGAGAAGATACGAGATTGTGTGTAATTGTCATGCTGAATGGTGTGAAAAAAGTCATGACCAAGAAAGGCGATGCAATGGCAATTCTGCAACTTGAAGATTTAACATCTCAATCAGAAGCTGTCGTTTTTCCTAAAACCTATGAGCGCATCAGTTTTTTACTTCAAGTTGATGCAAGATTAATTATTTGGGGTAAAGTAGACCGACGTGACGAACAAACTCAATTAATCGTAGAAGATGCAGAACCAGTAGAAACAGTACAAATGGTGATGGTAGAACTTCAGCCTCAACAAGCAGCCAATATTGAAGAACTACATCGTTTGAAAACAATTTTACAAGAACAATGTGGAGATAAAGAAAAAGCAAAAATGCCAGTGATTGGAATTGTGCAATCTGAAAATTCTCGTCGTTTAGTGCGTTTAGGTTGGCAATTTTGCGTCCAAGATGCTCGGATTACCGTTCAAGCATTGCAAAATGCTAGATTTCCAGCACAACTCAAGCCTCTTATTGGTGGTTCATGAGGAGATGAGGGAGTAGGGGAATAGGAAGCTAAACTCTTAGTCAGAACTGAGAACTCAGTATTACTGAGAGAAACCCAGATTAATTAAACTGCTACGTCAACAGTATATTGTCGTAGTAATTCCTGGGCTTTAAAGTTTTTTTGGTTACTTATGCGGATGATGTTTTCCTGTAGTAAATGGTATCTTTTTATGCCATGAGGATTTGGGCAAGAGCTAGGGGAAGGAGTTAATATTTTGATGATTGCAAATGATTTGAGTAAGTTTGTTTCTTATTGTAAAAAAATTCAACCCCAAACTCAGGAGGACATCAAGCAGTTTTTTGAAGGAGTAATTGCCTTTCCTTATGATAAAGAACTCCTTTTGCAAGCTTATCTATTTTTAAATATTAAAACTTTGTTTCCTTCATGCTATGAATTGCTGTTGTTTGAAAAGTCTCCAATTGCCGATTATACAGACTTGGGTAAATGCGATTTCGTGTACCTGACATTTCAAGGTAGTCTGTTTTTAGTTGAGACAAAGTTTATTGATACAGAAGCAACAGGAGCAACAGAAAGAAAGCGCAGAAATAAACATAGAAATAAGGTATTTGAACAAGTAATTACTTTAAAAAGTCGATTTGGTCACTATTGGGATATACGCCCTGAACAGTTGGAATGTGGTGTTTTTACTACAGATTCAGAAATTGATTGGCGAGGAAACTGCATAAATGTTATCACTAAATCTATATCTATAGATAGTTTGGAAAAGTGGCGTAGAACTTATAAGCAAACCCATCAGCCTTAATTATTTTTGGGACTTTGGACAAAAAGAAATGTTCGCATAAATTATTCGTAAACTAAAAATCTAGGTATCCTAAATTACCCCAGCTATTTTTTATAAATACTACCTTCACCCAAATTTCACAAAAAACCCGTATTTTCCCTAGTTTCACAAAGTTTTTATCAAAATATCTGGGATCGTCTCCGAAATATTACGAATATAGTTTAGTAGTTGGGTATATAGCTATAGAAGTTAAACTCGCCCAACTCCATGAAGCGATCATTTACATTAGGGCAAAACCCATCGCCCCTAGTCAAAGTCATGATGATAATTTTGTTCTCTTTTGGCAGCGTTGGTGTTGTCGGGGGGAGTTTCTTTATTAAGAAAGCTTTTAGTAGTAGTAACCAGCCTGAAATAGTAACTGATACATCACGGTACAGAGAAATTCGTCATCAACTCCTGTCTAGTCAGAACAAGATTAAACACTTCCCTACAGAGATTTCGACGGGATTTGAGAATGTGCGTTTAGCCTATTCGCCAGAAAATTCTCACAGTGGTAGTTACTTCCAAGTCAGACTGAAAAAGTCACCAGAACAGATTCAACAATTACTGACCCAATACCGAAAACAGGCTAAACACCAATATAGAGGCGGTGACACCAATGTTCACGCCAATTTACCTAATGGTGTACCTACCACTTTTTTCTACACCAGTGAATATACTGCCGAATCTTTCCCACCTTCCTATGAAATACTTGTTTTGAATGCAGAAGATAAAGGTAGACCTGGTTTTAAGTGGAATCACGGTGATAGCTCTGGTGTAGCCATTGATAGTTCAGCTTCAGAAATTATCTATTGGGCTGAAAAATGGTAGTTTGTAATTTACAGAGAAAGGGGAGCTTAGTGTTTTTCCTTCACCATCAAACGTACACCACCTGGTGGCGCAAATACTATGCCACGACGGACTGCTTTAAGTGGTACTTGATCCAGTAATTCCAGTGAGTATTGTGAGAGGATGGTTGCCAAGACTAACTTCATTTCAAATAGAGCAAATGCCATACCTAAACAGCGACGATTACCGCCACCAAAGGGTAAAAACTCATAGGGAGAAAACTGACGTTCCAGAAAACGTTCTGGTTTAAAACGTTTAGGTTCTGGATAAATATCTGGGCGATGATGAGTTAAATATACACAAGGTGATATCATCATTCCTTTTGGTAAATCGTAGCCCATAAATTTCATGGGAGCTTTGAGGACTCTGGGAAAGGCAAAGAAAGCTACTGGAGTAATTCGTAAGGTTTCTGAACAAACAGCATTTAGGTAAGGTAGTTGAGTAATTGCTGTAGGGTCTGCATGAGCTATGTCAAGAGAATTGAGTTCTTGTATAAGTTTTTCGCGGACTTCTGGAACGTAATGAATCCAATATAAGGCCCAAGATAAGGCGATCGCTGTAGTTTCATGTCCAGCAAATAGCATAGTCATTAGCTCATCGCGTAACTCCTCATCAGTCATGGGTTGACCTTGTTCATCACGCGCTGACATCAGCAAACTGAGGATATCTTCACCTCTAGTTTCAGGTTGATGACGACGTTCACGAATTTCTTGATAAAGGAGTTCATCAAGCTGTTGTCTACGTCTGAGAAACTTACCCCAAGGACTCCAAGCACCGAAATCTCGTTGCAATGACTTGAAAAATAGGAAAACAGCACTTATAGGTGTATTAAATGTATCCAACATTTCAGTCAAGACCTGCTGAATTTGTTGGTAACGCTCTCCTTCCTTTAAACCAAAAACAGTCTGTAAAATAACTTGTAGGGAAATATCCTGCATACTGGGACGAGCAGTAAACTGTTTCCCAATAGACCATTTACCAGTAACTTGCTTAGTAATATTACGTATAGTTTCACCATAAGCCCGCATCCTTTCCCCATGAAAAGAAGGCATTAATAGTTTACGCTGTTGCAGGTGGCGATCGCCATCTAACAAAATTAATGAGTTAGCGCCTACTAATGGTTGAATTAAGTAATTTCCGGAACCTGAATCAAATAACTGAGCATCAGCCATAAACAGTTCTTGAATTGCTTGGGGATTACTAATAACTACTTGTGGTGGAAAAAAACCTAAATCAGAGGTGAATATATCCCCATAACGTTGCTCTGTTTGTTCTAGAGTATCGATTGGTTGGAGGACAATTCGTATAGTTTGCAGCCATTTAAATTTTGGGGTTCCATCTGGCAGTTTAGTAACAGTTTGGTTAGAGGAATTTTCTGGCAAGGTAATCATTAACTATGCTCCTAAATTTTCAATTTATAGACAATCTTGACTTAGTAGTATTGTGGAATTTGGTGTTAATCTCAACCGTTTTTTCAGTTCATCAATAGATTCTTCCCAGTGGTCTTCAAAACGGTATCCTAAAAGCAAATCAGCTTTTTTACCTAGTTCACATCCTTTATTTATATTGGCAAAAATTTCTTTGATTTGTTGGGGAGCTAAGATAGGATATAGTATTTTGGCAAACCACAGGCTAATTTTTAGCGATTGACTATAGTTCTGCTCGGCAGCAAATGCCAACACACCAATTTCCCCAGCGTAACTTGTGTCAAAACCGAGTAAGACATGAAAAATATCATGAGTGATAACATATCGCAGAGCAAATACATTGCGTCTGGCAACATCTTCTAGTTCAGGACTTACATTCAGGGGCTGGAGGTGGTTTTCTCTCATGTGGTCTGCATATTCTCTTCCAAATGTCCCCGGAGGATATTGACTTAATTTTTCTAAATTAATTGGGGGATGATAACCCACGACAGATTGCAATTTACCAGCTACTTTTGGAAAAACTTTAGCACCAAACAAATCGGATTTAAGAATAGCAAAATCACCGAATTTTTCGGAGTTTTTGGCAGCAAAGATAGCTTTGATTTTTTGTATTTGTTTGAGCATATTGAAAAAAAATTAAGAATCATAATCAATTGTCGTGCATACCATGCGGAAAGCAAGGAATGACGGTTGACCAATGACTAAATATCTTAGTCTCTTAGTCATTGGTCAACCGTCATTAGTTATTTTAATTTGCTTTTCATATCTCCTATCAACTTGCTAAGTATTGAAGGTATTCGGGTTTAAATCAATGGGAAAAACAAAAAATTCTTTGTTGGCTTCAGTTAGGGTTTTGTGATGAAGGTCAATTGCTTTTGACAAAGTGCAATACTTAATCGGAACCCAGTATTCATCGCTAAAAAAATATATAACTACCCGATGATTTAGGTATTGATCCAACGGAAGTGGAATATGCCAATTTGAATTCAACATCTAATTCTTAAGGAATGTATTGACGATGAATAGCACTATGATTTGCTTTATTCTTTTTCATACTATTGATATAACTTTAACTTTTTCAACTATCTGTAGTTAGGTTACTCATTATTACAAAAGTTAGATTATGGGTTACGAAATTAATGATTTATTTTTTGATTACCTATATCTGCAAATCACTGTAGGCACATATACTCTACAAAGAACTGTAATCATCCAACAACTTAATGACCATTTAGTTATTTACTTTATTAGTGGCTCTTGTGGCTATCCCACTAATGTATTCGGATTTCTCAATTCTTCTGCAATATGACTAACGACAGAAGAAAAAGCAAAAATTATAGACTTTGGAAATTAATTTTTAGTGCTTGTAGTAAGGAGATTAGTGCTTAGAGAATTTCGGACTAAAGTCCTTACTACAAACTAAAGAAATCTGGTAAGAATGGCTTTCTATTTTGTTCTAAATTTAGGGCAAAATATCAACTTCATCAGATATTTATTCTACCCAATCGTAAATGTATTTAATGACTAAAGAGAACAACTCAACTCACCTGCTTTTTGTGTAAAACGGCTGTTTTCTCTATAGTCTACAGGACAATCAATTACGGCTGGAACGTCTTGAGCTAAGGCTTCTTTGAGTACAGGGATTAAATCTAAAGCTGATTCAACTCTGTAACCTTTTAAACCCATACTTTCAGCTAATTTGACAAAATCTGGATTGCCAAAATGTACAAAAGATGATTGTCCTTTACCAAATTGATTTTCTTGTTTCCACTCAATTAAACCATAGCCACCATCATTAAAAATTAAGGTAACAAATGGTGTGCCGACGCGTAAGGCTGTTTCTAATTCCTGGCAATTCATCATAAAGCCACCGTCACCAGTAGCAGCTACAACTTTACGGTTTGGATAAACGAGTTTTGCAGCCAAAGCGCCAGGAATGGCAATACCCATTGCAGCAAAACCATTAGAAATAAGACAGGTATTAGGACTATGGCAATGATAATGACGGGCTATCCACATTTTATGAGCGCCAACGTCAGAAATTACGATATCTTCTGGCCCCATTACCTGGCGTAAGTCATAAATTAACTTTTGCGGTTTAATGGGGTAACCATCATCATTGGCATATTGTTCGTAATCTGCCCGAATATTTCCTCTTAAGCTGATAGCGTAGGGGTTGGGTTTACCTTGTCTCTCTGCTACTTTTAATATTTCCATCAGAGAATCAGAAATATCTCCTATGACTTCTACATTGGGAATATAACTGCTATCAGTTTCCGCAGCATCTGCACCAATATGCACAATGGGGATTTCACCTTGGGGATTCCATTTTTTAGGAGAAAATTCTATCAAGTCATAGCCAATAGCAATTACTAAATCTGTATTATCAAAACCACAAGTAATAAAATCTCTTTGTTGTAGTCCTACTGACCATAAAGCCAAGGGATGAGTATATGGAATCACACCTTTACCCATGAAAGTATTAGCCACAGGGATATTCATTTGGGTAGCAAATTGAGTTACAGCATCACTAGCTTTAGCCCTAATTGCCCCATTTCCGACTAAAATTAAGGGGTTAACAGCTTGAGAAATCGCGGCGGCGGCGGCGCGAATACTGGCGAAAGATGCGTAGGTTTTTTCTATATTACCCTTATGCAGAGGTTTGCCCTCTACAGGCATAGCGGCGATATTTTCTGGCAAATCAATGTGAACTGCACCTGGTTTTTCGGTTTGCGATCGCTTGAAGGCTTTCCTGACAACTTCAGGTGTAATACTCGGTCGGACAATCTGTTTATTCCACTTAGTTACAGGGGCAAACATGGCCACCAAATCTAAATATTGATGGGATTCGATGTGCATTCTATCTGTTCCCACTTGCCCAGTGATAGCCACCAACGGCGCACCATCGAGGTTTGCATCTGCTACCCCAGTCATTAAATTTGTCGCCCCAGGCCCCAAGGTAGAAAGACACACACCGGCTTTTCCTGTCAAACGTCCGTAAACGTCTGCCATGAAAGCTGCGCCTTGTTCATGACGGGTTGTAATAAATTGAATAGAAGAATGTTTAATTGCTTCTAAAACGTGTAAATTTTCTTCGCCAGGAAGTCCAAAAACATATTGCACCCCTTCATTTTCTAGACACTGTACTAATAGTTCTGCCGTATTCATTTTAAATTCCTCATTTGCATAAGTGTCAGTGGTCAGTGGTTAGTTGTCAGTGGCAAAGAATAGCAACTGACCACTAACAACTAACAACTGACAAAAACAATTTATTTCACCCAAACCGTTTTCACATTCACGAACTCGTGTATACCTTGAATGCTTAATTCTCGTCCGTAGCCAGAACGTTTTATGCCTCCAAATGGTAGTCGGGGGTCGGATTTTACTAAACCATTAATAAATACTGCGCCTGCTTCGATTTCGGAAATCAAGCGATCTCGTTCTTGGTTGTTGTTTGTCCAAGCACTCGCACCTAAACCAAAGGGTGTAGCATTAGCCAGTTTAATCGCAGTATCAAGATTTGACACCCGAAATAATAAGGCTACTGGGCCAAAAAATTCTTCTTGGGCAATGGGCGCGTCAATTGGGATATCTATGATAATGGTTGCTGGATAAAAGTTACCCGGACGATCTGCTAAAGGATAGCCACCGGTCAAGACTTTACCACCGCTTTTGACAGCAGTTTGCACTTGTTGGTCTAATTCTTGGAGAATGTCGGGGGTTGCTAATGGCCCTAAATCAGTTTCGGGATGCAAGGGATCGCCAATTTTCAACGCTGTGAATTTTTCTAACAGCAGTTTTTCAAATTGATCAGCGATCGCTTCTGCCACGATAAAGCGTTTTGCGGCAATACAAGATTGTCCGTTATTTAACATTCGTGCTGTCATTGCTGTAGCTGCTGCTGCTGCTACATCAGCACTTTCTAACACTATAAATGGGTCACTTCCCCCCAATTCCAAAACTGTTTTTTTAATTTGTTTGCCCGCCGCCGCCGCTAGAGATGCACCTGCTGCTTCGCTTCCAGTCAAGGTAGCAGCTTTCACTCTCTCATCCGCCATTAAATCGGCAACTTTTGCCGCACCAATTAACAGAGTTTGAAATACACCTTCAGGAAAACCTGCCCGGCGAATAATATCTTCGATTGCTAAAGCGCACTGTGGTACATTAGATGCGTGCTTTAGTAAGCCGACATTGCCAGCCATTAGTGCGGGTGCAGCAAAGCGGAACACTTGCCAAAAGGGGAAATTCCACGGCATGACTGCGAGAATTACACCCAAAGGCTGATAACGGACAAAGCTATGACTTGCATCAGTTTTTACACTGACATCAGCTAAAAAATCGGCAGCATTTTCCGCATAGTAGCGGCAAACAACAGCACATTTTTCGACTTCGGCAACGGCTGCTTTATAAGGCTTGCCCATTTCCAATGTCATTAACTTAGCAAAGTCAGCTTTTTCTTGCTCTAGAATATCTGCTGCTGTTTGCAGAGCGATCGCACGCTCTGCAAAACTCCTATGACGATACTTTTCAAAAGCCTGATCTGCCAAATCTAATTTAGAGGCAATTTCTGCATCGTTGAGCGGCTCAAAGGTTTTGAGCGTTTCCCCGGTAGCGGGATTGATGGTGGCGATCGCCATTGCCTAACCTCCCGTTTAAAAATAGCTTGAGGTAGCTTCTTAGTGTTACACATATTCTCTAAAGTCAGCTACCATCCAAATTTTAGTCTTTTAAACAAAGCTTAGTTTCTCTATCTTCAAATTTCGCAATCAAAATTGAACTAATTTATACCAAAACATAAGTATTAATACTAAAAAGATCAACTTTCATCAAATTTGTATCTGCACTTCTCAAGACTCTGCAATCAAAAATTCCACTCATGATTATGACTACGTACCCAAAAACAAAAAACCCCGGCGAAACTAACCGGGGCTGATAGGAGAAGTCCGAATGACAATGAAATACAGCGATACCGAAACTTAAAACCCTTAATTAATACCTAAGGCGACCAAAACTAGAGTTGTGACAAGCAATGTAGCAAACGCACCCTGCAAAGCGTATTGACGTTGCTGCTCTTGGTTGGGGTGGGTAGCATAGTACATCTTTGGTTCAGTCGCATAGTTATTTAAAATTCCGGCTTCGTTAATGGTGGTATACATAATTTTTTCTGTGGTTTGTTACTTTATGTAAACTAATTTAACAATATTATTACAAAATGTCAATAGGACTTGACAAAAAATAGTGGATGGAGGTAATCAGAACTACTTATCTTTTTTTGGACATTCCATCCACCGTAGGTAATCGCCAGTATTCAGGATTCCATCATTTCCCACAAAAAAAACCCTCGATGAATAGCCGAGGGTGAATGACAAATTTAATTTTGAATTGTTAAGCGTTATCTGTGAACTTGCTCCCTTGTTGGGAGTTAAAGGCCATTGCTCTCATTAGGGTGATAGCCTTGCTCTACCCAGGCGAGATTTTTCATACCATTGCGCGATCGCTGGAGACCATTCTGCAAAATGAGGCCACATCATTTCACACAACCTTTGAATTTCTAGTTGTGCATCTTTTTTATTGCGTAAATCACAAAAATGCAAAAATGAGCGCAGATTAAAGCTGACAACAAAATGCTGGCGATAGTCAAAGGGTACTTTTCCCCGTGCGTGTTCTTCAGACATTCCCCCTTCAAAGTCAACCTGATAGCGTTTAGCAGCTTCTAGACACCACTGCAAATCTGCAGCTCTTTGTTCTGGAGAATAATAATATTTTTTTCCTTGTCTATCTGTGTAATAACCAACAGGACGGAGGTAGAAAACATCTTCAATGTCCTTTTTTCCTTTCACTACTTCGATAAATTGGTTCCCCGTATATCTAAAAGATTGCACATCAAATGATACTGAAACCCTATGTGTACGCGCCTGCTGCATAACGCTATGGGGAAAATAACCACAGTTGAAAACAATCTGGGGATGCTCTAGGGGGCCATAGTGTCCCCTCTCTCCGGCTAACAGCCGCTTGACAATAATTTCACCACAATCTGACTCCGAGGGCCAGGAATCGCGCTCATCAAACACGAACCCATCAGTATAGTCTTGGTGCATTGCGGCGTAAATCACCTGCTGGGGATTTGGTGTTTTGGCTATAACTTCTACTCGGAATCGATCCATTGGCTTTTGGGAGGTTGATGTGTAACTGGGTTTATTTACAATTTAGGCGTGTTCTTCAGACGTGGTTGTAAACCCGATTCACCATGATATCTCCTTAGGTAGATTCAGATACTTTACATTAATTAATATATTTGTTACACTTCTTAACAAGAGAAAAAACTGGGGAAAGTTAAATGCGTACAAATAATGCCATCGTTGACGACCAAGGTTTGATGAACAACTTTGCGATTGAGCCAAAAGTATATGTAGATGAGCAAGGCGATCGCACTGGCTTCACACCTTATGCAGAAATGCTTAACGGTCGTTTGGCAATGATTGGTTTTATCTCCTTAATTGCATTAGAAGTATTTACAGGAAAAGGAATTTTCGGTCTTTTGACCAGCTTGTAAGAAATAAACTTTAATTTTTGTAAAATATTACTTAACAAAAATAGAGACGTGAAATTTCACGTCTCTATTTTTATGGGATATTTCGTGTTATTTTGACTGTGACAAATAGCAAGAGCCGTTTTCAAAATCAAGATACCGGGTGAACTATGGCTTTAACTGCTTCTACAATGGTGGCATTAGGCACACAAGCGCCAGATTTTCATCTACCAGATGTAGTATCTGGCAAGACAATTTCTCTTTCTACCTTTGCCGATAAAAAAGCGCTGTTAGTAATGTTTATTTGTCGGCATTGTCCTTTTGTCAAGCATATTCAAGACGAATTGACACGAATAGGCAAGGATTATTTCACAAGCGATTTAGGAATCGTCGCCATCAGCGCCAACGATGCTCAGAATTACCCAGATGATGCGCCGGATTCGCTCAAAGCATTGGCAGTAGAATTAGGTTGGCAGTTTCCCTTTTGCTACGACGAAACACAGGAAACAGCCAGGGCTTATACTGCTGCTTGTACACCTGATTTCTTTATTTTTGATGATAATCGCCAACTGGTATACAGAGGACAATTAGATGATAGTCGTCCTAGCAATGGTAAACCTGTAACTGGTGTAGATTTACGTGCTGCGATTGATGCGGTATTGGCGGGTAAACCTGTCAGTGGCGAACAAAAGCCGAGTATTGGTTGCAATATTAAATGGAAACCTACTCCTTAGCGAGTTGGGCTTTAGCCTGTTGCCAAAGTGTTTCTAACTCATCCAAACTGTAATCAGAGAGGGGGCGATCAACAACGTCCTCCATTTTTTGTAAACGTTGGACAAATCGCTGATTTGTACCTTGTAATCCTTCGCTAGGGTCAAGATTATGCCAACGGGCTAATTGAATCACCGCGAACAGTAAATCACCCAACTCCGCTTGTTGGCGTGCTGGTGTTTCCTGGGCTAATGCTTGTTGAAACTCTTCTAACTCCTCATGGAATTTTGCCCAGACACCATCAATATTTTCCCACTCAAAACCTACGTCTGCCGCTTTTTGGGAAATCTTCATTGCGGCTGTTAGTGGGGGTAGAGTACGTCCATAGCGACTGAGTTTTGTACTCAGCTTTTGACTTTCTGCCGATGATTCCCCCTTTTCCGTCGCCTTAATTTTTTCCCAGTTTTGCCGCACCTCATCTACACTATTGACCGACACATCAGCAAATACATGAGGATGACGACGAATTAACTTTTGGCAAATCCCTTTGGCGACATCTTGTAGAGAAAATTGTCTGTATTCACTAGCAATTTGGGCTTGTAAAACTACCTGTAATAATAAATCACCCAACTCCTCAGCGATCGCTTCCTGATCTCCAGTCTTAATCGCATCTACAACCTCATAAGCCTCCTCAATCACATAGGGAGTCAGAGTTTGGGGAGTTTGTGCCAAATCCCAAGGACAACCCCCATCAGGCGATCGCAACTTTGCCACCACCTCAATTAACTCTTGCAACGCCGCCAAAGTCTCAGCATTACTTTGTTCTTTTTCCTTGGTCATTCGCCCTTACTCCCTTGCTTACCTTGCGACGACTACGACTTGTAACTTTACGTTTCTTAATTTTGCCACTAGGGAGTATTCCCCGAACCCCTTGCTTACGGAAACGCTTGTAAGCCGAACCTCCCCAATCGCTCAGAGAATGACTCATCGCCCCCAGTTCTAAACCCAAAAATAGAGCGAAGAACTCGATACTGTAACTAGTAAGCGATCGCCCCACAGTTCCCTCTAAATCCTGCCACGTAACAGTCACATTCCATAGCTTCTCCGCTACAGCCACAATCACAATTGCCACGACAGCCAGCAAACTGCTGAGATAAACCACCCGCAAAGTTGTACCAATAATTGGCCCGTGGGATAAAAAAGAACGATGACGGAGACTTTTTTGATAAGGCAGCCAAATCCAGCGCAAAAAACCCCAGCGTTGATACTGACGAGAGTAGATATCCAAATCAGGGCCGAACATCAACCCGCCAAACATAAACCCACCCGCCACCAACAAAGTGACATTGCCGCTACGAGTATGCCAGAAAGTCACACCCGCCACCAACGGCAACGCCCATAAAGTAATGCGATCGTGCGTTCGACCAGAGGGCATTTACAGGTTCTCAAAAATACTTAAAAAATTTTCCTCAAAATACTAGCGCGATTAGAAATATTTTGCTATATTAGTTGTTAGTGAAGTTGATGGGCGGTTAGCTCAGTTGGTAGAGCGCCTGCCTTACAAGCAGGATGTCATCAGTTCGAGTCTGGTACTGCCCATTTTTTATATTCAGAAATATAAAAAGCAAGAAAATCTAGTAGAGATGGGATATTCTGACAATAGTGGAATATCCCATCTCTATTTTGTTTGATCTATTATTTGGGCGATCTCTTACCCTTGCATATTTTACTATCGCGGCCTGATTATATTTCAAAAACAATTAAAAATATCAGCAAAATAATATATTTTATTCTTCATAATGATATCTACAGGACAGATTAACAATTCAAAATTCAAAATACCCTTCTCCTGTCGGAGACGCTACGCGAACGGGAAGCGAAGCGCTACAAAATTCAAAATTACGTTTAATGTGAATTAGTCTTGAAACCCTTGTAATTCTGTACGTATTCACAAAACTGTGATTTTGAGTGAGTCTTGAAACTCTTGTGGGATAAGAGGCGTTGCTAATTCACATCAGGCGTAAATTAATAAACCTATATTTTGCAAAGGTTTCTGGGTTCTGATTTGTATCAGAATTTTAGTACAGGTAGGGTGTGTTAGGCGTAAGCCGTAACGCACCTTCCCTAAGGACTTCGGTGCGTTACGCTGTCGCTAACACACCCTACTGGATTATTATTTATCTGTTCAAAAATCAAATATGAGTCCTATAGATGAATGACGTTTCCAAAAAAAGGTAGTAGACAACAATAAAAAAGGCGAATTAAAAAATCCGCCTTTAAATCATTCTTTTATTTACTTAAACCTGAAAACTAAATCTTCGCTTCTTCCTTCACTAACTTATCCCAACCCAAATCTTTCAAATTATTATTACGACGTAGTGGACGAGTCACCAACTCTAAAATGTCACGCGCATTGGTAAAGCCGTGAATTTGAGCAAAAGTAAACTCCACAGACCACTTAGTATTAATACCCCTTGCTTCCAGTGGGTTAGCATGAGCCATACCAGTAATGACTAAATCTGGCTGCAAATCATAAATGCGCTGTACTTGGTTATAGTTATCAGGCTTTTCTACCATTTTTGGTAGAGGTACGCCCATTTCTTGACAAGCTTTCTCTAACATTGCCAATTCAGCTGCTTGATAACGCTTATCCATGTAGGGAATCCCAATTTCCTGAACAGTCATCCCACAGCGCACTAAGAACCGTGCTAAGGAGACTTCTAGCAAATTGTCACCCATGAAGAATACAGACTTACCACGAATTAGTTTTACATAATCTTCCAAACCAGCCCAAATTTGTGCTTCGCGCTCGTCTAAACCTTTTGGCGTAATACCAAACACAGAGCAAATTTTTTCAATCCAAGCGCGAGTACCATCAGGGCCGATGGGGAAGGGTGCGCCGATGAGTTTGCACTTGCGGCGACGCATTAAGGTTGTGGCTGTACGGCTGAGGAAGGGATTGACACCAACGACATAATAACCTTCTTCCAGCACAGGTAGTTCTGTAAAACGTTTGGCGGGTAGCCAGCCGGAAACTTTAATACCTTGTTTTTTTAATTCTAAAGTTAACTGGGTGACGACAGGATCGGGAAGAGAACCGAAGAGAACCAAGGGTGGATGATCTACATATTCTGATTCTTCTTGCGCTACATCTTCTTTCTTCTTACCGAAGTTCATCAGCTTTTGAATGGCGTTGCGTTCGTTTTTCTCTGCTTCCGCCACGGGGGCTTTGTCAGGACAACGGTGAGCCATTGCAGCGAGAACTGTGTCTTCTCCTTGGGTAAAGGCGTAATCTAGACCGTTAGCACGAGCAACCACGATAGGAATGCCGATTTCGCCTTCCAGTTTTGGTGCTAGACCTTCCAAATCCATTTTGATAATTTCGGTGGTGCAAGTGCCAATCCACACAATGACACTGGGGTTGCGATCGCGCTTAATTTGTTCGCACAATCTTTTCAACTCTGCATAATCATTCAATTGTGCCGAAATATCCCCTTCTTCCAACTCTGCCATTGCATACCGGGGTTCTGCGAAAATCATTACCCCCATCGCATTTTGCAGGAAATACCCACAAGTTTTGGTTCCAATGACCAAAAAGAAGCTATCTTCAATTTTTTGGTATAACCATGCCACACAGCTGATTGGGCAGAAGGTGTGGTAATTGCCAGTTTCACACTCAAAGTTTAAAGCTGTTGGTTCTTGAGCGACGGTCATTTTGGTTTTCTCCCCTTTGTTATTTAATGGCAGGTATTGGGGACTTGGAGATTAGGGACTGGGTGGAGGGGCAGAGTGTAAGCATGAAAGGGGAAATCTTTTTTAAGGTTCTCCCCCTTTCTCCCCGCTTCCTGCTCCCCTGCTTTATCATCTCCCTATTCCCTATTCCCTGTGTTTGGCACATAGCACCAACTACCAATCCCTAGTAATTATGCGTTGGGGAAGAGGCGGGCAATTTCCGATTCATCAAAAACGCCAGCCGGTAATTCTTCACCCAAAAAGTCGTTATTATCTTCAGTCTTTTGTAGTAGCGATGTCTCATCACCCCAAACATCAGATAACACATCACTGAAAGCATTCTCGTCTGGTGCATTTAACTCATTGAGAATTTGCTCTTCCAGGTTTTCTACTGATGCAGTGGCGATATCGAAGTTAACTTCACCGAAATCTTCTGTTTCATCGCTGCTTGTGTGCTGAAACTCATCTTGTAATTGAGTTCCGTTAGTTACAGAAATTTCATCCAGGTCGTTGAGACTTGATATCGATGCGTCAATTATCAGCGTTTGATGGTCAGAATCTAACCCAAAGCCATTTGTTTCAGAAACTGCCAAAGTTTCATCTTCGGTGTTGTCTTCGACTTCAGAGGTTGACTCATACTCATGTTTTTCTGATTCGGCTTCGGGAATCGAATAGTTACCGAGAACAATGTCTGGGTCAAAATGTAACTCCAGTACCTCAATTAAGGTATCGGCATCAGGATTCAATTTAGAAAAGGGAAACATTAGCTGGGCTAGTTTCGGTTCCAGTGCATTCACCACACCCAGGATGAGGTAAGAAGGTGGTCGCTTGCCACCGTCGGGTGTATAGACTGAATCGACTTCCATGTGGAGTTTAATCCAGTCACGATTGGCTTGAAAGAATTGCAACCACTTCTGTTTTATTGAATCCGTAAAGCTATTAAAGAATGCCATATTGACCCCATCCTGAAAATTCAGATGATTTATACAATCATCAAGTCTAGTTCCTCTTCAGGATTAGGAACCTGTGGTTTACCCGGATTTAAATAAAAATCTGATAATAAAGAGAATAATTCACGGTCAGGGGCATCATTGGGTACAACTCCCTCAGGACGTGCGAGAATTTGGTCGGCGATACTAAGGTAATAGTCGCAAACGTAATTCAGTGAAGGATCTGACTCTGCCATTTCAAATAAAGTTTTACCCTTAACGCGGGAAACTCGGATATCTTCGATTAATGGCAAGACTTCCAAAACTGGCATCGGCACTGCTTCGATATATTTTTCAATCAAGTCGCGCTTGGAGGTACGGTTGCCAATCAACCCAGCTAGACGAAGTGGGTGAGTCCGTGCTTTTTCCCTGACTGAAGCTGCAATCCGATTAGCTGCGAATAAGGCATCAAAACCGTTGTCTGTAACAATCATGCAGTAATCAGCGTAGTTGAGTGGTGCGGCAAAACCGCCACAAACCACGTCACCTAGAACATCAAACAAGATTACATCATATTCATCAAAGGCGTTAAGTTCTTTCAGTAGTTTTACTGTTTCACCAACAACATAACCGCCACATCCAGCACCCGCAGGTGGACCACCAGCTTCTACGCAATCTACACCACCGTAGCCTTTGTATATTACATCTTCTGGCCAGACATCTTCGTAGTGATAGTCTTTTTCTTGAAGTGTATCAATAATAGTTGGAATCAAAAAACCAGTCAGGGTGAAGGTGCTGTCATGTTTAGGATCGCACCCGATTTGCAGCACTTTCTTGCCGCGTTTGGCTAGGGCGACGGATATATTACAGCTAGTTGTGGATTTGCCTATCCCACCTTTTCCGTAGACTGCTAGTTTCACTGTATTTGCCTCTTATCGTTTTTTATCAAACTTCTGGCTAAAACATTTTCCTTCACCTAGCCTCAGTTGGCGATGTGTGAGGATGTGAGTTTAATTATTGACGAAATTCCCTGAGAAAGAAAGGGGGTCTAAATATGACAAATGATGCTTTTGAGAGCTTTTATGATTAAAAATAAGTATTTATTAACCTAAGCTATCCAAACAAACAATTAATGTTTTTTATATTCAAAAAACAAATTTATAAATTATAAAATATAAAAATAGTTACAATAAACAAAAAGCTGTATTTATTGTTATTCAAGAGTTTGTTTAGGTTTAGCCGAATCTAGGAGGACATGAAAGCCATCTAGATTCCATTTACCTGGAGGCGATCGCCTCTTACGCGATGATTTAAAAGGGTTTAACGATAAATGTAAGTCTTACTCTGTGTTGGGCAACAGAAGCGGGGATCAAGGAAAAATTATTCACCCTTTGGTTATGCCTAAATCTCAATCATTGAGAGGATATTAGCTAAACATGACAATTTTGTAAAAAAATATTAATTTTGCCAATAAAGCTAGGCTTGACTAGCATCTGAGGGATTTTCTGGTTCCAGTGTGCGGAATAACTCAGACTCCACAGCCTCGATTTCCTGTAATGATTGCCAGCCGGCTTGCCACTGGAACCCATCTTGTAATAACTTGGCGTTGAGCCAAAAACGGACGTTAGGGTCACAAGCAGCCACCATTTCCGCATAAACCCACTTACCTTGATTTTTGCGGTTAACTACTTGGAAGTGTCGCCAACCGTCTACTTTCTTTGTTGCTGTCCACTTGGAACCAACTAAGTAAGGAAATTTTTGTTTTTTAGTCATTTTTCAATTGTCGGTGGTCAATGGTCAGTGGTTAATTGATTTACCAATAACAACTGACTACTAGCTAATATTTAAGCTCGAATTATGGTAACTCTAGGTAGGGATCAGGAGAAATGAGAGATTAGCTGACCTAAATTGTGGTGTAAATAAAATTCCTGCTGCAAGGAGATGGGCAAATAGGGAAGTAATACTACTCTAGAAAGACGTGAAGACCGATCCCGGTAATGGTGCAACTCTCCGTAAAATGACCATATAAGAACAAATTGTTCTATCTGCACTTGAGTATCTAGAGTGGTAGCCGAGCCTATGCAACCAACTAATCCGAACCAATTTACCGAAAAAGCCTGGGAAGCGATCGCCCATACTCCTGAGATTGCTAAACAGCATCAACAGCAGCAGATAGAAAGCGAACACCTGATGAAAGCCCTGCTGGAACAAGATGGTTTAGCCAGTGGGATTTTGACCAAAGCAGGTGTGAACTTACAAAAAGTGACTGATCGCACTGAACAATACATCCAACGCCAACCGAAAGTCTCTGGTAACAGCACCTCGGTATACTTGGGACGCAGCTTGGATACACTCCTAGACCGGGCTGAAGGATATCGCAAAGATTTTAAAGACGAATATATTTCTATTGAACATTTATTATTGGCTTACGCTAAAGACGATCGCTTCGGCAAAGGTTTATTCCAAGAATTCGGCTTAGACGAAGGCAAGCTAAAGAATATTATTAAACAAGTTCGTGGGAGCCAAACAGTGACCGACCAAAATCCAGAAGGCAAATACCAATCGCTGGAAAAATATGGGCGTGACCTCACAGAAGCTGCCCGTAAAGGTCAACTTGATCCAGTCATTGGGCGGGATGACGAGATTCGCCGCACCATCCAAATTCTTTCTCGCCGCACCAAGAATAACCCTGTGTTGATTGGTGAACCTGGTGTGGGTAAAACGGCGATTGCTGAAGGTTTAGCACAGCGTATCGTTGCGGGTGATGTTCCCCAATCTTTGAAAGACCGCAAGCTAATTTCCTTAGACATGGGGGCGATGATTGCCGGGGCGAAATTCCGGGGAGAATTTGAAGAACGTCTGAAAGCAGTATTAAAAGAAGTCACTGAATCTGGTGGCAATATAGTTTTATTTATTGATGAAATTCATACCGTTGTCGGTGCGGGTGCGACCCAAGGGGCAATGGATGCTGGTAACTTGTTAAAACCCATGTTGGCGCGGGGTGAATTGCGCTGTATTGGGGCGACAACTTTGGATGAGTACCGGAAATATATTGAAAAAGATGCGGCGCTAGAAAGACGATTCCAACAAGTTTACGTAGACCAGCCCAGTGTAGAAGATACAATTTCTATTCTGCGGGGGTTGAAGGAACGGTATGAAGTCCACCACGGGGTGAAGATTTCTGATAGTTCATTGGTGGCTGCGGCTACATTATCTAGTCGTTATATTAGCGATCGCTTCTTACCAGATAAAGCCATTGACTTGGTAGACGAAGCCGCCGCTAGGCTGAAAATGGAAATTACTTCCAAGCCAGAAGAACTGGACGAAATCGACCGCAAGATTTTGCAATTAGAGATGGAAAAGCTATCTCTGCAAAAAGAAAGTGATGCAGCTTCCCGTGAACGGTTGGAAAGATTAGAGAAAGAACTGGCGGATCTCAAGGAAGAACAAAGAACCCTCAACACTCAATGGCAATCTGAAAAGGATGTCATTACTAAACTCCAGTCGGTGAAGGAGGAGATTGACAGGGTTAACTTAGAAATTCAACAAGCAGAAAGAAATTACGACCTCAACCGCGCCGCCGAATTAAAATATGGCAACTTAACGGACTTGCATCGCCGCTTGGAAGCCACGGAACGGGAATTAACCCAAACTCAAGGTACGGGTAAATCTTTGTTGCGGGAGGAAGTCACCGAGGCTGACATTGCGGAAATTATTTCCAAGTGGACAGGAATCCCCATCAGTAAATTGGTGGAATCGGAGAAAGAGAAACTACTGCACCTAGAAGATGAACTACATAACCGGGTAATTGGACAAGATGAAGCCGTCACAGCTGTCGCCGATGCGATTCAGCGATCGCGTGCGGGGTTAGCTGATCCCAATCGTCCTACTGCTAGTTTTGTTTTCCTTGGCCCAACTGGTGTAGGTAAAACTGAACTGGCGAAGGCGTTAGCAGCGTATATGTTCGATACCGAAGACGCACTAGTCCGAATTGATATGTCGGAGTACATGGAAAAACACGCCGTGTCTCGATTAATCGGTGCGCCTCCTGGTTATGTGGGTTACGAAGAAGGGGGACAACTGACAGAAGCCATCCGTCGCCGTCCTTATGCCGTGATTCTCTTCGACGAAATCGAGAAAGCCCACCCCGACGTATTTAATATTTTCTTGCAAATCCTCGATGATGGTCGTGTCACCGATGCCCAAGGTCATACTGTGGACTTCAAGAACACGATTATTATCATGACTAGTAACATCGGTTCCCAGTATATTCTCGATATAGCCGGAGATAACTCACGCTACGATGAAATGCGCCATCGGGTGATGGAAGCAATGAGAAATAGCTTCCGTCCTGAGTTCCTCAACCGGATTGACGAGATTATTATCTTCCACAGTTTGGATAAGAAAGAATTGCGCCATATTGTCCAGTTACAGGTGGAAAGGTTAAGGGTGAGGTTGGGCGATCGTAAGATATCCCTCAGACTCTCCGATGCTGCACTTGACTTTTTGGCAGAAGTAGGATATGACCCCGTATTCGGGGCGCGTCCACTGAAACGGGCGATTCAGCGCGAGTTAGAAACGCAAATTGCTAAGGCGATTTTGCGCGGGGAATTTAACGATGGGGATACGATTTTTGTCGATGTGCAGAATGAAAGGTTGTCTTTTAGCCGTTTACCGGTTGAGGTGTTTAGTAGTTAGTTGAATATTCAGTTCAGGTATAAGCGCAAAGATGAATGATATTATATTGTCTTTGCGCTATTTGTTAATAATCACAAGCTAAATTCAGCCGCATTATCTTCGTCTAAATTTGTATCTTGCCCCGCAGCAGTAGGTTTAAAATTAGCACCATGAATTAGCTGACTAAACTTAATATTTTGCTCGTGATGTAGGATATTCAGCACACTAATAAAATCCCGAACGATTTCCCCTGGTGTTAGTAATGCTTCTGCGCCTAAACGGCTGACAATTTCTTTAACAAATTCCTGTAATTCCTTATTTGTTAAAGTCTTGTCATAACCAAAATGGGTGGCATGAATTTCAGTTAATCGTTGCAAAAGTGTGAGAATTTCTGCTTCACTCAAAGGGTTAAGACGGATAACTGGCCCTAAAAATTCTTGTACATCCGCCTGTGCTGCAAAACGACTTTCTTTTGTACGTCTACGCCAAGCTTGGTCTGCAAAAAGTCCTCGATTTGGATCTTCTAAAAACTTGGTTGTCCCACCTATAATAATACCTAAATGTTCTGCTTTACATTGCATGGTATCATTAAACATTGTTAGTAGTCTATTATAATTTTTTTCACGAGTAACTGTAGTAGATATTTGGTAGAGATTAACTGCTTCATCCATTAAAATCATCAGTCCTTTGTAACCAATTTCTGCCACGAATTTAGCTAAGAGTTTAATATATTCATACCAACTATCGTCATCAATAATTACCCTTACTCCTAAGGCTGTTCTGGCTTCGGTTTTAGTATTAAATTCTCCGCGTAACCAACGCAGTGCTGAATTTTTTAAATCATCATTATCTGAGCGGTAGCCACGCCAATAAGCAATAATAATGCTACCAAAATCAAAACCATGTACTAAGTCTTCTATATACTGAACGACTTCTCGAATTTTGGCTTCTACTTGGTCATCAAACCCTTCATCATTGGGACGTAGGTTACTGTCTTTAACAACTTCTTGCTGAATTTTATTAATCCATCCTTCAAGGATAGAAACTAATGCACCACCATCAGGACGAGTTTTTGTAGATAGACGACTCATCAATTCCCGATAGGTTGCTAAACCTTCATGATTACTTCCTGCTAGGCGGCGTTCCGAGGATAAATCAGCATCAGCCACAACAAAACCTTGCTCCATTGCTCGGTTACGAACCATTTGGAGGATGAAGCTTTTTCCAGAACCATAGTTACCAATTATAAAGCGAAATGCTGCTACACCTTCTGCAATATCATCTAGATTTTGTAATAGGCTTTTAAGTTCTTTTTCTCGACCAACTGCTATGTGTTCTACTCCTAATCTGGGAACTACACCCGCACCTAGAGAATTAATTAAAGCAGTTGAAGTTTTCTTCGAGATTTTGAGCTTTGCCATGTATTTTACTTTACTTGATATTAACGCAGGTTTTACAGCCCTGAGTGCTTGCTGGGTCGAATATATTGTTTTCTAGCCTCTAGTCTCTATTTCATGCGTTTTTTTGTGTACGCTGTTGATGAGCAAGAGTTCAATAATAATTTTACAACGAGCTAGAGGTATTTAATTTGAGGCTACGTGTCTAGTCATAAGATTTTCATACAAAGAAATTATATTTCTGACGTTGATTATATGTTCTGAATAAATTCTTGGTACTTCTAAATTTGTTTCAATTATTAATTCACCAATAGTATCATTAGCACACTCATTAATCGAATCAATCAACAGATTCGGCATCGTAACGTTAGCTTCAGCAATTTTTTTAATAGATGGGTTGGGATTATCTTGCTCTACTATAGTTTTTAATACTTGAATTTCATGACTAGGTAACTGCTTTAAGAATATATTCCATTCTTCTGGTAAAGTCTTAGCTGTATTATTTTCAGCTTCTAACTTATCTAAATTTTCCAAAATATCTGAGAAAGGGAAGAATTCGCTTTCTTGTTCTGTTGTATTTATAGTTAGGGGTTCTTGATTAAAAGTTTCTGTTTGTTGTAAGAGTTCCCAAACTTGGTTTTGTAGGAGGTCTCTTTCTTGCTGTAAAAGCGAAATTTCGTTTTGTAGTTGCTGTAATTCGGTGTGTCGTTCGTTTGCTTGAATTTGTAAATAAATGATATTAGCAGCTAAATTTTCTTGTTCATTGCTTGTATCTAGCAGTATTTGATTTTGTTTGTTCTTTTCAACTTCCAAATCTTGAATAGCAATTCTTAGTTCATATAGTTTTTCTTCTAGTTGAGGTTTGATTCGTCCTAACAAAGTGACACTACTTTCAAGTTCTTGTTTTTCTTGTTGTAGGTTACTGATTTGGGCTTGCAACTGGGTTATTTCAGCACGATGAGTATGATAGTTAGATTCCAGTCGGCGTTTTTCTGTCACGAGTGTAGATAAGGAAGTATTCAATTCTATTTGATTTTGCTCTAAGCTATAAATTGCAGTTTTTAAGTTGTGAACTTCCGCTTCTATCTGTTTTCTTTGGCTGGCAAAATTACCTAAATCTCGGTGAAGACTATCTCTTTGATTACGGCATTCTATAATTTGATTTTGTATTTGCTTTGACTCTGCATACAATAAACCACGATTATTTTCTAGTTGTTCGATTTCTCTGGCTAGACGGGATTTTAGTCCCTCCATTTCGTTAATCCGTTTACGAAGGGAACTTAAAAGTAATAATTCATAATTTCTCCGCCGCTTATCGACAAATAAAGCTGCTGCATAAGTAGCTATTACTGTAATTACAGCTGTGAAAAAAGCTTGGCTAAAATCCCATTTAGGAACTAGACTCAAACCAAAACTCACACTAAAGGCAACTATGCCTAAAATAAATCGATTACTTACTATTACTGGTTGCATATTGCTGATTTTTAGCGTAATTAAGTTTTTTGGGAGAGCAGCATTGACAATGATTAATCTTCATATTTTGGTGTTAGTAATTCTAGTTGTAAGTGTTTGTGCATAAGATTGTTGTGAAAGTAACAAAATATTGAAATCATGCAACAATTATTTTCATAATTGTGTATCTAAGATATTGTCATCTGTCCCAATGAGTGATATATCTGCTTTCAGAAAATCTACAAATTGCCGTGCTGTACGTCCAGAACGGCCATTATGGCGCGTTGCCCACTGTAATGCTTGATATTCTAAATCTTCTGGGTTGATACTAATTCCGGCTTGGGCTGCTAGATGACGTACAATTTGTAGATATGTGTTTTGGTCGGCAGCTTCAAAGGTGAGAGTAAGACCAAAGCGATCGCTAAAGGAAAGTTTTTCCTGCATCGTGTCTCCAGCATGGACTTCTTCGTGATTTTTCAGGTTAGGTCTATCTGCAAAAAATTCTCGAATCAGGTGGCGGCGATTTGACGTAGCATAGACAACTACATTCTGGGGACGAGCAGTCAAGTTTCCTTCCAGGACAACTTTTAGCGCTTTGAAGGCATCATCATCTTCTTCAAAAGATAAATCATCAACAAAGATAATAAATTTTTGCGGCACTCCGCGTAACTGTTCTACAATCTTTGGTAAATCCTTTAAGTCTGATTTTGTCACTTCCAATAAGCGGAGTTGACGATCACTATATTCATTTAATAAGGCTTTGACTAGCGAAGATTTTCCCGCTCCACGACTACCGTAAAGTAATACATGCAGCGCTGTCTGCCCCGATAATAAAAATTCTGTATTTTTCAACAACATCTCTTGTTGTGACTCGTAACCTACGAGTGAACTTAGTTTAACTGGGTCAGGGTAAGGAATGCCGACAAGTTCCTCTTTTTGCCAGCGTAAGGCACGATATTGTGCAAATAAACCTGTCCCAAATTTCTGATAATAAGCGGCTAAGTCTTCTACTGCATCCGCCCAATGTTCTAAATGATGTAAAGATAATCCTGTGTCTATCGCTATATCATTCTGTTCCAAATACCAGACTACAGGAGAAATGGGTAAATGGGCTACAGATTGTACCCATTCACTCAAAACAGCGCTATTACATTCATAAAGACTCTGCAACACCTGTAAATCATGTTTTACGGCTAATATTAGGGCTGGGGGTAAATGTTCAAAGTCTTGGTCTTGGTGCTGGGTAAGTTTGCTAAAGGGATTTTCGGCAATCAAAATCTGCGAAATGAGATAATCTTCCCAGTTTTGCTTTCTAGTAGCTAAAGAGTGAAAGTAATTGCCATAAGCTTGAAGACAACCCCGTGCATCAGCATCAGCGTAGCGTATGGCTTGTAAAAGTTCTTGGAATGCAATACCAACATCGGTTTGCAAGACTGATTGGTACAGTAAAAGTGACGCTGCTTGGCGTTGGAGAAATTTAACCTGGGTATGGGAAGAAGTACTTACTGACATTGCTGGATTATCCATCAATTAACTTAGTCATTAGTCCATAGTCCAAAATTTCATTTTTAACTGTTGACTGTTGACTGTTGACCACTTAACCAACGTTTACATAGGGTTTAACAATGAATTTAAGTATAATTGCTGCGATCGCCTATGGTATGTTAGCTCTTATTGGTGGCATTATTGGCTACTTTCAGGCTAATAGTCAAGTCTCCCTCCTCAGTGGTATTTTAAGCGGTCTATTACTATTTGTTGCTGCTTACTTGCAACTCCAAGGGCAAACTTGGGGTTTGATTTTAGCAACTGTTGTGACGGCTGCTCTAGTAGTATTCTTTGCATTAAGATTAGCTAAAACACGTAAGTTTATGCCTGCTGGATTAATGACTATTTTAGGTATGTTGACACTAGCAGTTTTGATCAATCAGCTGGTTGCCCCTAAGTAACATGAAAAAGTGAGTAAAAATCAACTCTCTGTATTGGGTTTTTTATATAGTACATTTATATTACTAAAATGTGAATAAGTTAAGACATGAGATGCAGAGAAATTAGGTGTAAGCTAGATTTTTTCGTGCCTGAACTGTCTATTTATTAAGTAAATAGTGTATTTTTTATAACTTTAAAATATTCAGCAAAGCAGTGCTGATTACATAATTTTTGCTTATTTAACTATTACCACAGCCGTTTTGGTATGAAGTATGGGCATGGTACACAGGTATAATTCTAATATTTTTTCAAAAAAATAATTACTACCAGCCTAAAGTATCCGGTTTTTTTGAGGGTAGTGATGATAAATAAAAGTAATACCCCATGTCAAATTAATCGCTTTGATCATTCAGGTTTAAATGTAACAATTTTTACAATTTTTTCTGGATGAGATTTTCTGCTCTATGTGGCGGAGTAAGTGAGACTGGTTTTCAGAGATCAAAGTGATATTTAGCATTAAATTAGTTTTTATGTATCATACTTTTTATAGATTTATCTTATGAAAAAATAAAATTTTCCCGAAATGAATAAATACTGATACATCTGTCTCCAGATACTTGCTTAAGTTAATAATTGAGCGGATGGAAGAAATTTTTCAGTAGAAAACCTACTAATCAATTAGCAGTTATTTATAAGCGAGAAAAAATTAATCATAAATGACAACAAGATTTTAAATAAACTGCGCTAATTTTTCTTAATAAGCAAATATATTGATTTTAAAGATTTGATAGTGATAGCATCAAAAATTAAAGTAAAAATAAAGGTTGTTTTGCCATTTTGGCAGGTATTGATAAAAGAGATGAGATATTTATAGATTAAAGCAATCATGATTTATATTCATATCCTTGTTGTTATCTACCTAGACGATTAAAGCTAAACCAATTTTGAGATTAGTTGATTATCTCAGCAATTTTACGAACTAGGAAATAATCCATGTTATTACCACTGTCTTCTCAAAACGTTATCCAGTATCTGCAAGCAGCAGGTCTGTGTAGCTCAGAAGATGGCAAATCAGAGATATTTGAGTTGCCAAGTAACAATAAGAATTGCAATTTAGTGGTGGATTTAGCAGGTAATCGCAAACTGCTAGTTAAACAAGAACGTGGTGTTACAAATGATGGAATTCTCCATGAATTGTTTAATGAATGGCTATTTCACCAATTACTACAACAGTTTCCAGTTCTAGGTAACATTTCTGCGATCGCTCCCTTAGTGGTACATTTTGATGAGGAAAAGTCTATCCTCGTTCGCAGTTATTTAAGTGAATACATAGATTTGCGGGAGTCTTATCAAAATAGCAACGTTTTTCCCACAGAGATTGCAGGTGCTATTGGAACGACGTTAGCGGCACTACACCGTACTACCTTTCAAGGTAAAGAATATCGTAATTTTATGGCAACTGCGCCGCAAGGACAGTTCCGCTATCATTTTTACAATCCAGCACAAGGAATAGCTTCTCTGAATCCAGCGATTTTTGGTAAAATTTCTACTGAAGCCTTAAAATTCCATGTCCTTTATCAAAGTTATGAGAGTTTAGAAGCTGCGATCTCTGACTTGGCTTATGAGTGGAATGCTTGCTGTCTAACTCATAACGATCTCAATCTCAACAACATTTTAATTCATTCCCGATGGAACCAATTAGATAATTGCCTAGTGCAATTCATTGATTGGGAGGCCTGCACTTGGGGAGATCCAGCTTTTGATATAGGAACTATTTTAGCTAGTTATTTAGGACTTTGGCTGGAGAGTTTAGTGGTAGATCCTACTCTTGAATTGGCAGACTCTTTACAGCTGGCAATGATACCACTAGAAGAGATTCAACCATCATTAGTAGCTTTACTACAAGCTTATTTGCAAGCCTTCCCAATGATTTTGGAATATCATCCTGATTTTTTGGTACGAGTTATCAAGTTTACAGGCTTGGCTTTAATTCACCAAATTCAAGATAAAATTAACAACTGTAAATTATTTGATAATTCTGACATTTATATGCTCCAAGTAGCCAAAAATCTCCTGACAATACCTGAGAAATCTGTACTAAGTATTTTTGGGATTTCGGAGGCAGAAATCCTCTCTCCGGTAGCAAAGGTTCATCACACATCACATCCTGATAAGGAAAAACAGCTAGTTCGCCTCTATTATGAAAAAACTCGCTTACGTGGTTGCTAAAACTAGAAATATGAACAATTCAAAAAGCAAAATTATCTATTTTGAATTTTGAATTTGTCATCCATTGGTTGAAAATTAATATTATAACCAGGATCTTTGCCCTGTAGGGTTTTTCTAAATTATCAATTTTGAGTTTGGAATTGATTGATGCTAGATTCTTCTGCTAACCCACTGCTTAATTCCTTAATGGATATTGCTACTAATATCCAAATTGAGCCAAACTTTTGTATCTACCATCCCAGTTATCAACCTTTTGCTTTACCACCCAAAGTAGCAGATAGATTTCAGCATAACTCGGTTGCCCTACAAAATAAATATCTCGCTTTACTTCTGCGTAATTTCCTTTATGGCATTTATTATAATGGTGTCTTACAAAGTCATTTAGCTACTGATGATTATGCTAATTACTCAGTACCACAAAATTTAGCAACTAATACGACTGTAGGCATCGATTGGGAATTTTACGAACAACTGCAAGCCAGTAATCATGGAAAAGGTTATTTTGACCCTAGTTGGCAGGTGTTACGTAAGGAACCTGATGGTAGTATGGCGGTTACTAAAGGCGGTTTAACTTTATATATTGAACCAGATTGTCATCTCAAACCCAGCAAAAAATCTGCGGCTGTTGGGGAATCAGTGGCAATTTGGATGCCTAACAATCGATTGCAAAACGGTTATTACTTGGCGGTGAGCGATGTAGGGCAGGAACAGTCAGGAAACCCGGATGCTGACTTAGGCACAGGAAGAATATATTTTAATTTTAGTGCTGCTGGTGCGATCGCACTCATGGATAATTTAACGCAGCAATTCAACGCAGCCGCAATTCCTTTTACCTTTCAAGTTCTTTTCAATCCCTGCGCCTACGGACGCTATGACTCAGGATTACTCTACTTTCAACACGAAGACTATCCAGCGATTCACAAAATCCTTCAGGTTATATATAAAGAGTATCAAGGTTATTTTCAGTCAGAAATACCACTGTTTACTAAGTTCTTAGCACCTGGTTTGAGTCTAGCTGAAGAACCAACTCAAAAATTTGCCGCACAAGAAAGTTTTGGCATGAATCGTTGTCAAATTGTCGCTAACGCTTTATTAGAAGCTTGGCATAAAGGTAAGAACGCAGTAGAAGAACGCATGAAGACGATTAACAAACACTTTCAACGTCATTCTATAGATTTGCAGCGTCCTTATCTTAACCCTACCTCTGAAGATATATATTCACCGTTAAAGCTATAAATTGTATTTGCACAGTAATATGATTTTGTAAAGCAGGCTTACAGTCTGCTATTTTTTTATTTTACGTTTTTAAATATGCCTTTCACTTATACCCGAACAATTCACTTTTCAGATACCGACGCTGCGGGAGTGGTATATTTTGCTAATATCCTCAGCATTTGTCATGAAGCTTACGAAGAATCTTTAGGAACATCAGGAATTAAGCTGAAAGCGTTTTTTACTAATTCTGATGTCGCTCTACCAATTGTTCACGCTAGTGTAGATTTTTTCCGCCCGCTATTTTGTGGTGATCAAGTAATAATTAGCTTAATGCCCCAAAAAATAGGTGTAGACAAATTTGAAATTAACTATGAGCTTTTCTTGGCAGATATACTAATTGCTAAGGCGATTACTCGACACGTTTGTATTGATGCGAGTAGTAGAAGTAAGCAAGAACTCTCTCCGGAAATTATTCAGTGGTTGAACAGCTATCGTAAAGAAACAGAGGAAGTAGAAAGGCGTAAAGCTAGAGAGGTTATCTAATAATTCTGCAAAGAAGGTGTTCCCTTAAATACAAGATATTGCAAAGGTTAAATGATATTTTTGTGTTTTATTTATTGTCTTTTGGGGATGACATTCCTGATTCCACTTTTAGCACCCATAGCATCACCTTTGTAACGAGGGATGATATGAATACTAGTGTGCATAATCTTTTGTCCGGCGGCTCGATTGATATTCATACCTACATTAAAGCCATCAGGTGAAAATTCTTTTTTGAGAAGTTCTTGGGCTTTATTGACCATCAACCAGCAAGCAGATTGCTCTTTCATGGGGAGTTGAAAATAGTTACTAACATGACGTTTAGGAATAACTAAAATATGTCCTTTAGTCAGAGGATAGCCATCAAAGATAGCGTAAGCAGTTGCTGATTCAGTTAATAACTTTAATTGTTTATTGGGATTGCAAAATATACAGTAATTAGTAGAATTTCTTTGATTATTATAATGTTTATACTCGTAGATTTCCCGGCTTTCGTCCAAATAGATTGAATGAAAAGGAAGTTTGACTATACATTGATATGTAGGCTTTTTATGAACATAATGTTCTCGAAAGCCTTCTTTTTTTAGATCCCTTCTCACAACATAATAAGCTTTTCCCCCTGGCTTTAATAAATGTGATATTTCCATGAGGACATTAGCTTGCTCTTCGGAAAATAAAACATTTAATACATAAAAGCAAATTATAGTATCAAATTTATGATCAGGATATTGGGGAAAATAGTAAGGATCATAACCTATAATATCAAAGCCTTTTTGATGCAATAATTTAACATCATTACCAAAGCCGCAACCAAAATCTAATATTTGCCCTTGAAGTAGGTTTTGGTTGAGTAAGAACTGAGCAGGAAATGATAAATAACTTCTTTCAATGGCAGTGAGATGGCTAAATTGATTTTTTTGCTGTTTCATGGAAATCTGATATTAATCTGTTCCCCTGTCTTAGCACAACCAAAACTCAATCCGCGATACCAAATAATACGGTAATAAGTATGTTTTTATATCTATCTAAGTTACTGCCATTATTTTTTTATCCTTTGGGATTAGCCAGTCTCAGTTTAGTAGTAGCACTAATAACTTTGCGGAAACATCCACGTATTGCGACTACGGCCATAGTTTTATCGCTAATTTTATTGTTATTTTGTAGTAACGGCTGGGTTGCTAAATACTTAGTGCGATCGCTAGAATGGCAAAATATACCCCCAGCACAATTGCCTAATGCCGAAGCCATAGTAGTATTGGGTGGAGCCACTAAATCAGCTTTTCCTCCAAGACCTTCAGTTGATTTAAGCGAACAAGGCGATCGCGTCATCTATGCTGCTCAACTATATCGACAAAAAAAAGCCCCATTTATTATCCTTAGTGGAGGACGTGTCGATTGGCGCGGAAGCGGTTCATCAGAATCAGCAGATATGGCAGATATTCTTACATCTCTCGGTATTCCCTCTGAGGCGCTAATTCAAGAACCCGACTCACTCAATACTTATGAAAATGCCGTCAATGTCAAGAAAATTTTAGAGTCCCGTGGTATTCGTCAAGTATTATTGGTAACATCAGCATTACATATGCCGCGATCGCTCAAAATTTTCCAGCGTCAAGGTATGGATATCATCCCCGCACCCACTGACTTTTTGGTTAGTGAAGGTGAACTACAAGAACTAGGCAACACTCCTAAAGCCGCCATATTGAATTTATTACCAGATACTTACAACTTACACCAATTCACTAGCGCCCTTAAAGAATATATTGGTAGCTTTATTTATTGGTTACGCGGTTGGTTGTAATTAGTCAATAGTCAACTGCTTTCTGCTCCTCTACCTGTTTTCAGTCTCTAGTTCCTAATCTCCAAAATATATGTCAGAAAACTTACCTTATATTTTGCCTTCTCCTCAACCTCAAGTTGAAGAAACTTTTGCTGCTTACCAAACGACTCATCATTTTTATTATGAAGTCCAGAAACGCTCAGAATTTCAGCGCTATTGTGAGTGGTATTACATAACTGCCGAGGAACATCGCCAAGAGCTAAAACGAATGCGCTGCGAAGTGAATATTTTCTCCTGGTTTCGACGTTCCCCCAAGATTTAGCTTAATTAGTCATTGATAATAAATAACGACCCTATTACTAGAGCCGTCATCTATTATTTGTACAAATTAAACTAATTTCTCCCTAGCCACTTTTGACCATTCAAGCGATACACAAGACGAGATACCAACATATCGAGTGTAATTTTGCGCTCATCGATTAAAAATGACTCCAGAGTGCTAGGTCTTCTGCCTTCATTGCAAGAAAAGCCTTTTTTGCCTTGGATATCTTCATCGGGAAAATACACGTTAAACTGGCGCTGTCCGTTTTGCCAACTACCAATTACTTGCCAGCATTCTTCGGTTGATGATAAACCAGCAATGGGTAGCTTTTGCTTGGCGAAAGAAAGCTGTAAATCTTTTACTCCTTCCGCAGTAATGGCATTTTGCAAAGCTGGCAAGTAGTCTTGCTCCATGAACTCTACAAAAGGCTTGTCTTCCACAGATGGGGCTTTCTCTTTTTTTGCGGCTTTAGCGGCGGCTGGTTTTTCTTCTTTGGGAGGTGCAGCAGTTTGTTTAGCAGCATTGGGGTTAGTCTTCGGGTTTGCTGCTTGGGGATCTGGCGCGTTGGCAGTAGGGATATTTGTTGCTACTGGTTCGCTAGTACTGGGGGCGTTTTCTTCGGCGACAGTAGGGGCCTGTTGATTAACAGTGCTGGGAACCGCGTCTCCCGCTTGATTTTGATTGCTTGGATCTGCCATTGCTCAGGTCATCCTTTGTCTAGCTTGTAGAGCGATCGCCATTCGCGGAGCATTCCGCAGGAAAGGTGGGGCATAGCCCTTCGCTCACCTTTTAGTCATAAATTACTTTCATTTTGACATAGGATAGGCAGTCAAGTCGCTTCGCTCTAATTCAAAATTCAAAATCCTTTTAGTTTCCTAAGGGAACACCAAAAAATAAATTATCCGCAATTGATGGTTGGGTAGGGTGCGTCAGTATGAATAATTTCTGAGTATAGTTAGGTTCTATCACACTGACGCACCCTACAGTTTGGATATTTTTTATCAAGAAGTCCCTAAATCCAGATAGCTTAAAATTTGAAAAATCTTCCTTGGCGATACCAACTACGAAGTTGCGCTGGTGCTACACCAAGTAAATACGCAACAATCACAACTTGATTAATTAATGTGGTTTTGAAAACTCCCTTTTGCAACCATCTCCGGGCTGAAGTTACCACTGCTACAGGGAGAATAGCAATTTTACCAACACGTTTTAAGCGTCGCATCAATTCAAAATCTTCCATTATGGGTAACTCCGGAAACCCGCCCACTTGCTGGAATACCGCCTTCGTCATAAAAATTGCTTGGTCGCCATAAGGCATTTGTAAAAGACGCGATCGCCAATACACTCCCTTTTCTACCAAACGTAAACCAGCCAAGTCTGCATTTATCCGCAAAGCAAACGCCCCTGCTATTACCCCAGGCTGCTGTAACGCTGCACGAATAATCTCATCAAACCCAACAGGTAAGCGTGTATCTGCATGGAGAAATAACAGAATTTCGCCCATAGCCAGCGTTGCTCCCGCGTTCATTTGCACCGCACGCCCTGGAAATGACGAGATAACTTTTACACCCAGAGATTGAGCGATCGCCACCGTATCATCTTGTGAACCACCATCTACCACAATCACTTCTATATCTGCACTAGGTTGAGTAGTGGCGATCGCCTGTTGAATATTTTCTGCTTCGTTGAGCGCTGGAATGACAATAGAAATTTTAATATTCTCCAGATTTTTACCCATAATTACCTTTACTGAATTTTTTATTCAGGGTAATTAGTCATTACTAACCTGAACAAATATATAAGTCTTTAATTGGACATGATATCAGCTGATAAATCTGTTCTAGCTAGAGGGAACAATATGGTCATAAGTCAAGTTTTTGATACAAGGGTACGCACTGATGAAAGTTTTGGCCCAAACCCGTAACAGACTAACAATGAAGCATTTTCCAATTAGTAATTGGTGGACAGGAGGCTTTTTAATTACCTGTGGTCTATGTTTTTTGATTTATTTAGTATTTTTCACTGCTGTTTCAGCTAGTCTCAGTTGTCAGCGCATATCAAAAAGTGGCAGTAATTGTGAATTAAAATATTATTATTTAATAGGAAAGACGCAAAAACAGAAAATTTTTGATCTCCAAGAGGCTAGAATAAAAACTATAGTTGGAAGTAAAGGTAGCAGAAGTTATCAAGTCGTAATTTCTACTCCCTTTGGGGAATATAATCTTTTATCAGCAACTGGTAGCTATCAAAAAAATGAGCAGATTTCTACTCAAATCAATAATTTCATCTATTCACAACAAACCTATCTATCAGTTAGACAACATCTATGGCAGGAATCTTCAATTTACCTAATAATCATAAGTACATTCATCATTAGTGGGATTTTTTTAGTTTCATATCCCATTGTCATCTGCACTTTTTACAAAAGCTTGAATAAAGTAGTGATAGAATACCAAGGCTTGCGTGGTAGTAAAGTTAAAGAATATCCCTTAGGCAATATTCTGCGAATTGATAGCCAAGAAAAAAATACCCGTTATGGTAGAGTTTATCGTCCGGCATTAGTGTTGCGATCGCAGGAAACTATCCCTATTCACCAAGACTATACCAACGAAAAAAGTAATAGCAATATTATTTACAGTATAAATACTTTTCTCTCGTCTCAAAAATAATAGACCATCAGCTTTGTTAAGTGCAGATAGCCTGCTGAAATTCAATTTGTGGCAATTGTGTTGATTAATTAACTATTTTACAGAAATTTGGCACAAACAAGGAAACCGTGCAAATATAAAGAAAAGCTTAAGAGGTTAGAGACTCATGATTACTACAAAAATGATGCAACAGCTTTGGGCTGTAATTGAGTCTACTAATGTCAGCACCTTACTCCAGTTTGATGATATAACTCTAGTACAACTGCTCCTCCAGCAATTAAAAGTTAAGCAGGGACTAGACCCACAAGCAGATAGTAGCCTGAATACTTATATAAAATCTAAATTGCCGCTAATTAGAGACACGGCTGAAAGCCGATTATCTTTAGAGCAAGAAAATCATTAATACGAAAATTGACCAATAAAATATGATGAATCACTGGCTCAGTATTGCCCTTGTAGCTTATCTGATGGGAGCGGCGATTGAAGGGGTAAGTACAGCCAGCCAACTATCTCGTTCCTTGCCGGAATTAACCAAAGATAGGCAAAACGAACCGTCAGAGTCTGCTAATCAACTGAAAGATTACTGGCGTGTTTTTGTTGTCATTGCCTCTGTAAGTCTTTGTGGAGCCTGCTTTTGGCCTTGTCGCTTGCTTCACCGTTTAATTAAAGGAAACATTTCATCTGAGGACTTGTAGCTCTTAAGCCATAATGCCTTTTCTCAAATTAAAGTCTGTTTGAGTTGGAAATTCTTGTCGAAATCAGCAACAGTGAGATAAGCCATCCCAAGGGGTTGATGAATTTTCAGCAAAATTGTAGCACCATTGTATTGAAGTGACTCTGGAAATATAGAAGCTGAAAAGTTGACAAGAAAAGACACAAATGCCTGATTTACGCTGCATTCAGATATTTTTAGTATTGCTTTGATCATGTGAAAACAGTCAAAATAACTAGACTGCACATTGATAACTAATTCACAGTAAGCTGTTTTATCTAGGCAGTTTTTTCAACTCATACTATGGCAACGATTAACGATAACTATCTCAAACTCAAAGCAGGCTACCTATTCCCCGAAATTGCAAGACGGGTTAATACCTTTGCCGAAGCCAACCCTGATGCTCAGATTATTCGCTTGGGTATTGGTGATGTCACCGAACCATTGCCGGAAGCTTGCCGGACTGCCATGATTAAAGCTGTGGAAGAGATGGGCGATCGCGCATCTTTTAAAGGTTACGGCCCAGAACAAGGTTATGCTTGGTTAAGGGAGAAAATTGCCGTCCAAGATTTCCAAGCACGGGGTGCTGAAGTAGACGCTTCCGAAATCTTCATTTCCGACGGTTCTAAGTGCGATACAGGCAATATCCTCGATATTTTTGGCAATAATAACATCATTGCCGTCACTGACCCAGTTTATCCTGTCTATGTAGACACCAACGTCATGGCAGGACATACTGGCTCTGCTAACGACAAAGGCGAGTTTGAAGGTTTAGTTTATTTACCCGTCACCGCCGAAAATAACTTCACTGCGGAAATTCCCTCTCAGAAAGTAGATTTAATTTATCTCTGCTTTCCCAATAACCCTACAGGTGCAACCGCCACCAAAGAACATCTCCAGGCGTGGGTAGATTATGCCAAAGCTCATAACTCGATTATTTTCTTTGACGCTGCCTACGAATCATACATTACCGACCCGTCCCTACCTCATTCTATCTATGAAATTGCAGGAGCGAGGGAAGTGGCGATTGAGTTTCGTTCTTTCTCCAAAAATGCAGGTTTCACAGGTACTCGTTGCGCCTTAACCGTCGTTCCCAAAACCCTGAAAGCTAAAGCCGCCGATGGTAGCGATGTGGAACTGTGGAAGTTGTGGAACCGCCGCCAGTCTACCAAATTTAATGGTGTGTCTTACATTGTCCAACGGGGAGCCGAAGCAGTGTATTCAGAGGAAGGACAGGCGCAAGTAAAAGCACTCGTCAGCTTCTATTTAGAAAACGCCAAAATTATCCGCGAAAAACTCACAGCCGCCGGATTATCAGTTTACGGTGGTGTAAACGCACCTTACGTTTGGGTGAAAACTCCTAATAGTCTTTCCAGTTGGGATTTCTTTGATAAGTTGCTACAAACAGTCAACGTAGTTGGAACCCCCGGTTCTGGTTTCGGTGCGGCTGGTGAAGGCTACTTCCGCATTAGTGCATTCAATAGCCGGGAGAATGTAGAAGAAGCGATGAAACGAATTACCGAAAAGTTTAAGGTGTAATCATTTGGTGGTGGGCGATGCCCACCCTCCAATCAAAACAGCACTATTATCAAATATCATCTAATAAATTTATTTAACTCTTCAACTAAAAGATGTACTGTTGTTGAAGGATTATCTGTTTCTGGATTAATAGGTTCATACTGCTTGAGAAGATTTTTAGCGTTTTTGATAGCATTTGCTTGTTTATTCTCTATCTCTTCATAAATTGTTGGGCTATTTTTTTTATACTTTTTTCCCAGAAATCTATCCAACTTATCAATATAATCGCTGCGGAGAATTCCAGTATTAAGAAATTCAAAGTGCAACACATACCATAATTCAAAAGCTTCATTAGAGTAAGCGACTTTAATTCCTTCTCTTTCAGCATTTGCAAAAGCATTATTAAAATTTTGTTTAGTCCAATCATCACGATCAAATACACACCAAACTTGATCGTAATCTTCTTGAGTTTTTAATTTTTTTGCTGTTTCAATTAATTTACTTGGATCAAACCCTAACCCTCTAACATCTATCACATCTTTAGGGACACGAAAGCTTTTGAAATAATTTGGCTCCGTTGTACCACCTTCACAAATAATTAAAAATCTTTGTCTAATTTCCCTGGTTGCAACTGTTCTCTCAGCATAACCACGCGACGATCCTCGCCTTGAATTATTTTTAGGCATCAGACTCACTGATAATTTGGCTTAAGTCACCAATAAATGGAATTGCGCCATATTTGCCTTTAATATAATCACTCTCAAATAAGGCATCATTGCGTATCTTATATTCAACCAAAGAATATAAATCTGTAGCACCATATTTGTTTTTTTCTGTAAACCAAAGCTGGTCTCTGCGAAAAAGTTTGTTACTCAACAAGTTGGTATCATGGGTCATAAATATTAGTTGTGCATTATTACGATTAGTCTCTTGAGAATTAAATAATTCAACAATAGCCCGGCTGATAAGGGGGTGAAGTCTTGCATCAAATTCGTCAAATATCAAAACTTTCCCGTTCTTGAGAGTATCTATTAATGGACCTGCAATAGCAACTATCTTTTGAGTGCCTTCAGATTCTTGTCCTTTAAGATCAAATAGCTCCATAGAAACATATTTACCCTCTTTATCGAATTTTTTATGTAGAGTGTTAATAGCAGTTTTTTTGAAAACTCCAGTTGGAAAAAGTAAACTTTTAAGTTCATTTGGTATTTCTGTAATAACAGAATCAGGAGTAATTTCCATCTCTTCTAATTTTATTTCACTAATACCTAGTTCTAATTGCTTGATGAGATTAATAATATCTTTTCTATTATCACTATCTTCTGCTAAACATTTTACTGTATAATCTAAGTAACCTCTATCATTTAAACCAGAAATTACTTTTATTTTTCTTGTTAGCCAATCTAAAATTTGTTCGGCAATCTTAACATTAAATTGAGCAGCTACTGATAAAAAAAGCGCATTGCGTCTAGTTTTGGGATGAATACCCTCACCTTTGAAGGTTTGAGATAGATTAATTTTGTCAGAATCTCCATCATTAGTACGTTCAAATAGACGAGTCTCTCTTGTTTTAGGAACATAGAATAACCACTCTGAAAATACTCTTTCTTCATTAGCTTCAAACCCATATCTATACTTTTTACCTTCTAATATAAATACAATTTCGAATAGAGAGGGTTTTGTCTCAGTTTCCGTACTTAAGTTAAATGGCTCAGTTCCTATTTTCTCTGTACTTTGAGTTTCTTTAGAAGAGTTGATCATAAACCACTTCATAAAGCTGAGAGCTTTTGCTATATTACTTTTACCACTAGCATTAGCACCATAAATTGCAGCACTTTTAAGTAATTTCAGTTCATCATCAACTGTAAAAACATTGTTTTCATCAAGTTGCTTTTCTTTGGCAACAATATTAGCTGCCACCATACTAAAGGTAACTTTATCCTTAAATGATCTGTAATTACCAATACTAAACTCTATGAGCATAGTCACCTCTAAGCATTAAATAGCATATTTGAGATAATTTCACAAATATATAGTTTAAGCATAGCGGTTATTGTCATGAATGGAATCTAGTAAATATAACCGTTATGTCTGTATCGCGGGGTCGATGTGTTTCATTCTTGGTTATTGAGAAGATATTCCAGAACTTAACTTGTATTCCCATGACTGACCAAGCTCTACCCAGAACTATCCAAAGTGTTCTCAATAAATACAGTGAGCCGGATGCTTTATTTTCTGCTTTGCTGCCTATACTTGGGCAAGTATTAAAGTGCGATCGCTGTTTTTTATACCTGCGAAATCCTCAAACTAAGTTTGGCAAAATTACTCACTGCTGGCGGCGCAATCCCGATATTCCCGATATTGGCAACTCTGAGTGGGAATTAGAACCAGCATCACTACCACAAGTAGACCCTATGTTTGCAGCTGCACTGCGGACTGCTCCTTCTATTTATGTCGAAGATGTGGAAACCGCAGATCCCACAGTTGTGAATAAAGAGTTTGAGAGCCAAAACTTTGGTCATCGAGCGCTGATTCATGCTCACCTATGTCACAATGGTCAACTTTGGGGAGTTTTGCAGCCTTGTGTGTTTGCTGAAAGTCGTGTTTGGTCAGAATCAGACCGCGCTATTGTTACTCAATTAGAAGGCAAATTGATATCTTCAGTCGTTGACTACGTGAAAAAGTCCATAGTCCATAATCCATAGTCAAAACCCTAATTTTTGGTTCATAACTATTGACTGTTGACTATTGACTATTCTATTTAAAGAATTCACCCCTAAGTATTTAAAAATCCTGTGAACTATTCTCTGAACATAGGATTTATAAGTATATACTTAAGTAGCTACTAAGTAGCCAGTTACTAGCTACTTAATATAGCTCAGTTTTGATTTTTATTTTGCCGACTGCTCTACCAACTTTTTCCCAGGCTCTGGCTGTTTCTATGTCTTGCCAGTCAGAGCGCAGATTTTCTGCTTTTTCATAACAAATTTGCGACATAATCTTTAGCACGTCTGACACATTCATGCTATCTAGCATGGCTTGGATGTCGTCTTTGCTGTACATATTGCCCTCTCTGTCGCACGCATCTAGTCCCATAGGTCGGAGAAAAGTTGTATCTTCCACGTATATTTGGATAATAGCTGGATTTAGGGTATCTTCATATATTGCAATAGAATGAGATAAACACTGCTTTAACAACAGCTAGATGTATATCTTATGGTTAACTCAATTGTTTAATTAAGACAAATATCCTACTCTATTAGTAATGATGTTTAAACTACTCCAACTAGTAGCTGGGGCAATTCATGCCTACATCATAGTTTTAATGGAGTGTAATAACACGAAAAAATAGATGAATGCTGACTATTTTTTTAACCAGGGATTACCCGATACTTTGTCAAGAGAATATCAAAAAACAGTCACTGGTGGCACTAAGCCAGCCAATCGTAAGACTGATGCAGAAAATTATTGTAAGCGAGGCATTACTTTTAGCCGTGAACTGAAAGATTATCAAGGGGCGATCGCCTTTTTTAATCTGGCAGTAGAAATTAATGCCAAATATGCCGAAGCCTACTATCATCGGGGAAATGCTCGTTACTGTCTAGCAGAGTTTGCAGCAGCGATCGCTGATTATAATCAAGCATTACAAATAAATCCTACATTCGCAGAATATTATTATTGTCGAGGTAATGCCTACTTAGCTCAAGGAGACTACGATCAAGCAATTGCCGACTATATCAGCACCATTGAGTTTGATCCTCTATTAGCCAGTAATATTAATGAAGATATTGCTCAAGCCTATTATTACCGGGGTGTAAATAATGGCGATCGCGGCAATTATCAAGAAGCGATTATAGATTTGCAGCAAGCCTTGCAATGGCATCCTTACTTTGCCGCCGCCTACAGCATTCGCGGTAATATTTACTATAACTTGGGAGAGTATCGGCAGGCGATCGCGGATCACGAACGAGCAGTGCAATTAGACCCCAACTTAGCAGAAGCTTACCAAAACCGAGGTAATGCTCACTATGCCTTGGGAGCGTATCAAAAAGCAATTGCCGATTACAACCGCACACTAGAAATTAATCCTCACCAAGTAGGCGCATATTATAATCGTGGTCTCATTAGTTTTTACCTCAACGACTATCAACAAGCCTTTGGTGATTTCAACCAAGTCTTAAAATTTAACCCCAAAGATGCCCAAGCCTATTATCAACGGGGACTAATTCACGAAGCTTGGCAAGACTATCAGAGCGCCTTGGCAGACTATAAACAAGCACTACAAATAGATCCTGAATTAGCTGTAGTCTACGGTGTGCGAGCCAATGTCCACCGCCAACTAGGAGACTATCCCAGCGCCTTGGCAGATAGTCATCGCTTATTAGAACTGCAACCGAATTTTGCCGCAGGATATTGCGATCGCGCAACAGCCCGTCGTTGTCTAGGTGATTATCGCGGAGCCATTACCGATTACAATCAGGCATTACAGATAAATCCTAATATTGCTGAAGCTTACTACGGTCGAGCCATTGCCCATGAAGCCTTGCGAGATTTGATCGGAGCAATAGCAGATTATACACAGAGTATCCGTATATCGCCGGATTTTGCCCCAGCTTACTGCAATCGAGGCAATGCCCGTCGCCAGTTGGGAGACAGCAAGGGAGCCTTAACAGACTACAATCAAGCTTTGACAATCAATCCCCAACTCAGCGAAGCCCACTATAATCGAGGTTCACTACACTACGATCAACAAAATTATCGCAGTGCGATCGCCGATTATACCCAAGCTTTGCAACTGCATCCTGAATCAGCCAGATATTACAGCGATCGCGCCCATGCCCGCTATGCCTTACAAGACTATCAAGGAGCAATAGCAGATTACACCGAAGCAATTGCCCTCAACCCTGGTTATGCTGAAGATTGGTACAATCGAGGTCGTAGCTATTTACTCTTAGGATACTTGGAAGAAGCACTAGCTGACTTAAACCAAGCCCTCAAGTTTCAACCTCATTGGGCTTCAGCTTACCTCTTACGTGCCGATATTCTCCGCAATCGAGGAGACTATCCAGCAGCGATCGCTGATTTCCAGAAATCTGCTGATCTTTATTCTCAAGAGGGCAATACACAAAATTATCAACAAATACTGGAAATCATTGCTGGACTTGAGTAGAGAGTAATGAGTAATGAGTAATGAGTAATGAGTAATGAGTGATGAGTGATGAGTGATGAGTGATGAGTGATGAGTGATGAGTGATGAGTGATGAGTGGTGACAACTGACCAAGCCCCGTTGGGGCGGGTGTGGGGTGTAGTTAGTTGGGTGCGTCAGTATGAATAATTTCTTGGTACAGATAGGTTTTCTTACACTGACGCACCCAACCTAATTGGATATTTTTTTATCCGGAAGTCCCTTAAATCCAAAAAACCAGGCGATCGCATCCTCAAAGTTGCACGCACTATCGCAGACTTAGCAGGAGAAGATAGCCTGCAAAATCACCACGTAGGAGAAGCAATTAAGTATCTTACAATCGAGAGGATGATGTTGGTGCAAAATTGCAGCTATCTACAGGCGTATAAAAAGCAAAGCACTAGCCCACAAGCATACTGCATTTGGGGGATGGATATAGTAAGGGGTATATCTACACTTTTAATTTGAAGTTTCCAATCTTAGAGTGCAGGTACTCTGCTGGTTACTGACTGCTAAATTTTTGCCAACTCAAAAAATCCCGGTTAAATGCTGATTAGCTTAGTCAAACTGCTACTACCAAAATAGCGGGATAAAAGTTATATGCTGTTATCTAAGCTGAAACGCCTGATTCCTAGTTCAGGCTGTGCAATTGCTGTATCTATCAGATTGCGTCGGCTGTTTGCAATCTTGATGATGTTAACAATTCTATCTTGGGGACTGATACCACAAATCACCATAGCTCAACCTCATACAGCATCGCCTCTCCAACAACTACTGCCAAGAAGCAAAAGTCAAACCGCACCAGCCCCAACTTCAATACAACCTTATCTAGATCGGGCGATTAAAGAGGTGACAGAGTTTCGCCTCGATAATGGACTCAAATTTATTGTTTTGGAACGGCATCAAGCACCAGTAGTTTCCTTTGTCACTTATGCGGATGTGGGTGCAGTAGATGAGCCAGATGGGAAAACTGGTATGGCTCACGTTCTTGAGCATATGGCATTTAAAGGCACGACACGCATTGGGACAAAAGACTATCAAGCAGAGAAACCACTACTAGACCGCTTGGAACAGTTGGATGCTCAAATTAAAGCAGCAGAAGCCGATAGTCAAGAAAATGAGGTGGCTCGGTTGCAAGCTGAGTTTGAGCAAGTAAAATTGCAAGCGGGTCAACTCGTTAAGCAGAATGAGTTTGTGCAAATTGCCAGACAAGCAGGAGCTACAGATTTAAATGCTGCAACTACTACAGATGCCACCCGTTATTTTTACAGCCTTCCTGCTAACAAGTTGGAACTATGGATGTCGCTGGAGTCAGAGCGATTTCTAGAACCAGAATTTCGACGCGAGTTTTATAAAGAAAAAGATGCCGTTTTGGAAGAGCGACTTCAGTATCAAAACTCCCCCACTGACGTGATGCAAGAAAAGTTTTTCGATACTGCTTTCAAAGTCCATCCCTACAGACGGCCAATAGATGGTTATGAAGAAGATATCCGCAACTTAACACCAAAAGATATCCAAAAGTTTTTTGAGACACACTATATACCCAGCAATTTAACCATCGCCATTGTCGGAGATGTCAACCCGACTGAGGTTAAAAAACTGGCACAAATTTACTTTGGGCGTTATCAGTCCAAACCACAACCAATTTCCCAAATTCCGCCAGAACCACCGCAAACAAAAATGCGGGAAGTGACCTTGCAACTACCATCTCAACCATTTTACTTTGAAGGTTATCACCGTCCGGCAGTTACCCATCCAGATGATGTAGTTTATAACATCATTGGCTATTTATTATGGGTTGGGCCCACGTCCCGATTGTACAAGTCTTTGGTGGAACAGCAGCAGTTGGCACTGGGGGTAAGTGGTGGAACTAGTGTGCCAGGCAACAAATACCCGAATTTGATAGTTTTCTCTGCTCCTACAGCTTCCGGTCACACGGTGGATGAGTTGGCAACAGCTTTGCAAAAAGAAATAGACAAGTTGAAGACAGAGCCTGTTTCAGCAACTGAGTTGCAACGTGTGAAAACCCAAATCAAAGCGGGTTTATTAAATAACCTCAATTCTAATATGGGGATGGCGGGACTACTGTCGGAATATGAGGTAAAAACTGGCTCTTGGCAGAATTTATTTAAGTATTTGGATGAAATTGCGGTAGTGACTCCTGCTGATATTCAACGAGTAGCAAAAGCAACGTTTACACCCGAAAATCGCACAATTGGCAAGCTGTTATCGCAAGAGGAATAAGCAACCGCGCAGGGTTTGCCGCAGGCTAATGCAAAAGATGCAAAGGAACTAAATATATGCTCTGGTACAAGGTGAATAGTAAAAAGCAGATGGAAAATCACCTTACTCATCTGGGGAAGCAAGCTACGCGCAGTGTTTCCGACAGGAGAAGTTCTGAGCAGCACAAACAACCTTTTAGACTGCTGTCAAAGTTTAAAATTCACAAGAGCAAGAAGTTGTTTTATGCTTTGAGTCTTGCTGTTGCCTTTTTAATTGGCACTTTTGACTTTACTCTAGCAGTGACGGCAACAGCAAAGAATTATACGGAGTTGCAGTTTGCTCCACTACCTGAGATTAAACTACCCAAGTACGAGCGGTTTGTCTTAGAAAACGGCATGGTTGTTTATTTGGCGGAGGATCATGAGCTACCTTTGGTGAGTGGTACAGCGATAGTGCGTACAGGAGATCGCTTGGAACCAGCAGATAAAGTTGGTTTAGCTAGTATTGTCGGAACAGTGATGCGAACTGGGGGAACTAAGAGGCATTCACCTGACGAACTCAACGAGATATTGTCACAACAGGCGGCTGCGGTAGAAACTGGCATTGGCGAAACCGTTGGTGCTGCCGATTTTAGAACACTTACTGAAGATTTAGACAAAGTGTTTGGGCTGTTTGCTGAGGTGTTACGAGAACCAGTGTTTGCTCAGGAAAAGCTAGATTTGACTAAGACTCAGATTAAAGAGAATATCACCCGTCGCAATGACAATCCAAACAATATCGCTACTCGTGAATTTCTGAAATTAATCTATGGTAAAGATAGCCCCTATGCCCGTACACCAGAGTACGCAACGATAGATCGGATTACTCGTGAAGACTTGCTGAACTTTTACCAACAGTATTTCCACCCCAATAATATAATTTTGGGCATTGCGGGTGACTTTGACACCAAGAAAATGCGATCGCTCATCCAAGCTAAGTTAGGCGATTGGCAGCCCAACCCCAACATCGCTAAACCCCAACTCCCAGAGGTATCAGCAGCTAATACAGGTGGTGTCTTTTTTGTCAATCAGCCACAACTAACTCAGAGTAGTATTCGCATGGGACATTTAGGGGGACGGCTAGATAGTCCCGACTATGGGGCGCTAAGTGTGTTGAATGGGGTGTTAAATGGGTTTGGTGGACGTTTATTTAATGAATTGCGATCGCGTCAAGGGTTAACTTACGATGTAGAAGCTTCTTGGAGTCCCAACTACGATTACCCTGGACTGTTCATCGCTGGCGGACAAACTCGCTCTGAGGCTACCGTGCAGTTTATCAAAGCTTTACAGAGTGAAATTAAGCGTATCCAAGAGCAAAGAGTAACACCAGAAGAACTAGCTTTGGCTAAAGAGTCTACACTCAACTCCCTTGTGTTCGATTTTCAATACCCCGCTCAAACCTTGTCCCGCTTGATGGAATACGAATATTACGGTTATCCGGCTGATTTTTTGTTTCGCTCCCAAAAAGCTGTAGCAGCAACCACAGCAGATGATGTACAACGGGTAGCACAGCAATACCTCAAACCAGATAATATGGTGACTCTGGTAGTGGGAAATCAAACCGCCATTCAACCACCTTTGACACAGGTAACACCAATAGATGTAAAGATTCCTGGTTCATCATCCAGTATCCAGTAAGGCGAAGAACGTGCATAGCATACAGCAGACTTCAAGACCACATCAGAAATATTACTTACGATTGCAACTGGGGATTAGTCACTAAAAATCCCCTTAAAACCAATTTCTTGAGTCAGATACACATTGAGTTCCCACGAATATAGTATAGTCTCCTGTGATAGTGCCATCTGTTTAGTCGATATTTCAGGAGTTTTGGGAATGACCGTTACAGCAGACCCCGTGACTTTGATGAAGCAAGAAGTAGGCAAAGCCGCCGCCGCCTTGGTAAAATCTGGCTCGATTGTTGGGTTAGGTACAGGGTCAACTACAGCTTACACAATTCAGTATTTAGGCGATCGCCTCAAGTCTGGCGAACTGACAGATATTGTCGGTATTCCGACCTCATTTCAGTCAGAAGTATTAGCCAAGCAATACGGCGTTCCTCTCACCACTTTAGACGCTGTTGATCATATTGATATTGCCATTGATGGGGCTGATGAAGTAGACCCCCACAAAAACCTAATTAAAGGTGGTGGTGCAGCTCACACCCGCGAAAAAGTAGTTGATTACCTAGCAACTCAATTCATTGTTGTAGTAGACAGTGGTAAATTAGTAGACCGCTTAGGTTCTGTTTTTGCAGTACCTGTAGAAGTCATCCCAATGGCAATTACCCCAGTTACTAATGCAATTAAGCAACTAGGTGGTAAACCAGAACTACGTATGGGAGTGAAAAAAGCAGGGCCAGTGATCACCGACCAAGGAAACTTTGTCTTAGATGTTAGATTTGATTCAATTGACGACCCAGTTAATCTAGAAAAAATACTGAATAACATTCCAGGAGTTCTGGAGAATGGTATCTTTGTTAACTGTGCAGACGTAGTTTTAGTAGGCGAAGTCAAAGAAGGTCAACCACTGGTAAGACGGCTATAAAACCAAAGGTGTAGGTGTTCAAATTACCTACACCCCTATATCTGAAGAATCAGCTCCCTTAGTTGAGTCAATCTTGGGAAAAATGTTGATTTTTTAGCTGTGAATTAACCAATAGACCGCTTGATTGAACCATCAGCATATAATTCCAAAGGAACTAGCTCGACTTTGCCATTAACTTTTACTTGAGAATAAACTACCTTTACTAAAAGAGCATGATTTTCGTTGTAACGTAAAGACATAGTAAATCTCCTCTCATACTGTTTTGGGCGATGAAAAGGTATTGATATCTACAATCTAGTTAATTAGCTTTTACTAACTGCTTAGTCTTAGGAAAGATTCTTGTTCCTCCTTAAGAATTAACAGATATATTTTAAAAAATAGGTATAAATTAGATAAAGTAACCATAAAGATTGGAAAACCTTAAATTTGTGATTATGGTTACGTGTATCTGCGTTAGTGTTAACTTGGTTATACCATTTTAGATTTTGGATTGAGAATCGCTCTCTGTATCTGGGTTCTGGGCATCCATCTGTTGTATTCTTTTTTCAAATTGGTATTAGATGATATTGGGCAATCACCTACGGTGAGCAGAACGCCATCGCTACTCACTGGCACGTGTCATATTAAGCCTTAATAAATAATTTCAGTTTGCTGCGAGAATTATCAAGAATAATGGGTAATCTCAATAACAAATACTTGCTTAATTATTAGTTATTTGAGTTGCCCTAATGATTGAAATCCTAGCGACACTTTCTGCTTCTGCGGCAGCAGGAATCAGAATAGGCGTACCTTTATTGATTATTGGATTGTTGCAAGGAAGTAACTTTTGGTCACACGTCCCAGTTTTATCTCGTATTTCTTCGCCAATTCTGTTAGGCTGCCTGATTAGTTGGTCATTAGTAGAATTATTTGCTTCCAAAAAACTATGGGGACAAAGAATTTTACAAATAATTCAGTTATTATTATCTCCCCTGGTAGGGGCAATTATGGGTTTAGCAGTAGCCTCGGCAACAGCAACCCCAAATTGGCTAATTATTTTAATTGGAAGTTCAGTAGCTTTGGTTCTTCAGCTGGTTCAAGTCGGCTGGTTTTATCGCTTACGTGGTTTGCCACTGTGGGCTGTTTTTCTTCAAGACACCTTATGTGTAGCTCTGGTACTTTTTGCTTTTGACGCTCCTTGGCAAGGAGGAGTAATTGCCTTAATCCTGCTTTGGTTGGCCCTACGTAGTGCAAAAGAATGGTACAAATGGTATCACAATAAAGTATAAAAATTAGTATAAACTTCTTAGAGGATGTTACCAATAATACTTTTTAAGTATCATCTAAACAAGATCAGGGTAAAGAAATTTAAATCACCTTTACCCTTGAAATCATCTATGAAGTTGCAAAGTAATTAATTTACCTGAAACTGAGCTAGTCCATAGGGAATCTCTCGATTGAAGCCAATATGTCCGCCAGCTAACTCATAGTTAAAATTGCTGAGGGAAGGATATGGAGGAGCAAATGCCAAATCACTGAGAGCAATTTCTAAAGTACTTCCTGGTGCTACTGGTTGAGCAAAATTAATTCTAATTTTGTCACCTTCTCTAGAAATATTAGCATCAATGTTTTGACCAGATTGATCTGTGACCCTAATATTATCACTAATGGCAATATAGCCTGGTGGTAAAATCGTTACATAGGCTAAAGGCTGGCTCCCTGTATATAGGTTAATGTAATTAGCGTCACGAAACGTGCTTGTACCCTTGATTCGAGGCGCACTAAATCTATCTTGGGCTATTGGGGTTGTTTGTTGAAGCTGAGTCCCTGGTGTTTGAGTTTCTGGGATTTGAGTACCTGGAACTTGAGGTTCTGGTAATGGTGTTGCTGGAGTTTGGGTTTCCGGAAACTGAGTTCTTGGTACTGGTGTAGTCTGAGCTACAGCTGGTAAACTAGTAGCTGCGATCGCCACACTCAGGCTAGAAAACCAAATTAGTTTTTTCATCATTAATCTCCTTGTGAAATTTCATCAATTAGAACTAATGCAGTTCATCAATCAAACCTTGACTTGGGTTATTTGTAACTGCTAAGGAGAGCAGTTTAATTTTGTAGTTCTAATTGATGTATCTGGCAAAAATATTTGTCATGATTTTTGCTTCGTTTGAAATACGTAATTTCTGAACTTATCAAACTAACTTTAAAAAATTTAAATCATAAATACGTCTGACTAATGGGATATTTGCTTCACTTTTAAAAAATCATTATTCCTACCTTTTGATAGTAGTGTTTACTCCTAATTAAACAGATTTGGATTGGAAAATTGGTCATAAAAATGGGGTATTAAATATAGATTAATACCCCTTTGCTCACTTCAATCAATACTTTGTTGCTCTTAACATTTCATGAAAATTACTTTTTTCTTCATTACTGCAAAATTCCAATTAGATGTAATAGTCCTTGACCTGTAATCAGCTCGACAATTAAAGCAATAAAACCTAACATGGCAATGCGTCCGTTCCAAACTTCCGCGCTAGTAGTCATACCCCATTCCCAACTTTCAGGAGGATACATTTTCACTCTTTTTTTGATTTGGGCGGCTTGCGAAAGCTTAAAGCTAGGTTTGTTGAGTGCATCAATTACCAAATCTGCTAAAGCTCGAATAAATACTGGGTGAGTGTTAGGTGCAGGTACACGACGGAAATTGTGGATTCCTGCTTCTTCGGCTATTTCCCGATACTCAATGTCAATTTCTTGCAGTGTTTCGATGTGTTCGGAAACGAAACTGATAGGGACGACGACTAAATCTTTTACGCCCTGTGCGCCTAGTTCTTTGAGTGCATCTTCAGTATAAGGTTGTAACCACTCAACTGGGCCGACGCGACTTTGGTAAGCTAGGGTGTGGGGATTGGGTCGATTGAGGGTTTGCATAATTAATGCTGTACATTCCTCAATTTCTTGTTGATAGGGGTCGCCTGCTACTTCAACATAGCTTTTGGGTACACCATGAGCGCTGAAGAATACATGAACCTGATCAGCATTGGGAAACTGGTCTATTTCTTGGCGAATGAGTTCCGCCATCGCCTGTAAGTAACCCGGCTCTTTGTACCAGGAAGGAATTACAGTATATTCGAGACGCTGTAGTTTAGGGTCTTCTTGCCAAAGCCTTTCTAATAAACGGAAGCTAGAACCACTAGTACTAATGGAAAATTGGGGGTACAGTGGCAGAATCACCAAGTTATCGATGTTGTCTTGGGTAAGGAGAGCGATCGCTTCTTCAGTATATGGATGCCAATAACGCATTCCCACATAAATATTAGCTTCTTGTCCCAAATAGTGTAATTGTTCCTTTAAGGCTTCCCCTTGGGCTTCTGTAATCTGTCGCAGGGGTGAACCACCACCAATTTGCTTGTAATTCTCTTGAGAAGTTGCGGTACGTCGGGAGGCAATAAACCAAGCCAAGGGTTTCTGCAACCATCGGAATGGTAAGCGTATAATTTCCGGATCAGAGAATAGGTTGAATAAAAATGGCCCGACATCCTCTAACTTATCAGGACCACCGAGATTGAGTAATAATACGCCTACACGACCCATAGCAGTTATTTTCCCCCAACCTTTTCAGATTTTTTACTATTGTTAACAATATATTCTTTATTAAATATAAAGCTTAACAGTTAGGAATAGTGCAATGGCCACAATTTTCAGAGATTTAAGTTATCGCTATCAATGGCTCTACGATTCCATATCTCGTGTAGCCGCCCTCAGTGTAGGTGGAGAAGCCAAATTTCGGGAATTGGCTTTGCAAGGTTTAACAATTCAAGAAAATACCTCTGTGTTAGACGTTTGTTGTGGTAGTGGTCAAGCAACGCAAGTCTTAGTGAAATATTCACAAAACGTAACAGGACTTGATGCTTCTCCCTTATCTTTGCAACGAGCTAGACAAAATGTTCCTGAAGCTAATTATGTAGAGGCTTTTGCTGAGAAGATGCCATTTACCGACAATCAGTTTGATGTAGTGCATACCAGCGCCGCCTTACATGAAATGGAACCTCAGCAGTTACGAGAAATTATTCAAGAAGTTTATCGAGTGCTGAAGCCAGGAGGAGTATTTACTTTAGTAGATTTTCACTCTCCTACCAATCCTATATTTTGGCCTGGTTTAACAGTATTTTTACTCTTATTTGAGACAGAAACAGCTTGGCAATTATTAAAGACAGATTTAGCTGCTTTGTTAACTGAAATTGGCTTTGAGGTAAGTAAAACAACCTTGTATGCAGGTGGTAGTTTACAGGTAATTCAAGCTAACAAATAGAAACAAATAAAGCCCTCTTGAGACAGAGAGCTACAGTTCAGAAGTATGGTTGTTATGTGAAACATACGCTTCTGTTTTTCTACTTCTAATTGAAAACAAATAGATCATCTATGGCGGTTTGCAGTTGAGTCTAATACAGACCTAACCCCCAACCCCTTCCCTTGTAGGGAAGGGGAGTAAGCCTCAAAGACAACTTGTCAACCAGGTGGCCATGCCAACGGCCGCCCACCTAAAATATGCAAATGTAAGTGGTAAACTGTCTGACCTCCATCATTACCGTTGTTGATCACAATGCGATAGCCGTTTTCTAGTCCGGCTTCTTCGGCGACGCGCTTGGCCGTTAATAGAAGATGTCCCAAAAGCGCATGATCTTGAGATTCAGCATCAGACAGTTTGGCAAGGGGTTTTTTAGGAATAACCAGGATGTGTACTGGTGCTTGGGGATTGACATCTGTGAAAGCTAAGGCTAAATCGTCTTCGTAGACGATATTGGCGGGAATTTCTCGACGAATGATTTTGCTGAAAATTGTCTCTGTGGTTTCACTCATGCGTTTATCACAACTCATCTGCTAGAGATTTTAAAGGGTTACTGTTTATATAAGAAATATTTAGCCAATGCTTGCTAGAGTCTGGAGTGCATCAATTGTCGGCATCGATGCCGTCAAAGTAGGCGTAGAAGTCGATATATCCGGTGGTTTGCCAGGAATTGTAGTTTTGGGACTCCCAGATAGTGCTGTGCAAGAGTCTAAAGAAAGAGTCAAAGCCACATTGAAGAATGCGGGTTTTGCCTTTCCCATGCGAAAAATTGTGATTAACCTGACTCCAGCAGACTTACGCAAGGAAGGCCCCTGTTTTGATTTGCCCATTAGTGTAGGGATTTTGGCTGCTTCTGAACAAGTTAGCCCTGATTTGTTGGGAGATCATCTTTTCTTGGGTGAAGTGTCTCTAGACGGCAGCTTACGCCCTGTTGCGGGTGTTTTACCGATCGCCGCTACTGCCAAAAAAATGGGAATTGCCGGTTTGGTTGTGCCTGTGGATAATGCTCAAGAGGCTTCGGTTGTTGAGGGTTTAGCTGTTTATGGCTGTAAGGATGTGTCTGAGGTTGTCGATTTATTAAATAACCCAGGTAAAGGAAAGCCTGTCAAGTTGGATCAATCACCAGAAGTAACATCAGTATTTGGGGCGATCGCTGATTTAAAAGATGTGAAAGGACAGGCTCACGCTCGTCGGGCTTTAGAAATTGCGGCTGCTGGCGGCCACAATTTGATTTTTGTCGGCCCCCCCGGAAGTGGAAAAACCATGTTAGCAAGACGCTTACCGGGTATTTTACCACCCCTGAGTTTTGCTGATGCGTTGGAAGTGACGCGGATTCATTCGGTGGCTGGTTTATTAAAAAATCGTGGTTCCTTAGTCCGCGATCGCCCTTTTCGGAGTCCCCACCATTCAGCGTCTGGCCCTTCTCTTGTCGGTGGTGGTAGTTTCCCTCGTCCTGGGGAAATTTCTTTATCACACCGGGGTATCTTATTTCTTGATGAATTGACGGAATTTAAACGTGATGTCTTAGAGTTTCTCCGCCAGCCTTTAGAAGATGGCTATGTAACGATTTCCCGCACCAGACAATCTGTCATGTTTCCGGCACAGTTTACCTTGGTGGCAAGTACAAATCCTTGTCCTTGCGGTTACTACGGCGATACCATCCAACAGTGTACCTGTTCACCAAGACAACGGGAGCAATATTGGGCAAAACTTTCTGGCCCTTTGATGGATCGGATTGATTTACAAGTAGCTGTAAATCGGTTGAAACCAGAGGAAATCACCCAACAACCCACAGGAGAGGAATCTATTTCTGTCCGCGAAAGGGTACAACAAGCCCGCGATCGCGCCATTACTCGTTTTCAAACAGAACCAAATCTGCGTTGTAATGCCCAAATGCAAAGTCGGCATCTGCAAAAATGGTGCAAGTTGGATGATGGTAGCCGCAGTTTATTAGAAGCAGCAATTAAAAAGTTAGGTTTATCTGCCAGAGCAAGCGATCGCATTCTCAAAGTAGCTCGGACTATTGCAGATTTGGCAAGTGAAGACGAGCTAAAACCCAATCATGTCGCAGAAGCTATTCAATATCGTACTATCGATAGGATGCAGTAATTTGTAATTATTACATATCAAAAAAACAGTTTAAATCTTGTTAACTGGGTTTCAATCGCTCCTGTGAGAATTTTATTTAGTTCTGGGCCATCTCGAAATTCCAAAGTTTGTTGTGTGGGTAAGTCGAAAGGAAATCTTCCTTCATATTCTGTTCGATGTAAATGAGCTAACAAAATTTGCTCTGTTCGCTTGCTTTGAATGGCATAGCCAATTTCTACACAAACATTAGGACTAGGAATTAATTGTTGTGTCTCTTTGCTCTCAACACTAGCGATGGGTGTAGTATCTGCAATAAACAACAAACTTTTACGTAATTTTCTCAGAGTGGTGCGGTTTAGACGCAAGGGCGAGTCTTTGGGGCGAGATGATTCTACTAAGGTAAGAGGAAGGCGCGAGCGTAAATTTAATTTTTCTAAACTTTTTCGCAGTTCTTCCCTGAGAATATCACTAGCTTCGGCATACTCAATTTGATAGGAGAAAAAAATTATTGGTTCTAACTGAGCTAAAACTGTCTGCTTAGTAAAATAAATTTCATGACTGATTAAGTCAATGTTAGCTACACAATAGCCACCACTACCTTCAATATAAAACTCTACATTTTCACCCTCTAAATAGCGAGTAAACCAGCTTGAGTGCTTAACTTCATCACTATTCTCTAAAAAGTCCGCACGTAACGCCGATCTCAGCAAGCTTTTCTTACTGAGGCGAATATCTGATGGGCGTTTTTCTAATTCGGAAATCGGCTCATAATCCTGAAGATACCATGCTCTGAGCGCAATAATTGACATAAGGCGCTATTTTAGTTGTGTAATAATTTTAGTTGTGTTGCGTATAAGTTTACACTGGGTTTTGAATATTTCCACAACATTTGCTAAGTGTTTACAAACACTGCTTCGCGCAGCGTGCCGAAGGCAGGAGAGAAGCTTTGAGGCTGGCTTACTCCCCTTCCTTTGTAGGGAAGGGGTTGGGGGTTAGCTCTATATTAGACTCAATTACAAAACGCTATACCATTGATATCTGTATACTTGTAATATTACAATATTGGAATTTAAAACACTACTATTTCATCTAATTCTGACAACATTTGTTCAAGAATATCTTCCATCATTTCTTGCTTCAAAGAATATAAACTTTCTGGACCTTCAAGAAATTCTTTAATAGTAATTTTCTGTCCTTTGAAATCTTTGACAAAATCCCGAATTTCAGTAACAAGACTAATTTGCATTTCTATGGTTTCTAACATTTGGTCAATAGGGTCAATGCCTTGTTTAGTGGCTTTGCGAGCATCAGAAACCATTGCCCCCTCAGAGGTGTTCTTTGCTAGGCGTAGTTCCCGTTTCAAATTTTCATATTGAGTTACTAAAATTTCATTTTGCTGTTCTAACGTCTTACATTTTCTAGTTAAATCATCTTCACTATTATTATCAATAGATTCACCCACTTGATGCTTTTGTTCAATCTCCAAAAGCCTTGCTAAATCACCTTCTTGATAGGCTTTATTGATTTCCTTCATAATTTCTGTGTGGTTCATCTGTGTTTCATTGTCCTTTACCTTATCAGGATGAAAGATTTCAGCTAACCTCAGAAATGTTTGACGAATCTTCCTGGATTCCTCTGTTCTAGTTGCAGATGAAAACTCCAATCCCTGTTGAGTTTCTCTGTATTCATGGTGGTGTGAATTTTTTCCTTGAGAACAATCATCATTTTCGTGTTGATCATTATCAAACATTTCATCTAGTTCGGAATCTGATTGCTCGCTCTCAAATTTTGGACTGATGATTCCCGCCATCTGGAGATTAAGGTAAACTGATTTTACCTTTTTCTCTGTTTGTTTACCAAATTTTCTAGTAGTCAAAATTTCTGCAAACAGTGTATGAATTTCTTTGTCTAGCTCTGACATTTTTGTGAAGCTAGGATTAGCTCGATGAAATATTTCTGTTGCTAAAGAACGCATCTGTTCAACAAAGTTCTTTAGTTCAGTCCGCTTCTTCTTAATCTTTTTAAGTAAATTTTGGTGTTCTTTTTCTAGACCCTCCAAGCGGATATGAAGCTGGGAGAGAGCCAATGGTGTTGTAATATTAGTATGCGATGTAGATGAGGTTTTGCGAGGCATAAAAGACGCAGAACAGTTTTAGGTGTCAAAAATTCTGACTTTTTGGGTCAATGCCCACGGAAGATACTCTCTTGATGATACATGATCGCCAGCAATAAATTACGGAAATACCACATATTTTCTATAGATTAATGATGGAACAATATAGTATGCTTGTTTAATTATGTTAATTTTTTAATCTAGTATTGCCAGGCAAAATTCAAAATTAATTTATTGTGCTGATTTGGAATGGGTAGTTTATTTTAATCATGTTGTACTAGCTTAATAGTATTGTCAAAATGATATTGTAATTTATTTTTATTTTTTAACTCTCTTGTGTAGGAAGTAGAGAATAAGCCTTTTCAAGTTTTATCGAATTTTTAAGAGTAGGCTATGACTTATAGCAGGCTAAATTCAACATAAATCAAATGGGAATTATAGGTGATTTTTTTACTCTACCAAAAGGTTGGTAATTCTACATCTCTACTTTTGGAAAGAGGAAATTTTATTGACTAGTCTTTTAGCATAAATAAAAGTTAGATTGATCGGAGTTTCATTATGACTTATAAACAAATAAGTGATTTACCCCAAGAAATTAGAGATCAATTACCAGAACACTGTCAGCAGATTTTCTGTGCGGCCTTCAATGCTGCTCAAAGTGATGGTTTGAGTGAAGAGGGTGCGCGAGATGTTGCTTGGAATAGTGTCAGAAATGAATATGAACAAGGCAAAGATGGTAAATGGCACAGAAAAGCTGAAGACTCAGCAATTCATCATAAAGCTATCACAACAGGTGGCAACTAGACCTAATTAGTAATTTATAATTCGTAATTCGTAATTAAAATGCGCATGGTTTGAGATTTCCAGCATTTGAAAAACACTAATTTTATCACCGAGTGCAGGGATAAACCTAAATATTACGAATTACGAGTTAGTTAGGATGCTAATTCAAAAAGATGAGGTTACTATTTATCTAATTAAGGACAGGGGTTCAATTTTTCTGGCAGCTATTGCATCGAATAGCGTTAGGGCAAAATATCCAGGTATACCAAATGCGTATTTTACACGTTGTTGGCATAGGATATCAAATATATACGGTGCTAGTTGGGGTCTCTTTTACCTTCCCTAAGACTATTTTCCCGGACGACTCATCAGTAGACAATCAGTTTTCTTTGCTCAAAAAAAAATAATATCCTTTTAGACTATTTATGGACAGTACCGTCAGGCATAATTTGTTATGTGCAAAGTAGCATTACATAAGTCTGCATCACAAAGATATGCACCACTAAGGTCTGATTCATTGAGGTTAGCTGTTGATAGTGTAGCTTCACGTAAATTCATCTGTCGCGCCACAGCGATCGCCATTCATCGTACATCGATACTCATACCCTAATAGTTAATTTTTATGGTTTCAAGTTTTATTTTGCCAAAAAGACACTAATTATTAAATTTCACATTAGTTTTATAATTTTAAGCTACCATCTCTAAAAAATAATCATTTTTTTGTCATAATTCTTCTTTTTAAAACCTCTGTCTGCCTAATCATTACATTGTATTTATATATAGTTTTTTATCATTTCTACACTATGATCAGCTTTTAGAGAAATAATAGAAATTGAAGGTAGAGTGTTGATAATTAAATTTCAAAATCCTCATATATATTGACTACTGGGTTGTAATTAGTGCTGAATATATCGTATCTGTAAAGAATTATTCTTCTGGATGGAGTACTTTGTTAACATTGAATTGATAGATAAACCATTGCTTAGTAAGGACTTTAGCCTAATTCTTCTAAACACTTTAGTGTTTACTACCAACTCTCAAAATGGTTGTTGCGTTGGTTTTCTGGTACGGCATTAAAATAGCACTTTTATAGAAAGTCTCAAAAATCTAATATCCATTCACAGCATGGTATACAGACTCCGATTAGATTGTATTTATTATTCGACTCCATAAAATGGACTGAAGAAACCTCAAAATTAACTTGACAAAGTAGTAGCGTGGGAGGTGAGTAAAATGATCATCACAGCCACTAAACCAAACTTGCAGGTAAAAAAGCCAATTAAGAAAAAACAGTTATTGAGACAATCAACAGATATCGGTAATCCTCAAGTTCCCCTACGTCAGATCGCAATTAAGCAAGAGCATGAGTTGCTTTGTGATTGGGAAAACGCATCTTAATTAGCACCTTACTTGAGTAACCTGTTAATCAAGGCAAGAGATACTTGAGAAATAGGAGAAATCATGAGAATCCCACTACAAATCACATTTCATAATATTCCTCCATCAGACGCTGTAGAAACGAAAATTCGCTCCTTAGTTGATAAACTAGAAAATTTTTATAACAGGATTACAAGCTGTAGAGTCGTAGTTGATGCCCCACATCGACATCACCGTAACGGCAAACTTTATCAGGTGCGAATTGACATCACCCTGCCAACGGGGGAAATAGTTGTAAAACGTGACCCACCTGAACGTCAGTCTCATGAGGATATTTACGTAGCCATTCGTGATGCTTTTGATGCAGCCAAACGCCAACTACAAGACCATATCAGTATGCTACGGCAGGAAACCAAAACTCACAAAGAGCAGCCTCATGGGAGGATTGCGACATTGTTCCGAGATGAGGGTTACGGTTTTATCGACACATCTGATGGTAGCGAAGTTTATTTTCACCGCAATAGTCTATTTAATGGTGATTTCGAGCAGTTGCAGGTGGGAGACGAAGTTCGTTTTGCGGAAGAAGAAGGTGACAAAGGACTCCAAGCTAGTACTGTCAGACTAATTGGTAAGCATCACCTGCAAGGTTGAGGGTGTTGATTTCAGGCACTTTCTTCATAGTCCCTTTTCTGTAAACAGGAGGCAAACAAATGAAATTACTCTCTATTGCGGAACTCGAAACACTAGCAAAACAACCTACAGGAGCTTGCGTATCAATTTTTCTACCAACTTTCCATGCGGGGTCAGACACACAACAGAATCCAATCCGCTTTAGGAATTTAATTCGGGAAGCTGAAGAACGCCTGATTGAACATGGTTGGCGTTCTGAAGATGCGAAAAACTTACTCGAACCAGTCAAAGAGCTAGATGGGTATGAATTTTGGCAACATCAGAGTGATGGTTTAGCGATTTTCCGCTCACAAGATTTGTTGCGATATTATTCTCTACCTTTAGATTTTACAGAATTAGCAATTGTTAGTAACCGTTTTTACCTTAAACCTCTATTACCACTCTTTCAGAGCGATGGACACTTCTATATTCTTGCTCTCAGCCGTAATCTGATTCGGCTATTAGAAGGCACACACCATCACATTGAAGAAATTGATCTGACTGGTGTGTTGCCAAGCTTGGAAGAAGTGCTGCGATTTGAGGAGCCAGAAAGACAAACCCCTTCTCATACAGGAACCCCAGGAGCAGTAGGTGGACGGCGCGCTGCTCCTAGTGGTGTCACGGTATTTCATGGTCATGGTGCTGGTGATGAGGATGAAAAGGAAAACCTCAGCCTGTATTTTCATCGGTTAAATGAGGCATTACAGGAGTTACTCAAAGAGGAACACGCTCCCTTGGTGTTGGCTGGGGTGGAATATCTTTTGCCGATTTACCAAGAAGCAAATACTTATGCTCATCTCATGGAAGCTGGTATAACAGGTAATCCAGAACTACTGACATCAGAGGAATTACACACTCAAGCCTGGGAAATAGTAGAGCCATTATTTTTACAAGCACAACAAGAGGCGATCGCTCAATACAGGAAATTAGTAGGAACTGGAAAAGCTTCCAGCCAAATTACGGAAACTATTCCGGCGGCTTGTCAGGGACGAGTTGACAAGTTAGTTGTGGCTCTCCATCAGCAACAGTGGGGTACTTTTGACTCGGATACCCAAACGGTTCTGGTACATCCCAATGCAGAACCCAACGACGAAGAGTTATTAGATTTCGCTGCAACCCAGACTATTTTGAATGGTGGCATGGTCTATGCCGTTGAGTCGGCAGATATGCCCGATGATACACCGATAGCTGCGGTATTTCGCTATTAATGGGAGCTTTGGTGCAGCGAGTGCTAATACCCCAGCTTGGAAAACTATCCTTAAGTATCTATCGCCCCGAATTTCTCGCTTGGCTTTATGTCCACTCATCACCCGTCCCGCATTGTGACAACTGGAACCAAAGGAGTTAGACAAAAAACTAGACTTTGAGTAGCATTTGAGCAGAAAGAATCATCATCCTATCTGCGAGACTTGTTAAGCCAAGAGTGAACACAGAAGGAAATAAATCATTACACTGAGAGTTAGTTGCCTTGCTGGGATAGAATATCCCATAAAATCCATGACTGAAAAAACTACGAGAATTGTGATCCTTGGTGGAGGCTTTGGTGGTCTCTATACAGCTTTACGTTTAAGCCAATTACCTTGGGAACCTCAGGAAAAACCCGAAATTGTTTTGGTTGACCAGAGCGATCGCTTCCTATTTTCCCCCTTATTGTACGAATTACTCACTGGAGAACTGCAAACTTGGGAAATTGCCCCTCCGTTTATTGAACTTCTCCAAGGCACAGGTGTACGTTTTTATCAAGCAGTTGTTTCTGGAATTGATATCGACCAGCAACGGGTACACCTGCAAGATGGCCCAGAAATCTCCTACGATCGGTTAGTTTTGACCTTGGGTGGCGAAACACCGCTAGATTTAGTCCCCGGTGCAACATCCTACGCCTATCCCTTCAGAACTATTGTTGATGCCTATCGTTTGGAAGAACGTCTGCGGATATTAGAAGAGTCAGACGTTGAGAAAATTCGCGTCGCCATTGTTGGTGCTGGTTATAGTGGTGTCGAGTTAGCTTGTAAGTTAACCGACAGACTAGGGGAAAGAGGACGCTTCCGCCTAGTGGAAATCAGCGACCAAATTTTACGCACCTCCCCAGATTTTAACCGCGAAGCAGCCAAGAAGGCTTTAGATGCAAGAGGTGTATTCATTGATTTAGAAACCAAAGTCGAATCAATAGGGCAAGATACCATCTCCCTAGAGTACAAAAATCAGCTAGATACAATTCCTGTGGATTTAGTAATTTGGACTGTGGGTACACGGGTGACAACCGTAGTCAGAAACCTACCTTTCAAACAAAACCAGCGTGGTCAAATTACGACTACACCCACTCTCCAAGTGCTTGACCATCCAGAAATCTTTGCCTTGGGAGATTTAGCCGACTGTCGTGACGCTGAAGGTCAACAAGTCCCTGCTACTGCACAAGCCGCCTTCCAACAAGCAGACTACGCCGCCTGGAATATCTGGGCTTCTGTAACTGTGCGTCCCCTTCTACCTTTCCATTACCAACAGTTAGGGGAAATGATGGCACTAGGTAAAGATAACGCCACCCTTACAGGTTTAGGAATTAAGTTAGATGGTTCTCTGGCTTATGTTGCCCGTCGTCTTGCCTACTTATATCGGCTGCCAACCTTAGATCATCAGATCAAAGTTGGTGTTAACTGGCTTGTACGTCCTATTATAGAAACAATTTACTCAGCAGTAGATGCTGTCAGTGAAAAAGAGGTGAAAGGTCAGGGGAGTAAGGAGTAGTCAGATGGCGGAGAAATTTTCACTAATGACTCAAGACTCATAACTAGTGACCAATGACCAATGACCAACGTTTATAAGTTGCAAACAGTTTAATGGAAAGGCCCAAAGTTATTTTCGTAGATGCTGTGGGGACACTCTTCGGCGTTAAAGGCAGTGTCGGTAAGGTTTATAGTCAGATAGCTCAGGAATTTGGTGTTGAAGTTGCACCTGAAGTTTTGGATAAAGCATTTATTCAAAGCTTTAAAGCATCTCCACCACCAATATTTCCCGATGCTGACATCGAAGACATACCACAACGTGAGTTTGAGTGGTGGCGCAAGATTGCCCTCAATACTTTTGAAAGTGCAGGTGTTGTGCAGCAATTTGCTGATTTTTCTAGTTTTTTCGGTGAACTATATATTCATTTTGGTACTGCTGAACCGTGGATTATATATCCTGATGTTGTGCAATCTTTAAATAACTGGCAACATATAGGCATTGAACTAGGTGTTTTATCTAATTTCGATTCACGGCTACATTCTGTTTTACAAGGTTTAGGTTTGAGTCATTACTTTTCTTCCGTGACTATTTCTACTCAAGTAGGTGCAGCAAAACCTGATCCCAAAATTTTTGCTATTGCTTTAGAAAAGCACAATTGTTCTCCTGAAGAAGCATGGCACATTGGTGATAGTCTTGAAGAAGATTATCAAGGAGCCAAAGCAGCCGGGTTAAGAGGTGTTTGGATTAATCGGGAGAAAAATTAGTAGGAAACAGGTGACAGGTGACAGAGTTGAAAGCCTTTGAATGTAAATTTTTTATTATTGCTTGATGTCCTCATCTATTTGGTGACTGCTATAAAAATACAATTTACAAGTCATGCAATAAATACTGTAAAAATAGAACCTTGGGGATGATTATCTGCAACAGCAATAGTGCCTTTATGTGCCTCGATCGCCATTTTGCAAAATGCCAATCCTAGACCAAGTTGGGAAACTTCTGACACTAGATTGCCAATTTCATATTTCTCAAAAATCCTGTGCCTTAATTCTGGAGCAATTCCCGCACCTGAATCACTAACTTGCACTTTCGCACCTGTTTCTAAATACTCTGCTTTCAGAATTACCTGTGTATTTGAGGGCGAAAACTTAATCGCATTGGAGAGCAAATTATCCAGTACTCGACGAAAAATCGCTGCATCTAGTTTGATCATGCCACCTGGTTCAGGTAATTCACTGATGAGGGTGAGGTTCTTTTGGGCAGCAATTTCCTGAATATCTGCTACAGCTGATATACAAATAGCACAAAGGTCTATTTCTGTGTAGTTGAGAGCCATTTTACCGGATTCTAACTTAGCCATGATCAGCAAACTATCAATTAAAGTTTGTAGTTGTTGAGTGGCGATCGCTATTTGATTAATTTTAAATTGTTGTTTGTCTGGTGGCAAACCACAAGATTTCAGCATTTCCGCCGATAGCACAATACTGGCTAGAGGATTTCGCAGGTCATGGACAATCATATTCACCATGTCTTCCTGCAATTTTAGTAAGGCTTGCCAGTTATCGTACTGTTGCTTAATCCGCAACATGGAATGAACCCTAGCTCTCAACTCTACGCTGTTGACTGGCTTACTAATAAAGTCATCTGCTCCTGCTGCCATACACTGAGCTAGGTCTTCTTTAGCCGTTAATGCCGTCACCATAATAATTGGCACTACCTGCCATTGTGGATCAGCTTTGATGCGCCGACAGACTTCCATCCCATCTAAATTGGGCATCATCACATCTAGCAAAATCACATCTGGCTGAAAACTGTTGAGGCGGTCGATCGCTTGTTGACCACTAGGAGCATAATGTAGCTGGTAGTTTTCACCATCCAGTAATGTTTCAACAACATCGAAGTTATCTGGTTCATCATCAATCACCAAAATGGATGGTTGAGTGTCCATTGAAAATTTCCCCTACCTGCTTAAAAGTTTTTGTATTGTTAATACCAATTGTTTAAGTTTTATAGGCTTGGTCAAATATTCGTTGGCTCCGGCTGCTAGACAAGTTGCGCGATCGCTAGGCATGGCTAGGGCTGTTAAGGCGATTATCGGCACATCCACAAATTGCTGGTCATTACGGATACAGCGTATAGCGTCTAATCCGTTCATTCCCGGCATCTGAATGTCCATGATAATTAAGTTTGGGCATTTTGCTCTGGCAAAGTCAAGGGCCTGTTGTCCATTTTCTGCCAAAATGAGATGATATCCCCGACTTTCTAGATAGCCAGAGATAGTATCAATATTGGCTTGGTTATCTTCTGCGAGCAAAATCACAGGTGCTGTCAAGGCTGGTTGTGCAACAACAGAGACAGCAGAAGGGTCAGCAAGGTCAGGATATTGCAGTTTTTCTATAATTGCTTGAAACTGAGGACGGGTAATCGGTTTCACCATATAAGCAAATGCTCCTTGAGCCATTCCCTTGATTTGCTCATCCACCACTGAGGTGATAATAACGGGAATTTCTTGAGTTTTAGGGTTTAACTTCAGTTGATTGAGGACGTTCCAACCTGATAAGTTTGGCAGTTGCAAATCCAGGATAATGAGAGCGGGGCAAAGGCGCAAGACTTCTTCTAATGCTCCTTCGCCTTGTGGATAGACAATAAATTGCATTCCCATTTCGCTCAGGTAGCGAGTCATCTGATCCGCCGCAGGAATAGAATCTTCAATAATCAAAACTTGGGCATTCTCCGCAGGTAAACGATAGCTAGGCGGTGCAACCATTACCTGCTGCTTGAGAGAGTTATCTCCACTCTGGTAGGGAATGCGGAGAGTAAAACTACTACCTTTGCTGACCTGACTGCTAACTAACACTGTTCCTCTATGCAGAGAAGCAATCCGTTTTACCAATGCTAGACCTAAACCTGTACCAGTGTAACTGCGGTTAAGACTGCTATCAAGTTGGGTAAAAGGCTGAAATAACTTGCTCATGTCTTCTGTGGCGATGCCAATACCAGTATCAATGACACAGAAGCAGATGTAAATATTCGGGAGTGGGGAAAAATTAGGAATTGGGGATGGGGAGAAAGGGGGAGAGTCTTTGAATAAGTTCTCCTCGCTGTCCCCTGCTACGCCAATTGCTCCACTTGGGGAAACTCCTTCGCGTAGCGTCCCGCAGTGCCTCCCCTGCTCCTGCGCCCCTACATCTTCTATTTCCTCCAGCCAAACCTTGAGCTTGACCATTCCGCCTTCTGGGGTGAATTTGACAGCATTGCTGAGGAGGTTGATGAGTACTTGACGCAGACGGCGATCGTCTACCTGAATGGTGTCAATATCTGAACTGATATGAGTACTCAGGCGGATATTTTTTTTCAACGCCATCTGTTTAATAAAAGTAAGACTAGCATCACAGAGACTCCTGACCGAAACATCACTGATTTGCAGTTCTAGTTTGCCTGATTCGATTTTGGATAAGTCAAGGATGTCATTGATCAGCTCTAGGAGATGTTTGCCACTGCGCTCGATGGTGGCGATCGCTTTTGCTTGCTTTTGATTAATGGAACCAAATACACCTTCTAGGAAGCCTTCAGACATACCCAGAATAGCATTGAGAGGGGTTCGCAGTTCATGGCTCATATTTGCCAGAAATTCATCTTTGAGCCTAGTGGCGCGGGCAAGTTCGGCATTGGCATTAGCCAATTGCTCATTTGTCCGCCACAGTTGTTCTTCTGCTTGTTTGCGTTCATTGATGTCAGTCACCCGTACTAGATTCAGGGTACGACCAGCTATAGTAATTGGCTTGGCGGCAATGTTTCCCCAAAATAATTTGCCTTTACGAGTCACATATTCCAGTTCTTGACTCCAAAAGCCTTTTGTTTGCATTTGGTCAACGATGCTAAGTATTTCATCGGTATTGAAAGGACGGTGCTGGAGTGTTCTTCCTTCAATACCGAGTAATTCATCTTTGTTAGCCGCCTCAAATAGTTCCACCGCCCGCCGATTACAATCTAGGGTGAGTAATGATACAGGATGAACTAAAAATAGAGCATCGGCAGATTCGTTAAAAATTGCCTCCCGTAAATCCCGATTGCGGATGAGTTCTTGTTCAGCTTGTTTGCGATCGCGCAGGGCGGCTTGCTGTTCACTAATATCGGTCAGTGTGCCGACATAGCCAATAATGTTACCTTTTGGGTCAATTTCAGGTAATATCTGCACGTAGAACCAGATAATGCTGCCATCTGTATGCAAAAATCTGCCTTCATTGCGATACATTTTTCTTTGCGTCATTGCTTCAGTCCATTGCCCGAAAACGCGATCGCGGTCTTCTGGATGTATGCAATCTACGCACCCTTCGTCTAATGCAAACTGTATTGGTTTACCTGTCATCTTACTCCAGCGATCGTTGACGTAAATACAGTTACCGACGGCATCAAGTCGAAAAATACCCACTGGAGAAGCTTCTGCTAATGTTGCATAGCGATGTTCGCTCTCCCGTAATGCTTCTTCAGTTTGTTTGTGCTTAGTAATATCTGTTTCCGAACCACTCATTCGGATCACATTACCTAGCTCATCCCACAAAGCTTGACCCCGGTCTAATACCCAAAAGTAAGAGCCATCTTTGTGCTGTACTCGATATTCTTCTTGAAAGAATGGTGACTTGTGGGCAAAATAATCAGCAACTGCTGTCATAATGCGATCGCGGTCATCAGGGTGAATTTGGTTTGTCCATTCTTCTAGACTGTAGCTAATTTCATTTTCGGCAAAGCCCCGCATTTGTTTCCAGCGAGGCGAGAAAAAAATCTGATTAGTTTGAATATTCCAGTCCCAAATGCCGTCATTGCTGCTATTTACTGCTAAATGCCAACGTTCCTCACTATCGCGCAATTTAGCCTTTGTTTGGTCTAACTGCTGCCTTAGAGACATCTTTTCAATGGCATCGTGAATTACGTGTTGCAGGATTTCAGGTGTGAGATTATTTTTGACTAGATAATCTTGAGCGCCGCCTTTCATAGCACGGATGGCAAGATTTTCATTGCCTTGTTCTATCAATAAAATGACTGCACATTGGTTATTACTGATGTGCGATGGCGTTCCACCCGCCGTAGGTGATTGTAACGTCTCCAAAAGAACTAGACTATTCTGATCCGGTAAGCAAAAATCCAATAAAATGACATCTGGTGTTGCCTGTTGACACCAAGTTAGGGCTGCTTGTGCCGTCGTAAATTCTACAATTTTATAAGCATATAGGCTGTCTTGTTGTAAATAGCGAGTCAATATAGCCCGATCTTCGGCACAATTATCAATCAGCAAGATAGTATAAGGCGAGCAATGATTCATAAATCAAAACTGCAAGACAAAAGTCATTCAGAACCATTGTAGAGATGCAACAGTGTTACGTCTCTATTTTTGCGGAGATGTCTGCTTAATTTATTATTTTTTTGATAGTTAAAAATACAAAATGAGTGAATAAATATGCCTTTGACTGCATTTATCCACTCAAAATTTAACTATGGCAATTACGCAAACAACCACTGAGGCTATTTTTATGGTAAATATTTAATCCTAATTAACGTGATTCAGTACCTTGATTGGGGCTACCTGCAACATCATCTTCGCCTGGTGATTCTGGTTTAGCACTATCTTTAGCATCAGATTCAATAGCAGCACCAGTTTTGCGGATATCTTCATTGAGGGGAGTTTGGTAGCCGCCAGAAGCTGTAGCTGTAGCATCTTGATTATTAGGTTTTTGTTTCTTTTTTTCAGACATAATTAATACTCCTTTGTTTATTCTTGTGCATCATTCTAATAAAATATAACTAACAATTTTATCTATCTAGAAACTAGTTATCGCTAACTTATGTCTCTATCAAAAGTATTGTTTAATATTACTTATGTATACTTGCCTAAACGCTAAAAATAACAATTTAGTAGTAAAATCTCATTCATGAAACTAAGCAATTTTTCATTACCATCTGGATGTACAATCCGCAAGGCGACCTATGAGGATATTTGGTCAGTTCGATGGTTGGTATTCTCGTCTGTACTTGACCCCACTCAACTGATGTGGCAACAGTTCTGGGTCATTCAATGCCAAGGGAATGTAGTAGCTTGCGGACAGCTACGCAACTTTTCACAAGCGCAAGAACTTGGTAGCTTGGTAGTTGCTCCAGCTTGGAGAGGTCGCGGGTTAGCTAGTTTTTTGACACATCATCTCATCGTTACAGCAACACAACCGCTTTATCTCGAATGCCTTGGTGAAAGACTAGCAGAGTTTTACAAAGGTTTTGGCTTTGTGCCAATTGTCTTTGAGGACTTGCCGAAATCACTCCAGCGTAAGTTCCAAATTTCTCAATTAGCTAAAAAGCTGCTGAAATTTCCTGTAGTATTTATGCGATATCAAGTGGAATCATAATATAGCTATGGGAGCGATCGCACTAAATTTGCGTCAACCTGTAGGTGTTTTTCCGCCAAGCTCAAATTTTGTGACTGAATCGCTTATCCTCTCTGGCTTTGAACCCTCTTATACCAAAATCGGGGTTGACGCAATTATTCAAATTCTTACCAGTAGAGCTTTTTGGCTTTTGTTCATCATATTAATCTTGACAATCCATTGCCTGAAAAGCTATCTTAGCTCCAGGTTGACACAACTGAACCTTGAAAACCGAATAAATCAATGCTTCTAGCACGGAGCTGTTGCAACATAATAAAATCCCTATTAGGGATTGAAACCTCATGTAAAAAGTCAAGCATTTTTTGGGATTATTCGTGAAAGTTGCAACATAATAAAATCCCTATTAGGGATTGAAACTTTTCAAACTCTATTAAACGATTAGAAGAAGTTGGTTGCAACATAATAAAATCCCTATTAGGGATTGAAACATACAATTCTACTGCTTTAGACATGATAAAAACGTTGCAACATAATAAAATCCCTATTAGGGATTGAAACTTGATAATATTCGGCTACCTGTTTAGTTTGTTCGTTGCAACATAATAAAATCCCTATTAGGGATTGAAACCTCGCGGGTCTAAAATACTCAGGTTTTATAACATCGCGTTGCAACATAATAAAATCCCTATTAGGGATTGAAACTATATAAGTTTCTAAAACTGTAGAAACACAAGTTGGTTGCAACATAATAAAATCCCTATTAGGGATTGAAACTTCTTAAACTTGCTTCGGTTTTACCAGCGATGTAAGTTGCAACATAATAAAATCCCTATTAGGGATTGAAACATAGGACGTAAAGGCAATTTCAAAGCCATCGACACCGGTTGCAACATAATAAAATCCCTATTAGGGATTGAAACTTAAGCTCAAGGATAGATGGAGTAGAGAGAGGTCTTAGTTGCAACATAATAAAATCCCTATTAGGGATTGAAACACGGCAAGCATGGAGGGGATAATGACTGAATTTAGTTGCAACATAATAAAATCCCTATTAGGGATTGAAACTAGAAAACTCTCACCCAAACCTGTTGTTAGACTGGTTGCAACATAATAAAATCCCTATTAGGGATTGAAACATAAAAAACCTGTGCTTTATTACCTGCTGAGGGATGCGCGTTGCAACATAATAAAATCCCTATTAGGGATTGAAACTGACCTGGCGATGAGTAAAAGCGATCGCCCCCAACCGCGTTGCAACATAATAAAATCCCTATTAGGGATTGAAACTTTATTAAAGCAATTGGTAAAGGTGTGGTGACAAGGTTGCAACATAATAAAATCCCTATTAGGGATTGAAACAAGATAGTAAGCCAGTCGGTCATGACCCTCACCCCAGTTGCAACATAATAAAATCCCTATTAGGGATTGAAACACAGAAGATAAAAGTATTTTTGGATGATGATTTGGTTGCAACATAATAAAATCCCTATTAGGGATTGAAACGATTTCTTTGGCGATTTTTACGTTTTTCCGGTAAAGTTGCAACATAATAAAATCCCTATTAGGGATTGAAACTTCAAAAGAGTTTTTGAAAACACGATTACCAAGTTGCAACATAATAAAATCCCTATTAGGGATTGAAACTAGGTACGCTCAGTTATTCCTTAATGGACGGCAGGTTGCAACATAATAAAATCCCTATTAGGGATTGAAACCACCTTCAGTTTTTGACTTCACTAAAAGCCGCAAGGTTGCAACATAATAAAATCCCTATTAGGGATTGAAACAGCGATCGGGGGCGTGATTGTGGTCGAGAGAGGTTGCAACATAATAAAATCCCTATTAGGGATTGAAACCGAGGATCGACAGTGATCATGAACATCAATACGCCTGTTGCAACATAATAAAATCCCTATTAGGGATTGAAACATTCAGCGTTTGGTAAATCTGCTGATTACCAACCAGTGAGAACGATCGCTAATCGAATAATAGTGTCTGTGATCTCTATACAGTGGGTGGTGGAAACGATATACCTACTCAAATTCTGGGCATACTAAACCTTGAATATCCCACACACTCAATCTGTAAAATGAGGTCGGTTTCCATGAATCCAACCGTAGATACAACCGTTTTGCTGCCTGGATATCACCTGATTGAGCAGCTTTATGAAGGCGCTAAAACGCTTGTTTACCGTGGGATAAAGCTAGTAGAGACTAAGGAAAACACACACCACGAGCAGCAGTCTGTGGTGATTAAGCTACTACGAGGGGACTATCCCAGTTTCAGTGAACTGTTGCAGTTTCGCAATCAATATACGATCGCTAAAAATTTAAATATTCCGGGTATTGTCCGCCCCTCTTCCCTAGAAAACTATGGTAACAGCTATGCTTTGGTGATGGAAGATTTTGGTGGTGTATCACTGCGAGTATATAGTCAAACCAACCCTTTGACTCTGACAGAGGTATTGGCGATCGCTATCCAACTAACAAAAGTCTTACACGATTTGTATCAACATCGTGTCATCCACAAAGATATCAAACCTGCAAACGTGCTGATTCATCCTGAAACAAAAGAAATTAAGCTGATTGATTTCAGTATCGCCTCACTACTACCGAAGGAAACGGAAGAAGTTAAACATCCCAATGTCTTGGAAGGGACACTCGCCTATCTTGCACCGGAGCAAACCGGACGGATGAACCGAGGGATAGATTATCGTACCGATTTTTATGCTTTGGGTGTGACATTGTTTGAACTGTTAACAAGACAGTTACCATTCCTATCAGATGATCCTTTGGAGTTGGTACACTGTCATATTGCCAAGCCTGCACCTTCGGTGTGTGCATTCCAGCCAGAACTACCCCCTGTAATTGGGCAGATTGTGGCAAAACTGATGGCGAAGAATGCTGAGGATCGTTACCAAAGTGCTTTGGGTTTGCAGTATGATTTAGAGACTTGCTGGCATCAACTCCAGACTACGGGGAAGATTGAGGAATTTGAGATTGGCAAGAGGGATGTGTGCGATCGCTTCATCATTCCAGAAAAACTTTACGGTAGGGAAGGAGAAGTTTCTACACTCTTGAAAGCGTTTGATCGCGTCAGCAATGGGACATCAGAATTGATGCTGGTGGCTGGTTTCTCTGGTATTGGCAAAACGGCTGTAGTTCATGAAGTCCACAAGCCAATCGTCGAAAAACGAGGCTACTTTATCAAAGGTAAGTTTGACCAATTTAATCGCAGCACTCCCTTATCTGCCTTTGTACAGGCATTTCGGGATTTGATGGGGCAATTATTGAGTGAGAGCGATACTCAATTACAAACTTGGAAAACCCAACTATTACAAGCTGTGGGCGAGAACGGACAAGTGCTGATTGATGTGATTCCCGAATTAGAACACATTATTGGGTCACAACCACCAGTCCTAGAGTTATCGGGAAATGCAGCACAAAATCGGTTTAACCTGCTATTCCAAAAGTTTATTCAAGTCTTCACCAAACTAGAGCATCCTTTGGTGATGTTCTTGGATGATTTACAGTGGGCTGATTCAGCTTCGCTCAACTTGATGCAAGGATTGATAGCAGAGTCGAAACCGGGCTATTTGCTATTGATTGGAGCGTATCGGGACAATGAAGTATTTGCTTCTCATCCGTTGATATTGATGCTGAATGCAGTGGAGAAAAAAGGAGCAACGATAAATACAATTACTTTGGAACCATTGAGTCAAACCAGTCTGAATCAATTGATTGGCGATACGCTCAATTGTACCGAAGTATTGGCACAACCATTGACGAAATTGGTATATCAGAAAACCCAAGGTAATCCCTTTTTTGCGACACAATTTCTCAAGGCGCTGCATCAAGATGGACTGATTCATTTTGACTTGCAAGCCGGATATTGGCAGTGTGATATAGTGCAGGTGCAGGAAGCGGCGCTCACGGATGATGTGGTGGAGTTTATGGCGTTGCAGTTGCAAAAATTGCCGCCAACTACTCAGGAAATTTTGAAATTAGCGGCTTGTATTGGCAATCAATTTGATTTAAATACACTGGCGATTGTTTCAGAAACATCGGAGACGGAAACGGCTACGTTCTTGTGGAAGGCGTTGCAGGAAGGTTTGATTCTGCCAATGAGTGAAACCTACAAGTTTTTTCAATCAAATGAATCGACTGGAGTAGAAAAGCACCATATTATAGTGGGTTATAAGTTTTTACATGATCGCGTCCAACAAGCAGCTTATTCTCTGATTCCTCAAGATAGTAAGAAAGTAACTCACCTGAGAATTGGTCAGTTACTTTTAAATTCTACGCCTGAAGCCGAATTAGAAAATCGCATTTTTGATATTGTTAATCAGTTAAATATTGGTATTGATTTCTTTACCGAAAAAAAACAACGAGAACAGCTTGTTCGGTTGAATTTAATGGCGGGAAGAAAAGCAAAGTTAGCTACAGCTTATGCAGTTGCGGTTGAGTATTTAAATACAGGGATAAAACTCCTTGAAGCTGATAGTTGGCAAACTCAATATGAACTCACTCTGAGTTTATATAATTTTGTGGCAGAATCCGAGTATTTAAATACGAATTTTACAACTTCAGAACTCTTAGTTAGACAAATCCTTTTACAAGCCAAAAATACTTTAGATAAAATCAAAGCTTACGAGATTCAAATTCAATCTTATACAGCCCAAAATAAACTCATCGAAGCGATCGCTACAGGTAGAGAAATTTTAGGTTTACTTGGTGTAGATTTGCCAGAAGATGGCGATATGCAGACCATTATAGCCGAACACGGTCGGGTGAAATCGCTGCTAGAGGAAACTTTGATTGCAGACTTAGTGCATTTACCAGAACTGAGGGATTTACATCAAGGTGCAGCTTTACGGATTTTATCTGGTTTGTTTGCGCCTATCTATCTTGCCAAACCCATGTTGTTACCGTTGAAGATATTCAAGATGGTGGATATTTGTATCCAATCTGGTAACTCTCCCCAATCAGCGATCGCCTACAGTCTTTACGGCTTATTTTTGTGTGCAACTGAGGAAATTGAAGACGGCTATCAATTTGGTCAGATAGCTATGACAATTTTACAAAAGTTCCATGCCCAAGAACTCAAAAGTAAAGTTTATCTGACTTTCAGCTTATTTATCAAACATTGGAAAGATGCGATCGCCTCAATTTTAGATATCTTTTTACAAGGTTTACAAAGTGGTTTAGAAACTGGTGATTTAGAGTATGTTGGTTATTGTGCCAATTGTTATGCTCAATTTCTATTTTGGACTGGAGAAAACCTAGAAATTGCTGAATCTGAAGCCGATAAGTATTGTCAATTACTGCAAGAAATCAAGCAAGATGTATCTTTGGTATGGGGAAATACCTGGCGGCAAACTGTCGGAAATTTGCGAGGCAAAGCTAGTAATCCTAAGTTATTAATTGGGGATTATTTTGACGAAAGAGAAATTTTACCCGCTTTAATCGCCAGTCGTAATACAAATGGGATTTGTTATGTTTATCTGGCTAAATCACTCTTGGCTTATCTATTTGCAGCAGAAGCAGAAGCGATTGAATATGCCAGTCGATTTGAAGAATATGAACAGGGTGCGGCTGGCTTATTGATTGTGCCATTGAAGAATTTTTATCAATCTTTGAGTATGCTGTCTTTATATCCAAAATTGGACAGTAATCAACAATCTACTTACTTAGAGAAGATTACAGCAAATCAACAAAAAATGAGAAAGTGGGCAGATCATGCTCCTTTAAATTATCAACATAAATTCTATTTGGTGGAAGCCGAAAGACATCGAGTTTTAGAGGACAAAACAACCGCCATAGAACTATACGACCAAGCGATCGCCCTGGCTCAAGCCAACGGCTACATCCAAGAAGAAGCGATCGCTAACGAACTAGCTGCCAAATTCTACCTCAACTGGGGTAAAGAAAAAGTCGCCGCAGGCTATATGCAGGAAGCTTATTATTGCTATGCGCGTTGGGGTAGCCTAGCCAAAACGGATGATCTCGAAACCCGTTATCCACAACTGCTGTCTCCCATCCTACAACAAGCTACTCATTCTCTGAGCGTTTTAGAAACCTTCGCCAGTATCACTGCTCCTGTTCATAGCTCTACCCGTAACCAAACTTCCACCAGCAGCATCAACAACACCCTTGATTTTGTAGCATTGCTGCAAGTATCTCAAGCAATTTCTAGCACCATTCAATTGGATGAGTTACTGCAAACCCTCACTCAGACGATGTTGGAAAATTCTGGTGCAGATCACTGCGCTTTGATAATGTCTCACGGGGGTGAATGGCAAGTACGAGTGATAGCCGACTTAGAGCAAACTACTTTACAATCGACTCCACTGGAAAACAATCCGCGTGTTCCCGTAAAGCTAATTCAGTACGTCAAAAATACCTTAGAAACGGTAATTATCCATGACCTAAAAACCGATCTACCAGGTGTGATTGGTAGCTATCTCTATGATTATCAGCCCAAAAGCTTGCTATGTATGCCATTACTCAATCAAGGTAATTTAGTCGGCATTTTATACCTGGAAAATCGGGCGACTAATGGCGTGTTTACGAGCGATCGCTGTCTCGTTCTCAACTTCCTTTCTAGCCAAGCCACCATCGCTCTAGAAAATGCTCGTCTCTATAGCCAAGTACAGACGACCTTAGAGGAGCTTCAGCAAGCCCAGGTGCAAATCGTCCAAAATGAAAAAATGTCAGCCCTGGGCAACCTCGTGGCGGGTGTGGCTCACGAAATCAATAATCCCCTCAGCTGTATTGTGGGTAATGTTAGTGCTGCCCAAGATTATATTCACGATCTGTTGGGGGTGATTGACCTCTACCGTGAGGAATTTCCACAATCCAGCGCGAGAATTGAAGATGAACTAGAGATAATTGACCTGGACTATCTGCGAGATGATTTGCCCAAACTCATCAGAGCTATGAAAGACGGGGGCGATCGCATCACAGCCATCAGTACGAGTCTGCGGACTTTCTCCCGCGCCGACAGCGACCAAAGACAACCATTTAACATCCACGATGGCATCGATAGTACTCTGCTGATTCTACGTCATCGTCTAAAAGCTAACGAACATCGCCCGGCGATTGAAGTGATCACCGACTACGGTAATCTTCCCGATGTAAATTGCTTTCCTGGTCAACTAAATCAGGTATTTATGAATATTTTGGCAAATGCAATCGATGCGTTGGATGAATCAAGTCAGGGAATTAGTCTGGCGGAGATGGAAGCTAACCCCAATCGCATTACGATTTGCACAAGAGTTGTTGGTGAACAGGTAAAGATTGCCATCAGTGATAACGGTACAGGAATGCCAGAAGAAGTCAAAGTACGCATCTTTGATCACCTGTTTACGACCAAAGAAGTAGGTAGAGGTACAGGACTAGGATTAGCGATCGCTAGAGAAATTGTAGTAGAAAAACATAGGGGAACCATCGTGGTAAATTCTACACCAGGATTGGGAACTGAGTTTGTCATCACATTGGCGATCGTTTAGAGTTGAAAAAGGCAGAAGGTTCTTTTCATCTGTAGGATTCTAACCCCTTCTGAAAACAGACTTTTTACGGGAAGTCCTGAAACCCCCGTGAAGACAGGGGTAGGGGATAAAGTGTAGGATGTAGGGAAAAAGAAGAAAGCCTTACTACACCCCACACCCTGCTTTTTTTTGAAGGTTAAGTTGTTATTAAAACGCAGATTTTTTGCTGAATTGTAACGAATAAAGACTACACTAAAAAGTCTTGTGCAGCAAAACTTGTCACTATAAATGATGTAATCATGTCTAAGGTTCTTGTCTCCGATCCTATTGACCAGGCTGGCATTGACATTCTCTCGCAAGTCGCTACTGTTGATGTCAATACAGGTCTAAAACCAGCAGAATTAATAGAAATTATTCCTCAGTATGACGCGTTAATGATTCGTTCTGGTACACGCGTCACTCAAGAAATTATTGAAGCAGGTACACAGCTGAAAATCATCGGTCGTGCCGGTGTGGGTGTGGATAATGTGGATGTTCCGGCTGCTACTCGCAGAGGAATTGTTGTTGTCAACTCTCCTGAAGGGAATACCATCGCCGCCGCCGAACACGCCTTAGCAATGATGTTGTCATTGTCTCGTCACATCCCCGATGCTAACGCTTCCGTCAAACGCGGTGAGTGGGATCGCAAAACTTTCGTAGGTGCGGAAGTTTACAAAAAAACCTTAGGGGTGGTTGGCTTGGGTAAAATTGGTTCCCATGTCGCCGCAGTTGCCAAAGCAATGGGAATGAAATTGTTGGCTTACGATCCCTTTATTTCTACAGAGCGAGCAGAACAAATTGGTTGTCAGTTGGTAGATTTAGATTTGCTCATGCAGCAATCCGACTATATTACCCTGCATATTCCCAAAACACCGGAAACCACCCACATAATCAACGCCACAACTCTGGCAAAAATGAAGCCCACCGCCCGGATTATCAACTGCGCCCGTGGTGGGATCATTGATGAAGTAGCCTTAGCCGCAGCCATTAAAGAAGGGAAAATTGCAGGTGCGGCGCTGGATGTGTTCGAGTCAGAACCACTGGGTGAATCAGAATTGCGAGCGATCGGTAAAGATATTATCCTCACCCCCCACTTAGGCGCATCCACCACAGAAGCCCAGGTGAATGTAGCGATCGATGTAGCCGAACAAATCCGCGATGTGCTTTTGGGTTTACCCGCACGTTCCGCCGTCAACATCCCTGGACTCGGCCCCGATGTGTTGGAAGAACTCAAGCCCTATATGGAACTAGCTGAAACCTTGGGTAAATTGGTAGGACAGCTAGCAGGTGGACGAGTAGAACTACTCACCGTCCGCTTACAAGGGGAACTCGCCACTAATAAGAGTCAACCTCTAGTAATTGCTTCCCTCAAAGGACTACTTTACCAAGCCCTGCGGGAACGGGTAAATTACGTCAACGCCAATATAGAAGCCAAGGAACGGGGCATTCGTGTCATCGAAACCCGTGACGCTTCAGCTCGTGACTATGCCGGTTCTCTACGCCTAGAAGCTACAGGAACTTTAGGTACTCATTCCGTCACGGGCGCATTACTGGGCGATAAGGAAATTCACCTCACTGACGTTGACGGCTTCCCGATTAACGTTCCTCCCAGCAAATATATGCTGTTTACCTTGCACCGCGATATGCCAGGAATTATTGGCAAACTCGGTTCCCTATTAGGCAGCTTTAATGTCAATATTGCCAGTATGCAGGTAGGACGCAAAATCGTCCGTGGTGATGCGGTCATGGCTCTCAGCATAGATGATCCCTTACCAGATGGTATTTTGGCAGAAATTACCAAAGTCCCAGGAATTCGAGACGCATACACAGTAACTTTATAAGGGCAAAAGTAAAAAGGTAAAAGTAAAAAGAATAGATTTTCTTTTGCCTTTTTACTAATTACTTTTTTATGGCAAATACTTGGTGGGAACTACAGGTTTCATGTGAATCAGCGCTAGAAGACTCTGTTTCTTGGCGCTTGGAAGATTTTGGTTGTCGTGGTACCGCCAGCGAAAGTAAAGGTGAATCTTGCTTAGTTAAAGGTTACTTACCGATATTTCAAGCACAGTTATTAGATTTGGCGGCCCTGGGTCTGTGGCTGCAACAAGATGCACTGTGTATGGGGTTATCTACTCCTAGTTTGACTTGGCAATTAATTGATGAGGAAGACTGGGCAAGTAGCTGGAAACAGTATTGGCATCCCCAGGAAATAGGCGATCGCTTCCTCATTAATCCCGCCTGGCTACCCTTACCAGAAAACTCAGACAGGTTAGTAATTCGCCTTGATCCCGGTGTAGCTTTCGGCACAGGCAACCATGCCACCACCCAGCTATGTCTAGAATCTCTAGAAATGCGCTTGAGTGAAGTTCCCAAATCTTTTGTTAACAAAGGTGATCAACAAGAACCCGTTATAATTGCGGATATCGGTTGCGGTTCTGGTATCCTTTCTATTGGAGCCGTCCTGTTAGGTGCAGCAAAAGCCTATGCAGTAGATACTGATCCTTTAGCAGTGCAGTCAACCTTTAGCAATCGCGCACTCAACGACGTAAACCCAGAACGTCTAGTACCTGCTGAAGGTAGTGTAGATATTTTAAAAAAACTAATTGAACGTCCAGTAGATGGTATTGTGTGCAATATTTTGGCTGATGTAATTATTCAATTAGTGCCAGAAATCAGCGAAATATCTAAACCTAGTACTTGGGCAATTTTTAGCGGAATTTTAGTTGAACAATCCACATCTGTTGCTGAAGCTTTAGAAAAACATGGTTGGGTAGTCGCTACTATGTGGAAACGCAAAGAATGGTGTTGCTTAAATGTCAGACGTTCTTAAATTATCCAGTTTTGTGAGTAAATTTGCTTGAAAACCAACCTTTTTGCATAACTATAGCAGTAGTTAGATAGATTAGGACATCAAGGAATCATGAATCAATTCAAAATTCAAAATAAATATTAATATGTAGAGATACGAATTTTTGTATCTCTACATTGAACTTTTATTAAAGGAAACCTTGCAGACGCTGAACTAAATCGGGCGTTTGCAGTACACCTTCAATCCGATCTACTGGTTGACCTTGTTTGAACAATACCAATGTTGGTAGAGCATAAATTTGATACTCAGTTGCTAATTCTGTGTACTTTTCCGTGTCGATTTTGACAATGCGGATGCGGTCTTTAAGTTGAGTGTTTACTTGCTGTAAAATTGTCCCCATCATTTGACAAGGCCCACACCAGTCAGCATAAAAATCTACTAAAACAGGTAAATCAGAACCAGACAGCATCTCTTCAAAACTGTTGAATTGTTTTTTCTCTGTCATGTGACACACACCATTATTTATTGATTGAATTCAATATTAATGTCTGCTTTCTGGAAATGGTGTAACGTTATTTTGTTTTTATTGTTTCTCAACTTATCTTCTACTTCCTAAGATATATGTACTAGAGAGTAGAAGAGAGATTGTTATTTTGTAGACAAATGGTTTTTTGAATTTTGAATTTTGAATTCTTGATAAGTTGTAGGTACAAATCGCCATAAGATAATTAGCGCGGGAATTTACAACCTTGAGGAATATTTTATGGCAATTTTAAGTGAAAATTTGCGGGGACAAGTAGCTGTTGTTACAGGTGCTTCGCGGGGGATTGGCCGAGCGATCGCCTTAGAATTAGCTAATTACGGTGCTACTGTAGTGGTCAATTACGCTAGTTCTAGCACTGCTGCTGATAGCGTAGTAGCAGAAATTACAAATGCTGGTGGTGAAGCGATTGCTTTACAAGCTGATGTGTCCCAAGCCGACCAAGTGGACAATCTGATCAACGAAGTCATAGAGAAGTTCAACCGCATCGATATTTTGGTTAATAATGCAGGTATTACCCGCGACACATTGTTATTAAGGATGAAGCTAGAAGACTGGCAATCTGTAATTGACCTTAATTTAACTGGTGTATTTTTATGTACCCGTGCCGTTAGTAAACTCATGCTCAAACAGCGTGCTGGTAGAATTATCAACATTACCTCCGTCGCTGGACAAATGGGTAATCCTGGTCAGGCGAACTACAGTGCGGCTAAAGCTGGTGTGATTGGCTTCACTAAAACTATTGCCAAGGAATTTGCTTCTCGTGGGATCACTGTCAACGCCGTCGCTCCTGGTTTTATCACTACAGACATGACAAGCAACCTCAAAGCAGAAGGTATTTTGCAATACATTCCTCTAGGGCGCTATGGTCAACCAGAGGAAATCGCCGGTATGGTGCGTTTCCTCGCCGCCGATCCCGCAGCAGCTTATATTACCGGACAAGTCTTTAATGTCGATGGCGGTATGGTGATGTAGTTCTTAATTGGTAATTTGTAGTTCGTAATTACGAATTACGAATTACGAATTACGGATTAAGAATTAGTTCTGATTCTTTGCCAGACAGTAAAACTGAGCAAAAGAATAATGCTGCTAGCTGTGGCAGCTATGACCGCCAGGCTCATCCCTTGGACTCTCATCGCTAGTACGTTGCAACCCAAGGTGATTAACCATAAGGTAAACGCAGCATGACGTTGCGAAAATCCCCAAGCGAGTAAACGGTGGTGTAAATGGTCTTTGCCAGGAGTACTCAAGGGGTTTTTACCTGCTAGAAGCCGTCGGATAAACACTTGGGTAGTGTCTAACACTGGCAACAGCAAAAATAAAACCGTAGGAGTAAGAGCAAATATCGTGTTTCGTTGCAAGCTACCTAAAATACTAGTTGCAGCTAGCACATAACCAAAAAAGTATGCTCCAGCATCACCCATGATGATTCTTGAGGGATGGAAGTTATGACGCAAAAATCCTAAAGCCCCACCGCCTAAAGCAGCTAAAACTAAAGTGGAGGCAGCCTTATTAGGAAATTGGGCAGATACTCCCAACAAACTCATGGCAGTGATAAAACTAATTCCCCCTGCCAATCCATCCATACCATCCATCAAATTGACAGCATTGGTAATACCCACCACCCACAGCACAGTTAGCAACATCGAAAGGATAGAGTCAATGGGCGTGCCGAAATTCACATCAACTACGATGCCATTAGCAACTAGTAATAATGCTGTGACAATTTGCGTCCATAAACGCACAGAGGGGGGTAATCCGAACTGATCGTCAATAAAGCCGACCAAGACTAGGATTGAACCCCCTAGTAAAATAGTCAATACCTGAGCTAAGACGTTTTGCAGTTCAATGGGACGCAAGAGGCTAGCTAATACCAATGCGGCAATTACTCCCGCGTAGATAGCTAAACCCCCTGCATTCGGCAACGGTTCTCGATTGAGTCGTCTAGCGTTGGGTTGGTCAGCCCAACCTACCTGCAAGGCGAATTTGCGTACCGTGGGAATCAAACGCCATGTTACCGACCAAGCCAATATAAACGTGAATACTACTGCCAACCAGCCGGAACCGCTAGGGTCAGCAATGCCTATAGACCTAAGGGAGTTGTAAATATTCATCTCCCAATTCAACCATTACTGCCAGTGTCCTAAATGAGCATCAAGTGTATATTAATCAATTTTTTTTATTTCCACACATGATCTAAGTTGATGAGGTTCTTAGCACTCTGAGCCTGTGAGTGCTAAATTGTCTAATGGAAGCGCTAGAGAAAGGAAACATGGCAAAAATTATTTTATTTAATGAAGAGTCACGGCGTGCTTTAGAACGGGGTGTCAATGCCCTAGCCGATGCTGTGAAAATTACCTTGGGGCCAAAAGGTCGTAACGTGCTTTTAGAAAAAAAATATGGCACACCTCAAATTGTCAATGATGGTATCACTGTCGCCAAAGAAATTGAATTAGAAGATCCTTTAGAAAATACTGGTGCCAGATTAATTCAAGAAGTGGCAGCAAAAACCAAGGATGTAGCAGGCGATGGCACAACTACTGCGACTGTTTTAGTACAAGCCTTAATTAAAGAAGGTTTGAAAAACGTCGCGGCTGGTACTAACCCGGTCAGCTTAAAACGTGGTATTGATAAAACCACTGAAGCCTTGGTAGAAGAAATTGCCAAGATATCCAAGCCAGTAGAAGGTAGTGCGATCGCTCAAGTCGCTACTGTCTCGGCTGGTAACGATGAAGAAGTTGGGGCCATGATTGCCCAAGCAGTGGAAAGAGTCACCAAAGACGGTGTAATTACCGTGGAAGAATCTAGATCCCTGACAACTGAACTAGAAGTCGTGGAAGGGATGCAGATTGACAGAGGTTATATTTCCCCCTACTTCGTCACCAACAACGAGCGCCAGACAGTGGAATTGGAAAATGTTCGGATTCTGATTACTGACAAAAAAATCGGCAGTATTCAAGAACTAGTACCCATTCTGGAAAAAGTAGCTCGTTTGGGTCAACCCCTACTGATTATTGCTGAAGATGTAGAAGGAGATGCCTTAGCAACTTTGGTAGTGAACAAAGCACGGGGTGTACTTTCCGTCGCTGCAATTAAAGCACCAGGCTTCGGTGAACGCCGCAAAGCATTGCTGCAAGATATCGCTATCCTCACCGATGGTCAGCTAATTTCCGAAGAAATCGGCTTAAGCTTAGATACAGCAGATTTGGAAGCTTTGGGTACTGCGCGGAAAATCACAATTGAAAAAGACAACACCACAATTGTTGCTGGTAGTACTACTAAGCCAGAAATACAGAAGCGGATTGCTCAAATTCGCAAACAATTGGAAGAGACTGATTCTGAGTACGATAGTGAAAAATTACAAGAACGCATTGCCAAACTAGCTGGTGGTGTGGCAGTGATCAAAGTCGGTGCAGCCACCGAAACCGAACTCAAAGACCGCAAACTGAGAATCGAAGATGCTCTCAATGCTACTAAAGCGGCTGTCGCTGAAGGCATCGTTCCTGGTGGTGGCAAAACTCTCATTTACTTGGCAGGCAAAGTAGACGAGATTAAGAAAGATTTTGATGAAGAAGAAAAAATCGGCGCTGAAATCGTTAAACGAGCTTTAGAAGCTCCTTTACGTCAAATCGCTGATAACGCTGGCGTAGAAGGTTCCGTCATCGTCTCTAGAGTCAAAGAGAGCGATTTTAACATCGGTTACAACGCTGCTAGTGGAGAGTTTGAAGACTTGATTGCTGCTGGTATTATCGACCCAGCTAAAGTAGTGCGTTCAGCTTTGCAAAACGCCGCTTCTATTGCTGGTTTGGTCTTAACCACCGAAGCGATCGTTGTGGAAAAACCAGAGAAAAAACCTGCTGTTCCTGCTGATGCCGGTATGGGTGGCATGGGCGGTATGGGTGGTATGGGTGGCATGGGCGGTATGGGTGGCATGGGCGGCATGGGTATGTTCTAATTAGGGGACAGAGGATAGGGAACAGGGAATAGGTAAGAACTGACTTTTCTATTCTGAGTTCCAGTTCCTAATAACCAGCCTCCAGTAGCCAAACATTAGGGGCAACTTCCCCGCGATCGCCTGCTTCTTCACAGGTGAACCCAGGGAGGCTGCCCCTTCAATTTACGAAAATTTACGTTACAGAAAATTACTCAGCAGTAGCTAGTTCGGTATTACCCCGTGTGCGTTTGCGAGTCAAGGTGTTATACACCATCATGCCGATGGCCTTGATTAAGTTTCCTTCTAATTCTTGGAACATCTTCATGTTCATGCCAAAGGCGGCGTTAGCCTCATTAACGATGCGATCGCCTGTCCCTTCATCAATTGGCAATTCATCCAAAGTTTGCCGATATTTAGCTTTAAAAGCCTTCTCGTCGGTAATATCTGCGAACTCATAAAACGCAGTTCCTTGACCGTCATTTAGATTCATCGCTGTCACAGCAATATTTTTGAGAATTTGTCCCCCAGACAAATCACCTAAGTAACGGGTGTAAGAGTGGGCAATCAACAATTCTGGTTCCGTTGCAGAGATTTCCCGAATGCGTTGCACATAAGCTTCACCTGCTGGTGACAGTTGGATTTGTTCCCGCCAGTTAGCGCCATAGTAGTAACTCAGGTCTTGCTCTAAGGTATGCTTACGGTTAAGTTGGGAAAAATTGATTTTAGAAACAATTGGGTGCTGGTGATGCTTTTCCATCTCCTCTTCCATTGCCGAGTAGATGTAGTAAAAGTTAGCCACTAGCTTCCGGTAAGAGCTTTTTTCTACCACCCCTTTTAAGAAGCATTTGACAAAACCCACATTTTCTGCCATTGTGTGGGCTTTTTTTGTACCTACACGTAGTTTGTTTGCTAAATTGCTGCTCATACTAAATTTCTCAACCTTAAAAGGTCAACTACCAGAGTTTTAAATTACGGACGGCTAAAAAATGCCACTAGAACGTAACATTAGAACTATTTGATGAGAATTTATATTAATATTTTTTAAGTAAGTAAAATTTGTACTTTTGTTAAGTAAACACCAATTGAGCCAGTAAAAACAACTAATACCAAGAAAAATTTTTCGGCGATGATACTCCGCCCCGCCCGTTAATAACACTGTCATCACCTGAAAAAAACCGAAAAATTATGAGACTTCTGTAAAGTTATCAAGTAGTACTGGCGACTATTGAAGTCAGGAGTTAAACTGAAGGGCATTAAAACTGAGTGACTAAATTCTTCATAAAATATTGACAATTGAATAACTCTTTTTAAGTAATTTCACTTAAATAAAATATGGGAAACAAATTTATTTTTTTCTGAAAAATAATTATCATAAAAGCAAATCAACAGGTATTTACTCTTAGTTGCTAAATAAAGTGTAAATTTACGTGAGTTCGAGAAAAATTAAAGCTCGGGGGCTGAAAAGAGGCAGAAGGGCTGGGAAAAGGGGAGAAGAACTTTCTCAACTCAGTACCCTGCTCAACGCCTCGCTAACAGAACTCAACACTCGACATTGATCGAACTGGCGTTAAAGTAATAATTTTTAGTGTGATGTGAGGGGTGTTTAAAATAATGGTTTCATCCATAACTCGAATTCAAAGCTACGCAAAAAATTGTGCAACTGCATCTGATGGATTAGGAAAAGTTGTTGAGGAGAATTTTGCACCAGACTTAATATCGATACCAGCAACGCCCCTGTTTGGAACAGATGGCATTCGTGGCAAGGTAGGGGAATTACTGAGTGCGCCCTTAGCATTGCAAGTTGGTTTTTGGGCAGGCGTAGTTTTACGTAGTCACGCTAGTCACTTAGGGCCAGTCATCCTCGGACAAGATTCTCGCAACTCCAGCGATATGTTGGCGATGGCATTGAGTGCAGGGTTGACAGCAGCCGGGATAGAAGTTTGGTATTTAGGGTTATGTCCTACTCCGTGTGTAGCTTATTTAACTAGCGTTAGTGAAGCGATCGGTGGTGTGATGATTTCTGCCAGTCATAACCCTCCTGAAGATAATGGAATTAAAATTTTTGGTGCTAATGGTGGGAAGTTACCCCAGGCGTTACAGGCAGAAATTGAAAATGGTCTGCGGGGAAATCTGCTAGCTACAGGTAGTGTAGGTAATTGTGGACGGCATTACTCACGTTGGGAATTGGTGAAGGGTTATGGCGAAGCTTTAAAACAACCCTTGCAAACTACAGTGAATCTTCAGGGGATGAAGATTGTTCTGGATCTAGCCTGGGGTGCAGCTGTTGGGTTAGCACCATCAGTATTTGCAGAAATGGGAGCAGAAGTGATTTGCTTACACAATGTGGCAGATGGCGATCGCATTAATGTTAATTGCGGTTCTACTCACCTAGAAATGCTGCAAGCCACAGTCCGAGAACACAACGCTGATCTGGGCTTCGCCTTTGATGGTGATGCCGATCGCGTCTTAGCAGTAGATCCCACAGGTCGTCCAGTGAACGGCGATTATATTCTTTACCTCTGGGGACTGCACCTCAAAAAACAAAACCAACTGCCAGATAACTTGATTGTTTCTACCGTCATGGCAAACCTGGGCTTTGAAAAAGCTTGGCAGCAACAGGGTGGTAAATTAATTCGCACCGCCGTTGGCGACCAATACGTACAAGCAGAAATGCTGAAAACTGGGGCAATGTTGGGGGGTGAACAATCAGGTCATATCCTCTGTAGTCACTATGGTATGACTGGAGATGGCTTGTTAACAGCCTTACACTTGGCAAGCTTAGTCAAACAGGCTGGTGTTTCCTTAGCCGAATTAGTAGACCAAAGCTTCCAAACCTATCCCCAATTATTGCGGAATGTGCGAGTTGTAGACCGCGATCGCCGTTTAAGCTGGCAAAATTGCGAACCAGTACAACAGGCGATCGCCCTTGCCGAAAAAGCTATGGGTGATGCTGGCAGAATTTTAGTCCGAGCTTCTGGTACAGAACCAGTCATCAGAGTCATGGTAGAAGCGGCTAATGCTGAACTGGCTGACCATTGGACAAATGAATTAGTAGCGCAAGTACAGCAACACTTAACTCCGTGAAGCAATGGATAAGTAGTGCTGAGTATCATAAAGTTATTACGAACTTTGTTCAATAGCTCAGTAAATTAGACCCTAGCTAAACACTAGGGTTTTTACATAAATGCTAATATTTACGTGTTAGCTATTTGTTAAACATTAAACAAGGTAACAATATGCTAGTTTTTGTTATTCCCCTGAAAAGTCGGCAATTTTCTAAATCTTGGGAACGTGTTACGCAGTTATTTGAAAGATGTATTAAATCAGTTTGTCATCAAACTTCATCAGAATTTCATGTTATTGTTGTCTGTCATGAAAAACCAGATATACAATTCAATCATCCAAATATTACATATATTACAGTTGATTTTCCTCAGGCAAAAGATACTAAATACATTAATCAAGGACGTACTGATAAAGGGCGTAAAATTCTCAAAGGTTTAGTTGAGGCTCAACATTTTTCTCCTACTCATACTATGGCTGTTGATGCAGATGATTGTGTAAGTAGGAATTTGGCAGAATTTGTGAAAAATAACCCTAATAGCAATGGCTGGGTGATCAATAAAGGGTATAAATATCAAGAAGGAGATAAATATATATACGTTAAAAGAAATGACTTTTATAAAATGTGCGGTAGTTGCAATATCCTCAGGTATGATTTAAATTTAATCCCAGAAAATCCAGAATACAACCGTGGATATGGTTACTATAAATATTATATAGACCATGCCAAAGTAAAAAATATTTTAAAAGAAAAAGATATAAATATTAAGCTATTACCATTCCCAGGTGCAATTTATATGTTGGCTACAGGGGAAAACCATTACTATGATGGCACAAGACTAAACTTTAGTATTTTCAATCGTAAGACATTAAATCAATCGATTAGAGATGAATTTGGCTTATATGATTTATAGTTATTTGTATCTATTTCTCAACATAAATTGATAGATTAACTGTTATTTAAGTGAGCCAAGATAAAGAGCAGAAATCTAGGTTTTAAACTAGGCGACAATACTCTACCTAACCATAAACCATGACTTCCATCCGGTAGGAGACCGTCGCAACTTAAAAAAATTAATAAAGTTTAGGCAATAGATTAAAATCACCCCATGCCGATATTAAAATCAAAATCCAAACGTTCTAAAAAATCAGAAAAGCAGTCACAGGTAGAAACTCCTAGCCTGAGTATCAAAGAAAGACTAGCACAAAAACGCAAAGCTACCCAAGCACGCAAAGAACTTATTAGCGTATTGAGTACTGTCACCTTTTTTAGTCTCTTTGTTGGGCTTTTGGTATTTTTAATAAGTGGAATTAAAACAGCAATTCCCCTAGTTTTAGGAATTATTGTCATGTCCCTTTCTTACAAATACCCCCGCATGGGACTGATAGCATTCTTAATATATGTACCTTTTGGAGGTACTATTACTTACTACATTGGCAACAGTCCCATTCTGCAATTAGCTAAAGATGCTTTCTACTTTCCAGCCCTAATTGCAATTTGGCAGGCTTGCCGTCGGCAAAAACTGCCCCTAATTATTCCTCCAGCCATTAGAACACCATTGTTTATCTTATTGGGTTTGTGTCTTTTAACATTGTTGTTTGTCAATGGTGGACAACAATTCAATCCTCCTGATCTTGGCCCATTCAAAGAACCAAGCAATGAAATACCTTTAGGTATGGGTATTTTGGGAATAAAAGTACTTTTAGGTTATTTGCCCTTAATGGGTTGTGTCTACTATTTAATGCAGGATAAAAAGGACTTTCTATTCATATCGCGCCTACAAGTTAGCCTGATACTCATCTGCGGTGTATTAGGTATTTTTCAATATCTTTTACTCCTGACTGGTGTATGTGAGGGTACTAGATATGCTTCAGGAGACGCTTTATTTAAAGCAACCTTAGAAGCACGTTGTTATATTGGTGGTTCTTTAGTGTATAGTCCCAGCCAAGGAATGATTAGACTTCCAGGAACCTTTGTAGCTCCTTGGCAGTGGGCATGGTTTTTAATTTCCAGCACCTTTTTAGCATTTGCCACAGGTTTCTCTGACCCTTCCTTTATTTGGCGCTTCATCAGCTTAGGTTCTTTGGCGACTGTATTTATTAATGCCGTTGTGTCTGGACAAAGGATTGCCTTAGCGTTAGTACCCGTCTGTTTTGTGATTCTGCTCTTACTTACAGGTCAAATCCGTAACCTTAAACGCTTTATTCCTATAGGTATAGGGCTAGCTGCTGTGTTGGGGATTGCCATGGCCAGTAACCCTGCGCTTGTACAAGAACGGATAGATAGTTTAACGGGTCGCTGGGAAGCGTCACCACCTCAGGAGTTTATCGTTCAGCAATTTGAAGACTCTTTGAGAAGTTCTAGTAACAACCCTTTAGGAAATGGATTAGGTCGAGCCACTAACTCTGCTCGTACTTTGGGTTCAACTAGGTTGATAGAAACGTATTATCCTAAACTCTTGTATGAAGTAGGTATGATTGGGACATTGGGCTTTCTGGCTTTAGTCACGACCCTAACAATTGCTGCCTACAAAGCTTATCGCTCAATAAAAAACCGTAATTTCCGTACTTATGCAGCTGCTTTGTGGGTGTTTATATTGTTTATTAGTTATAACACTTACTACTATCCTCTAGATGTTGATCCAGTGGCTGTGTACTACTGGTTTTTTGCTGGGATGTTGTTTAAATTACCAGTAATAGACAAACAAGAGAGGGAAAATGCTAATCCTCAGCAAAAAAACCAGAAAAAACGTCTACAAGTAAAATTTTTATAGACTAGACTCTCAGTAGATACCAAGTAAATATGACAAGGTTGTTTATGACAGACGATTCTCTGAGCAAACAAATTTAAGCTAGGTAGAAAGTCACATGAGTAATTTACCTTTGATTACCGTAGTCATACCAACCTACGGAAGAGAGGAAGCCCTAAGGGATAGCATTGTAGATGTTTTAAATCAGGATTATCCAAATTATGAAGTTTTGGTAGTAGACCAGTCTCCAACACACACACCAGAAATCCAAGCTTACTTAGAAGAAGTAGCCGCAGCAGCCAAGATTAAATGGTTTCGCCTAGATTGGGCTAGTTTACCAGGCGCACGTAATTATGGTGTGCGGCGGTCATCTGGAGAGATAATTTTATTTATTGATGACGATGTCAAATTAAAGCCCGGTTTTTTAGCAGCTCATGCGAAAAATTACGTACAAAACCCCGAAGTGGGGGCTGTGGCAGGAAGGGTATTTGACAGAATGAAATTAGGGGATTCTGGAGGAGATTTGGAGATTGAATATCTACCCCCAGAAGCGATGGATCCAGGAATTGCTTGGTATCATATAGACTTAGTGCATACGATTAAGCCCCAGCAAGTGTTGACAGCTAGGGGTTGTAATATGTCTTTTCGCCGGGAAATTTTTACTAAATACGGACTGAGGTTTGATGAAAGATTTGGCGGTAGTGCAGTCCGTGAAGAATCAGACTTTTGTTTAAGGGTGCGGCAGACAGGATATAAGATTTGGTATGACCCAGAGGCTGATTTAGTTCATCTAGGAGAAGAGACTGGGGGTTGTCATGATATTAGTATGCGATCGCTAAAATATCAATTCACCTTTTACCACAATCATTTCTTACTAGGACTGAAAAATCTCAATTTCAGCCAAGCCTTACGCCTATACTCCCGCTTATTTGATTGTCACGTCCTGGGTCGTCCCCCTTGTCATAAAAGCGGTTCTCCCATCAAAATTGCTACCCGTGGAGTATTCTATACATTGGGATTTATCAAAGCTTTAGGGACTGTCATCCAATCAACTTGGAATGATGGTCAAATCTACACTCATCTTGATCAAGAGTCAACAATCAACAGTCAACTGACAACTAACAACTAACAACTATTTTATGAAAATTTTAGTTGCCAGCCATACCTATATCGTAGACCTGAACTGTGAAAAACTACGGGCTTTATCTCAACTAGAACCTGGGATTGAAGTAACAGTTGTAGTTCCTAAAACTTGGAAACCCGGCGGCGTTCAAAACAAAATTATTGAAACCGAATACCGTGATGAAGGTGCATTTAAGATAGTTCCAGTTTCTAATTTTAGCCAAAATCATCAAGGTCTACTCACCTTTGGGACTGATTTGATATCATTATTGAGACAGTTTCGCCCCCAAGTTATTCAAGTAGAACAAGGGTCTAGAGGACTTGCGTATGCTCAATTGATTGCCTTGAACCAATTATTAGGTCTGAAGGCAAAGAATATCTTTTTTACTTGGTGGAATTTACCTTACGAGTTAAAACTACCAATTGCTTTATTAGAAAAGTATAACCTTAACAATAGCCACGGCATTATTTCTGGCAATCAAGATGGTGCAGAAATTTTGCGCCAAAGGGGATACAAAGGAGCAATTAAAGTTATGCCACAGTTGGGTGTAGATGAAACCCTATTTACACCTCAAACACAACCAGAATTAGCTGCTAAGTTAGGTATCCAATCTGGTGAATTTGTGATTGGCTTTGTTGGCAGATTTGTACCAGAAAAGGGTTTATTAACACTTTTACAAGCCTTAACTAAGTTACCTCTAGATAAACCTTGGAAATTACTATTATTAGGTCGTGGAGTTTTACAAGAAGAACTAAATAGAATTGCTTCAGAAAATAATATTCAAGATAGAGTAATTTTAGTTGAAAGCGTTCCTCATAATGAAGTCGCCAACTACATTAATTTAATGAATACTTTGGTATTACCTTCAGAAACAACTTATAAATTTAAAACTTTAACTTCCGTTGGCTGGAAAGAACAATTTGGTCATGTTCTAATTGAGGCGATGGCTTGTCAAGTCCCAGTTATTGGTTCTGATTCCGGTGAGATACCCCATGTAATTGGTGACGCTGGTTTAATTTTTCCGGAAGGTGATGTTCAAGCCTTAACGAATTGCCTATTACAACTCTTAGAAAACCCAAAATTAACTCAAGAACTTGGTGAAAGGGGTTATCAAAAAGCTATGGTTAAATATACCAATAAAGCTTTAGCCAAGCAACAATATGAGTTTTACCAAGAGTTGGTTAATAGTCACTAAGTAAGTATAAGAATCCGATTTGATTTATGAAATAATCTAAGTACAAGTAGGATGTGTTAGCGTAAGCCTTAACGCACCGAAGTCCTTATGGAAGGTGCGTTACGCTGTCGCTAACACACCCTACTGGATTATTATTTATCTGTTCAAAAATCAAATATGAGTCCTATAGGCACAACTAAATATAGTAGTAAGCAATTTACCGCTCACTTACCAGATTTTAAAGGGCTATTCGCATAGCGTTCCCATAGGGTAGCCCTTACTACAGACTCTTATTTTATTAAGTCTTTCTATTTAACACAACAACTGATTACTAACCATTCGTTACTGACGACTGATAAAAATGAAAATATTACAAATTATTCCATCAATTTCCCTGATTTATGGTGGCCCCAGTCAAATGGTATTAGGGTTAGCGCCTGCTTTAGCAAAAGAGGGTGCGGAAGTTACAGTCATAACAACTGATAGTAATGGTGATAGTGGTCAAACACCTTTAGATGTACCTTTGAATATTCCCATCAAACAAGATGGTTATGAAATAATTTATTTTCGCTGTTCTCCATTCCGTCGTTATAAATTTTCTTTAGATTTATTAAAATGGCTAAAAATTCACGCCCATGAGTATGATATAGCTCATATTCATGCTCTATTTTCTCCTGTAAGTAGTGCGGCTGCTACTGTATGTCGTCAACATAATTTACCTTATATTTTGCGCCCTTTGGGTACTCTTGACCCGGCTGATTTACAGAAGAAAAAGCAATTAAAAAAGCTGTATGTCAATATTATTGAACGGCGTAATTTAGCTGGTGCAGCAGCAATTCATTTCACTAGCGAACAAGAAGCAAAAATATCAGCAAGATTTGGAGTATCTACACGGGATTTAGTGATTCCTTTGGGTGTTATTCCCCCTCCAGAAAAAGCAGAGAATATAGTCACTAATCAGTTGGAAATGCCTAAAGACGTGTCATTGATATTATTTATGTCGCGGATAGACCCGAAAAAAGGGTTGAATTTATTAATACCCGCATTAGAAAAGCTATTAGCATCGGGGAATAACTTTCATTTTGTCTTGGCTGGAACCAATCCCCAAGACCCTAATTATGAACAAAAAATTAAAGACCAGATTACTAATTCGCCATTGCGATCGCATACTACCATCACAGGTTTTGTCTCTGGTGAATTAAAAGCTAGTTTACTACAAGCGGCTGATTTATTCGTGCTACCTTCATATTATGAAAACTTCGGTATTGCCGTCGCTGAGGCAATGGTAGCGGGTGTACCTGTGGTTATCTCCGACCAAGTGCATATTTGGCAACAGGTAGGCGATAGTCAATCAGGCTGGGTAGGAACAACTGATGTAGAATCACTTGTAGAGTTATTGCAACAAGCATTGCAAAATCCCCAAGAACGCCAACGCCGGGGATTAAACGCCCAGAATTACGCCTTACAACATTTTAGCTGGGATGCGATCGCTAAACAAATGATTCAAGCCTACCAAACAATCAAGAAAACTATTAGCAACTGACAACTGACAACTGACTAATTAATTCGCCCTTTCCCAAAGTCTTTGCATTTCTGTAATCATCTCAGCCGTGGGAGGTGGTAAAGCTTGAACAGATGGTTTCACTTCCGCACCAGGAATATTTTGATTCCAGGGACTTTTCGGCACAGATTTTAAATCAACAGCATTATTCACTGGACGAAAACCATACTCAACTAATACGGCTTGTTGTGCGGGTTGCGTTACAAAGTCGAGAAACTTCTTGGCTGCATTCGCCGTTCCTGAGTCCACATCCCGACGGACAATTGCTGCTGTGGCTGTGGATTCAATGGATGGATTTAAATAATATATTTGATAAGGTCTACCGTTATTGGTGCTTGATTGTTGCCAACGATAAAGAGCGATACTTTCATAAACTGTAGCTACATCAGCATCATTGGGGCCTCTGGTAATAAATTCTTGCAGCAGAATATCTGTAGACCGAGGAGGCTGATAAACTGACTTTTTAACTAATCCAAACAACGACTGCACAGATGGATTATTGAAACTATTACTGTTAACTTGTGTGCCTAATTTTGATTGTGTCCACAGGTTCAATGTTACCTGACCACTATTAGAACGGGTCGGGTCAGTGGTGACAAAATCAAAGCTACCCCAATCTTTATTACCACCAATTTTTTCCCAGTTACTAGCCTGCATGGCTTGTTCGACTTTTTGCCATTGAAAGCGTCCATCGGGAAACAGAACTTTGCCCCGTTCAGGCCAAGCAATACCGACTAACATGGTTTTGGTGATGGGTCGGGGAGTGTCGTAAAACGGAGGAGTGTTGCCAGTGGCACGCAGGCGATCACTTAATTCTGCTAAAATTTCTCCATTAGCAGGAATTAATACAGTAGGTTTAAAATCATTTTTCTGGTCGAGATATCTGTTAGCTATATCTTGGGAACCTTGAAACTTTAGTTGTAACTTAATATTGGGGTTTTCCTGCTGGAATTTTATTGCTAGTTGTTCTAATGGTTCTTGTAATTCTGTCCCACTAACAACAATGATAGTTTGTTGTAATCCAGGAATTGGGGCATAAGTTAAAATTAGTGATGCCGCAATAATTCCGGTTGATGTATAAATTTGGGAAGACTTTGACTTTTTCTTAGCCATAAACTTACGTCCTCATCCCGATTATATAGTATTATTTCCGAACCAATAAATCGATATTTTCTGATAGACTACTAAGCTCATCACTGAGTAATATCATGCCATTAATTTGCTCAGAATCATGTAAGTCTGAGGTGCGTAATGTTGTCTGCAATCGCTGCAATAAACCAGCAGAATCTTGAATTAAAGTGGAAATATTAATAATTCTCGCTAGGCGAGTATCTTCCCCTTCTTTAGCTAATTTGATGTTACGTTGGAGACTATCTGCAAGTTCTTGCCAATGTTGTTTAGACACACCCGAACTAGATTGCCGTTTTTGTTTCACTTCCTGCAATTGTTGTTGGAGTTTATCAACTGAAAGTAGAGAATTATTGCCGCTAATATTCCATACTAGAGTATCAATTTTACCCGGAAGTTCAACGGCGCGATCGCAACTGCTTTCCAAACCCGCCAAAAGTTCAATTTGAAAAGAATCAGTCAGCAACTTCTTAGCTTGCAAACGCAATTCATTTGCTTGATTTGCCAAAGCCAAAGCCGACACCTTAACAGCATTTATTTCTCGTTCTAATTCAGGATTATCTAATGCCAAATACTCCGGTTCACGAGACTTTAAAAAACTAGCCCCAACCATAGTAATCCCAGCCGCAACAGGTAACACAACTGGACTAGGCAAACCGCCCAAACGCACACCCACAAATAAACTTAAACCCCCAACCAACACAGCCACCGGATAATCAAGCGGATTTGTTAACTTCAACATAAAATCGACCTCAAAAAAACTCCGCGCAACTTTGCGTTTAACTCCGCGCTCCTCTGCGTTTAAAACTCCACCTGTAAATCCGACATCAACCGCGAAATCGTCTCTGGATCACCCTTAGAATAATAACCTCCATTCCACTCAGCAATCTTCTTTAAAGCATCAGGATTAAATTCCCCCTCGCGACCATAACCAACAGTAAAAAAGCCTATTCTTTCATCACTAGAAAAACCGCTTTCTTTTAACGCTGTTGATAGCTGATCTAAAGATATTCGTGAACCAGAATCTTCCCCATCAGTTAATATCAAAACTGCATTGATTGCATCTGGGCGACGATTTTTTCTCAACCAATTCCGTGCTTGCAAAGCAGCATCATATAAACTAGTACCACCATCAGCCCTAAGACTACTAATAAACTGTAACCCGCGATCGCGTCCTTCAGGAGTACCATCGACTAAGACAGGTTCCCTAATTTCTGAATCAAAATCTATTAAAGCAATTTGTTCTTTTTTACCTAAATTCTTAATATAATTTTGCAAAGTGTTTTGGACTGCTGGTAACTTGTTCCCCGACATTGACCCAGAAGAATCAACCACAACCACAACCAAAGATGGTTTTTTAGAAGCCTCTTGCCAAGATTTCAGCATTGCATCTACTACCTCTGGCTTTGGTGGACGCAAAGAATCGTACTTAGCTTCAGCCACCACACCAAATTCAGGAGAAAACTTTGCACCTAATGCTACTCCTGGGGTTCCTGGGCGTAAACCTAAATCTGTAGCAATTTTTTGTGTATCAGGCGATCGCCAATAAGTGATAAACTTCTCTGCGGCAGCCTTCTCATCAGCACTCATCCAAGGGGCATTCGGGACAATTGCCCGCATATTAGAAGTAAATGTTGTCTTGGGGTAAATCGCCTCATAACGCTCCTGTCCAGCTTGCAAGCTAGAATTGGCACTAATTACACTAGACTCATACACAGACCCCACAGAAGCCCAGAACGGCCCGTTTTTCACCATCCCTTGGGCGAGAGAATTGGTAGAAACGCCATAACGAGTAATTTTACTTTGGATTTGCTGAATTTGCGGCTGAAAAGTCTGCACATCAGTCACTGTCAATTCTTCAGGACGCTTACCAGACACACTAGTATACTGTGCGACCAACGTTTGCAACCCCGAATTAGAACGAGTCGGTGCAGTGTGGACATAATTAACTGTTAACGCTGGTGAGGTAGGGTCGATATCACGGTGAGTTTTAGCTGTCACCAAAGCCTGATAAGGGTCAGACACTTTCCGCAACCCGCCAGCCACATCAGTCTGTGCCATAAATACCATTGGGCTATTAGCTAACAATGGCGCATCGGTGATATCGGGAATGTAATTTTGTCCAGGGAAAATCTGGTTAACTCGATAAATTAGCTGACTTTGATATATATCCCCATCTACAGAAATAATGCTAGGAAAGTCTGTGGCATCAGCTTTGAGAGTTCCATTCTTTAATTGAGAAGTCAACCCAACTACACTACTAACCACATCACCACTACCTAAGGCTTCGCATCGCACCTGGAAAGCATTACCATTGTCTAACTTAGGTTGCGTTGCATTAAAATTTTTTGCCGCTTGGTTACAAAAGTCTCCCAAGGCGCTACCTACCAAAACCTTAACTTTTAAACCAGTAAAATTATCTGTTGAATTGGAGTCACTGCTACAAGCGGTTAGTAACAGAACACCAAAAACTGCTACAAGGCGTGTATCTAACCAAGACCCTTTGAGAATCATGTATTTATCCCAGAAAGCCGTTTATTTAATATCTAACTACCAGCCATTCATTTATTAACACAATCCATCAAAATTAGTGCCGTATTACACAAATCCCCATAACAACCACAAAAGCGCACCAGACAATTCCCGAAAAATTACCAAACAAATTAATTCATAGCCGGGAAAAAGTACATCCTATTTATGCAATAATCAGAACTCGTCAGTATTATTCCCCATCAAGACAGTCTGCTCAAGAGTGGAGAAATTAAAATTTTGTTAAAAACCACTCAAAACCGATGGGGAAACCGATGTTTTTTTGTCATTGTGGCAAAATAGAATACATAAGCCTTACTTAACTACAGGGAATCTCTTATGGCTCTCCGTCTTGGTGATACAGTACCCAACTTTACGCAAGCGTCTACACACGGCGACATAGATTTTTACACATGGGCTGGTGACAGCTGGGTTGTGCTGTTTTCTCACCCTGCTGACTTTACCCCAGTCTGCACAACAGAATTAGGAACAGTTGCTAAACTGAAACCAGAATTTGACAAGCGCAACGTCAAAGCGATCGCTCTCAGCGTTGATGATGTAGAATCTCACAACGGCTGGGTAGGCGACATCGAAGAAACCCAAAGCACCAGCCTCAACTATCCTATTTTGGCAGATGCAGATCGTAAAGTTTCCGATCTTTACGACATGATTCATCCCAATGCCAATGCAACCTTAACAGTACGTTCCGTATTCGTTATTGATCCCAGCAAAAAACTCCGTCTCAGCTTCACCTATCCCCCCAGCACCGGACGCAACTTTGATGAACTGTTGCGAGTAATCGATTCCTTGCAACTCACCGACAACTACAGCGTGGCTACTCCAGCCGACTGGAAAGACGGCGATGATTGCGTCATCGTACCATCTCTCAAAGACCCAGAAGTCTTGAAAGAAAAATTCCCCAAAGGCTACCAGGAAATTAAACCCTACTTGCGGATGACTCCCCAGCCTAACAAGTAATGATTGCTGAGTGAAAATAACTACTCAATATTGAGTAGATAAATTTCTAAGTCAGTTCGTTTAGAAGACGCAAAGATAAAGCTTTGCGTTTTTTTGTATCTACGTAAAAATGGAAAATAAAGTCAGATGTTGAACTATGATGCTGTCATCTTCTTTTGTGATCCAAATGCCGCCATCAATGCCAATGACAGACGAACAATTCTTTGATTTCTGTCAAGTAAATCGAGATTTACGCATTGAAATGAATCAATTCGGAGAAATTTCAATTATGCCGCCTACGGGTTCAGAAACAGGAAATCGTAACTTTAATGTAGCTTTACAGGTAGGAGTTTGGTCAGAAAAAGACGGTACAGGTATTTGTTTTGACTCCAGTACAGGCTTTACATTATCCACGGGTGCAAAACGCTCTCCTGATGCTTCCTGGATGAAATTAGAACGGTGGAATAGTCTCTCGCCTGGACAAAAACAAGGATTTGCGCCTATTTGTCCTGATTTTGTAATTGAACTGCGATCGCCAAGCGATAATCTCCAACCCCTGAAAGATAAAATGGCAGAATATATGAAAGAGCCAGGAATACAGTTAGGTTGGTTGATTGATCGCAAACACCGCCAAGTATATATTTATTGTCCTGGCAAACCAGAGGAATGTTTAGAAAATCCTGATACAGTAAGCGCAGATCCAATTTTACCGGGATTTTTTTTGAATATGTCTAAAATTTGGTAGTTATTCAGAAATATAAGCTATCGCTGATGGGTAAAATTATCTTAACTAAAATATTTATCCCTACACATCATACCCTTCAACCATATTTAGCAGTAGATAATACTGTATAAGCTTCATTTAACAAACGCATTTTTTCTTGCGCTTGTTTTTGCATCTGCGGTTGATTAACAAATAAATCAGGATGCCATTTTTTAACTAAAGTTTTATAAGCTTGTTTAATATCAGTAAACTCTGCGTCTTGTGGTAATCCTAAAATCTTGTACGCGCGAGCAATTTTATCTTTGTCTGTTTGATTTTGGGGGGGTTTAGATGCTTGGGTATTTTGAGTTGTCTGTTGCTTACCATTTTGATAACCAGGAGAACCCATTTGAGCTTTCATTCGTGCTATTTCCTCATCCATTTCCCAGTTACGAAACTTTGCTTCTAACTCTGCGGGATTGGGTGAAGGAGTCGTTTTTGGTGGTGGTGAATAAACTTGCTGTTTTGGAGGTTCAACTTTTCTTTCAGCAGTCTTAGTTCTATGTTCCTGTTGTGGTGGCTTAGGCGTGGCTTGGGGTGGACGGGTATAAATCCGTTCTTGCTGTTGAGTTTGACTAACTTTTGGTGTTTCTATATAAGGTTGATAGTTAGAAGAAATTTTGAATTTTTTCAACTCACTAATTAATTGATTAAATCCCTTTTGTAATCTTCTTAATTCTTCACGCTTTTTAGTAATTTCTAAAGATTCTGGACTAACTTTAAAGCAAATTACTTTTTCAGATTTACGTTCATATTCATCTAAGATTGATAAGCCTTGATTGCTGAGATGAGCAAAATACTCTTCAGTTGCAGAGATACAAAGTTTTGCAACTTGTTGATGATAGGATTCCTTAGCTAATTGATCATCTTGCTGCTGCACATTTTTGTTAAGTAAATAGGAAACACTCCCCACCACAGCCGCACCTACAGGCCCACCCAATAACCAACCTATACCACCACCGACAGCAATTGAACCGGGTTCACTCCAAGTATCACTATTATCAGACTTAGGTGGTAGTGTAATTATTGGTTCACTGGGTAGAGGAATTAATAAATCTTCTGGTCGTTCTTCTTGGAAAAATTCATAAGCTTGATATAGCCATTTCACCACAGCTATTTGTAAATCATTTAAGTCTTTTTTTAGTTTATTTATTTGCCAAGATTTAAAATTATTTTCTGCCAAAGCAACAGCAGCATCAGCTTGATATTTAGTAAGTAGATTAGGTAAAGATAAGAAATTTCGTAACTCGGTAATACTAGTAGAAAAACCTTGCCCAATTAAATTATGAGCTTTTTGTTTAATTGCCAATTTAGCGTTTTGTTTATCATCAATTAATCTAATTTCATTAACAAGTGGATCAATTTTATGTTTTAATATTAGCTGAATTTGGGATGCGATCGCCTCCACTCTGGGCAAGCGCACACTAACCCGATTTTTTTGTAAAATATCCACAACATTTTGCAAAGCCGTTTCAAAACCAGCTAACCCACTACTACTAGCCGCCCCTACATCGCCTTTTAACCTAGCGCGTAAAGCGGGTAACGCATCGACACGATATAAATTACTAAAACCCGGTGGTAACTCAGCCCGGAAACTTTCTGCAACAAACCTGAGCCGACTTTGTACTTGTTTTTGTTCCTCTGGCTCCAGTAAATTAATAAAATTAGCGACAAAAATAACAGTCTTAATCCCCCTATCTAATAGCCAATCGCGCAGATTTTCCCGTTCGCCCAAAGTCATCAACTTGCGTGCATCAAGTAACTGCACAACTAAATCTGCGCTCAACAACTGTTCCTTAACTAAATTATCCTGCTCCTCTCTATCATTAGTCCCAGGTAAATCGACAAACTCCACACCAGTTTCTAAAAACGGATGAGGACAAAAAACCTCTACAGAGGATACATCCTTTCGCATCTGTCTATTCCCATCCAGAATAGCGAACTGCTGTAAAACCTCCGTACCACTACGATACACTTCCGTACCATCTACCAACATGATACGCGATCGCACACTAGAACCATACTTCACTGCGATCGCCGCACCCGTAGTGGGAATTAAATCAATTGGTAAAGCCCGACTTCCCAAAACAGCATTCAACAAAGTAGATTTACCATGATTAAAAGGGCCAAAAACCGCAATCCGAAAGTTAGGATTATCTAAATAATTACAGACAGACACCACGTCTTGATTCAGTTTTGATGTCCTCTCCAAGCCTAACAAAGTAGACGCAGATTTCAGCCCATTCACTAAACTCCCATAACCTTCATACTGTTGCTGCATACTTCTCCTTTCTTCAACCTCTTCTCCCTACAAACGAAGAGAGAAGAAAAACTTCCTCTCTCTTATTTCACTCAGCGCGTTTAAAAATAATCCCCTTCCTCAGCCATAATAAGCCAACAAATTGCTATAAGCACCCTCAATCTTTTGCAATTGAGCAATCACATCCTCCTGCAAGTTTTTTAACCTTTTCAACTCACCTTCCCGATTAATTTCTCGTGTCTCTTTCTGCTTTAGTAAATTATCCAACTCCGATTTACGAGAAGTAATATCATCATTAATCCGCTTACTCACCTCCCTTTCATAAGCATCAAAACATTCCCTCACCGCATCATATACAGTTTGAGATTGTTCATGTGCTACCTGTGGGAGATATTTAACCAACTCTTTCTTAGCAGTTTTAACCAATTCCTTCCGCGCTTGGTCTGCTTGCAAAAAACCCACTCCCAAGCCAAGTAAAGCAAATCCAATGGGGCCGAGAAATACACCTGTAACAGCTGTGATAATTCCCCCAATTCCAACGACAGTGAAATAATTTAATAAAATATTTTTCCAGTCAAAACCAGCACCAGCTAAGGCTACACCAGCTAAGTTTCCACGAGACAAAGATAACAATCCCATTGCCCATTTTGCCCAACCAGGAGACTTATCATCTTCTGTAGTCGTCGTAGGATTAACTGTAACTTTTTTCCCTGTGAGTTTTTCTGTTATTTGGTCAGTAACTTGGCTATAGGATGCGCCATACTGCGCCGCACTGCGTGACAATTCTCTAAAGGCGACATTGATATCTTTTTCGGCGCTTAAAGTCCAAGCCGAAAACTTATCAGTAATGTATTGTTCAAAGGCTTTTTGTAGTGCAGCGTTAAATGCTTCCCGCTTACCAGTACTGAGGAAATCCAACAGATTTAACTCTGGTTGATAGCGTAAGAAATCACTTTCAAACGTATCTCCTAAGCCTAAAACATAGCTGCGAAAAGACTCAGATACTTTTCGCGCTTGGGTATCTCTAGTAGTGAAAATTTCCTTTTGAAATTGATCACGAATATTTGTGAGTTTGGTAAACTCTGGTTCAACAGAATCAATCCGTTTCTTTAATTCATCGACATCTTGATCTAATAATGGTAGCCTTCTCCCAATTGCTTCACGGGTATGGTTAACAGCTTGTCTAGCTAAAGTTCTGGCTTGTCGTAGTTCAGCGATCGCTCGTTCTCTGGTAAGAAAAGTATTAAGGGAACCCATAAACTCAGCAAAGCCAGTCCCGGTTAAATCTGCTTGGGGATTCTTCAACCGTCGTCGCAGTGCTTGAATTGATGACAGTTCAAACACCCTCTCATCATAAATATCTTGACCATCTACATAACAATATTCTGATAAATTGGCTTTAAATACTTGTCTTAGCCTGTCTTCAGATGCTTTTAATTCCTCCACGTCATCAGGATCAATCAATGATTCTTTTACTTGATCCCAAGCATTAATTAAGAAGAAGACTGATAAACCTCGACCTTTAATATAGTTTTCTAAATAGCGACGCTCTCCTAAAGTACAAGGCTGAGAAGCTCTCATGACAAATAAAATTGCATGACAGTTATTTACATATCCCAGAGATAATTCATTGCGGGCTTCCGTATCATTTAACCCAGGACTATCAACAATTTCAATGCCTTTTTCCAGTAAAGTTAAAGGATATTCCACAACTGCATAATCAACATCAGGAAAAGCTTGTTTTTTCTCTTGCTCTAACTTTTTAGCTTCGGCAGGATCAATTGTATATTTATATTTAAAGCTTTGAAAATCTAATATTTGTGGGCTTTTGCCATCATTAAAATGAATTGTAACTTTCTTTTCTGCTCCATAGCGTAAAACTGTTAAAACTGCCGTACAGGGGTTTACATCACTAGGTAATAAATTTTCTCCAATTAAAGCATTAAGAAATGTACTTTTACCTCGCTTCATATCGCCTAATACCAAGAGGCGAAATACACCTTTTTTCAGGTTCTTACTAGCTACAAAAATATCTTCTAAATCTCTTTCCAAACTGAGCTTACCTGATGATGTGTCTCCAGCTAATTCAGCTTGATTGATTGTCTCACCTAGTTTGTTTAAACAGACAGCAATTTCAGAACGTACTTGAGCCACACGTTCTAAATCTTGAATAAATTTGTCAGTTACTACTTGATTAACCACAATATTTACACCTTAGTTAAGATTATTTTTTTCGAGACGCAAAAAATAGCTGATAAGTTACCCATCCCAAAGCTGCAATCATAATTAATCCTGCCAATACTGAGGCAATTCTGACCGCAACTAACGCTGCTATACCCAGACCAAACAGCTTTGCACCCACAATCACTTTTTTCATCCAGGGTTTTTGTTCTGGTTGGTGCTTGACAGTTTTATGAAAATTTACATCGTTAGGAGAAATTTGTTGTTCTAGTTCCCGCAGTCGCAGCTCTACTTCTTTCTCCCGCAGTATTCGTTCTTTTTGCTCAAGTTCTTGATGGCGATCGCTTGGAGATGTCATTGATGTCCACCCCTGTGAGGATTTTAGTAATGATATTCGCACTGATGAAAATACTGTATATTAACTTACATATACTTGGGGCAACCACAGTAATACTACTACTTAGAATCCATAAACCCTCAATTTAACTTGTAAAAATAGATTCCACGAGCTAGATTTGCTTTTCGGAAATTTGGCTAAAATCTGATAGCAATGATCTATGGTTGCTTGGAGACTATCGCCTGACAATCTAGATTAAACGTATATCTTGCCACCACTATGAGCCACAATTTTTATATGCACCGAACTAAAGTTAAAACACAATGGATATTAAAAATGGCTTCATAGGCACTGTTGGCAATACACCACTGATTCGCTTAAACAGCTTCAGTGAAGAAACAGGATGTGAAATTCTCGGTAAAGCAGAATTTCTTAATCCTGGTGGTTCAGTCAAAGATCGCGCTGCACTTTACATCATCGAAGACGCAGAAGAAAAAGGCTTACTCAAACCAGGTGGAACCGTTGTAGAAGGAACTGCTGGTAATACTGGCATTGGATTAGCGCATATTTGCAATGCCAAAGGCTACAAATGCCTCATTATTATCCCCAACACCCAATCACAAGAAAAGATTGACGCACTCACAGCCTTGGGAGCCGAAGTCCGTCCCGTCCCGGCTGTACCTTACAAAGACCCAAACAACTACGTCAAGCTATCTGGTAGAGTTGCAGCTGAGTTAGACAATGCTATTTGGGCAAATCAGTTTGATAATTTAGCTAACCGCCGCGCTCACTACGAAACCACAGGTTCAGAAATATGGACACAAACAGATGGTAAAGTTGATGGCTGGGTAGCGGCAACTGGTACTGGCGGTACATTTGCAGGTGTAGCCATGTACCTTAAAGAACAAAATCCCGCAATTAAATGTGTTGTAGCCGATCCACTAGGTAGTGGACTGTATAGCTATATTAAAACAGGTGAAATCAAGATAGAAGGAAATTCTATCACTGAAGGTATTGGTAACAGTCGTATCACAGCTAATATGGAAGGCGCACCAGCTGATGATGCTATCCAAATAGATGACAAAGAAGCTTTGCGGGTAGTTTATCAACTATTGCGAAAAGATGGGTTGTTAATGGGTGGTTCAACGGGTATTAATGTAGCGGGTGCTGTGGCTTTAGCAAAGCAATTGGGGCCTGGTCATACTATCGTCACCATCCTATGTGATAGTGGTTCCCGCTATCAGTCACGCATATTTAACCGCGAATGGCTTGCGTCTAAGGGACTGTCGGTAGATTAGTCAATAGTCATTAGTTAATGGTCAATCATCAGCAGTCAATAGTGATTTTTGCTTTGGACTTGAGACTTTTGGCTATGAACTATGGATTAAATTTTTACAGGGTGGGAAAAATGACTCACGGCACGCAACCATCAAACTTGCCAATTACAAACAAATCATCTGATTCTAAATGTGTACGAATATGTCAAAATCGTACTTGTAAAAAGCAAGGTGCAAAACAAGTATTAGCAGCTTTTGAGGCTTTACCAGTTCCAGATGTAACGGTAACGGGTAGCAGTTGTTTAGGACAGTGTGGAAACGGGCCGATGGTGCTTGTTTTGCCAGATATGGTTTGGTATGGCGGTGTAAAACCTCGTGAAGTACCTCTATTGGTAGAACAACACTTGATAAATGGTCAAAAGGTCAAGCAGATGCTTTATTATCGGTTTCATCCCCAGGGATAATACCAATTCAAAATTCAAAATTTGGTATTGCTGAATCAAGGGATGATTCTTGTGGGGTGGGCATCCTGTCAACCCAAAAATATGAGGGGCGAAAGGCAAGATGCCTATTCCACAAAACCAGTAAAATCATCCCGCAATTATGCAACACCCAAAATTCAAATATTAGGGGTTTCAGATGTAAATCTGTTTCCTTGTTTGAAAGAATTGGTATACAGATAATTCAAAATAAATAGGTCTGCACTATTTTTGACTGAAGCGAGGCATCCGATGGATATTCAGGAGCTGCGTCAATCCTTGAAAATGAAATGGCTGAGTTATTACGAGCAAAATCGTTCTTGGTTGGCCAAAATGAGGGTTTGGGCTACTTATAATGGACTGCGGCGACCTTCGTCTGGATTCATTTTGGCAACGCTATCTGTTTTAGAGCCACAGTTTGAGCAAATACTTGGTTTTATTATGGAACTGAATAATGATCCCGATGAAATTGTTGCTGCTTTGGGTCTAAATTTCAATCCCGATGCTGAGTTAGGTTTAACAACACCAAGTAGCAACCAAAAAAAACAGCAGATAGAAAGCAAACCCACCCTATCGAACGGATTGGTTCCCAATACCCACCACTGGGAAAGTCAACCTGTTTTGTCACTTGTGCAGAACCCTGTGCATTTGGGTGCAGAAACTAGGAAAGTTGATGTTACACATGAAGCTGAACCTACAAACTTCGCTGCGGGAAATGGTAGCCAAGCGATAGGCTTCAACTTATCGGAGGTGAACGCAATTACTCCCAAAGGTAATCATACACATTCCCAATCTCACCGATGGTCTCCGACCAACCACAGGTCATCGCCATCTGTGACTGTGGAGGTTCCCAACAAAACTAAACCCCTACCATCCTTCAGATTGGCTTTGGCTACGGAAACTCACCATAATGGTAAGACGTTGAGAGTATTGGAAATTACAACTAAGGTTCCTAGTCAGTCAAAAACTTTAGCATTACCAACATTAACCAGAGAAGTTACCCAAAACAGACGAGATGTAGATAAACAAACGCCAGCACCTGCCAACAAAGTTAAGTCATCACCTAGTAGTAATGCCAGTAGTCTGGCTTCTTGGGTGGATGAATTTTGTCAGGGTACTGGCTGTAATCAAGATGAAGCTATTTCCATACATCACTGATTAGTCTTTCAATGCTAAAACTTTGGTAGTTTCCGGTTGTAGTAATCCATTCAATAGGGATGCAGGACGTTGACCATAAGGCCAAGCAAAGGCATGGCGGAAAGCTGCATCCTGACAAGCTTGCAACTGTTCAAAGTTGATAATGTCGTAGGTTAAGAGATTTTCATACTCAAAGGGCAAACGTACATTATGCAGTCCAGCGTTATCAGTACAAATGGCAATATCTACGCCAGCATCAAAACATCGGTCAAATACTAACTTGAGTTGGCGGATGTCTTGTAATGTGCCGGTTTTGATGTAGGTTGTCGGGCAAACCTCCAAACATTGACCACGCCTAGCTACATCTGGCAGTAACTCTGGGTATAAGAGGGGAATTTGGATACCGTGACCAATCCGCTTTAGGTAAGGTAACAGTTGGGGGTAACAACCAACCGGGGTTTCATAAAAGTGTCCGGTGGTGTTTATGCCTAGCGATTGCGCATACTCATATAAGCTAATCCATTCTGCCAGGCGCTCGGCGTAATGGCTATCACCCCCAGCTACATCTATCCCACAAACATAATGTTTGTTTTGCGCCGCCAAATCAATAATTGCCCTATTTACCTCATAAGGTAGGCGTGTGTGCATACACAAAATTTGGCTAGTCACAATGGGATATTCTGGCTGGCTACTAGCTTCCCCTACAACTTTGATGATTTCCGCCATCTTGTCAATTCTTTGGGACTGACTCAGATGTTCTGGTGTGCGTAAGTAAGGGGTGTAGCGCAGTTCCAAATAAGCCAAATTTTCAAAAATGTAAGCACCGCGCACCAGACGATAAATAAAGTAAGGTAGGGTATCTACGGTTTGCACGCTTTCCACGAGAGTGTGCAGTTCTAAATATTCATCTAAGGTATTGCGGGGACGTGTGTAAAAGTCTTCAAACTCTGGGTACTCCGCAAAACGGGAAATCAACTCTGATGAGTGTCGCTCAAAATAGCGCCACAAGACACGGGGGACAACGGAACCACCCAAGTGTCTATGTAGTTCTGCATATAAAGCCATAATGTTACTTTTTTATAAAAAGTTCAATAATATTAACAAAATTACCGAGGGAAAAAATCTATACCTTTAGGAAGATTGTGTAAATTTACTGTTAATTACTAGTATGGACAGAATTAATTGTCTGTACTAACTCTTTAGCTGTGCAGGGTTTGGATAAAAATGCCTTCACTCCCATCTTAGCAATTGCGCCCTCATGGGATTCTGATAAAAGTCCACTAATGGCAATAATTTTGACCAGGGGATTAATTTGTTGTAATTTACGGATAGCGATCGCTCCATCCATCGATGGCATCATCATATCTAGCAACACTACACTAATTTGCTCTTGATGTTGTGTATAAATTGCTAGTGCTTCTTTTCCGTCACTAGCTGTTAGTACTTGGTAATTATATGCTTCTAGAGAGGATTTAGTAATTTCGCGGATAATAGCTTCATCATCTACTACCAAAATTAATTCCGCATTACCTGTAGGTGATTCTATCTCTACATAATTAACTGACTGGATGTTAGAGACTAAAGCAGGCAAATACACTTGAAATTGTGTGCCTTTGCCTTCTTCACTCTGCACGTTGATAAAACCACCGTGATTATCAATAATACTCGAAGCCGTAGACAGTCCTAAACCTGTACCGTGGCCTACTTCTTTTGTAGAAAAGAATGGCTCAAAAATTTGCTGTTGAATTTTGGCTGGTATACCTAAACCCGTATCTTCTATACATAAAGTAATATGATGTCCACCCTGGGGCGTAAGCACGACATTATCAGCCGTTATTCTTAATATCCCACCATGAGGCATGGCATCGCGGGCATTAAGAACAAGATTCATCAATACCTGATGTAATTGTGTTGTATCTCCTGATACATACCACAGATTTTCGGGAATATTTGTCTGGCAAATAATCGATTTGGGAAATGTTTGCTGGACAATTTGTTCAATTTCTGATAATAACTGTCTGACTTGCACAATTGTCTTTTTACCTTCAATACCCCGTGCAAAAGACAATACTTGCTTAAGCAAATTTGCACCACGCTTGACATTACCTTCTAAAGTGTTCAGCACTTTTTGCATCTGCCTATCGTGGGATTTCATCTGTAAGAGCTGAACCGCCATTAAAATGGGAGAGAGTATATTGTTCAGGTCATGGGCAATACCACTTGCTAGTGTACCGATACTTTCGAGGCGTTGCGATCGCAATAACTGTGCATTCAGTGGTTTTTTGCTGGTAACTTCTGTATTCACACTCAGAATAGATTTTGGTTGTCCATCCTCATCTTTTACCAAAGTCCAGCGACTTTTAACGATGATTTCCTTTCCATTCTTGCTGAGTTGATGTAACTCTCCTTGCCACTCACCCTGATTGATGACAGTGGATAGTGCTTGTTCTAACTGGGGTGAGGTTGGCTGATACAGAAGTTCTGTAATATTTTTTCCTAAAATATCCTCATTTTTCCAGCCATACAAAGATTCTGCACCTTTATTCCAAAAAACAATTTTATTCTGAATATTACTTACTAAAATTGCATCACTTACTACATCTAAAATTGCAGCTTGTTCACGAATTTTCTGTTCTGCCTGCTGAATATTGGTAATATGACGCTGTAGTAAGTTATAAAAATAGGTTAGCAATAGCACATTCACAAAAGCAGCTAGACAAAATATGGCAAGAGTTTTGTGTTCTGATATGTAAATACATGACTGATTTTCCATCAATTTTGTAGTATGACTGTAAGTAATTACAGTATTTGTCAATAAAACTACCAGTGCCAAGATAAATACTGCTTTCAGCTTGTGAATAACAGGAAATTTCACCATGCGATCGCCCTTAATGCAAATGCCTCCAGTTAGTGAGAATTAAAAATTACAGTCCAAAAATTCAGCAGTTTAATAATCACAGCAATTTTTCGCTAACTGTAATTATTTACAACTACGCAGACGCAATAACAGCATTAAAGGTTCTTTTTATTTAAAAGATAGCTTAATAGCAGTTTGGACAGGTTTGCAACTGTTATTTAAACTATTTTTCGTCAAAATTCTTTTCTTGAGTGTTTTTTTAAACCTCACCAATTCATCTACTTACGCATCTCACCGGGGAACAGTAGTTTTTCACTCTTCCCTATGTGTCTATGCGGTGAGGTAGTTCACACAATTTTGTCTAAACTATAAATTAGTCCAACTTTTTATTTTTAAAACCAAGCTTTTAGCTACTTTTTGAAGCATTTTTTCACAAAAATTAATGAAATATCCGTTGAATAATGAACAGGCGAGGCTTGCTGCTTTACGCCGATATCAAATTCTGGATACTGAACCAGAAGAAGTTTATGACAATCTGGCTCGGTTAGCCGCCTTTATTTGTGGTACACCCATAGCTTTGGTCAATTTTATTGATGAAAATCGCCAGTGGTTTAAGGCAAAACTAGGTATAGATGTACCAGAAATGCCCCGTAATGTGGGTTTATCGTACCTTTGCATAGAAAAGCAAGGTGTTGTAGTCATTCCTGATACATTAGCTGACGATCGCTTCATTAATAACCCAGTCGTCACATCTTATCCTCATGCACGATTTTATGCAGGTGTGCCACTGATGACACCAGAAGGGCATTTTTTAGGAACCCTCTGTGTAATTGACAAAGTGCCAAAAGAACTAACTCAAGCCCAAATTGATGCGTTGGTAGCTTTAAGCCGCCTAGTAATCAGCCAGTTGGAACTGAGACGTAATGTAGCCGATGTAGCTCGGATTAGCGAACAGTTAATAAATCACGAGCAAGCAGTGCGTATACAGTCGGAGGCTACAAGGGTTCAGATTACCAATATACTGGAAAGTATTACTGATGCGTTTTTTGCCATAGATCATGAGTGGCGATTTACCTACGTTAATAATCAAGCAGCCAAGCTATTACAAAAAAGCCAAGATGAACTTTTAGGTAAAAATATCTGGGAAGTGTTTTTAGATACAGGTGATACTTTATTCTACCGTGAGACGCGCAGAGCGATCGCGCAAAAAATTAGTGTAGAGTTTGAAGAGTTTTATCCCCCGCTTAACAAATGGTTTGCAGTTCACGCCTATCCAAGTAAAGAGGGCTTATCAGTCTATTTCCAAGACATTAGCGAACGTCGCCACACAGCCTCCGCACTGCGTGAGAGTGAAGAACGTTGGCAGTTGGCGCTCAATGGTAACAATGATGGGATTTGGGATTGGAACGTCAAGACGAATGAGGTCTTTTTCTCCCAGCGTTGGAAACAAATGCTGGGGTATGAAGATCAAGAAATTGCTAACCACATTGACGAATGGTCAAAGCGGGTGCATCCCGATGATTTAGATTGGGTAATGCAAGCGATGCAAGACCATTTTGTCCAAAAAACTCCGTATTATGTGACTGAACATCGCGTATTGTGCAAAGATGGCAGTTATAAATGGATTTTGGATAGAGGTCAGGCGCTTTGGGATGAAACAGGTAATGTATTGCGAATGGTAGGTTCCCATACAGATATTACTGAACGCAAACGGACAGAAGAAGAATTAAGAAGGCAGATTTTGCGATCGCAACTATTCGCCGAAATCACCCTCAAAATTCGGGAAACCCTCGAAATCGAAGGGATTCTGCAAACATCGGTGAATGAGGTGCAGAAACTTTTGCAAGCCGACCGAGTAGTGATTTTCCGATTGTGGGCTGATGGTTCGGGAATAGTCGTACAGGAGGCTGTTCTACCTGGCTGGCCTGTAGTTTTGGGAAAGGAGATCCTTGACCCATGTTTTCAGCAAGACTACGTAGACAAATATCGCCAAGGCAGAGTCAGCGCCATCTTTGATATTGCTAAAGCAGACATTCAAGACTGTCATCGGCAATTTTTACAACAATTCGGAGTTAAAGCTAACCTCGTAGTCCCCATTCTCAATCGAGATGGGATTTGGGGCTTACTCATTGCCCATCAGTGTGCTACTCCCCGCCATTGGAATAACTTTGAGTTGGAACTGTTGCAACAACTAGCCAACCAAATTGGTATAGCTTTATCCCAAGGACAGTTATTGGAAATACAAACAAAGCAAAGTCAAGAACTAGCTCGTTCTAATACCGAACTAGAAAATTTTGCTTACGTAGCTTCCCACGATTTGCAAGAACCCTTACGGATGGTGACTAGTTATTTACAGTTATTAGAGAGGAGATACAAAAATCAACTAGACAGCAACGCCGAACAGTTTATAACTTATGCCGTCGATGGCGCAAGGCGGATGCAGACCTTAATTAACGACTTGTTGAATTACTCACGAGTTACTACCCGTGGACAGCCATTTGTCCTAGTTGACTGTGGTGTTATTTTACAGCGAGCGATCGCTAACCTCAAAATAGCGATCGAAGAATCTGGTGCAGTCATCACCCATGACCCTTTACCCACAGTCATGGCAGACCCTACCCAGCTAACCCAAGTTTTTCAAAATCTCATCGCCAACGCCATCAAATTTCGCCAAGAAGCACCACCAAGGATTCATATTGGACTAGTTGAAGAGTCAGGGGGCAGGGGGCAGGGGGCAGGGGTCAGGGGGCAGGAGGAGGAAAAACATGATTTCTCTCTCACTCGCTCTACTTCCTCATCGTCTCCCACTCTCCAAACAACATGGCTATTTTCAGTCCGCGACAATGGCATCGGTATCGAGCCCCAATATGCCGAACGCATATTTGTCATTTTCCAACGCCTGCATGGTAGAAGTAAATACCCAGGTACAGGTATTGGTTTAGCAATTTGTAAGAAAATAATAGAACGCCACGGTGGTCATATCTGGGTGGAGTCGGAACTGGGTCAAGGCTCGACTTTCTACTTCACTATTCCAGAACAAGTAGGGAAACAATCGTGAATACCACAACAGGGATTATGCCAATTGAGGTTTTGTTGGTAGAAGATAACCCAGGGGATGCTGAACTTACCCGTATTGCTTTAGAGGATAGCAAAATCTCCATCAACCTCAATGTAGTTGAAGATGGGGTAGAAGCAATGGCATTTCTGAGAAAACTGGATAGATACACCAATGTACCTCATCCAGATATAGTTTTGCTGGATTTAAACCTGCCTAGAAAAGATGGGCGGGAAGTATTGGCAGAAATTAAAACGGATGTTCATCTCAAACGCATCCCGGTAGTTGTGCTGACAACCTCCCAAGCAGAAGAAGACATCCTCAAAGCGTATAACTTAGCGGCTAATTGTTACATAACTAAGCCAGTTGACTTTGATCAGTTCGTTAGAATTGTACAATCTATAGAAAACTTTTGGTTTGCGATCGTTAAGCTGCCACCGGAGTAAAGGCAATGGCAGATGAAATTATTAAAGTCTTATTAGTAGAAGACAATCCTGGTGATGTTTTTTTAATTCAAGAGTTAATCAGAGAGGTACATTCAGCAAAGGTAGAGTTACAGCCAGTTGAGCGACTATCCGAAGCATTGGAAACTTTAGCCACCCATACCTCCTGCGGCTCGCATTTTGATGTCATGCTACTAGACCTTTCCTTACCTGATAGCCAAGGTTTGGATACCTTTATTAGAGCCAATCGTGAAACAACAGTCATTCCCATCATTGTACTCACAGGTATAGATGATGAAAATTTAGCACTACGAGCTATGCAAGAAGGAGCGCAGGATTATTTAGTCAAAGGACAAGTAACAGGCGACTTATTAGTACGTTCCATACGTTATGCCATAGAACGCCAAAGAGTAGAGGAAGCACTGCGCCATAGTGAGGAACGGTTTCGGGTTGCGTTGAAAAACTCTCCTATTTTCGTTTTTAACCAAGATAGAGACTTACGTTATACCTGGATTTATAACCCAATTGCTGGGTGGAAAATTGACGAAATGCTGGGCAAACAAGACTCTGAAATTATGTCAGAGCAAGATGCCCAATGTCTCACTGCCATCAAATATCATGTGTTAGCCACAGGCATGGGTAATCGTCAAGTGGTATCGATAAGAACTCCTCAAGGTACAAGATATTATGATTTAACCGTCGAACCATTACGGAATGAATCCCAAGAAATTGTTGGCATAACTTGCGCCTGTATTGATATTAGTGAGCGTAAACTAGCAGAAGCCAAAATCCGCGAACAAGCAGCCTTGTTAGACATCACCACAGATGCTATATGCGTGCGTGATTTAGATAATAAAATTCTCTTTTGGAATAAAGGTGCTGAAAATCTCTACGGCTGGCAAGCTCATGAGGTGATAAGTAAAAATGCTAGTGAACTTTTCTTTCGTGAACCTTCTCAAGAAGTCGAAGCAGCTTTATTAAACGTTATCTCTCAAGGTAATTGGCAAGGAGAATTAAGCAAAGTTACCAAAACTGGTAAGGAAATTGTGGTGGCTAGTCGCTGGAGTTTAGTATCTGATGAACAGGGACGACCAAAATCAATTCTCTCTGTAGATACAGATATTACACAGAAAAAACATTTAGAAGCTCAGTTATTTCGTACCCAGCGCCTAGAAAGTATCGGGACTTTAGCAAGTGGCATTGCTCATGATTTGAATAATATTTTGACACCAATTTTGGCAGGAGCGCAATTACTACCACTCAAATTCCCTGACGCAGATGAACGCACTCAGCATCTGTTAGAGATTTTAGAAATCAATGCTAAACGTGGTGCTGATTTAGTCAAACAAGTGCTGTCCTTTGCCAGAGGTGTAGAAGGGAAGCGCATCACTTTACAACTCAAGCATTTAATCGTTGAAGTTGCCAAAATTTTAAAAGAGACATTTCCCAAATCCATCGAAGTTTCTACAGATGTACCAAACAACTTATGGATGGTGTCTGGAGACAGTACCCAACTCCATCAAGTGCTGATGAATCTCTGTGTGAATGCCCGTGATGCTATGCCTAACGGTGGTAAGATGACAATCTCTGCGGAAAATCTCTTGATTGATGAAAACTACGCTCGCATGAACTTGGAAGCCAAACAAGGCTCCTACATCATGGTTACAGTGGCGGATACAGGAGTTGGTATTTCTCAGGAAAACTTAGATAGAATTTTTGAACCATTTTTTACCACCAAAGCCGTAGGACAAGGTACAGGTTTAGGACTTTCCACCGTTTTAGGAATTGTTAAAAGTCATGGCGGTTTTGTCAACGTCTATAGTGAAGAAGGACGTGGCACTACCTTTAAAGTTTACTTGCCGGCTGTTGCAGGCTCAGAAACACCCACCGCAGATAATTTACTACTGCCTCCAGGTCGGGGAGAATTAATTTTGATTGTTGATGATGAACCCGCAATTCGAGATATTACGAAAACATCCTTAGAAACTCACCAGTATCAGGCTTTAGTTGCTGGTGATGGTGTCGAGGCGATCGCTCTCTATGCCAAAAATGCAGATAAAATTAGTGCTGTACTGGTGGATATTATGTTACCCGTACTAGATGGGTTGACCACTATTCGTACCCTAAAAAAAATTAATCCTCATGTCAAAATTATTGCTACTAGTGGACTAATCTCCAAAAATAAGTTAAGCGAAATAGTCAACACAGGCGCTAACTCATTTTTAGCTAAACCTTACACCGTCAATGAGTTGTTATTGGCATTGCACGAAGTGATGATTTAGTCACCATCACTGCTGATTTACCCCCACTCTCTACTCCTGACAAGTGTAGGTTTAATAAATTCCCAATTCTTAGGGACTTCCAACTAAAAAAATATTCCATCGCTTTGTAGGCAGGGAGCAGGGAGCAGGGGGATACAGAATAATGTAGCCTGAGTAAATGGGATAATTTATTTTTGAATTGTTAATTTCTGGAAGTCCCTTGTTAGGGTACTTCAATCGGAATTAAAGTATCCTCTGGTAAGTATTTACTAAAACGCCCTTCATCCGCTAACACAACAATCATCCGCAAAGGATAATCTGGTGGAACTTGTAAATCAGCCCAAGGAATTGCTACTTCCAAACAATTTTCTAAAGCTACTTGAGCGCGACTAACACGGGGATGCCATTGATAATGTTCGGCTGCTTCCCGAAACTGGATTGATTGGGTCAGTAAGTTAATTTCCAAATGATGATGGAATAGATAATTGAGTGGGTCTGTATCCGGCACATCTGCCAAAGGAATCGGGCTGTTGTGCATTGTTTTGTCTGGATAGAACCACAACAAGTTTAACTCTGGGGGTAAACCTTGTCCTGGTGTAACACCGCTTTTAAAGTCCAACCTCAAATAAAAATTCAAGTGATCTACCCCATACCACAATCGCTGAACGATGCTGCTGTTGTGCATCGTCCCTCGCGCCCCACCAATTTCTATCCGTCCGGCTTTGTCCCAGTCTTGTTCGTCACCTTTACCATCAATCACCGGATGTATAAATCCTTCGGGGGAATGGTCTGTTCTTGCTGCATGAACTTCTAAGGGTTGCTTGAGATAGGCGGGTATAGGTTCGTTCAAGGCTTTGTAGATACCGCACAAATGTTCTCGAAACAATTGGTCAAAAATGGCATCCTGATTTGAGGAGTGTCCTTCCCCAAACCACCAAAACCAATCTGAACCTTCAGCAGCATACAAAGCTTCCCAGGCTTCAGGGTTATTTTCTTCCGTAGCTTCTGGATGGTTTGCCAGCATGATTCTCGCTTCTGTGAGGTAATCCCAAGCGCGATTTTTGACGGGATCACCAATCCAGGTAGTAAAACTGCCATCGACCCAAGAACCGCTATGAAGCTTTTCGGCGGGAATAGTGGCTGTAGGGGGAAATTCTTGGATAAATTCGGAGACGGTGACAAGTTTAATATGGGGTTCGTTACTTAAATTTTGATATAAAGCTTCTAAAAATGGTTTGCCATCTTGGGGGTAAAACTCCCAGCAATTTTCGCCATCTAAAGCGATGGTGACTAACCAAGGCTGTTCACTGGGGCGTTCTCTTTGCATTCTGGCGATCGCTTGTAGGTGTCCCACCAGGTCTGCGGCTGCTTGTTTGGCTGGCATTGCCCCGTAGGTAAAGCCGATTAAATCTGATAATCTGTGGTCACGGAAGACAATTGCTAAATCTCCGGCTGGTGTGGTTAGGCGATAAGGGCGATATATTAGCTCTGGCTCCTGTACATTCCCTACTTCATCCCGATGGAAGAAATGTTTTAGTGTCCACCCCAAGACGGATTCATCTGAGCAAATCCACTGAAATCCTTGTTTAATAATATACGGTAATATAGCTGGGCTGACGGATTGTTCTGAAGGCCATAAACCTCTTGGTTCCTGCCCAAATCTTTCTCTATATAACTCCCAAGCTTTTTGTAAGTGACGAGGAATATCTTCTGCCCATTGGAATCGAGCCTCTGGCAAAGTCATATTTGCTACTGCTACTCGTCCAGAGTTGGTATCGGCTAATAAAGGTAAAATCGGGTGAGTGTAGGGTGTGGTGGTAACTTCTAGTTGCCCCAATTCCTGCATTTTCCGGTGTTGGGGGATAATACGGCTGAGAATATCACGTTGTTTGGAATAAATGCGCTGGCGATCGCCTAATGTAAAGTTACGCCCCTGCTCTAACCAAGCTGCAATTTCTGGGTCATTCCAAAACAGTGGATCTATCCATGCCAAGTTGTGCCAAGCCAGCAAATCACTGTAATCTGCTAACTGCCAATTCGCTAAACACCAACTCTTTCCTTTCTCTTGCCTTTGGTAATACAACTCGGCATAGCGGGGATGAGGATCAATTAAGGTATGGTGATTGGCATCAAAAAAGTGCTGGACGATAAACTCTCTTTGTTGCTGAGTCAATTGCTCATTAGGTGTCAGACTGGCAGTCAGGTAAGGGTCAAAAGCTGTACCAGCAATGTAATCTTCTAGTTGCAGAATTAAGGAAGGAACTAAATTTACCGTTTGGTGCAATTTGGGATACCTTTCCAAAAGTAACACCAAATCCAAATAATCCTTCGTACCATGTAAGCGTACCCAAGGCAGGCGATATTGCTGACTAGAAGCTGTTGCTAGGCTGCTACCAGGAGACTTATATAGTGGCTGATGTTGATGCCAGATAAAAGCAACGTAGAGTGGTTGAGTCATAGAGTCTTAGGGATTGGGTATTGGGTATTGAGTTTTGGGTTTTGGGTTTTGGGTTTTGGGAATTTGGGGATCGGAGATTAAATCCCTCTTCTCTGCTCTTTTACTTCCCTACTCCTCTGCTTCTTCCCAGCCCCCAATCCCCAGTCCCTAAATTACCTGTTCAACTTCGGCAATTTCAGGAATCATTTCCCGTAGACGGCGTTCAATACCCATTCTCAGGGTCATGGTAGAGCTAGGACAAGAACCACAAGCACCTTGTAAACGTAACTTAACAATAGGCCCATCAAGTTCTACAAGTTCCACGTTACCACCATCAGATATCAGGTAAGGGCGCATTTCATCTAAGACTGTCTCAACGTTGTCAATTGTTAATTCCATTGCTTGATACCTAGTAAGTTAACAAAGTATGTGGATATGGAGCATTGGACATTGGCTGTTCTTCCTATGCCTAATTTTTCACATCCCACTCAAAGTCTTATTTTGCAGCTTTATTAAATCGATCCTAGATCCAATTGTTGCCAAATTGTGTTTTCTTCTCAGTTGCTTGGTGCAATCGTCATGAACACATAATAATATCGCTATAGGTCACAATCCATAACTGTTTGCTGTTGAAGGTTGAGTATTTATCAAATATTCTATAAGTTATTGCTGATTTCTGGGCATCGATGACAGTTGAGTATTGATAGCTCACCCCATCGCTTATATATTTAACGAATAAGTAATGAGACAAAATTAATTACACCAGTTTTATCCTGTAACCTGTAACCTGTAACCGACTACTTACAATCTACGTCACTGTCGTTAGATGACAGCATCACTGGCTGTTGATATAAGGGTACGGTGAATGTGACTGTCGAACCAAGTCCTTCACCAAGACTGTAGAAATGTACCTCTCCACCCATAGTCTCTACAAGTTTCTGGGATATTGCCAGTCCTAAACCTGTACCACCGTACTGACGAGTGCGGGAACCATCGACTTGAGAGAATAATTGAAATAGTTTGTCTTGTTGGTCTAAAGAAACACCAATACCGGTATCAGCTATCCTGACTCTTACCATGCCAGGGAAATGCTGTTCTTGGAATTTCCCTTTTTTGAGTACGACATCCGCAGTGATGGTAATACCACCTTCGTGGGTAAATTTAATGGCATTATTGACTATGTTCAACATCACTTGCAGAAGCCGTTGGTAATTACCTTCGACTACTATTTCATCGGAAGTTGGTGGTAATTGCATCCGAAAAGTCAGGTTTTTGACTTCTGCTTGTGGGCGCATGAAGTTATCTACATCAGAGAATAGCTCTTCTAGCTTGACGGGAGCGCAAACTAGCTCCATTTTTCCTGCTTCAATTTTGGCTATATCTAAGATGTCGTTAATAATATTGAGCAGATGTAAAGATAAGTGATGGGCTTCAGATAAAAACTGATTCCTCTCTTCGGCATCGTCTGCCATTCCCTCTAAAATTAGCTTCAAAAAGCCAATCATACCATTTAAGGGAGTCCGGATTTCGTGGGAGACATTAGCGAGAAACTCACTTTTGAGGCGGGAAGCTTCTTCGGCTTTTTGTCGTGCTGCTTCTAATTCTTTGTATAAAGTAGCATGAGCGATCGCTGTTCCTAATTGATCTGCTACTTCTTTGGCTAGTTCTAGTTCAGCATTGGTGAGGGGATAACACTCATCCCGCAAGTTGATTGCTATCAAAGCATTGGCTTGGTCTTGATAACAGGTAGCTACTACGAGAATTTTTTGTTGTGGACAAAGATTATAGTCTGGAACCTCCATGATGATTGGTTCCAAGGTCGCCAAGGCTTGAGCAAACGCTGGTTCAGAGGTCACATCTATTTCCAACCCCAGCATAGATGCTCTGTCTGGTTGATGATATTCGGCGATTACTCGCACTTTTGAGCTGGAGGGCTGATAGGGGCAAATAATACAACGCTCTAGTCTGAGTGCTTTGCCTAGACTGTCAACTGTTTGCTGCCAAATTGCATCTAAATCTAACGTCCGGCGAATATTTCTGGTAATTTTATTTACCAGTCTTTGGTGTTGCTGCGATCGTGAAGCTAGGTCTATTTGTGTAGGTGTGGTAATTGCTACATTTAATTCTTGGTTATTGACTTTAACTTGTAATAACCTTCCCATAACTAAAACAGTAGTAGCAGCCGTTCCCAATGGCGGAATAATCGGACTGATAACCAATTCCAACTCAAATAAATTTTGATGACAACTAAACCAGAAGGGGAACTTTTCTGGAACTAGGTTGGTCATTACTTGATGTAATCTTTCCATGTAAGAAACTTTGTCCACTGGGGAAAAGATTTCTTGTCCATTGCTATCGGCTACTATTTGCTCTGGGTTGAACCCTAAAAGATCACTTTTCTGCCAATAAAAGGATAGGTAACGCCCTAGCCCATCTTGTACATATATCAACTCAGCACCGAGGGTTGCTAATAAGCCATCAGCCTTGTGGTTAATCGATTCCAGGTTTTGGGGAAATCTATTTGGTAATTGGGAATTGGCAGTAATAGTCATTACATCGAATCGAGTTGGATGGACAGATAGCAACTCACAACAGTTTCACTAAGGCTGGGCAAAGGTTGGCGTAAAATTTTACAGTTTATACATAATGAGTATTGCGTATTCTAACTGTTCTGGCATCTAGATTGACAAACTTTACATTTTATAGGCTTGTTCTTTACAGCCTATTCATGAAAGTCAATCATTCCATTCCCCACGCGGTGGAACTGGTACACGGTGTGGGCTACGCGTCAGTTCATCATCTCTGAGAGCTTCGCCTCTCAACCATTGACGAATCGCTACTTCAATTACTTTGCTAGGGTCGTTAGTTAGGTGCTGAATTTGCTCCAGTAACTCCGAATCCAAGTGGACAGCTATCTCTACCTTATCGGTTTGGCTTGATTCCGCATCGGTAGCTCTTTCTTTCATATTCATAGGTTTATATACTCAGAAACTGTCTTGTCACAAGCTTTGTAAAGCAGTTTTATTCACTGTTCGGGTTATTTTACTGACAAATATTAAAAGTTTATAGTTACATAGTTCCCCGAAATTTCACCAAACTAACAGCATCAGATAGCCAGTGGCAATTTTTCTAGAACTTTCTAGACATGAGGCTAGAAGTTTTGTCAGTAAATCAGAGATTCCGGGCAAATACGGGTGGTAATTGCCCATCCTATCTATACTATGTACTTATATATATTTATTGTACGCTTCAGTTTGATGAATACTAGCAGAGAAAAATAGACTTTATAGAGATTCTTAAAAAGTCTGTGAGTAATCTTTAAAATTGGGACTGGAGATTGGGGGTATATATAGCTTTAGTATTCCGTAGGATAGGAGTAAGAGGAGCAGGAAAGGCAGGGGGATTAGAGATAGGGCTGTTTGATTACCTGAGGGAAGGTTATTTACAAGCGTATCAACCAAAAATCGGATTTGCTCAGGAGTTAGCGATCGCCTCTCTTAAATTTGTGAACAGTTATCTCAAATAAGCCACGACACAAATTTGTTAGACCACAATATTAAATGTGTTGAAAACAAAACTAATCTGCCAACGCAGACAAATGTACACGTAAATACAGATCAACATTCTTTTGCGAAAGCCAGCAGTCGGATTTGAACCGACGACCTTCCGATTACAAGTCGGATGCACTACCACTGTGCTATGCTGGCATTGTGCAGTTGCCTTAATGCACTCACCGATTTTTAATTATATCACAATTAATTCATTTGTCTACCCCCAAAGCCTCTTAATTTGGTGCCGTGGATAAGAAGAGGCTGATAGACTACTTTCTTCACCTTGGGCGAGATGATGTGCTTAATAAAAATCGGTGATTTAAATCACTAAAAAAATGTTGATAAATTAATATTCATTGCAAAAGCTGATTCAAATCCTAGACTTGATGAAAAAACATAGAGTACAGTTTTCCAACTGTATTTTTTTTTTGACTTGACTGGGGAAAGGAACAGAGATTTATAATTATTCTTTAACAGATCACAAGCATGGCAGCATTGTTAGGACGAGATTTGTTAAGTCTGGCAGACTTGACTCCTACAGAAATTCAAGAACTCCTGCAATTGGCAACCCAATTGAAATCACAACAGTTGAAGTTGCGGTGTAATAAAGTATTGGGTTTGTTATTTTCTAAGGCTTCAACTCGTACAAGAGTCAGTTTTACAGTGGCGATGTACCAATTGGGTGGACAAGTAATTGATCTTAATCCCAATGTTACTCAAGTTAGTCGGGGAGAACCAATACAAGATACCGCACGAGTATTAGATCGATATCTGGATGTTTTGGCAATCCGCACTTTTGAACAACAAGAGTTAGTAACTTTTGCTGAGTACGCCAAAATTCCGGTAATTAATGCACTTACAGATTTAGAACATCCTTGCCAAATATTAGCGGATTTATTAACTGTACAAGAATGTTTTGGCAAAACTTCTGGGTTAACTTTGACCTATGTTGGTGATGGTAATAATGTTGCTAATTCTTTGATGCTTGGCTGTGCTTTGGCGGGGATGAATGTGAAAATTGCTACTCCTAGTGGATATGAGCCAGACCCCAAAGTTGTAGCACAAGCACAGGCAATAGGAGATGGTAAAACGGAAATTCTGCTGACTCATGACCCAGAATTAGCGACTAAAGACGCATCAGTACTCTACACTGACGTTTGGGCAAGTATGGGACAAGAAGCAGAAGCGGACGATCGCTTTCCTATTTTTCAACCTTACCAAATTTCCGAACAGTTATTAAGTCTAGCAAGACCAGATGCAATTGTTTTACATTGTTTACCAGCTCATCGTGGTGAAGAAATTACAGAAGAAGTGATCGAAGGTTCTCAATCACGAGTTTGGCAACAAGCAGAAAATCGAATGCACGTTCAAAAAGCTTTGCTAGCTAGTATTTTAGGGGCAGAGTGAACAGTTAAAAGTCGAAAGTAAGAAGGCAAAAGCAAAGTAAATTAGCTTTCTTTTGCCTTTTATATTTTGATTTTTATCTTGTTATTCGAGATTTTTTGTAGTACTAATGTTCTAGGGACATTTATATTTACCTCCCTATTATTTTATGGAACGCCTAACAGAAGCTCAACAAGAACTTTATGAATGGCTGGCAGAATATATCCGCATTCACCAGCATTCACCTTCGATTCGCCAAATGATGCAAGCGATGAATTTAAAATCACCTGCACCTATTCAAAGTCGTTTAGAACATTTACGCACGAAAGGATACATTGAATGGACTGAAGGTAAAGCCAGAACGATTCGGATTTTACAACCTATTAAGCAAGGTGTGCCAGTTTTAGGCGCGATCGCAGCAGGTGGTTTAATAGAACCATTCACTGATGCTGTAGAGCATATCGACTTTTCCAATTTCACTTTACCTGCTCAAACTTATGCTTTGCGGGTAACTGGCGACAGCATGATTGAAGATTTAATTACCGATGGCGATTTGGTATTTCTCCGTCCAGTCCCTGAACCAGATCAGTTAAAAAACGGGACAATTGTCGCCGCCAGGGTTGATGGTTACGGTACTACATTAAAACGATTTTACAGAAGTGGCGATCGCATCACCCTCAAACCAGCCAATCCCAAATACAATCCCATTGAAGTTACAGCCATGCAGGTACAGGTACAGGGTTCTCTCGTCGGTGTTTGGCGCGGTTATATGTGAATGGGAAGATGGGGGAGATATGGGAGATGGGGAAGAATTTCACCTACCCTGTCTTCCTCATCCCCTCATCCCCTCATCTTCCTCATCTCCAATCCCTAGAAATTTTGAATTTTGAATTGGTATTATGTACCTGAAGCAAGATCCAGTGCAGCAACTTCCTGTTTTCCGGCTCAAATTACCATTTGTCAGGGAAGGTCAAGGTAGTTATCAGACTCAGCCGTTACCAGGGTGTCCTAGAATGCCGTTATCTGTGCAGTTACGCCAGTATCAGCGTCAAGCTATGACTAACTGGTTTGCGAATAATGGCAGAGGAACGCTGAAAATGGCGACTGGTAGCGGTAAAACTATTACTGCACTGGCGATCGCTTGTGAACTATACCAGCAGATTAGCTTACAAGTGCTGTTGGTGGTGTGTCCCTATCGTCATTTGGTCACACAATGGGCGCGAGAATGCGAGAAATTTAATTTACAACCAATATTAGCCTTTGAGAATCTACGCACTTGGCAAAGTCAACTTTCTACCCAACTTTACAATCTGCGTTCAGGTTCTCAAGGCTTTGTAACTGTGATTACTACCAATTCCACATTAATTGGTGATGGTTTTCAGTCGCAACTCAAGTATTTTCCTGCCAAAACTTTAATTATTGGTGATGAAGCCCATAATTTAGGCGCACCTAAGTTAGAGGAAAGTTTACCCCGGCGTGTAGGGTTGAGACTCGCTTTATCGGCTACACCTGAAAGATATTTTGATGATGAAGGTACACAATCTTTATTTGATTATTTTGGCACGGTTTTACAACCAGAGTTTACTTTGAGGGATGCGATCTCTCAAGGTGCATTAGTACATTATTTGTATTATCCCATACTAGTGGAACTCACGGAAGCTGAAAGTATTTCCTATTTAAAGTTAACGAAAAAAATTGGTAGGGCGCTACTATATCGAGAAAGAGAAAGCGGCGAGTCATCTAATTTGGAAGATCATGAAGATTTAAAGCCGTTATTGATGCAAAGGGCGAGATTAATTGGTGCAGCAGCCAATAAATTACCTGCTTTACGTGATTTGATGACAACGCGCCGAGAAACTACTCATACACTCTTTTATTGTAGTGATGGTTCCCCAGAAATAGGACAACGTTCCTCTTTACGTCAACTCAAAGCCGTTGCCAAAATTTTGGGAGTGGAATTAGGTTACAAAGTCAGTACATACACAGCAAAAACACCCTTACACGAAAGAGAAACTTTGCGTCTTCAATTTGAACAAGGTAAATTACAAGGTTTAGTAGCAATTCGTTGTTTAGATGAAGGAGTAGATATTCCAGCAATTCAAACGGCTGTGATTTTGTCTAGTTCTGGTAATCCTCGCCAATTCATTCAGCGACGAGGAAGAGTGTTGCGTCCTCACCCAAATAAAGAACGGGCTACCATCTACGATATGATTGTTTTGCCACCAGATTTAGATCGGGAAACCATAGAAGTAGAGCGCAATCTGTTAAGAAAAGAGTTGCGTAGGTTTGTAGAATTTGCTGATTTGGCTGATAATGCAGGACAAGCAAGGATTAAGTTACTTAATTTGCAAAAACGCTATGGTTTACTGGATATTTGATTAGTAAATGCCGAATGTATAAACTTTAAGTTAAACTAGTTATTAGTTGGAAAAATACTTGTATTGTATAATTAATATATGTTTTTTTATTAAAAGATAGTTATTTCTATTACAAAATATCATCTAAGTAGATTAGTAAAAATTAAAATCAGAATCTTATTCGACCAGGAAGTTAAATTTTGTCGTCAGGCTTAAAAATTAATCATTACTAAGCCCATTTTGTGCTGCTTTTTCTCAGTTCTTTATTGCAATAACTGAAAACTTGACCTAATGCAATCACTTTATTCTGTGGATTTGCCTACTCTAGAGCAGGTAGTTGAATATTCACCTTTAACTGTATTACCAGATACCCTAATCATTGATGTAATTTCTCGAATGAATCCGGTAAAAAGCAGTTTAGTAGAATCTACATCTGATTTTAGTAGTTGTGTTTTAGTAGTTAAAGAAAACAACTTAGTAGGCATATTCACTCTACGGGATGTAGTCCGGCTGACTGGGGCGGGAGTAGATTTATTTAGGGTCAAAATTTCTGAGGTGATGACACAGCCAGTCGTCAGCCTAACGTTAGCTCCGGATCAAAATGCCCTGACAGCTTTATCTTTGATGTGCCAGCATCGAATTCGCCATTTGCCTCTAGTAGATGAGCAAGGGCAATTAGTAGGTTTGATTACCCAAGATAGAATTCGTCAGGTCATCCAACCAACTCACCTGCTGAAGCTGCGATGTGTGACAGAAGTGATGACCACAGAAGTGATTCATGCTCTGCCAACTACATCTGTGTTGGAATTATCCCAAATTATGAGCGATCGCCAAATCAGTTGTCTGGTAATTGTCGCAAAACAGGAAACGGCGCTGATCCCTGTAGGCATGATCACTGAGAAAGATATTATTAAAGTCCAGTTACAGGGACTAGATATAGCCCAAACCCAGGCGCAAGAAGTGATGAGTAGTCCTGTATTCAGTGTCAGTCCTACTGAATCTTTATGGACGGTTCACCAGTTGATGCAAGCGCGACAGGTGCGGCGGTTAGTTGTAGTTGGAGAACAAGGAGAACTACAAGGACTGGTGACACAAACCAATTTTTTGCAAGTACTTGATCCTCTAGAAATAGTTACAGTTATCCAAGCTTTACAAGCAAAAATTTCAGAGCAAACGGTGCAACTCAGGCAAAGCAACCATCAGTTACAACAGGAAGTGATACAACGCCGCCAGGTTGAGAAATCACTACGCCAAGCTCAACAAGAATTAGAGTTGCGGGTGGCGGAGCGTACAGCTGAATTGGTACAAACAAATATACGTCTGCAACAAGAGATTGAGGAACGCAAACAAGCACAAGCAGAATTACAGCAAAATGAATGGAAACTTCGCGCCGTCTTTGACAGTACTTTTGAATTTATGGGACTACTGACGACGGAAGGGATTGTCATCAACGCAAATCGTGCAGCTTTAGACATTGTCGCCGCTAATTTGTCAGATGTCATGGGAAAACCCTTTTGGGAAACACCGTGGTGGGTGCATTTCCCAGAACAGCAGCAAATACTGCAAAAGGCGATCGCCCGTGCAGCAAATGGTGAGTTTGTTCGGATGGAAACTAAACACATTTGGGCAAATGGAAAACAGGCATTTGTAGACTTTTCCCTGAAGCCCATTTTTGATGAAACTGGAACTGTGGTAATGTTGGTTCCAGAAGGGCGAGATATCACTGATTGCAAACAATCGGAACTAGAAATCCGTAAATTTGTTTCTCTGGCTGATAACAGCACAGAATTTATTGGTATGTGTGATATGAATTTTGTGCCGTTCTATCTCAACCCGGCAGGCATGGAACTAGTCGGTTTGAATGACACTCACCAATATAGCGAAACGCCAGTCAGGGAATTTTTCTTTCCCGAAGATCAGGACTTTATCATCAATGAATTTTTCCCGCGTGTTTTGTGTGAAGGACGGGCGGAGGTAGAAATTCGTTTCCGTCATTTCAAGACGGGGGAAGCATTATGGATGGTTTACAGCGTTTCTTGCATCAAAGACACGAACGACCAGTTAATTGGTCTGGCAAGCGTCAGCCGCAATATTACCGATCGCAAGCTGTCCGAACAGAAAATTGCCGAACAAGCGTCTTTAATTGATATCGGCACTGATGCCATTTTTGTCCGTGATTTAGAAAACCGCATTCTGTTCTGGAGTCGAGGGGCTGAAAACTTATACGGTTGGACAGCAGAAGAAAGTGTGGGGAAAGTAGCTCATGAACTTTTTCATACAGAATCTTTGTCTGAATTGGAAGCAGCTTTAAAAACTACTGTCGAACAAGGTTCATGGCAAGGTGAGTTAGAGAAAACCACCAAAACTGGGAGAAAAATTATCGTTGCTAGTCGGTGGACACGAATACACAATCAATTCGGACAAACTCAATCTATCTTAACAGTCAACACCGATATTACTGAGAAAAAACAACTAGAACAACAATTCTATCGCGCTCAACGCCTAGAGAGTCTAGGAACCCTAGCTAGTGGTATTGCTCACGACTTGAACAACGTCTTTGCACCCATCATGATGATTGCCCAACTGTTGCCTTTAAGGTGCAGAAATGTGGATGAAAAGACTCAAGAACTGTTTCACACACTAGAAAACAGCTCGAAGCGTGGATCTGAATTAGTTAAACAAATTCTCACCTTTGCCCGTGGTACAGAAGGTAAACACATCCTGTTGCAACCTGGACATTTGCTCCAAGAATTAGTCAAAGTTATCAAGCAGACATTTCCTAAATCTATTGAAATCGTGACTGACATTCCCACAAATACTTTGTGGATGGTGCAAGGTGATCCTACTCAAATAGAACAGGTATTCATGAATTTGGCCGTTAATGCCCGTGATGCCATGCCCAATGATGGTATTCTCACCATCACTGCTGAAAATCGAATCATTGACAACACATATTCTCGAATGCACCTTGAGGCTCACGCGGGAGGCTATGTCGTTGTCACTATCTCAGATACAGGGACGGGAATTCCACCAGAATTTTTGGAGCGCATCTTTGATCCCTTTTTTACCACTAAAGAAGTCGGGAAAGGTACAGGACTGGGGCTATCAACGGTTTTAGGTATAGTCAAGAACTACGGTGGTTTTGTGGATGTATCCAGTCAGGTAGGTAAAGGAACAAAATTTCAGGTGTTTCTGCCCAGAGGAGAAGGAACAGCAATCGAGACAGCAACACAGACAGATTTGCCCAGAGGCCAGGGTGAGTTAATTTTAGTTGTAGATGATGAAAGAGTTGTCCAACAAACCACTCAGGAAACCTTAGAACATTACAATTATAAAACTCTATTGGCTAACGATGGCATTGAGGCGATCGCTCTCTATGTTGAACATAAGCCAGAAATCAGTGCCGTCTTGCTAGATGTGAATATGCCCAACATGGATGGATTGACAACCATTCGCACTCTACTAACTCTCAATCCCAGTGTCAAGATTATTGCTACCAGTGGCTTACCCGCCAATCAGCTAAAAACTATTGCAACTGGTGCTAAGAAATTTCTCTCTAAGCCTTACACAGCAACAGATTTATTACATACTCTATCAGATGCGATCGGTAGGAGGAATTAGGGTGTAGGGGTGTACTCACAGGTGTGGTAAGGGTATAGGCGCTGATTAAACTATACTTCAATTGTACTGAGCAAGTATACTTCCTCACTGGGCGCTACTTTGTAAATTTTTTTATAAAAGTTGTGCTTAATTGTACTTTTTGTGAAAAATTAAAGATTATTAAAATTGAGTGTTTGTCTATTTAAAAAAATTACTAATATTTAATTATAAAAATTTTATGTTTGTTGATTATATCAAAAAACAAAATAAAAATAAATCCTATTTTGTCCAAAAAATAGGAAATTGTATATCGACAATTAGCAGAATTTGCAAATAGCGGTGATAGTGGCTTTACGGATGTAAAAGCAGGGATTGGGGCGGTTAAAATAGAGAAAAAGGTCTTTTTAAAAAACTCAGATGTCTCAAGAGCAAAATATCGATGATGTTCAGGAGCCAATTATTCATGCTCCGCCGGAGGTGCAACAAATTATTGAGCGGGTATGGCATCTGGAAAAAAACAGGCTAGATAGAAAAAGTAATAGCCCTATCAATGATGATATTTTGACAATTGTGAAGGAAGCGGTGCAATGAAGTTGACTTCAATTAAACTATGCAATTTTCGCTCCTTTTATGGCAAAACACCAGAGATAGTTATTGCTGGGGGGGATGTTCTTAACACCACGATAATTCATGGGAATAATGGTTCAGGTAAAACTAGTTTACTGAATGCCTTTACGTGGGTATTATATGAGAAGTTTAGTGCAGCCTTTGCCTCGATAGAACAACTAGTGAATAAACGGGCGATCGCTGAAGCTACAATCGGACAAGTTGTAGAATGTTGGGTAGAGATTAACTGGGAACACGAAGGTAAACGCTACAACGTCAAACGCCAGTGTAAAGGCTATAAAAATAAAACCGACTTTGCCGTGGGTAAAACAGAATTACTCATGCAGGTAGCTGGAGATGATGGGAGATGGTATTACCCAAGTCAACAACCAGAAGAAATCATTGGGCAGATTTTACCAGTTAGTTTACATCAATACTTTTTCTTCGACGGCGAACGCATAGAAGAAATTGTTCGTTCTGATAAAAAAGCGGAAATTGCCGAAGCTACTAAAATTTTCTTGGGTGTGGAAGTAATTAACCGTTCTATCAGGCATTTAGGAGAAGCTAAAAAAAGTTTAGAGAATGAGTTAAAAGCAATTGGTGACTCTGAGATTAAGCAGCTTTTACGTGAACAAGAGAAACTAGAACAAGAAATTGAACGCATTCACACCAGACAAACAGAAATTAAGCAAGAGTTAGAATATCAACAAACCTTTAAGAAAGAAACAGGTAATCGTTTACAAGAATTAAGTGCAGCCAAAGAACTGCAACAAAGACGACAAGAGCTAGAAAATCAAAAAAACTCCAATCAAGAAAGCCTCAGACAAACTAGAGAATCACTAAAGAAAATTATTTCTGCACGGGGTTACACCGTATTATTATCAGATACTACAGCCGAATTTCGGACGATTATAAATCAACTTAAGCAACAAGGTGACTTAACTGCGGGAATTTCACGGGAATTTATTCATGAGTTATTAAAATCCCAACGCTGTATTTGTGGTGCAGAATTACATGAAGGTAATCATGCTCATACAAATGTGAGTCTCTGGTTAAATCAAGCAGGTTCTTCGGCTGTGGAAGAAACGGCAATTCGCATGAGCGCCCAAGTAGATGAAATTGATAAGCAAGCCATAGCATTTTGGGAAGATGTAGATAAAGAACAACTCAGAATCAATCAGTTGCGGCAAAATATATCTCAAGTGGAAAATGAATTAGAAACCATTCAAGAACGCTTACGCAAAGATGCAAACGAAGAAATTAGCAGTTTACAAAAGCGGTTAGATGAGATTGAAAGTAAAATTGATGAATTAAATAGAGAACAAGGTGCAAATCAGCAAGAAATTTCTCATTTGCAGGCTGATATTGATGCTTTAGTTAAACAAATTGCTAAACAAAAGCTCAACGAAGAAAAACAGTTATTGGCACAAAGGCGGATTAATGCTACACAAGACGCAATTGAACGCTTAACAGAAGTCAGAAATCGCCAAGAAAATCAGTTTCGGCTGCAATTAGAAAAGCGCTTGCAAGAGATATTTAATTCCGTATCTTTTACGCCTTATGTACCTAAAATCAGCGATAAATATGAATTGACTCTTGTAGAAAGTACATCAGGGATGGAAGCGTCAGTCGCCGCGTCTACTGGTGAAAACCAAATTCTTAGTTTGTCTTTTATTGCCAGTATTATTGATAAAGTAAGAGATTGGAGCGAAAAACGCAAAATCTTAACGGTACCCGATAGCAGTACTTTTCCCATCGTCATGGATTCCCCTTTTGGGAGTTTAGATGAAACTTATCGCCGTCGCATTGCTCAAACATTACCTGAGTTGGCTAATCAGTTGATAGTGTTAGTGACAAAAACTCAATGGCGGGGGGAAGTGGAAGCAGAGATGACAAATAGAATTGGTAGGGAATACGTGCTGACTTATTACTCTTCTAAGCCAGACTGTGAACAAGATTATATTGAATTGGGTGGACAAAGATATCCTTTGGTGAAACAAAGCCCGAATGAGTTTGAATATACTGAGGTGATAGTGGTAGAGAGGGAGTGGTGATATTCAGCAGAATTTTGAGAGGTTATTTATAGCGATTCTTTGTGAAGTTAGGTGTAGAGTTAATGTTTTTAAACGCAGAGGAGCGCGGAGAGTTTTTATTAGTGCAGTTGAGAAAAGGGAGTTGGTTATGGTTGCAAGTCCAGACCGGAATTATATGTCTCCTCAAGAATATTTGGAATGGGAAGAACGCCAAGATATTAAATATGAGTATGTCAATGGTGAAGTTTTCGCCATGACTGGGGGAACTCTTCCTCATAATGATATTGCCCTCAACTTGGCTACATCCCTAAAAACTCATCTACGTGGTGGCTTATGTCGTGTTAATATGTCTGATGCGAAAGTAGGGGTATCTGATAACGGGTCATTTCATTACCCTGATGTTGTTGTGAGTTGTGATGACAGAGATAGACAGGCTATTAAATTTCTTCAGTATCCTTGTCTAATTGTCGAAGTTTTATCTCCAAGTACCGAGGCTTATGACCGAGGTGCTAAATTTAAGCAGTATCGCCGCATTCAAACCTTAAAAGAATACGTCCTAATTGATGCAGAAAAAATCAATTTAGATTGTTTTCGGTTAAATGAAAACGGTATTTGGGAGTTGTATTCTTACGAAGAGGGAAATGAGGTTTATTTGCAGAGTGTTGATTTTCGCTTTCCCATATCTTTGGTTTATGAGGATGTGTTTTTGGGTTAATTTGCTTACTTGGTATAAAATTATAAGAAGTGACACTTGTACCTTTCGGTTAAAATAGCAACAAAGCGATTATCAATATCATGGCAGAAACGGGCAGAATCAGGGTTGCTAAAGATAAAGCAGATTTAGTTAAAGCGTTGACATCTTCAGATGGTAGCACTGGGCCTTTTCAAACCTTTGCTGATGTGATTGTGTTTGCTGCTGCGTTAGGTGCAAAGCATAAAAAGCGCGTACCCTTAGGGGAAATTTCTAAACGAGAACCATCACCAATTCGGTTAGAATATTTTGCTTCAGTGGGAAATGATGTGGTAATTAAATTACTGGGAATGACTGAAACTCAGGACATTAATATATTATCCATTTATGAAGAAGAGTATGAGACTCAACGCAACAGTATTTTTGAAGAATATGCTAACGGTGGATTAGAGATATTACAAAATGAGTTGCGTGGAGCAGTGGATTATTCAGAGAGAATTTTATTATTTCTCAGCTATGAACGGACTCACAAAGATGAGAAAGAAGAGGAATTTGATTTAAGTAAATTCCTCTTTTAACTAAATTGATGTTGATAATTAACAACTAACTAATTACATCCATCCCAGACTATCTATTACCATTTTTACTGCATCATTAACAGCATTTGCTGCTGTAGTTAATTTAAAAGGTTTATCAGGATTTTTTGGTTTTGGGTCTATTCTAACTACGTTATCCTGCCAAAGTAGATTTTCTCTAGACCAATTTATCTGTGAAAGTTGTAAAACTTTTTCTTCATTAAAATAGTTATCTGTTTGAGAATAAGTCAAATATAACAAACGTCCTAAAACTTCCAAGCCAACACTTACACCTAAAAGACAATCTTCCTTAAATGCCGCTACTTCATCCTCACCTAATTCTTCTACTGGTGTATCAAAAATATATTCTGTATTACTACATCGTGAGAAAAATTTATTCAGACAAATAACTAGAGAATCTGATGCTTCATAAACATCATAGTCTCGCAATTGGTGATTTGGGTCTTTAGTAAAGATACAACTCACAAACCTAGCTATATAGTTAGTTGTATAAATCAGCTTTTGTTTGGTAGCAGGAGAAGATTTAATCTTTTCTGTTTTACCTTGAAACATTGGCACTCTTTGTATTAATTCTTTAGTAATGCCAACTCGACCAGAAAACTCACCAAATGATAATAACAATGATTTATCTAATTGTCTTGTTTGTGCCATGTCTCTAAAGTCTGTCTGACATTGGCGTAAGTCCCCTTCCAATACCAGTGTAATTGGAAAATCATCATCACTAATTAAGTAACTTTCAGCACTTTCAATTAATTCATGAATAGCACGCTTCCGATGTTGTCCATCAGTGATATCTAATTTGACTCCGCGACGAATGACAACTAGACAAATACCTCTACCTAAGTCAATAATTATGATATCTTTTGGATCTATATTTGCAGTTAAAGTTCCTACAATCCAAGGCTTTCCCTTTCTGGCACGTTCAACTATGTATTGCGTAATTTCTTCTGCATGACCTTTCACTTCTGGGCGATTTTTCCCCGAATCAGGATCATTACCCGTGGATGGTTTTGCTTGCAGAAGACCAGAAAAATCACTTGCAGGTACATTTATTTGTAGCATTGTTCGCTTTCCCTGCCTAAAAATTAACCCAGGATAACAACGCTCACGATGGTATTTAGAAAAAAAAGGTTCAAGAAAGGCATTAAACTTACCTCGAACTTCTGGTGGAATGGTATTTGCACTATCCTGGTTTATGTTAACCATAGAGGAATTGGTATAATTTCAGTCAAGTATTTAACATAATAATCCGTTTTTCAGCAGTTTGGAATCAGTAAAAACCCTTTTAAAGGAACTTGTGAAAGTTTTCACTTATATCAGCGACGGGAGTCCTACTTCTTTTGGATCAACAAACTCACCATCAAAGCCTATAGTTTGATTTTCTACAGTCCTAGCATTAGCTAAAGCCTTACGAAGTTCAGCACGTTCCATAGAATCTTGAATTCCGCCAAGGATATAAATTAATAACTTTGTTGCTAATTCCTTTCCTGACACTTGCACTCGCTTTTTATTAGGGTCATACAATACCCCATACCACAAAGATTGAGGGTATTCCATACCAGTAAAACCCCCTTGTTGGTCAAACTTGCGTAACTTCTTAAAAATGCCGGCTACAGACAAACCTTTTTTAAAAACTAAAAATCCTAAAGCTTGTGCTATAGCCACTTGTGCTACAGGACGGAAAAGTATGTTTGCTTCACCACCGCCCTTTTCAAAACTGAAGCGTCGTAAAATAGGCGTATCTTCGTGTTCCAAAATCTTATAACTAGGTAAACTTGCCAAGTTATCAAAAAGTTTGGTGAATTCTGCAATTCCCTCTTCAATTTCCTCATCCTCTGGACGCATGGGAATTAAACCTTTCTCAAAAGGTTTCCAGTGCGGGAACTTTTGACCCAAGTACCTTTCTGACATATCTTGCAATGCTTGCAAAGTTGTCAAGACTGTGGAATTTGCTGCGACTGTTGCACTATTCCAATTAACGCGGGGGTTACGATTTGGTTTTTGTTCTAAAAGCGGATGAGTAACTGCAATTTTTCGCGCCACAATTGCAAAACCATCATCTTCATTTAACTGCGCTAACTGACCTTTAGTTAACGGTGCAGCCATTAAGTTAACATGAACAAATACTGACCTCACCCTTCGCCTTGCTTCAATGCGAGTTTCTCCAGCATTCACCGCACAAATGAACTCAATACCTATTTTTTCTTTGGGTAAACTTTGTAAATAATCAGGGTCTACTTGATACTGCTCTAGCAAATCTGACACTGTAATAAAACTATCATCAGCCGTTTTATCCTTTTTGTATCGCTGGAGTTTGCCAGTTTTGATTAACTCTATCAACCCCTGCACTCCCATTAATCGATGTTGTCCATCTAATGCGTAAATGCTGACGTTATCCTCAGAAACATTGAGCAAGCCGACCTTATCATCTTGATCCAGGGGTGTAAAATCAGTAGTAGACTTTCTCGCACGTCCTTCACTATCCCATTCATCGGTTTTGTGTTGATCTACCCAAGACTGATTAATTACCACTAGGACTGGTGGAAACTTATGATTTTTTCTAGCTGCTAAATACTGAACAAGGGGTGCTTGACGTGACCAGTCAAGGGGACGCTGTTGGATTTCGTCAATAGTATCCGCGTCAATTTCGACGTTATCAGTCTCTGCATTATACTTTTTTTGCAGTAGAGGTAAACCAGAGGCGAAGTGAACCCTACCTGCAAACCATTCCAGAGTGACAGACCCTACATAAGACTCTGTACCCCCCATCTCGGTTTTTTGAACGAGAATTTGGTCTTTTTTTTGTAAAAACTTGTCTAAAAGTAAAGCTAGTACCTGTTTTTCCTTGTCTTCTCGCTCTAAGTAATCTCTAGCAATATCAGCAGTTGGGTCAGATGCGGTATCTCTCATATTAATTTTTAAAAACTTAGTCTTGTAGTGTAGCTATATTTTCCAAAAAGTTAGATACTAGTTAATCAGTTTTTAAAAACTTTTTGGCAACCCGCACATTCCAATTCGTTGGGTCAGAAAAAATGCGGTAACGCCCAAATGTCCAGAGGTAGGGAGCAATGAGTACAACACAACAGCCAGAAAATAAAGGTCAGCAAACACGTACTGTATCAGACTTGGTGGAAGAGATCCAAGCTCTCACTACGGAAATTCAAGAATTGTATTGTTTAGATGCGATACCTTGGGTTATTGGTTATTCGGGTGGAAAAGACAGTACTGCAACGTTACAGCTGGTTTGGAATGCAATATCGGGACTCCCACCGGAAAAGCTGACTAAAACAATATACGTGATCACGACAGACACGCTAGTAGAGAATCCGATTGTTGCTGCTTGGGTACGTAATTCTCTCAAACAGATGGAATTGGAGACGCAAGCGCAAGGATTACCATTTCAGCCTCATCTACTACAGCCAGATTTTAAAGAAACATTTTGGGTTGGTTTGATTGGTAAGGGTTATCCAGCACCAAGAGGGAAATTTCGTTGGTGTACAGAACGTCTGAAAATCAATCCCTCAAATCGCTTTATTCGTGATGTTATCCGCACTAATGGAGAAGCTATTGTTATTTTAGGTACTCGGAAAGCAGAAAGTACAAGGCGCGCTTCTAGAATGAGAAAATTAGAAGCTATGCGAGTACGCGATCGCCTTAGTCCTAATATGAATTTGCCAAACTCTCTAGTTTACAGTCCTATTGAGGATTGGCAAAATGATGATGTTTGGATTTATCTTATGCAATGGCAAAATCCTTGGGGATACAGCAATAAAGATTTATTTGCCATGTATCGAGGCGCTTCTGCTGATAATGAATGTCCCTTAGTCGTTGATACAACTACACCTAGTTGTGGTAGCTCTCGTTTTGGTTGTTGGGTTTGTACCTTAGTCAGTCAAGATAAATCTCTGGCTGCTATGATTCAAAATGACGAAGAAAAAGAGTGGATGCAGCCTCTACTCGATTTTCGGAAAGAATTAGATGCGGAAGAAACACGCGATCGCCGAGATTTTCGCCGCAGAAATGGAGATGTCCAACTTTACGAGCGCAATCTAGAAGGAGAAATATCTATTGAGCCTATTCCTGGCCCCTATGTGAAAGAAGCGCGGGAAGATTGGCTGAGAAAGTTATTGACTATTCAAAAACAACTCCGTCAAACAGCACCAGAAAATATGCGGGACATCACACTGATATCTTTAGAAGAACTTAGCGAAATTCGTCGTATTTGGTTGGAAGAAAGACATGAGTTTGATGACAGCCTACCTCGAATTTATGAAGAAGTAACTGGTGACAAATTTAAAGACCCACGCCCTGGGGCTGATCACAAGTTACTAGGTAGCGATGAATGGAGTGTGTTAGAAGAAATCTGTGCTGATGACAATATGCACCTAGAACTCATGTCAAAACTTTTAAGCACAGAATGGCAATTTCGTAAAAAAACGAAGCGTGTAGGAATATATGAATCTTTAGAAAAATGTTTTAAGTCTAGTTCTCGTTCTCCTCAAGAAGCTATTGAAAATGCTCATTTAAGACGCAATTTAAGTCAAGCTATTAGTCAAGGTGATATTGCTAAAGTCAAGCAACTAACTTTAGGAGATTGTACTGCATCCAATACGGAAGATGTCACACCCAATACAAAAACTGACACAACCAAATCTGATGCTAAGGCGAAGTCTTGGGGAAATAAGAAATTCAAAAGTAAACAGACAAAACTTTAATAGAAATTATTAATTAAAAAGCAAGTAATTCTAATTACTTTGGGAATCAGCCAATAATTTTGATAAAGTCTCTACCTCCTTTGCGTTAACCTCCGCGAACCTCTGCGTTTAAAAAGGCTAAGATTGACACGGCTTAATTATTAGTAAACTCTTAATTCTCTGTAACTCTGTGTCTTCGTGGTTAAAAATCATTTTCACCACAAAGGTACAGAGAGAACAATTGCAATCTGCATCGGTTGAACAAAAATTAATGATATTCCTTGAACTCGTTCTAGAAAACTTTGGCCCCTATTCTGGGAGACAAGTAATCAATCTTGATCCCAGAAGTGAAAACAATCCTCACCCCATTATTTTATTAGGGGGAATGAATGGAGGCGGAAAAACCACACTCATGGATTCTATTCGCCTGGCTTTATATGGACAGCGCGCCCAATGTTCTACCCGTGGTAATTTAAGTTATAGTGATTTCTTAACTCAATGCGTTAATAGTCAAGCTAATCCTGCGGAAAAAACGCGAGTTGAGTTGCTTTTTGAACATATTGAAGATGATAAACCAATAAAATATCGGATTGTCAGAACTTGGGAAAAAAACCCTAAAGATGGTAAAGATGCACTAGGAATTTTAGGTGATGATGACACTTGGCCTGTGGATTCTCTGGTGAATATCTGGGATGACTATATAGAAAATCTTTTGCCTTTGGGGATTTCTAATTTATTTTTATTTGATGGGGAACAAGTTAAAGAACTTGCGGAACAGGAAACACCACCACAAATTGTTATTGAAGCTATTCGCGGATTGTTGGGTTTAGAATTGGCGGATAGATTAGCAATTGATTTAGAGATTTTAGTCAATCGCAAACGTAAGGAACTCGCTGAAACTAAAGATTTAGCGGAATTGGAAGAAATTGAACAAAAGTTAAAATCACAGCAAGAAGATTATCAAGTTATAGAAGAAAAGTTAGGAACTTTCAAAAATCAAATTGAAAAGTTAGAAACTATACAGCGAGAAGCTTTAGATAAATTCGTTTCTGAAGGTGGTAAAATTGCCGCCGAGCGCAATCAGTTAGAACAACAACAAAAGGAAAAATCTAGCGCCATTGAGAATATTAGACAGTCAATGTGTGCGGTAGCTGCTGAGGTTTTACCGTTAGCTTTAATTCCCAATTTACTAAGTCAAATACAAACTCAGGGAGCAAAAGAATTTCGTTATCAACAAATACAATTAGCTAGAGATGTCTTGCTGGAGCGAGATAAACGTCTACTGCAATGGTTAAGTGAAATAGCAATTAATTCTGAACAGGTCGATAAAATCCAATCTTTTTTAGTGGAAGATGTGGATAATTTATATACAGGTTATGCTCAAGCGGAAGCACCTTGGTTATTAGCTGACGAAGAAAGTTTGAGTCAGTTAGATAATGCTAGATATCATTTACAAAATGCTAAAATTTTGACAAAGCAGCAATTAGCTAATCTCAAAAGTATAGAAGAAGAATTGATTGTATTAGCTAGACAAGTGCAGACAGCCGCAGAGCCGGAAGCTTATCAACATCTGCGTGAGACTGTAGAAGCAGCACAAAATCAGGTGGTTCAAGCTAAGGCTGATTTGGAAACAACTCGTCGTATTTTAGCTGAATTAGCAGACTCTATTGAACGAACAAAGAAGGAATTAAGAGAATATACTGATAAAAATATTGATACTAAAAATAGAGGACATATTATTACTTCAGCCGCTAAAGTTCAAGAAACACTTAAGGTTTTTCGGGAAAAATTAACTCTGCGAAAACTCAACAAACTAGAGGAAGAAGTGAAGAATTGCTTCCTCTATCTACTCCACAAATCAGATTTAGTATATCGCCTCACTATTGATACTAAAACTTTTGCCTTATCGCTGTTCGATTTTGATGGTAAACGAGTCCCCAAGCATCGTTTATCAGCAGGGGAAAAACAACTATTAGCGATCGCCTTCCTTTGGGGATTAGCCAAAGTCTCTGGACTGCGCTTACCTGTAGCTATCGATACACCCCTCGGTAGACTCGACTCCTCCCACCGTCAAAACCTAGTAGAGAAGTACTTTCCCGCCGCCAGCCATCAAGTAATTCTCCTATCTACGGATACTGAAATTGGGAAAAAGGAAGTAGAAACACTGAGGAGTAATGAGGCGATCGCCCGTGAATATCTCCTGCAATACAACTCCGCAACTCGTCAGACAACTGTCATAGAAAATAAATATTTTTGGTAATACGAATTATTATGGAATCGCCCATCGAAAGAATTAAACTCTCACAAACAGCTAAAGACCAACTCTTAAAACTCCGCCGCAGCACCAAAATTGACCAATGGAATATCCTTTGTCGTTGGGCTTTTTGTCGTTCCCTCTCCGAATCTACCCCACCTTCACCCGTACCCATTCCCCAAGATAGTAACGTGGAAATGACATGGCGCGTTTTTGGTGGTGAAATCTCAGATATTCTCCTCCTCGCCCTTAAGCAACGCTGTCACAATGACGGCTACCCCAATGATAAAGAAACCCTAGTCACACAATTCCGCCTACATTTACATCGTGGCATTGGCTACTTAGCAGGCGATCCAAATATCAAGAAAATTGAAGATTTAATTGAACTAGCGATAAAAGATGGAAAGGATATTAGTTAACTGTTAACTGTTGACTGTTAACTGAATATTATGCCTGAAGCCTTAGAAATCGAGCGTCATCGAGCAGCGATCGCTCGCACGGAAATCTCTCGTCCTGTACGATTGGCTATAGAATGGGCAATCCTTAACCCAGACACGATTTTTTTTGACTATGGCTGTGGTTATGGTGGTGATGTACAGCGTGTAGCTAACCTTGGTTACACTAGCGCAGGTTGGGACCCATACTACTACCCCAATGAACCAATTACTCCCGCCGATGTGGTCAATTTAGGTTACGTCCTCAACGTCATTGAAGACATAGAGGAACGCCGCCAAAGTCTCATCCAAGCTTGGGAACTCACCCGCAAAGTTTTAATTGTCTCCGCACAAGTATTAATTAATGCCCCCAGTAAAGCCCAACTGGCTTACAGTGATGGGATTGTCACCAGTCGTAATACTTTTCAAAAATATTACGAACAACAAGAACTGAAAAAATATATTGATGAAATCTTAAACGTTGATGCAGTCCCAGTAGCCCTTGGTGTTTATTTCGTCTTTCGCGATGAAGCCGAAAAAGAAAACTTCAAAGCCATCCGCTTCTTTTCTCGTACCTCTACACCGCGAGTTAGGATTCCTACCAAGCGGTTTGAAGACTACCAAGAACAACTCGCACCCCTCATGGCATTTTTCACCAAGCGCGGTAGACTGCCGATAAAAGGAGAACTAGGAAACGAAGAAGAATTACTCAGGGGATTTGGCAACTTTCGCCGGGCTTTCGCTGTTGTGTTGCAAGCCACAGATGAGGCAGAATGGGATGCGATCGCTTACCGTCGTTCTTTAGATATACAGGTTTACCTTGCCCTCACTCACTTTGATAAACGTCCCAAATTTTCCCAACTCGCGCCAGAAATGCGCCATGACATCAAAGCCTTCTTTGGTAGCTACGAGGAAGCCTGTAATGTCGCCGACCAAAAACTTTTTAGTTTAGGTAAACCAAAAGTAGTCCAAACAGCCTGTGAAAAAAGCAAAATAGGTAAACACACAAGGGGCGCTTTATATGTCCACATTTCCGCACTAGCCGCCCTTGAGCCTTTGCTGCGAATTTATGAAGGTTGCGCCAGCCGTACCATTGGGCGTGTAGATGGGGCTACGCTCATCAAATATTACACCGACCAACCGCAAATATCCTATTTATTCTATCCAGAATTTGACACAGACCCCCATCCAGCCTTGAAAGCAAGTATCACAATTGACTTAAAAAGTTTGTATGTCACTCACCGCGACTACAGCAATCGTGCAAATCCACCTGTTTTGCATCGTAAAGAAACTTTTGTTACTCCCAACTACCCACTCTATGAACAATTTGCTAAACTCACCCAACAAGAGCAGGAATTAGGATTACTCAAGCAGAAAAGTGAAATTGGTACTCGTGCAGGTTGGGAAAAATGCCTTGCAGCTCACGGAGTGGAAATTAGGGGACATGAAGTTTATGTGATTCAGGAAGATTAAGAAACCCTGAATGTTGCCAATGAAATCACACAGTAACTATGACACTATAACGGCAATGCGCTCTGGCGAAAAGGAAAAGTATAAAAGATGAGAGAAGTTCAAGCTCTGCGACAAGCCTTTCAAAGTCGCAAAATGGGAGCGCTACTACTGCTAGGTTTTGCATCTGGGTTACCTTTGTTCTTGACTAGTAGAACATTGCAGCTATGGATGCAGGATGCCAAAGTTGATTTAGGGAAAATCACCTTATTTGGGTTGTTGGCTTTGCCTTATTCCCTAAAATTCCTGTGGTCGCCCTTATTAGATAGATTTGTACCACCACTTTTAGGAGCTAGACGGGGTTGGTTAATATGCACCCAAATTGGGTTAACATTAGCGATCGCCGCCTTAGCATTGCAACAACCATCTCAAAGTGACCAAGTATTGCAAATCCTGGCAATCAACTGTCTCATCATTACTTTTTTAAGCGCTACCCAAGACATCGCCGGAGATGCTTACCGTACCGATATTTTAAACCCACTCGAAGCTGAACCAGGCGCATCAGTTTGGGTGCTAGGTTATCGCATAGCCTTGTTTATCACCAGTTCCCTAGCGATAGTTTTAGCCGATTATATTCCCTGGAACGGCGTTTACTTACTCATGGCTGTTTTCATGGCGGGGAGTATTTTAACTACCTTATGGTCGCCGCCAGAACCAGAAATCCGCAACGCTACTGAAAAGTATGCACCTATATCTGTTAAAGACGTTATCTTTATCGTCTTAATCACAGTCTTAGTTGCGGGATTAATTGGCGGTGTCTTTGTCGGTTATATTGCTCTGCCTGTATTTTATTGGTTATTGGCGAGTTTAATAGTCGCTTGGATTGTCACCTCCTGGTTATTACCCACAGAACTATTAGGAGAAGTCACGGAAGATAGTCCTCCCCAAAATTTACAAGCCGCAATTTTTCTCCCCTTCAAAGAATTTTTTCACAGATTTGGCTTAACTCAAGCCAGCATCATTCTTATTTTTATCATCCTTTATAAACTAGGTGACTCCTTAGTAGGTATTACCGCCAACCTATTTCTGCGAGAAATAGACTTTACCAAAACTGAGATTGGGTCAATCCAGGCTGGTATGGGCTTTATTGCCACAACTATCGGCGTATTAGCCGGTGGCGTGATTATGACTAAAATCCACCTCAATCGCAGTTTGTGGATCTTTGGTATTCTTCAATTACTGAGTAACTTAGGTTATTATGCACTAGCAGTTGCTGGCAAAAATTACTCACTTCTAATCTTAGCAGTGAACATCGAAAACTTCAGTGCAGGATTAGTGACAGTTGCTACAGTAGCTTTCTTGATGAACCTTTGTAACCATCGCTTTACTACTACTCAATTCGCTTTATTCTCTAGCTTAATGGCTATTAGTAGAGATGTTCTTTCTGCACCAGCAGGAGATTTGGCTAAAGCCACAGGCTGGCCTACATTTTTCTTGCTCACCCTAGTAGTAGCAATACCTGGATTGCTGCTTTTACCCTTTGTTGCCCCTTGGAATCCTAAACCAGTGGTAGTAAATAGACCAGGAATTGATGACGAGGATGTATGGGAAACCAAGTAGTGATTATTGCCGGCACATTTATTCTCTTACTCACCGGTTTGTTACTAGGCTATGTTCTTTCACAGTTAGTTTTAGGTTTTTTAGCTTTTAACCTCCTAACTTTTTTCGGCACAATCAGCCTAATCTTGATTTTTGGCACCCTATACTATGTCCTGTTCTGGCAGTTAAAGCGGGAACAAACACAAGTATTACCAGCAGAAATGCCCACCCAACTAGAAACACAAACGCAAACCCCAACAATACCGGAAAATCATCTCAAAAACAAACTAATTTCCCGATTATCTGGTGATGTAGAATCAGCAGAACGATTAATAGAGCAAGCAAGGCAAAACTATCCAGGGATGCCAGACAACTGGTATTGCGAGAGAGTTCTTGATGACCTAGACCGCGACACTCGCTAATCTTTAGCTTGTCATGCTCAAATATCGCTAAAATAAGTCAAGGAAAATTTACAAATCTTTGATTAGGTTGCACAACACAACCTGACATAATTACGAATCAAAATATGGCTATATTCAGACAGTACATTGCACCCTTACTAGTAGTACTAGTATTTATATTTGCCTTAGTGGCGGTCAGCGCCCGCATCTTCTTACCCTCAGACATGGCTTCCCCAGCCCCCATTGAAGAAGTTGGTGTCAGTCTTGTACCTATCGGCAATTCTCCCATAGCTCTTTTGTGAGGGATTGGGGATGAGGGAGAAAAACTAATGACCAATGATTATTGACCATTGACAAATTCTGAATTGCTAATACCCGGATATCATATTCGCCGTGGCTCAACCTTGGAGCGATCGCAACTTGTCAAATTCATCCAGCGTACCTACCAAGAGTTGTTTCCCACACAACAGGATTTTGCTCACCTAGCAATCACTGTTGAGCAATACTTCTCAAAGGACACGCCTTTGTGGTGGGTAGATTTTTCTCATGAAGAATTAGGAAGCGGGGAAGGGATAGAGTCTGGGAATATTTCCTCCCCTCTGCTCCCTGCTACGCCACTTGCTCCACTTGGGGAGACCCCAAGACCGCAGTGGCTCCCCTGCTCCTCTACCTCATCCCCCGTAGCCTGTCTCTGGATGGGAAACGCCATAGACCAGATTCAGGGCGATCGCCATGCTCATATTTTTCTTTTATACGTCCTTCCAGAACATCGAAGGCGCGGTATTGCTACAGCATTGATGCAATATGCAGAAAATTGGGCAAAGCAAAGAGGCGATCGCCAAATCGGATTACAAGTCTTTCAATCCAACCCACCCGCCTTAAATCTTTACAATCATCTCGGTTATCAAACCCAATCGCTCTGGATGGTAAAGTCGATTGGTCAATAGTTATTATTCATTATTCATTGGTTCTCTTCTCCCCCTACTCCCCTGTTTCTCACAGAGCAATTCCCAACTCATGGCGTATGAGATGGATCAGAAAGTGTACAATGAGCTAATCAATAAAAATAAATCTTTAAATAATTAGCACGGGGGGTTTATTTAAATCTCACTCGCGCGTGCAAGAGAAATATGTATGACGAAGAAGACCTAAGCCTACTCGATATCGAGGAAGAGTTAGAAAGCCCCTTAGATAAGATAGAACCAATCACGGCTGAGTCAGAAATACCAAAGCCTGACCCAGATGAAATGCTAGCGCTCCTAGACAATCCGCAACCACAGAAACGGATGCTGGCAGCTCGTGCTTTTTGTGATATTGAAGACTCACGAGCCACCCCAATTCTGATTCGCCTTTTGAATGATAACTGTCCCTTGGTGCGAGTCAGTGCATCCTATGGTATTGGGCGTAACCCTAGCGCCGATGCAGTTGAACCGTTAATTACCCAACTGTATCGAGATTGGAATGGCTATGTCAGAAAAGGCGTTGTTTGGGCTTTAGGAAACTGCCGCGATCGCCGTTGTTTAGCACCCTTAGCCGACGCTTTGAGAACAGATATTTCTGCCGTGCGCCTTTGGTCTGCCAGTGCCTTAGCCCAAATGGCAGGAGTTAGTTATGAGTCTGTTGTTGGGGCAATCCCACCACTGATTGAAGCTTTAGTTCAAGATAGCGTAGGAGCAGTACGGAGTAACAGTGCTTGGTCAATTGGACAATTATGTAAAGAACTGCCTTCTAACATAGTTTATGCCACAGCGATCGATGCCTTGATTCAGGCTTTCGCTGAAGACAAAGATTTAGGTGTACGCGAGGATGCTAAAGCCTCGCTATTAGGTGTAGGCGACCCCCGTGGCTTGCAACTCATTGAAACTTTGGAGCAGGAAGGATGGTTTTAGGGAGCAGGGAGCAGGGAGCAGGGGGAGAAGAGAAACAATGACTATGAATAACTCTTACCTCAGCACTCCCTAATCCCTTTTACTTATTTTCAGTTGTAGGCTTGACCAAATTTAAGTCATAGGGACGTTCTGTATCATCCTCGCCTAAATATTCACCATTCTGAATTTCCAGAATTACTAGAGGGATAGAACCTGGATTTTCCACTTTGTGTAGAGTGGCTGCTGGTACATAAGTTGATTGATTACGACCTAACAACACTTCCTGTTCATCACAAGTCACCTTGGCAACGCCAGACACTACCACCCAATGTTCATTGCGGTGATAGTGAATTTGGGGTTTAATGCCATGTCTGGGCTTGATTTCCACGCGACTAATTCTATAGGTTTCCCCTTCTTCTATCACCTCCACATTACCCCAGTAACGTGAACCTGAATGTGAGGAAGAGTCATTGGCATCTAACTGCCCGTTATTTTCACTCTGAGTCATAACTAAATTTCTCAGCTAAAAGAATATTAATGTTTTCCAGCAATCCAACTTAAACCAGAGAAAACCAATAGCAAGATGCACAATCTTATGTGATGATTCCTGCTCTTACTTTACCCTATGGCCATAAATTGTATCTAATTGTGAACAGAGACAAAAATATTCGGTGATGTTATTCCCACTGAGAACAGGGTAAATAATTAAAGTTTTGTAGTGAGAACTTTAGTTCTCTCTGCGTTCTCTTTCGAGAGGCTACGCCAACGCATAGCGTGTCGTAGACAGACGCTCAGCGAACAAAAAAGGACTAAAGTCCTTACTACGAAACGAATCTTAGTATTTTTACATTACTTAACATAGTTTGTTTTTTCAATTCGTTCTACTTACCTGTATATTGAATGCGGTAAATACGATTATTCGCTTCCTCTGTAACTAATAGACTACCGTCGGGTAACACAAGTAAACCTACAGGTCGCCCCCAAGTAGTGGGTCCAGCAGGATCTAGTAAAAATCCCGTGAGAAAGTCTTCATAATGTCCTTGTGGTCGTCCTTGGGCATTAAAAGGAACAAATACTACTTTATAACCAGTACCGCGATCGCGGTTCCAAGAACCCCGAAATGCTACAAACGCACCGTTACGATATCTTTGGGGAAAAGTTTGACCATCATAAAATTGCAAACCCAAAGCGGCTGAGTGAGATTGAAACAATACATCTGGGGTGCGAGTCATGGCTGCTAAATCTGGGCGTTTACTTTTACCACCTGCTTTTTGCCTGGGGTCGAGGTTTTCGGGTGTAAAGTAAGCATAAGGCCAGCCGTAAAATTCCCCTTGCCGAATCCGTGTAAAGTAGTCTGGAACCAAATCATCGCCAATTCCATCCCGTTCATTCACGGTGGTGTAAAGTTCTTTGCTTACGGGGTGAAAATCAAGACCGACTGGGTTACGTAAGCCAAAAGCAAAAGTCTGCTTTTGGGAACCATCTAAATTCATCACCTGTACAGAAGCCCTTGGTGGTTCTTCTTCATCCACATTGGAACGGGAACCCACGGAAACATACACCTTATCCCCATCTGGTGAGGGGATAACATTACGAGTCCAGTGCTGATTGTAACCACCACCAGGGAGGTCAGCAATTTTTTTACCAGTGCCAGTTAGTTGTTGTTGGTCTTGAGTGTAGGGAAACCGTAATACCGCATCCGTATTCCCTAAAAAGAAGGAATCGCCGACAAATGCCATACCAAAAGGAATATTCAACCCATTTTCCGCACTAGCAAAAGTTTGCCGGACATCAGCTACCCCATCACCGTTAGTATCACGCAACAAACGAATCCTATTTTGCCTGGTTTCTGTCACCAATACATCACCACTGGGGGTTAAAGCCAGCCAACGTGGTGCATCCAAACCTTCGGCAAAAACGTTAACTGTAAACCCTGTTGGAACTCTTAGCACTGGTTTTTGCGGAATGGATACAACTCGCGGTGGTTTAGAGGCGCTGTCTGTAGCAAAAGGTGCTGGTAAATTTTTTAGGTCGATGCGGATAGGTGTGGGTGAAAGTTTTTCTGTCGGGATGAGGTTTTTGGTTTCTGTGGGATTTTGTGCTAGTTGAGCCGCAGGTGTAGACGCTTCTTGTGGTGGAGAACTTTCTAATGAGGTGCTAGTTTGATTACAGGCTGCTGCGGTGATGGATAGAAACACAGACAGCACGAAACGCCTAGAAACCTTCATGATAGTGCGGTTATATACACAACTTCTTCAATGTAAGCTAGAAGTTCAATAGTTGTCGCCTGCCACAAGTGCGATTTTTACTGGTTAGGGTTTTCGTGCTTATCGTCTGACCTAATAAATTAAGTTTTGTTTCTGCCAAAAGCTCAGTTAGATACAGCACCTAATTGCCCCATTAACGCCATCATGTCACCTTGACCCCAATGTTCTACAATTTTGCCATCAATGACATGATCAATATGTATGATTGAAAATTTGACGTGCTTTCCTGTCGGTGGAATACCCATAATTTCTCCTTGATGAGTTCCACTGAATGTCCCACGGGTAACAACCTTATCGCCTTCAGCAATCACATCTACAAAAGTGTGGAAACCATCTGGAAAAGCAGCACGCATCATCAGTGCATACCCAAAAAAAGCATCAGACCCTTGAAGTTGATGGCTCCCCATCACACAGCCAATAATATCTGAGGCTACAAATGTTTTACCTTTTTCGATGTCTCCTAAATCAAAGGCTTCGTAAGCTTGCAGGACTATAAATTTATTATCTTCTAATGACATGAGAGGTTTTGATGCTGAAATATTGCGTTACGAATCTACCTTGTTAGTTGCTCAGTTGCATTGACTTAGGTTAAGAAAATTGCTGCTGTTTGACTCTGCGTTTTAATCGGCTCAAAGATTCTGGTTCAATTCCCAGATATGATGCTAAGTAGTATTGAGGAATGCGCCGTAAGAGTTCGGGTTCTGTGTTAATTATCTTGAGATAACGCTGTTCAGGTGTATCCCTAAAAAGAGACAGCAATTTATCTCGCAGCATAAACGCAAGACTTTCAGCATGGAGCCTCAGAAGTTTTTGTCCATCTGGACTTACTTCAAAAACTTCAAATGCCTCATGGTTGATAATCAGTACGTCAGAATCTTCAATCGCCTCACAAGAGAAACAGGCGGGTATTTGTTTGCAGAAGCTCTCGTAATCACCCAGTGGTTGATGTTCGACGTGAAAAAATAAAGTGAACTCTTTTCCGTCTTTTAAGAAAAATGTTCTCAGACAACCTTTCATCGTCAAGCCAAGAACTTCACAAACATCGCCCTCCCGCAAAAAGAATTCACCTTTATTAACTTTTTTGAACTCTAAAAGTGGTTCAACAAGGGTCATGTCAATTTTGAAATCAGGCAAAAGTTGCCGAATGAATTCGTAAAATGATTCATACATTTGATCATCGGAATTTAACCTTGTGATGGTTTGAACCTTATCTAAGCTCAAGTAGTAATTCTCTAAAGGTAAGATGATTAAATTAGTTTATAGACTATTTCGATAGTGGGGGTAAAGAATGGGATTGGCTGGTGTAAGAATTGTGTTGGTAGAACCAGCTGGCCCTTTAAATGTGGGTGCGATCGCCAGAGTGATGAAAAATTTCGGGTTAAAACACCTAGTATTAGTTAATCCTCAATGTGATCCACTGTCTGAAGAAGCGATGAGAATGGCAGTCCACGCCAAAGAAATTTTAGAATCTGCCGTATTAGTACCGACTTTACCAGCAGCTTTACATGGATGTGTGCGGGCGATCGCCACTACAGGGCGTGATAATGATTGGGGTTTAGCCCTAGAACAACCCAGAACAGCTTTACCTTGGTTAATAGAAGAAACAGGTCAACCCTCAGCCCTAGTTTTTGGCAGAGAAGACCGGGGTTTAAGCAATGAAGAATTAATTTATGCCCAGCGATTTGTTCGTATTCCCACCAGTCCTGAATATACGTCTTTGAATTTGGCTACATCTGTCGGTATCTGCTGCTACGAACTAGCCCAAAATACAGCGCCAATTGAAACTCCAACCATTAACGAAACTGAATTAGCACCTTTAGATTTTGTAGAGGCGTACTATCAGGAATTGGAGTCTTTATTACTGAAAATTGGTTATTTATATCCTCATACAGCAATTAGCAGGATGGAAAAATTTCGCCAACTATATAACCGTGCCTACCTGCAAACTCATGAAATAGGAATGCTTCGCGGTATCTTACGACAGGTAGAATGGGCAATTAACAATCAGCGTAATTCGTAATTATGCCCAGAGACATTGTGTCCCAATTTGGTATAATTCATTATCTAATATTTACGCAACTATTCCCCAAAATATTTAATATGAATTAAACTAAACACAAAAATGTTACTAAGTAGATAAAACAGGGAGTAGGGAGTAAAGAATGGGGAGTGGGAAATCTCCTGCTTTCCGGCTGTTGCAGAAGAATGATTTCCGCCTCAAGCTGCCTATGGCGTGAGTTTTGGATCGGGAGTCGGCAGGAAAAAATTCGAGTGGGTCACAAGGAGTAGTAGTGTCAGAGTCAAGTGACAAACTAAGAGATTTCTCGCGGCGACAACCCGTCAACCGCCGCCAGCGATCGCGTAAAGTTCCAAAAGTAGAGTCAAAAAAAGCTAAAGTTCCGAACCAGCAGCGTGCTACTACAGGAGCAGCAGTCATAACGCGCTCCTCCAATAATGTTGTGCCTCCTCCTGCCGTTGCTGGAGGTCGCAAACCAAAACAGGGATTGGTAATGCCTAGTGTAGTCAAACCCATGCCCACTGCCAAAGGTCAGGTTCCCCCTTTAAATCGCAACAACGTAAAAGTTAGAACAGTAAGAGTGCAGAAGCAGCCGATGTCTCAAATCGGTAGAAGAGTATCACGCAAGACACGATTAAAACCAATGGCTAGAGCCATTTTGTATGCTATACGGTTATTAATTGTAGGAGTTGGTATTGGTGCGATCGTTGGTACAGTCTTGTCTGTTTTAGACCCCGCAACTCGCATTACTCCTAATGCTTCTACCCTATCTAGCAGTAATAATACAGGACAATCTCAGTCAAAAATTAATCCTGGTAATTCAGTAGCAGGTGTGTATTTAACTCAAGAAATTACACCTTTAAAGAACGCTGTACAAGAATTAACAGCAGCCAACCCTAACCTCACCCCTGGAGTCTTTTTAGTAGATTTAGATACAGGGGGTTATGTAGATATCAATGCTGGTAGCAGTTGGCCTGCCGCTAGTACAATTAAAATCCCGATTCTCGTTGCGTTTTTCCAAGATGTCGATGCTGGGAAGATCCGCTTGGATGAGATGCTGACGATGGAACGGGAAATGGTAGCAGGAGGTTCAGGTAATTTTCAATACAAACCAGCCGGAACTCAGTATGCTGCTTTGGAAGTTGCCACAAAAATGATTACCATCAGCGACAACACAGCTACTAATATGCTGATTGCTCGACTCGGAGGTATGGAAGCAGTCAACGAGCGTTTTCGGAGTTGGGGATTAACAAATACAGTTATTCGCAATCCACTACCAGATTTACAAGGGACAAACACCACCAGCCCCAAAGAATTGGGAAATTTGATGGCTATGGTGAGTCAGGGTAATCTAGTGAGTATGCGATCGCGTGACCAAATCCTCGATATCATGCGTCAGACAGAACGCGATCATCTCCTACCTTCCGGTTTAGGCGCAGGTGCAAGAGTATACCACAAAACTGGCGACATTGGTACTATGTTGGCAGATGCGGGTTTAATTGATACTCCCACAGGTAAGCGTTATGTGGTTGCTGTCATGGTACAACGCCCCAATAATGATCCCCGTGCCGAAAAACTCATTAGTTCAATTTCTCGTGCTGCGTACCAACAATTTAGCCAGAGTGAGCCTATACCGAGTAATACGACTAGTAATTTACCTCCAACTAGTTATCAGTCGCCAGCCATGACTTCTCCTGTAATCAACACACCTATAAATCCAGCTATTGCTCCTCCTACATCCAACAATGTAGGTGGTTATCCATCTCCAGTAGTAAATCCACCATATTACCCACCAACTAGATAATTGGCAGGTGTCATATATCAAGTCTTTACTGGGTCACAAACTGATGTAAATTGTGGATTATAACAATCAAATATAAAATCCGCTTATGACATCTACTACCCCCACAATTCAATTTTTTGCAGGGATTTTTGAAGAACTAAGTAATGTGAGTTTGCGGCGAGAAGTCCGTACTGATAAACGCATCGTTATGTTTCAGTTCAATCAACTCAGAGCCATAGAAGGATTTACCAGTTTTACTAAACAATCATTGAATTCTCTATTGTTAACTGATGAGGAAGGTGAGATTAGTGTCACTCCTTCTTCCACAAGATTTATCTTTGGGGGTGATGAAGGTGATGAATTAAAGGGGGTAGAGTGCCAATTTGAAGTTGAGCGTGATGATCATTGGGAGCGATTCATGCGTTTTATGCACCGTTACGCCGAGGCTAATGGTATGGAATATGGAGAACGTTAACATTTTTGATATCGCATCCCTGGGAGTTGGGAAATTATACCCATCAGTTCCAACTGTAATAAGGCGCTGGAAACTGAGCCTGCGTTCATGCCTGTTTGTTGGATAATAAAATCGAAGGGTAAGGCTTCAAGGGCGATCGCATCCAATACTTGTTGTAGTTCTGGTGATAAACTAGGCAAACTCAACTGTTCTGGTATTGGTGATTTATCTACTACGTCCAGTTGTGGTATTGCTCCCAACATTTTTAATAGTTCGTCTAGTTCTCTGACAATTTGCGAAGCGCCTTGGCTGAGTAACTTTAAACAACCTTGGGATGGGTGATCATCTATTCTTCCGGGGAGTGCATAAACATCTCTACCAAAATCATTCGCATAGGTAGCAGTAATTAATGCACCAGATTTGATAGGCGCTTCCATTACCAAAATAGCGCGGCTTAAGCCGGCAATGATGCGATTACGACGAGGAAAATGAGTGCGATCGGGTGGTGTTGTCGCAGGATATTCACTCACAACTAAGCCACAAGTCAAAATTTCTTTGTATAAATCCCGATTTTTCGGAGGATAAACGACATCTACACCCGTACCCAACACTGCAATTGTCCTTCCACCGGCTTTCATCGCTGCACTGTGGCTAACGGTGTCGATTCCCTCAGCCATACCCGAAACTACGGTGAAGCCGTTTTTAGCTAAGGCTGTGCTAATTTGCCTAGTCCAACGTATACCATATTCTGATGGTTGACGCGTCCCGACAATTCCTACTAGGGGTTTGTTTCCTAGATTTTCTTGTAAATCTACTTCACCACGGTAGTACAACATGGGTGGTGGACTGGGAGTTTCCAGTAATAAACGGGGATAGTCTGTATCGGCTGGTGTCCAGAAATGAGGGTTATCTGCTTCGTGCTGGATGAATAACTGTTCTGGGTTGAGATGCGATCGCTGTCTCACCACTTTTTCTAATGTCTGTAAACCAAAGCCCTCAACTTCTCCCAATTGAGCCTTATTTGCATTCCAAGCGGCTGATAATGTGCCGAAATGCTGCTGTAGTCGTTGCACTAAAACAGGCCCAACCCCGGAAATTTGCGCCCAAGCTAACCAATACGCCCGTTCTTCTCCCACTTTTCCATCCTCACACCCACTGGGTTGAGTATTCCCAAATTCGTCAGTTTTAATTACGAATTGTGCTGTCTGAGCGTTTTTCTTTGAGATAAGCAAACACAGATTTATCACCAATATCGGGGGGAATTGCTTGTACTACCTTACGCACAGCAAATATTAAAAATAAAATTGCCCAAGTTCCCAATAACACTTGTTCCCATTGAGTTGGTAAAATGCCCAGCAAATGTCCTAACAACAGTGAGGGGACGATAAAGGTTAGTGCTTTGGTTTCTAAACGATTAAAGCAAAATGCTTCTTTGAAATAAATCCCTGTCAACGCAGCGAAGGTAAAACCAATTCCCAATATCGTTAAAGGTTGATTGTATACAGTCACAGCAAAAGGTTGGCTATCAGAATGTCCGACAAAAAACGCCGCAATACTACCAATTAACCAAAAAACTTGTAATAGTCTGTGCAAGGGTGCAAGGTAAATATGAATCGTCCATAAACTGACTCCCAGTGCCAAGCTAAAGCAGGTGTATAAAGGTGTCAGTGCTTGGATGGCGATAGGATTATGGTTGAATAATACTAAAGCACTGCCAATGGCAAAGCTCAAGGCGGCTACCATTAAGCCAGAACGGTAGATAATCACACCATTGCGATCGCTCTGATTGATGGTAAACTCTCCAAACTGACCTTGATAAATCTCTGATGCAGATATTGTTGATGTAGTCATTAGTTGTCAGTCCTTAGTCGTTAGTCAACAGTCAACTATTATTTACTAGTCTAATAACTAATGACTTCCAGGGGGTCTTGCAAATTTAGCTGTAACTGTGAATGTGCATCACCGCTATTAATGGCAATTTCTACCCAGCCATGACTCCCAACTAGCGCAACCACCTCTCCTGCTTTCACATTACTGTATGTATCACACCCCGGAATCATCAAGCCGCTAACTTGTACACACCATCTTTTGTTTTGTACGTAATTACCTGGAATATTACTGACTAAATTACCAAAGTGATCTATGTATTGAATGCAGCCAAACCAACCAGTTTTTGTTTCGGTACAATTTTTCAGATTCATTTGCACCAAACTAGCTGGATCAATTTCATGTCCTAGCTGTTGGAGAGTCACACCACTGGCGAGATGAGCGGCGACTGGTGCAAAAATATCTCTACCGTGAAAAGTTTTGCTAGGTTCTGGGGTGCGCCAATATCGAGAATTGGTTAGCTCAACAACTGCAATGGCTGGAGTTTGAGCTAATACGCCGCTAAATGTGCCATTATCTGGCCCAACTAAGAAACCTTGAGCAAATTCTACAGCGATCGCTCGTCTTTTACTACCCACCCCCGGATCTACCACTGCTATGTGTACAGTCCCTTCTGGGAAGTAGGGATAAGCATTCATCAAACTAAACCTAGCAGCAGCAATGTTTTGTGGTGGTATCTGATGGGTTAAATCTACCACCGACAATTTAGGGTTAATTTGGGCAATTACTCCCTTCATCACAGCTACATACACATCGCGATCGCCAAAATCACTCAATAAAGTTAAAAACTGCTGATTTGACCAATTTCCTGGCATGACTTCCACAAAAAATATATTAAATTAAATTTTTCTGTAACATAGACTACGAAATTTATGCTATGTTAGGAAGACAAAACATAAAGTAGAAAAATTAAGAGGTTAATCCTATGAGCCAAACTAGACTCAAGGCAAATGGTGCTGCCAAAGAAGTGCATAGACAAAATATTCAAAGAAACATAGAACATCGCTTAGAAGTAGCCAGAGCTAAAGGCGATGAAAGATTAATCCGCCAACTGGAAGCTGAATTAAGACAATTTGCTTAAATTCAGTATTTATTGTTCATAGTGTTGTTGTGTTTATCCCGCTAAGGCGGGTTTTTTTTTGGTTAATCATTGGTCAATAGTCAATAGTCATTCTCCTTTTTGTTATCGGCTTCTCTGCTCAGTGCATCGCTGACTAATAAAATTTCTAGATGGAGTTCATTTTGCAAGAAAAATCTGGAAAAGCTCATGATGAATTGGTAGACATGAATGTAGATTAAAATCTATCAGTCTTGAGTTAAACTAATCACCCGATGAAGTAAAAATTCATCGAATTAATGGACTAAATATGAACACTTACCCTAATCAGCAAATGAAGTCTTTGTTATTAATTTTAGCTACAACTTGTGGAACAGCTTTATCATTTGTTGGTAATGTTAATTCTGCTGTTGCATCAGAACTAATAGCTAATCATAATTCGGCAATAAATAGTAGAACTATAGCCAATGTCAGTACTTGCCCCCAATATGCTGGAGGAGGAAGATTATCAGCCCAAATTGAAACTCGTAATTTTATTATTCATCTTTGCAAACGACGTGGAAAGCTGTTTTATACAGGTGTTTCTAAACGGAATGGTAGAGGGATTTATTCTCTGCCAGCTTATACGGAAGAAGGCACAGGATATGTCGCTAGAAATGGACGATATGAATATGTTGTCAATGGTGCTAGTCTAGACATTATCAACAATGGCAAACTTATACAGTCAGAATCTGTAATTAGATATATCAGTGGTTATTCTAATTAAACCAATGAACAGTTATCAGCGAACATTCACCTGATAACTGTTCATTAGTTATCATAAAATCAAGGGTTCAAGACCCCTATGTCTATACGTAGTATCAGTTGAGTCGGGGTTTAAATCCCCAACTCCAACTGTCTTTAATTTTGAATTTTGTTGGCGCAGCCTTGCCGTAGGCTATTTTGAATTTTGAATTGTTAATCATGGCCAAGGTGCGGTAGGCAAATCTTCTTCATCTATGGATATTAGTGTATTCATTGATGAGTCATCTTTCTGTTTGAAGTTTTGATCTGCCGAATTGGCTAGTTGATTAAGAGCGGCTAATACTTCTGATGCAGACTGATATCGCTGCTTAAAATCATCGCGTACCATTTTACTGAGAATTTGGGCGAAGTCGTCGCTAACAAACGCCTTATCACTCCATTTCACTTCCTCATTATCATCTCTAGGCAGATCATGAGGGGCGATGCCTGTTAAGGCTTTAATACCAATCATCCCGACTGCATAGATATCACTATTATATTGGGGACGACCAAAGCATTGTTCGCTGGGTGCGTAACCTTTAGTCCCAATACCAATAGTAAAGGGGGTTTGCTCTTGATTTTCTATGTGGAGTGAGGAAATTTCTTTGACTGCACCAAAGTCAATTAATACTAATTTACCATCTGAGTCTCTGCGGATAATATTGCTGGGTTTAATATCTCGATGAATTACGCCATTTTCATGAATAAATACTAATATTTGCAGTAATTCTCTGACAATTTCGCTCACATCTGTTTCCATAATGCCTCTACCGGATGGCAATTCCCGACTGAGAGGATGACCAATGATATATTCTTGAACTAAATAAAATTCTGCCTCTTGTTCAAAATAAGCTAGAAGTTGGGGAATGTTGTGGTGTGTACCCAATCTTTCTAGGGTTTGTGCTTCGGAGTGAAATAAACGTCTAGCTAGTTCTAATCCTTTCGCCTGGGTGTTGGCTGGTTTTAGCTGCTTGACGACACATCGCGGGTTCCCAGGACGTTGGGTATCTTCGGCAATATAAGTTTCACTAAATCCACCAGAACCAAGCACCTTGACAATTTTGTAGCGTCCACTGAGGATTTTTCCCGATACAGCTAAATATCTTTGCTGCAATAAGTCTTGCAGTTCCTGTTGTTGGCTAATAATTTCTTGAACAACCGGAGAAGTTTTATATTTCTGAAAAATATCGACTATTTGGCGAGTTCTAATTTTTTCTCTAGCTATTTCTGTTCCCAGATAAGATATTCCACAAAAAGCGATCGCCAACATTGGTATAGTCGTCGGAAATAGTAACTGTGCATAAACAAAGCTGACATAGCTAATACTCGCCCAACCACTAGCAACAGTAATACTTAAAATAAATCTTTTCAGCCCGCTTTTGCTTTTAGTAATGATGAATGATGCACCACCAACTAAAGCCAAGACAAATAATGCTTGCAGAGTGGGACTTTTAATTGCTTGGGCGATCGCTTTACCTTGCATGACAGTGGCGATCGCATTCGCGTGAATTTCCACTCCCGACATCCGTTCAGGAGATAACCAATTGTTGGCTACTGCAACAGGATGATAATCATTAGCTAACTGGGCTGTAGCGCCGATAATCACGATTTTGTTTTGGAATACTTTTCCCTGCTGCAAATAAGTATTCCAGTTTTGCGGGTCGAGGACATACCAAAAGGGAATTGGCTCAAATGTGCCAGGAGGCCCCCAAAAATAAATACGTTCTCCTTCTGGTTGAGGATATTTTACCTGCGCTGACCCCAATACTGCTTGGTCAAAGGATGGAATTTTATCTGTCAACGCACCGTATTCGCTTAACAACTTGGGAAATTCACTAGCTAGACGGTGTACTTTCCCATCCACTTCCACAGGGAAATTCACCGTACCTATTGATAAGCTATTGTTAAGAAATTTTTCATAAGGCAACCTTAATTGAGTGAATATTCCCTGGTGAGATTGAGAAATTTCGTATTGTGCGGCTAAGGTAATTTTACTACCGTATGTTTGTAATACTGCTTGCAGTTGGCGATCGTCCTCATCACCATAGCTTCCGGGTAAATCAAAAACCACATCCAAGGCTACGGATTTAGCCCCAGCCTGCATTAATTTTTCCACTACCTGAGCATAGGCAGCACGTTTAAAAGGAAACTTAATCAGTGGTTCCAGGTAGGCATACTTTTGTGAATCTGTTTTATAGTATTGTTCGGGTATTGATATGGACTGATCGTCAATTGCTAAAATCACTATGTCTTCTGGAGGGACAAGCGGCCCACGTATTTGAAAAAATGTCGAAAGCGCTTGAGTTTCCAGTAACTGTACTAAACTTAAGCCAGAAGTTGTCAGTAAAGCCGCTCCCATTGCTGAAACAATAGTGAGTAGGTTATCTAAGCGTACTAGACGCTGAGACTGACGTGCTGATGCTGTCAACGAGGCTTTTGTTGTTTTGTTTGACGCTATATTGGCAGTAGACACATATTTTTTGTTGTCTTTTTGTGTAGGTTCTTCTGCCATATCGTGTTAATAATTAGTTTAAGTACAATTTTTTTATTTATTTAGTTTCATTTATACTACAACTACATTGAAATCAAAACTTAAATGATAATCTTATACATTTGTAATAGAAATTTTATTCTACGCCAAACTTGTGTTAGACAATCTCAACTAAGTGAACTTAATATGAGCTAGAGGGTGAGATGCTAGGGGCTAGAGGTTAGATGCTAGGGGCTAGAGAAAATAATTTTCTATACTGGATTTTCCGATTTTTGCGTGATTAGCTGACTTAGAAAATTGCTGTTAACTCAGCCCGTGTCGAGTAAAAAATACTAGCTTCTATCCCTTATTTCCTAGCCGCTAATCCCTAGCCTCTAGCCTGCTACTTATACCGCTTATACAAAACTCGTATTTTTTACTAAGCTTTATTGTTAACTGTACAACCCATATATGGTAATTTCCCAATCTCCTATTTTCAGACATATGCCTTACCTCTTTAGAAGTAAAATTGATAGATGGATGGCAAAGTATCCTGTTAATCAGTCTTTTTTATTGGTAGATTTTGATTACAGGGTGTTTCTCTTACTCTTGAGGGTTAAAATGTTCAACGACCAGCACTTAAATTCCTATGTTACTGCTAATTTTAGGTATTGAGAGAGGTAAAATAAAAGCTATAGATGAAAAGTTACGCTAGAACTATTAGTCAATTTATCAAATGAGAATTGCTATAATCTATTGTCCATTCTAAATTCTTTACTATATATTAGGTGTATTTTTCTATGGGTTCCCCAATGAATCGTCTGTCTATTTTTGTAGACGGAAACAATATGTTCTATGCCCAACAAAAAAATGGGTGGTTTTTTGACCCAAGACGCGTTTTAGAATATTTTAAGAACGAGCAATCAGAAACAACACTAATCAACGCATTTTGGTACACTGGCTTAAAAGACCCACAAGATCAACGAGGTTTTAGAGATGCTCTCATTAGTTTAGGATATACAGTCAGAACTAAAATACTCAAAGAATATTATGATGATTCGTCCGGTCGTTACTCACAAAAAGCTAATTTAGATATTGAAATTGTCGTTGATATGTTTAATACAGTAGATCAGTACGACCGAGTAGTTCTATTTAGTGGTGATGGTGATTTTGAAAGAGCAATTGAATTATTACGTTCAAAAAATACACATATTACAGTAGTATCGACAGAAGGAATGATTGCCAGAGAATTACGTAATGCTACGGACAGATATATAGATTTAAATGATATTAGAGACCGAATAGAAAAAGCAGAAGGTTAATATTCTTAGCAATTATTTACAAAATTAAAACTACAAAAACTTAGGTTCTAGATATTTTAAGCAAAAAGTACAACTAAACAAATAGCCAAAATGACAACTAAGCCAGAAAGAATCATCATTTTTGATACTACACTCCGGGATGGTGAACAATGTCCGGGCGCAACGCTAAACATAGATGAAAAATTAGCGATCGCCAAACAATTAGCTCGTTTAGGTGTAGATATTATTGAGGCAGGTTTTGCTTTTGCTAGCCCCGGAGATTTTGAAGCTGTTAATAAAATTGCTCAAACTGTAGGGACAGAATCAGGCCCGGTAATTTGTAGTTTGGCAAGGGCGAGACATGATGATATTAAAGCCGCAGCCGAGGCAATTAAACCAGCAGCTAAAGGCAGGATTCATACCTTTATTGCTACATCTGATATTCATCTGAAGTACAAGCTGAAAAAAACCAGACCGGAAGTGATAGCGATCGCCGAAGAAATGGTAGCTTATGCCAAAAGCTTCACCAATGATGTAGAATTTTCCCCAGAAGATGCCGGACGTTCTGACCCAGAATTTTTGTATCAGGTTTTAGAACGGGCGATCGCGGCTGGTGCAACAACAGTTAACATTCCCGATACAGTTGGTTACACCACACCCAGCGAATTTGGGGCAATAATTAAGGGCATTAAAGAAAACGTTCCTAACATTGACCAAGCAATTATTTCTGTTCATGGACACAATGATTTAGGCTTGGCAGTGGCTAACTTTCTAGAAGCAGTCAAAAATGGTGCTAGACAATTAGAATGCACTATCAATGGTATTGGTGAACGCGCCGGAAACGCCGCTTTAGAAGAATTAGTCATGGCATTACACGTCCGGCGACAATACTTCAACCCCTTCTTAGGTAGACACCCAGATTCGGAAGAATCACTCACAAATATTGACACCAAACAAATTTATAAAAGCTCTCGCCTAGTGTCTAGTTTAACGGGAATGCTAGTGCAACCAAACAAGGCGATCGTCGGGGCTAATGCCTTTGCCCATGAATCTGGAATTCATCAAGATGGTGTGTTAAAAAACAAACTCACCTACGAAATCATGGATGCCCAATTGATTGGTTTAACAGACAATCAAATAGTTTTGGGTAAACATTCTGGGCGTAATGCTTTCCGTACCCGCTTGAAAGAATTAGGCTTTGAACTATCAGAAACTGAGTTAAATAAAGCCTTCGTTAGGTTTAAAGAAGTAGCCGACAAAAAGAAAGAAATTTCGGATTGGGATTTGGAAGCCATTGTTAACGATGAAATTCAACAAGCCCCTGATTTGTTCCGGGTAGAATTGGTACAAGTTTCCTGTGGTAGTAATGCACGTCCCACCGCAACAGTCACCCTCCGTACCCCAGATGGCGAAGAATTAACCGATGCAGCCATTGGTACAGGGCCAGTAGACGCAGTTTATAAAGCAATTAACCGCGTGGTCAACGTACCGAATCAGTTAATTGAATTTTCTGTACAATCAGTAACAGGTGGTATAGATGCGCTTGGAGAAGTAACTATTCGCTTGCGCTACGAATCGAGAGTCTTTTCTGGTCATGCAGCCAACACCGATATCATTGTAGCTTCTGCCCAAGCTTACGTTAACGCACTGAATCGTTTATACGCATCCTTGCAAACTCAAGAAAAGCAAACAGAAGTCACTGCATAGAAATCAAACAAAACCCAACTAGCTTGTGAGTTGGGTTTATTTATTTGGCATTGCTGAATGATGGGATGATTTTTGCCGGGCTACAACCCCGCTTCTCTAGAAGATGCTCCGCGAACGCTCACACGCATCCGCCACAAGGCGTTCTCGCAGAGTACGAGCAAAGAATCAACTTTTAGCGTTGTACAAAATTCTCAATTTATACTGCAAATATGCAACGCCATTTTTTCTCATTGCTCCCTTCAATTGATCTAATTCTGCAAATATCATGCTCTTGCTAAACAGCTATTTAGTTATGGTTGATGGTATAGCAAATACTATCACTAATGAGATTAATTTTTTATTGCAATAAAATACTAATTACTGTAGATTATACATTAATTAGTTTTACAGTTGATAATTTATTGCAACTGATTATCTAAAATTGCCGTTAAAACATGACAAATATCCTGACGGAAGAGCAAATCAATCAGATTGAACAGGAAACTTTAGAAAATCTAGAGGTATCCTATAATACTAAGGGATTTGACCAAATTCAGAGATTCCGCAACAGCTTATGTGATACTTATTCCCAAGTAGTTGAATTTCGCCCAGGATTAGTTCTAGAAATTTTTGATGATTATTACTATCAACAAGTTAATAGTATAGTTGATCACTATGGTAGTTACGTACTAACAGCTAAATTTTATTTATCAGGTAATCATAATGTAATTTGTCCAGGGATTCCAGGCGTTAGAGAAAATTATCAAGAAACAGTAGGAAATAATTACCTATTCTACTTACCAGATATTGAAGAAGTAGAACAATATTTTGCAGGCGATCGCATCTATTTAATTAGAATTTGTATAGACTTAGACTTCTTTAAAACCTTTATCGATGGACTAGAGCATCTACCAAAACAGTTACAGCCTTTCTTAGAAAAAGACTCACCACCCTTGTTTCACCATCCAGTGGGCAAGATTACCCCTCCTATACAGACAGCATTACAGCAAATTCTCAATGTTCCCTATCAAGGGATGATACAAAGAATGTATCTTGAAGGCAAGGTTTTAGAATTACTAGCTTTGCAGTTTGCCCAATTAATAGAAGCTGAGGGAGATAAACAACCCTTGATTAATCTCAAAGCTGGCGATGTTGAGAAAATTTATCAAGCTAGGGATATTCTTAGCAAAAACTACGATCATCCACCCTCATTGATTGACTTAGCTAAGACAGTTGGTATTAATGACAACAAACTAAAGTACGGCTTTCGTGAAGTGTTTGGTACTACAGTATTTGGCTATTTGCGTGACTATCGCTTAGAAGTAGCGCGAAAGCTGCTACAAGAACAAAAGCAGAACGTGAGAACAGTAGTTAACACAGTCGGTTATGCAAATCAAAGTCACTTCGCCGCCGCATTCAAGCGTAAGTTTGGTATTACTCCTCAAGATTGTCGATTAGGTCGATTTTTAGAGAAGTTTTAAATGAGACGACAAGCGGTAAAAGTCAGCCTATAACCTAACAATAAAAAAGTTGATAGTTTTAACTACTGTATAAATTTTAGCAAAATGGTCAAGTCTACTTATTACGACAACATTGCTCACCTTTACGACCAAACCCGTTGGTTAACAGAATCCGTCGCGCAGGAAGTTGCAGATTTTATCCTGGAATTAGTTGATGCAACGCCTGAGACATCTTTTTTAGAACCTGGTATTGGTACAGGATTGAATGTTCTTCCTTTCATCAGACGCGGCTATCCTGTCACAGGAATTGATGTTTCTGAAGCAATGCTTGACCAATTAAGAAAAAAACTGGACAAAATTCCTCAAAATCTGAACTTGATTCATGCCGATGCTTCACAATTACCTTTTACAGATAAGAGTTTTGATGTTGTGTTAACCGTTCACATGGTTCACGGCATTTCCAATAAAAAAATGTTTCTAGATGAGATTCATCGCGTCTTGAAACCACAAGGTTTTTATCTCAATGCTCAATGGATTACCCCACCTGCCCGCATGGAATTTGAGCGTTATTTGAGAGCTATTTTAGCTAAATACGAAGCGAAAGAAGCATCGAAGCGTGTCAATAAAGTAATTGAAGAAATTAACGTAGAAGACTATTTTTATAGCAAAGGTTATCGGTCAAAGTATGTGATTGCAAAAGAGTGGACGGTAAGTAACACTGTTGAAGAACTCCTCAGTTTTTCCAAATCACGGGCATACGGTTTATGTTGGCTGGTGTCGGATGAAATATTTCCTCATGTAATGAGCGAGTTTGAAGAGTTTTGTGTTGAACATTACGGTTCGTTGGAAACAGAGTTATCATCTCAAGCCAAGTTTGAGATATGGGCTTATAGAGCAAGCTAACACTCCATCAGTGTGGACGGAATAGAGGTTTTCTGTGAGCCTCAAAAGCTATCTACCAAGGTGAATTTGTCGGCATTCCTGGTTATGAAGTTTCTTATCTGAAGTGAATAGTAATACCAATTTGAAAAAAGAATGCGACAGATGGTAAATATAGACAGAAGTAGTATTCAGAGTATGTGATGGCAGGGGTAACGCATATTGAGATTGAAGAAAGTGTCGAGGAACTAGAGGAGTGGCTCAGACATCAAAAACAGTCTCGGTGCAAAGAACGAATACAAGCCCTATATCTGATTAAAGGGCAGGAAAT